>NZ_JABJWC010000034.1 GCF_013155395.1 Komagataeibacter melomenusus | reverse complement strand
GGCGGGCGGCTCGGGGGGCACCGGCAGCCCGGCCATGGCGCGCACGACCCGCAGCCCTTCCTGAAGCTGGAAGTCGGTCGTGGGCTTGGTCGGGTCGTATTCCGGCCAGTTGGCGGGCGGCTGCGCCGGGATGGTCTTGGCTATGGCGGGCAGGTCGGTGCGCGTGGGCGGCTGGGCCGTGTTGCCGCCCCGGTTCTTGATGATGTGGGCGAGATCGGCCTCGTGAATGCTGTAGCCGCTATCATCATGCGCCTCGCGCACGGGAATGTCGGGGATGATGCCCAGCCCCTGGATGGACCGGCCCGACGGCGTATAGTAGCGCGCCGTGGTCAGGCGGATTGCACCCTCGCCGGGTATGGGCAGGATGGTCTGCACCGATCCCTTGCCGAATGTCTTCTCGCCCAGCAGCACGGCGCGCTGGTGGTCCTGCAGCGCACCGGCCACGATTTCACTGGCCGAGGCCGAGCCGCCATTGATCAGCACCACGATCGGCAGGCCGCCGGTAATGTCGGCATTATGCGCATCCCAGCGCTGGCTGTCCTGCGCATGGCGGGCGCGGGTGGAGACGATCTCGCCACTGCGGATGAAGTCGGAGCCCACGTCGATCGCCTGTGTCAGCAGGCCGCCGGGGTCGGAGCGCAGGTCGATGATCAGGCCCGCCATCCTGTTATGGGTCTGGGCCTGCAGCTTCTTGTAGGCCGCCATCAGGCCGGACTGCGTTTCCTCGTTGAACTGCGCGATTCGGATATAGCCCACATTGTCATACAGCGCGGACTTTATGACCTGCAGCGGAATGATGGCGCGCGTGAGCGTGACGATGACGGGCTTGGGCGTCTTTTCACGGATCAGGGTCAGGGTGATGCGCGTATCGGGCTTGCCGCGCATGCGGGTCACGACCTGATCGAGCGGCTGGCCATCGATGTTCTTGCCATCAATCGCCACGATGAAGTCACCGGGCTTGATGCCTGCGCGCGCGGCGGGCGTGTCATCAATGGGGGAGACCACGCGCACGTGTCCGTCCTCGCCCTGCACTTCGAGGCCGAGGCCGCCAAACGAGCCCTTGGTCTGGACCTGCAGGTCGGAGAACTGCTTCTCGGTCATGTAGGAGGAGTGCGGGTCCAGCCCGCTCAGCATGCCGTTGAGCGCGTTGGTGATGAGATCGCGCGTCGAGACCGGCTCGACGTAATTGGCCTTCACCTTCTCCAGCACGTAACCGAACAGGAACATGAGCTGTTCGATTTCCTGGGGGGAGTTGTCATCCTTCGAGACTGCATCCGCCGCATGGGCCATGGGGGCGAGGCCGCCCCACCTGCTGGCTGAGTAGTGGGCAATCTGCGGGGCCGCCACGATCCCTGCAAGAAAGGCGCAACCGATCAGCAGGCCATTACGGAATTTCATGCGTCGTTGTCTCCTGGGTGCCCGCCGCCATGCTCCGGCAGGCCTGCACGTAATCTTCGCGTTGCGTTGTAACGTGGTCTTGCCCATCCGTCACGGGTCGGTAGCATATACCGAACCTGCGTGGGGATAAAACCGCCTTGCGCGCCATTACAGGTATGGCGCCGGGTTGACCGTGCTCCCCCCGTGGCGCAGTTGCACGAACAGGGTGGGCCGCGCGCCGCTGCCGCTCCATTGCGGCATCTGGCCCACCGCCGCCCCGTGGCTGACCTGCTGGCCCGCGGCCACCGCGATCTCGCCCAGGCCCGCCAGCACGAAACGGTAATGCTTGCCACAGTCAAGGATCATCATCTGGCCATAGGTACGGAATGGCCCGGCAAAATCAATGCGCCCCGTGCATGGCGCGCGCACGCTGGCGCGCGAGGGGGGCGCGTAGGTGATGCCGGTGGCAGGCCCGCTTTCGGTCGGGTGGCCCCAGGCGGTCAGCACCGTGCCCGCCACGGGCGCGCCCGCGCTGGCGTTGGCGGTGCTGATGCCGGGGCCGGCGCCATCGGCCATTTCATGCGCCTGGCGGCGGGCGGCGGTGGCGGCCTGCATGTTATGCGCGCGCTCGGCGGCGCGGGCGGCCTGTTCCAGGTTTTTTTCGGCCTGATCCTCGGTTTCCTCGATGCGGGTGATGGCGTCCTGCACGCTTGAGGCACGGCGGGCGGCGTCTTCCACCGCCTGGGTCGCGCTCTGGGCTGCGGCATTCGAGCGCTGCTGGGCCTCGAGGGCGGCATGGGCCGCGCGGTTGACCGTATCGCGCTGGGTTTCGCGCTGGGTTACCACCTGGCGCATCTGCTGCTGCTGGCTGGCCAGTTCGCCATCAAGTGCAAGCAGGCGGGCGCGGCGGTCATGTATGGCGCGGGCCTGCCGGGCGATGTCGGTCATCATGCCATGCACCACCAGCAGGCCGGTCACGGCGCGGTCGGCTGGCAGCGGCACGGCCAGCAGGGTGTCGGCGGGGTAGAGCGACAGGCGCTCGGCCAGTGGCAGCAGGGGGGCGAGGCGGGCGACCTGGGCTGCAAGCTGCTGGCGAAGGGCGGCCTGCTCGGCATGCAGGTCCTTGATACGGTCATCAAGGTCGGCGGCCTGCTGCTCGGTCTGTTGCAGCCGGGCGGTGGCATCCACCGTGGCGGCGGACAGGCTGGCGGCTTTCTCGGCATCCGCACGGGCCTGTTCACGCGCCTGCTGCTCTTCCCTGCGGCGGGCCTCGAGGTCATGGGCCTGCTGCTGCTCGCGCGCCAGCAGGGTTTCATGTGCTGTGCGCGCGGCCTCGAGTTGCTGGCGGATGCGCTGCTCGCTGGCCGTGGCGGCATGGGGTGTGGCGTGCGTGGCATGACCCGCGCGGGCATGGGCCGTGCCGCCCCCCGCATGGGTGGATACGGCCCCGGCCGGTGCATGGGCTGCGCATAAAAACACGAACCCGCTGGCCAGGCGGACCGGCCAGCGGGCCTCAGGGTGCAGGCGTGGTGTCAGGATGGCGCAGGCCCATCAAGCAGCGAGCGCCCGGTCATGGCGGCGGGCTGGGGCAGGTGCATGAGTTGCAGCAGCGTGGGCGCCAGATCGGCCAGGCGGCCATCATGCAGCCCCACGCCCCGTGGGCCACCGGCCAGCACCACGGGCACCACGTTGAGCGTGTGGGCGGTATGGGGGCCATTGGTTTCGGGGTCGAACATGGTTTCCGCATTACCGTGATCGGCGGTGACCAGCAATGCGCCGCCTGCGTGTTCGATGGCGCTGGCAATGCGGCCCAGCCCGGTATCGACCGCCTCGACCGCCTTGATGGCGGCGGCCAGCACGCCGGTATGGCCCACCATGTCGGCATTGGCGAAGTTGAGCACGATCAGGTCATATTTGCCGCTGCCGATCGCCTCGACTGCGCGGTCGGTCAGTTCGGGGGCCGACATTTCGGGCTGGAGGTCATAGGTCGCGACTTTGGGGGAGGGCACCATGATCCGGTCCTCGCCCGCAAGCTGCGCTTCGCGCCCGCCATTGAGGAAGTAGGTGACATGGGGGTATTTTTCCGTCTCGGCCATGCGCAGTTGCTTCAGCCCTGCCGCACTCACCACATCGCCCAGCAGGTCGTGCAGCGCCTCGGGCGGGAAGAGCACGGTCATCAGTTCGGCCAGCCGGTCGCTGTAGCGGGTCATGCCGGTGACGGCGGCCAGATTGACGAGCTTCGTGCGGGTGAACCCTTCAAAACCCGGTTCGAGCAGCGCATCGAGCAACTGGCGGATGCGGTCGGCGCGGAAGTTGAAGCTCAGCACCCCGTCGCCATCGCGCATGCCGCCATATTCGCCAATGACGGTGGGGATGACGAATTCATCGGTGGTGCCCGCCTCATAGGCCTTGTCGAGCACGTCGAGCGCATCGCCCGCATGCGGGCCTTCACCGGCCACGATGGCGTTGTAGGTCTTCTCCACCCGCTCCCAGCGGCGGTCGCGGTCCATGGCGTAATAGCGGCCCGACACGGTGCCGATGCGCGTGCCCTCGGGCAGGGCCGAGAGCAGCCTGCACACATAGCCGTGCCCGGATTGCGGGGCGGTGTCGCGGCCATCGGTAAAGATGTGCATGGTCACCGGCACGCCCGCCGCGCGCACGATGCGGGCGAGGGCTACCGCGTGGTCCTGGTGCGCATGCACGCCGCCGGGCGAGACGAGGCCCATGAGGTGGCAGGTGCCGCCGGTTTTTTTCAGCGCGGCAATGAAATCGTGCATCACCGCGCTGTTCGCCACCGTGCCATCGGCCAGGCCCGTGCTGATGCGTGGCAGTTCCTGCATGACCACGCGGCCCGCGCCGATATTGAGGTGGCCAACCTCGGAATTGCCCATCTGCCCGTTTGGCAGGCCCACATCCTCGCCACAGGTCTTGAGGAAGGCGCGGGGGCCGGTCGCCCATAATTTATCAAAAGCGGGGGTACGGGCGGCCCTGACGGCGTTATTGGCGTCATCCTCGCGCCAGCCGAATCCATCAAGCACCACCAGCATGACGGGGCGGGGGGGCCTGTTCACCGATTCATGGTCGTTCATGGGGTTATTTTCTCCCTGTTTTATTTTGTATGGCATGATGCCCTAAAAGCGTTCAGCGTCAAATGCCTCTGTAGCCAAAGGAAGGAAGCAGCCATGTCTGATCCCGCAAGCAAGGGGGCCGCCGCATGCGGCTGCCTGAGCCCCGAGCAGTTGCGCATCATGCGCGAACACGGCACCGAGCGCCCCGGCTCCAGCCCGCTGAACAATGAAAAGCGTGCTGGTGAATATCGTTGCGCGGATTGTGGCGCGCCGCTGTTCCATTCCGCCGCGAAATATGAAAGTGGCAGCGGCTGGCCCTCGTTTTTCGAGGCCATACCCGGCGCCGTGGGCACCACCACCGATACCAGCCACGGCATGACCCGCACGGAGGTGCACTGCGCGCACTGCCACGGGCATCTGGGCCACGTGTTTCCCGACGGGCCGCCGCCGACCGGGCTGCGCTATTGCATGAACGGGCTGGCCCTGACATTCGTGCCGCGTGACGGTGCCGCCTGAAGCAGGCACCGGGAGAAAGTTTTTGGTGAAGCTTTTTTCAAAAAGCTTCGAAGAAGGCCGCCTTTGTGAAAAAGGCGGCCCCCGAAAACTTTCATGACTGTGTATAAGGAATGAAGATGACCGAGCCTGCCCCCCCGCATGATGCGGGTGTTGTTGTTGTCGATCACCCGCTGGTGCAGCACAAGCTGACGCTGATGCGCGAACGCCAGACCTCGACCGGGGAATTCCGCAGGCTGGCGCGTGAACTTAGCCTGCTGCTGGGCTATGAGGCGATGCGCGACCTGCCGGTTGAGCCGGTTGAAATCGACACCCCGCTCGAGCGCATGGAGGCATGGCGGCTGGCGGGCAAGAAGCTGTGCCTTGTTTCCATCCTGCGCGCGGGCAATGGCATTCTTGACGGGCTGCTCGACCTCGTACCCTCGGCGCGTATTGGCCATGTGGGGCTGTACCGCGACCCCGAAACGCTGGAGCCGGTCGAATATTACCTCAAGCTGCCCGATGATGTCGGCAACCGCATCTGCCTTGTGGTCGACCCCATGCTGGCCACGGGCCACAGCGCCGTGGCGGCCATTGACCGGCTGAAGCAGGCCGGGTGCAACAGGATGGTGTTCGTATGTCTGCTTGCCTCGCCCGAAGGGGTGGCCTGCCTGCGCCGCGCGCACCCCGATGTGCGGATCGTGACCTGCGCCATTGATCGCGGGCTGGATGAGCACGGCTATATCCGCCCTGGCCTGGGCGATGCGGGTGACCGGCTGTTTGGTACGAAATGAAACCCACGGAGCTATATATGCTGCCCTGCAGGTCTGTGATTTTAAGCAACGGTTTAAAAATAATTCATTGATAAAAAATGATAAAAGTTTTTGGGTGCCGTCTTTTTTCAAAAAGGCGGCGTTCTTCGAAGCTTTTTGAAAAAAGCTTCACCAAAAACTTTTATCTTCTGTTTTGGGCGCCCGCGTCAGGCGCGGCGCACGATATAGGTCTTGGCCAGTTCGGCCTCGAGTGCCCTGGCATGTTCGGGGTCACGCGCCTCGATCATGACCTCAAGCTCGGCAGCCTGCACGCTGGGCGTGGTGAACAGGCGCTGGTGCGAGACCTCGATGATGTTGCCGCCCTCATCGCCAATCTTGCGCGAGATGTCGGCCAGCACGCCGGGGCGGTCGGGTATTTCCATCTTCAGGCATAACAGTCGCCCGTCGCGCAGCAGCGAGCGCAGCAGGGTATTGGCCAGGATGCGGCTGTCGATATTGCCACCCGTAATGGGCAGCGCCACGCGCTTGCCCCGGAACAGTTCGGGATAGGTCAGCACGGCGGCCAGCGCCGTGGCGCCCGCGCCTTCGCTTACCTGCTTGGCTCCTTCGGCCAGCATGGTAATGGCCGTTTCAATCGCACTTTCAGGCACGACCAGCACATTTGATACGAGTTCACGAATGACCTCGAGCGGCTGGCGGCCGATCTGCAGCACTGCAATGCCCTCGGCAATGGTGGCGCCGCCCGGCGGCATCACCTCATCACCGGGGAAGCCTGCGAGCGAGGAATAGTTTTCCACCTGCACGCCGATGATGTCCATGCCCGGCTGGAGCGCCCGCCCGGCCACGGCGCAGCCTGAAAGCAGGCCGCCGCCGCCAATGGGGCAGACAAACGTATCGAGCGGGCCTGCATCCTCGAACAGTTCGAGCGCAAACGTGCCCTGTCCGGCCATGACCTCGGGGTCGTCATAGGGGTGCACGAACACCCTGCCTTCGCGCTGGCACAGCATGTTGGCATGTGCCGTGGCCTCGGCAAAGTTGTCGCCTTCCAGCACCACGGTGGCCCCCCACGCGGCCGTGCGCGTGACCTTGGCGGCAGGGGTGAAGCGCGGCATGACAATCACCGCGTCAATGCCCAGCAGCGAGGCATGGCGGGCAACACCCTGGGCATGGTTGCCCGCTGATACGGTAATCACGCCGCGTTCACGCTCGGCCGGGGTCAGCAGGGCAAGCTTGTTGGCCGCCCCGCGCTCCTTGAACGAGCCCACCGCCTGCAGGTTATCGAGCTTGAGCACGATATCCGCGCCGATCGCGCGCGAGAGGGTCTGGCACGGTATGGTAGGCGTGTGCAGTACGCGCCCCTTTATCCGCTTTGCGGCAGCGGTGATGTCTTCAAGCGTGATCACGGGTTCATGGCCTAGCCGTAGGTAACTTCCAGGATTTCGTAGGTCCGGTCGCCGCCGGGGGCGGGCACGGATACGCTGTCGCCCACGCTCTTGCCAATCAGCGACTTGGCCAGCGGCGAGGAGATGGACAGGAGCCCCTGCTTGATGTCGGCCTCGTACACGCCCACGATCTGGTAGGTGGCTTCCTTGTCGGTTTCCTCATCCACCAGTTTCACGCGCGCGCCGAACTTGACCTGGTCGCCCGAGAGCGAGGCCGGATCGATCACCTCGACGGAGGAGACGATTTCCTCAAGTTCCTGGATGCGGCCTTCGGTAAAGGACTGGCGTTCGCGGGCTGCATGGTATTCCGCGTTTTCCGAAAGGTCGCCATGGCTCCGCGCTTCGGCAATGGCACGTATGATCGCGGGGCGTTCTTCACTCTTGAGCTTGCGCAGTTCGTCTTCAAGCCGTTCGAGCCCGGGGGCTGTCATCGGAAATTTCTGCAAGGTTTGTCCCCGAGGTGAAGGTCAGTTTGCGCAACTGACGGTTGGTTGCTGTGTCCGGGCGTATTGCCTGTAATACGACGCGGGCAGCCTGCCAGCCCAGGGACCAGCAGACCACCCGCGTCGTGGCGATGCGCTCAGAATGATCCCTTAAAATAGGATTGAAGCGGCGCGACTTCAAGAACCCCCTCGCGCATGGCCGAAATGGCATGCGTCGCGGCCCGCGCCCCCGCAATGGTGGTGTAGTGCGGAATGCCGTGGGTGAGTGCGGAGCGGCGGATGTCAAAGCTGTCGCTGACCGCCTGGGCACCCTGGGCGGTGTTGATGACCATCTGGATCTCGCCCGAGCGGATGGCATCGACACAGTTGGGGCGGCCTTCGAGCACCTTGTTGATCACGTCCACCGCAATGCCGGCCTCACGCAGGTATTTGGCGGTGCCGCGCGTGGCCACGACCTTGAAGCCCATCTCGACCAGCAGGCGGCCGATCGACTTGGCGGCCGCCTTGTCGCTATCGCGCACCGACAGGAACACCGTGCCCGAAAGCGGCAGCTTCACGCCCGCTGCAAGCTGCGACTTGGCGAAGGCACGCTCGAACGAGGCATCAAGCCCCATGACCTCGCCGGTCGAGCGCATCTCGGGGCCAAGGATCGTATCCACGTCGGGGAAGCGGTTGAAGGGGAAGACCGCCTCCTTCACCGCCACATGCGGGGCGACGGCGCGGTCATCGAGCCGGAACTCGGCCAGCTTCGCCCCCGCCATGACCCGCGCGCCGATCTTGGCCACCGGCACGCCGGTCGCCTTGGCCACGAAGGGCACGGTGCGCGAGGCGCGGGGATTGACCTCGAGCACGAAGATCTCCTGCCCCTTGATCGCGTACTGCACGTTCATCAGCCCCACGATGCCGAGTTCACGCGCCATGGCCTCGGTCTGGGCCTTGAGTTCGGTCACGATGGCGGGCGAGAGCGTGTAGGGCGGCAGCGAGCAGGCGCTGTCACCCGAATGGATGCCCGCCTCCTCGATGTGTTCCATCACGCCTGCCACATAGACTTCCCCGCCATCGGCAATGCAGTCCACGTCGGCTTCGATCGCATCGTTCAGGTAGTGGTCGATCAGCACCGGGCCATTGGCCACTTCAGCGCCCGCAAGCTGGAGTGCTACGCGCATGTAGCGCTGCAGGCTGGCGCGGTCATGCACGATCTCCATCGCGCGCCCGCCCAGCACGTAGGACGGGCGGACCACGACGGGGTAGCCGATCTTCTCGGCCACGGCCTCGGCTTCCGCCGGGCTGCGGGCAATGCCGTTGGCGGGCTGGCGCAGGCCAAGCTTGTGCAGCATGGTCTGGAAGCGCTCGCGGTCCTCCGCGCGGTCGATCGCATCGGCCGGGGTGCCGAGCAGGGGAATGCCCGCGGCCTCGAGCGCGCGTGACAGCTTGAGCGGGGTCTGCCCGCCATACTGCACGATGCAGCCCAGAACCGTGCCGTTCTCCTGCTCGCGGCGGATCAGGGCGATCACGTCCTCGGCGGTCAGCGGCTCGAAATACAGGCGGTCCGACGTGTCATAGTCGGTCGAGACGGTCTCGGGGTTGCAGTTGACCATGATCGTCTCGAAACCGGCCTCGCGCAGGGCATAGGCGGCATGGACGCAGCAATAGTCGAACTCGATGCCCTGGCCGATACGGTTCGGCCCACCACCAAGGATGACGATCTTCTTGCGGTCGGTCGGCCTGCTTTCGCATTCCGGCACGCCGTACCCGCCTTCATAGGTGGAATACATGTAGGGCGTGGGGGAGGCGAACTCACCGGCACAGGTGTCGATGCGCTTGTACACAGGGGTCACACCCCGGCCTTCGCGCAGCTTCGCGATCTCATCGGCCTGCGTGCCGGACAGGCGGGCAAGCTGGATGTCGGAGAAGCCCATGGCCTTGAGTGCGCGCAGGCTGTCGGCATCCTCGGGCAGGCCGTCACGCACCACCGCGTGCTCGGCGGCCACGATCTTGGCCAGCTCGCGCAGGAACCACGGCTCGAAGCGGCAGGCATCGTGAATGTCTTCCACGCTCAGCCCCGCGCGCAGGGCCTGTGCCGCCATGAGGATGCGCTCGGGGCGCGGCTGCGAAAGCGCTGCGCGGAAGGCATCCGGCCCGCCATCGCCCGGTGCCTCGACCGGGTCCAGGCCCGCCAGCCCGATTTCCATCGAGCGCAGGCCCTTCTGCATCGCCTCGGGGAAGGAGCGGCCAATGGCCATCGCCTCGCCAACCGACTTCATGCTCGTGGACAGCAGCGCAGGCGTGCCGGGGAACTTCTCGAACGTAAAGCGCGGGATCTTGACCACCACGTAATCGATCGTGGGTTCAAACGAGGCCGGCGTGCTGCCGGTAATGTCGTTGGTCAGTTCATCAAGCGTGTAGCCCACCGCCAGCTTGGCTGCGATCTTGGCGATGGGGAAGCCGGTTGCCTTGGAGGCAAGTGCGGAGGAGCGCGACACGCGCGGGTTCATCTCGATCACCACGACGCGGCCATCGGCGGGGTTGATGCCGAACTGCACGTTCGAGCCACCGGTCTCCACCCCGATCTTGCGCAGGCAGGCCAGCGACATGTCGCGCAGGCGCTGGTATTCCTTGTCGGTCAGGGTCAGGGCAGGGGCCACGGTGATGGAATCGCCGGTATGCACGCCCATCGGGTCGATGTTCTCGATGGAGCAGATGATGATGCAGTTGTCAGCCGTGTCGCGCACGACCTCCATCTCGTACTCCTTCCAGCCCAGCACGGATTCCTCGATCAGGACTTCCGTGGTGGGGGAGGCATCAAGCCCGGAGGTGACGATGCGGTCGAATTCCTCCCTGTTATAGGCAATGCCGCCGCCCGAGCCGCCCATGGTGAAGGACGGGCGGATGACCGAAGGCAGGCCCACGGTGGCAAGGGCTGCGCGTGCTTCATCCAGCGTATGGGCGATCAGGCTGCGCGGGCTCTCGATGCCGATCTCGTCCATCGCCTCGCGGAATTTCTGGCGGTCCTCGGCGCGGTCGATCACCTCGGCATTGGCGCCGATCAGCTCGACATTGTGCTTCTTGAGGAAGCCGGACTTGTCGAGCGCCATGGCGGTGTTCAGCGCCGTCTGCCCGCCCATGGTGGGCAGGACCGCATCGGGCTTTTCACGCAGGATGATGCGCTCGACGAATTCCGGGGTGATCGGCTCGATATAGGTCGCATCCGCCAGCCCCGGATCGGTCATGATCGTGGCTGGGTTGGAGTTGACCAGAATGACGCGGTAGCCCTCTTCCTTCAGGGCCTTGCAGGCCTGTGCGCCGGAATAGTCGAATTCGCACGCCTGGCCGATCACGATCGGGCCGGCGCCAATAATCAGGATGGAGCTGATGTCTGTCCGTTTGGGCATGTCGGGTCGGCTTTCACGCGGTCTTGGTTGTGGTGTCGATCAGGTCGACAAAACGGCGGAACAGGTAGTGGCTGTCTGACGGGCCGGGGCTGGCCTCGGGGTGGTACTGCACCGAGAATGCGGGGTAGCGGCTGGTGGCGATGCCCTCGTTCGAGCCATCGAACAGGCTGGTATGGGTGGCGCGCACGTCGGCGGGCAGCGACGTGTCATCGACCGCAAAGCCGTGGTTCTGGCTGGTGATCTCCACCTTGCCGGTTTCGAGGTCCTTGACCGGCTGGTTCGCCCCCCGGTGGCCACGCGCCAGCTTGTAGGTCTTGGCGCCGAGGGCGAGGGCCAGAAGCTGGTGGCCCAGGCAGATGCCAAATACCGGCTTGCCCGCCGCGAGCACGCCCCTGATGGCGGGCACGGCATAGCTGGCGGTTGCCGCCGGGTCGCCCGGCCCGTTGGACAGGAACACGCCCGCGGGGTCGAGGGCGAGGATTTCCTCCGCCGTGGTGGTGGCAGGCACCACGGTCACGTCACAGCCAGCCGTGGCCAGGCAGCGCAGGATGTTGCGCTTGGCCCCGTAATCAACGGCCACCACCTTGCGGCGCTTCGCGGGCAGGGGGGCGGTGCCGTGCGGCCACTGCCACACGCCCTCGCTCCACCCGTAAGGCTTGGCGCAGGTTACTTCACGCGCCAGGTCCATGCCCTCCAGCCCCGGCCAGGCGCGGGCCTGTGCCAGCAGGGCAGGCAGGTCGAACTTGCCGTCCGCCGGGTAGGCCACGATGGCCGTCTGCGGCCCGCCCTCGCGGATGCGGCGCGTGATGGCACGGGTGTCGATGCCGCAGATGCCCGGTACGTTCTGGGCTTTCAGCCACGTATCGAGCGATTCGGTCGCGCGCCAGTTGGCGGGTGCGGTCAGGTCTTCCTTCACCACCAGCGCGCGGGCGTTGATGGCGGTGGCTTCATCATCCTCCGGCGTGGTGCCGGTATTGCCGATATGGGGGAAGGTGAAGGTGATGATCTGGCCAGCAAAGGATGGGTCGGTCAGCGTTTCCTGGTAGCCGGTCATGCCGGTGGAAAAGCAGATCTCGCCCAGCGCGCGCTCCGTGCTGTACGCGCCGAATCCGCGCCCCCACAGGATGGTGCCATCGGCCAGGATCAGGGCGGCTGTCGCAGCTTTGGGCCTCTCGGCCGGTGCGATCGGGTTTGACGTGCTCATCGGGGGCTCCGGTCGGTCGGATTCTGTGGCGGGTTGCAGGTCGGACAGTGACAGGCCGGTCGCCCGCAGCACGGTGGTCCAGTGCTTGGGCGGAATGGCGCGGGCCTGCCGCCATTTGCGAATGGCCTCGGTGCTGACGCCGGTCAGCTTCGCGGCCTGTTCGGCCCCGCCAAGGCGTTCGATAATGTTTTCTATCGTCATCGGCATTGGATGATGTCCCTTCCGGGAGTATTGCCTAACAGCGTCTCTGGTAATTGGGAAGAAAATTCCCACATGGCCTTATACCGAGACATTGGGAAAATTATTCCCGGCATGCAAGGGGGCATCGTGCCCTCCCGCCGGGCAGAGGAGTTGACAGTCATGTCCCTGCGCGCACGTTTCATGGATGACCTGAAAACCGCCATGAAGGCTGGCCAGAGCGAAAAGGTCGGCACCATCCGCATGATTACGGCAAAGCTGAAGGATGTCGATATCGCAGGCCGCGCCAAGGGCGAGGACCAGGTGAGCGATGAGGCGGTGATTGCCATGCTGCGCGGCATGATCAAGTCCCGCACGGAATCGGCAGCGATGTACCTCAAGGGTGGCCGCCCCGAACTGGCCGAAAAGGAAGAGGCCGAAATCGCGATCATCCGCGACTACCTGCCCCCCGACCTTGATGACGCCACTCTCGAGGCCGCCGTGCGCGAAGCGATCGAGCGCACCGATGCCACCTCCATGAAGGACATGGGCAAGGTCATGGCAGCGCTGAAGGAGCAGTTTGGCGCGGCACTGAACCCGGCCAGCGCCTCGCCCGTGGTGCGCGCGCGGCTTTCGGCCTGATCGCGCCGGAGGTCGTGTAACGATGGCGCTTGACCCCGCATTCCTTGACGAACTGCGTGCCCGCACGCCCATCGCCCCCGTGATCGGGCGGCGGACCAAGCTGGTGCGCTCGGGAAAATACTGGAAGGCGTGCTGCCCCTTCCACGGGGAAAAGACGCCATCATTTTACGTGTATGATGACCACTACCACTGCTTTGGCTGCCAGGCGCATGGCGATGTCATCACGTTTGTCATGCAGAGCGAGGGCCGTTCCTTCCCCGAGGCGGTGGAGGAACTGGCCACGGCGGCGGGCATGGACATGCCAAGGCCCGACCCCGTGCAGCGCGAACGTGCCGAGCAGGCCCGTACGCTGGGCGATGTGCTCGAGGCCGTGCAGCAGTCATGGCAGCGCAGGCTATATGAACCCGAAGGGCGCGACGGGCTGGCCTACCTGCACGGCCGTGGCCTGACGGATGACACCATCGCTGGCTTCGGCCTGGGCTGGTCGGGTGCCGGGCGGGGCGAACTGGTGGCCGAAATGGCCAAACTCGACATAACACCCGCCATGCTGCGTGATGCGGGGGTAATGCGCGCCGATGAAAGTGGCACGCCGCAGCGCGAGCTGTTCTTCAACCGCGTGACCTTTCCCATCCGCGACCGGCGCGGGCGGCTGGTCTCGTTTGGCGGGCGCATTCTGGGCGATGGCCAGCCCAAATACCTCAACGGGCCGGAGACCGCGCTCTTCTCCAAGCGGCGGGTGCTGTTCGGCCTCGACCGCGCGCGCGAGGGCGTGCGTGGCAGCGGGGCAGGGGCCGAGCTGCTGGTGGTTGAAGGCTACATGGATGTGATCGCACTGCACCAGGCAGGCTTTCATGGCGCGGTGGCGCCGCTGGGCACGGCGCTCACCGCCGAGCAGCTCGAGGCGCTGTGGCAGGTCGCACCCGCACCCGTGCTGTGCTTCGATGGCGATGGCGCGGGCCAGCGCGCGGCGGTGAAGGCGGCGGAGACCGCGCTGCCGCTGCTCAATGTCGAGCGCACGCTGCGCTTTTGCACCCTGCCCGAGGGCGAGGACCCCGACAGCCTCGTGCGCCGCCACGGCAGCGCTGCCATGGCCGCCATGATCGAAGGGGCGCGCCCGATGGGGCAGGTGCTGTTCGGGCTGATGAGCGAGGGCGTGCGCGACCCCGGCCCCGAGCAGCGCGCGGCCCTGCGGCGCAGGCTCGTGGCGGTGGCGGCCCTCATACCCGACAAGACGCTGGCCGCCGAATACCGCTCGACCCTGCTCGACAGTTTTTTCCAGACCTTCCGCCGTGATGGGCGTGGCGGCACGAAACGGGTGGCCGTGGCCACGGCGCCGGTTGCCCCCATGGCGGCCGACCTGCAGCGCCAGTGCATTCTCAGCGCCATCCTGCTTGAGCAGCCCAGCGTGCTCGACGCGGTGCAGGATGCCTATTGCAGCCTCGAACTGCCCGCCGACCTCGCCGCCCTGCGCGAGGAACTGCTCGACCTGTATGACAGCGGGGAGGCGTTGCCCGATGCGGATGAGCTTGCCGCCCGGCTCGCCGCCGCCGGCCTGGCCGATGTGCGCCAGCGCGTGGAGGCCACGCGCGGGCGGCGCGGCCAGGCTGCGGATGCCGACCTGTTTGACACCGACCCCGTGCAGGCGTGGTGGCATTTCTACGGGCTGCTCGACGTGGAGCGCTTCGCCGCCGAACTGCGCGCCGATACCGAGCGCCTGTGCGCGGGCACGCCGGACGAGGCGCAATGGGACAGCCTGCGCACCCGCCTGCTTGCCCTCGACGCCCTGCGCCGCGGCGGTGACGAGGATGAGGAATGAGGCTGAAAATGGGCCGATTGAATGAAATGGCGCCCGCGTGCCCTTGACTTCGGCCATGTTATCGACCACCTGCACCAGACAAATGCAGATGAAAACGGTATGATTGGCCGTATCCTGTCCCGCTGCATGCAGGGGGCGGGGCAAAGGGCGCGGCCCCTGTGCGCGGGCTGGTTTGGGCGCACGCGTGTAAACGGATTTGCTGGGTAGGGATTGATCGGGCATGGCGACAAAGACAGCCACGGGTACGGACACGGCTTCAGGGGATCAGGACAACGATACAACCCTGCTGGACACCCGCTCCGGCGCCGTAAAGAAACTGATCGCGCGCGGCAAGGAACGCGGCTACATCACGTTTGACGAACTCAACGCCGTCCTGCCGCAGGACCAGATGTCCTCCGAGCAGATCGAGGATGTGATGGCCGCCCTTTCCGAGATGGGCATGCAGGTGGTCGAGAACGAGGATAACGACGACACCGAGGCCGCCGCCCCCGCCGAAGCCAAGAGCGACGACACCGCCGAGGAAGAAACCGAGAGCGAGGAACCCGCCGCCGGTAACGTCGATACCGAAAGCCTTGGCCGCACCGATGACCCGGTGCGCATGTACCTGCGCGAGATGGGCTCGGTCGAGCTGCTCTCGCGTGAGGGCGAGATCGCGATCGCCAAGCGCATCGAGGCGGGTCGCGACGAGATGATCGGCGGCCTGTGCGAAAGCCCGCTGACCTTCCGCGCCATCATTTCGTGGCATGAGCGGCTCAAGGCTGGCGAGATGCTGCTGCGTGACATCGTTGACCTCGAGGCCATGCAGGCAGGCGGCAACGACCCCGCCGAGGCCGCCGAGGGCGAGGACGCCTTTGCCGGGAACGAGGGCAACGAAGCCGAAGAGACCGAGGAAAACGAGAGTGAAGGCGAGGGTGAGGGCGAAGGGGCCGGCCTGTCGCTTTCCGCGCTGGAGGAAAAGCTCAAGCCCGAGATCCTCGAGCAGTTCCAGGAAGTCGAGGCGCTGTACGAGGCGCTGCACAAGGTGCAGGCCGAGCGGCTGGAGAAATTCACCGCCGGGCTCGAAATCTCCGCCGATGAGGAAGCCCGCTACGAGCAGTTGCGCCTGGAACTGGTGGGCAAGGTGCAGCAGGTTCACCTGCACAATGCCCGCATCGAGGTGCTGGTCGAGCATCTCAAGGGCATTTTCCAGCGCCTCAACGGGCTTGAAGGCCGCATGCTGCGCCTTGCCGAGAGCACCCGCGTCTCGCGTGATGACTTCCTGCTCAAATACCGTGGCCGCGAACTCGATCCGGGCTGGATGGACATGGTCGCGGCCCTGCCCGCCAAGTCGTGGAAGAACTTCCTGGCCAAGCATGCCGAGACGGTGATCCGCCTGCGCAACCAGGTGGCCGAACTGACGCAGGAAACCGGGCTGCCGGTAGGCGAGTTCCGCCGCGTCTATGCCACCGTCTCCCGCGGGGAGCGGGATTCGGCGCGCGCCAAGAAGGAAATGATCGAGGCCAACCTGCGCCTCGTGATCTCGATTGCCAAGAAATACACCAATCGCGGCCTGCAGTTCCTTGACCTGATCCAGGAAGGCAATATCGGGCTGATGAAGGCGGTGGACAAATTCGAATACCGCCGCGGCTACAAGTTCTCCACCTACGCCACGTGGTGGATCCGGCAGGCCATCACCCGCTCGATCGCCGATCAGGCGCGCACCATCCGCATTCCCGTGCACATGATCGAGACGATCAACAAGCTCGTGCGCACCTCGCGCCAGATGCTGCACGAGATCGGGCGCGAGCCCGCCCCCGAGGAACTGGCCGAGAAGCTGGGCATGCCGCTGGAAAAGGTGCGCAAGGTGCTCAAGATCGCCAAGGAGCCGATCTCGCTCGAAACCCCGATCGGTGACGAGGAAGACAGCCACCTTGGTGACTTCATCGAGGACAAGGCCGCCGTCATCCCGCTTGATGCCGCCATCCAGACCAACCTGCGCGAGGCAACGACGCGCGTGCTGTCCTCGCTCACCCCGCGTGAGGAACGCGTGCTGCGCATGCGTTTTGGCATCGGCATGAACACCGACCATACGCTTGAGGAAGTGGGCCAGCAGTTCAACGTCACCCGCGAGCGTATCCGCCAGATCGAGGCCAAGGCGCTGCGCAAGCTCAAGCACCCCAGCCGGAGCCGCAAGCTGCGCTCGTTCCTTGATGATAACTGAGGTTCCATGTGCCCCCGGCGGCAACGCGCCGGATGGGGGTGGAACACGGGTCGGGGTGGATGTGACGTTCCTGTGCATGGACCGTCCGCCCCCCGGCCAGCCCCCGGCGCTGCCGCCGGGCTACACCATCCGCCAGACCTTCCGCCCCGGTGTTGCGTGGTACCGCGCGCTGTATGATGGGGTGGGGCAGGATTACTGCTGGTGGCTGCGCCGCGTCATGCCCGATGCCGATCTGGCCCGCCTGCTTTCAGGCCCCGGCATTGCCGTGCATGTGCTCTATGATGGCAGTGAGCCTGCCGGTTTCTGCGAACTCGACAGCCGCTACGGGCCTGACGTGAATATCGCCTATTTTGGCCTGCTGCCCGCCTGGATCGGGCGCGGGGTGGGGCAGGCTTTCCTGCACAACATGGTGGCGCGGGCGTGGGGCCTGCGGCCTGCGGCCCTCCGGGTCAATACCTGCTCGGCCGACCATCCGCGCGCGCTGCCCAATTACCTGCGGGCGGGGTTTCGCAAGGTGCGCACCCTGCATGAGGTCTGGACCATTCCGCATGCCCTCGGCCTTGTGCCGCCTGCGCGGCTGCGGCTGGCCTGACAGGCGAATATGCGCATAAAAATAGTATTCCGGATATTGTTATAACACGAACACGTTACCATTTCCTCCCTATCCTCATAACTGGAGAGAGGGAAATGGAGTTCGACGTATCCTACTACAAGTTCCATGGCGTGGATCGGGCTGGCCTGATCGATGCGCTTGGCTTGTATGACACCGGCACGCCCGATCCGGGTGGTGAGGCACCTTACGCCATAGCCGACCTGCCCAACGGGTGGTTTGTCATCCGCGTCGATAACGACAGCGGACTTCTGGCCGATTACGACCGCAACAGCCTGGCGCGCGAGGGCATGCTGGTCACGTGTGACGTGGGCAGCGTTGACCCCGTCAGCCGGTCGCAGGGATACGATGCGGGCGAGGAACGCTGGAGCGTGGTGCATGACGGCCGCGGGGGAGAAATGCTTGCGCTCGAGATACGCGGTGAGGCCCCGCCTGGTGTGTCCGCACTGCATGAGGAGGCCTTTGCCGCCACCCGTGCCATGATGGCGCATGGCGGGACGCATGGCCCCGGCCCGATGTTTGGCGTGCCGCTGGCGGTGGTCAAATCGGTGACCGGGTTCCGCCATGACGAGCCGCAACTGGTCTCGCCCGAGCCCGTCTTTACGTGGCTGGCGCCGAAAGATCCGAAGTAAACCGTACTTTTTCCTTGTGTGGGGGCGGGGTTTGTGTTTCAACCCGCTCCTTCCCTGCCGGGTGCGTGGCATCGCCCCCGGCTATACCCGTGCCCTGTGGGCAACATGGCGGACCGTGTCCGGCCATGCGGGGGTTGAAGTGATCCGAAGGGAGTACCAATGCCGTTGTATGAAACCGTGCTGATCGCACGTAATGACGTGTCGCAGCAGCAGGTCGAAGCCATTGCTGATGGCATCGCCACCTACCTGGAAGCCGAATCCGGCTCCATCAAGAAGCGCGAATACTGGGGCCTGCGCACGCTGGCTTACCGTATCAAGAAGAACCGCAAGGGCCACTACATGCTCCTCGGCCTTGATGCGCCTGCCGCCGCCGTCAAGGAAATCGAGCGCCAGCTCGGCCTGAACGAAGATATCCTGCGCGTCCTGACCCTGCGCATCGACGAGATCGACGAGGCACCCTCCGTCATTCTGTCGCGCAAGGGTGACGAGCGTGAGCGTGGCTTCCGTGGGCCCAAGCCCACCGGCCGTTTCGAGAGTGGCCGTGGCACGCGCCGCAATTTCGATGACCGCGAGGAGTTCCGCGCCCGTAACGAGCGTGAAGAACAGCAGCGCGCCAACGCCACTGCCAGCGCCGAAGCGGAGTAAGAGCTGATGTCTGAAACCACCGAGATCAACCCCGCCGCCCGCCGCGTTGCGGTTGGCGCGCGCCGTCCGTTCTACCGTCGCCGCAAGTCCTGCCCGTTCTCCGGCCCCAACGCGCCGAAGATCGACTACAAGGACGTGCGCCTGCTGAGCCGCTTCCTGTCCGAGCGTGGCAAGATCGTTCCCAGCCGCATCACGGCAGTCTCCGCCAAGAAGCAGCGTGAACTGGCCCAGGCCATCAAGCGTGCGCGTTTCCTGGCCCTGCTGCCCTACATTGTAAGCTGAGGGAGGCAGAATCATGTCCGCAGTAGAACTCATCCTGCTCCAGCGCGTCGAGAAGCTGGGCCAGATGGGCGAGATCGTCACGGTGAAGCCGGGCTATGCCCGCAACTTCCTGCTGCCCCAGGGCAAGGCGATCCGCGCCAACGCACACAACCGCGAGCGCTTCGAGCGTGAGCGCGTGCAGCTTGAGGCCCAGAACCTCAAGAACCGCGAGGAGGCCGAGCGCCTGTCCGAGCGCATGCACGGCCTGTCGGTCATCCTGATCCGCCAGGCGGGTGACAGCGGCAGCCTGTACGGCTCGGTCACGACCCGTGACATCGCTGAAGCGGCGACCAAAGCTGGCCTGACCATCACCCGTAACCAGGTGATCCTGCCCGAGCCGATCAAGCAGCTTGGCCTGTATGACGTCAGCGTCGCCCTGCACCCGGAAGTGTCCATGCAGGTAACCGTGAACGTTGCCCGCTCTGAGGAAGAAGCAGAGCGTCAGGCCCGTGGCGAGGAAATCGGCGTCGATCTCGACGACGAGCCCACACTGGCTGATGAAGGCGTGGTAACCGAAGGCGAAGTTTCGGAAGAAACCGCCATTGAGGAAACTCCGGCTGTCTGATTGACCTGATCCGTCGCCCGCCTGGCGGGTGGCTGGACTGGTTGTGAAAGCCCGGAAGAGGAAACTCTTCCGGGCTTTTGCCGTTCGGGTTGCAGCATAAGGCATGCGGGGAGAAGACCGATGGCGCCTGTACTGCTGGACCGGGCGTTCGCCCATTTCATCACATCCGGCCGGCTCGAGGTCTATTACCCTGATGGAGACCGGCGCAGCTACGCGGGGCGCCCCGGCCCGCAGGCCGCCATGCGCCTTGCCGATGCGGCCACCGCGCGCGCCCTGCTGCTCGACCCGGCGCTGAAGGTGGGCGAGGCCTACATGGCGGGCACGCTATGCCCCGTGGGCTGCACGCTGTATGAACTGATGCATGTGCTCATGCGCAACGTGATGGAGCGCAGCCCGGCAGGCGAGCGCGTGTTCTCCACCCTGCGCTACATGGCGCGGTCATGGCTGCAGGATAACACCCGGGGGCGCGCGCGGCGCAATGTCGCCCATCATTATGACCTCGACAGCACGCTGTACCGGCATTTCCTTGATGAGGACATGCAGTATTCCTGCGGCTACTTCCCCACCGGGCACGAAACGCTGGCCGAGGCACAGGCCGCCAAGAAGCATCATCTCGCCGCCAAGCTGCACCTGCACCGCCCCGGCATGAGCGTGCTGGATGTGGGGTGTGGCTGGGGCGGGCTGGGGCTGACGCTGGCGCGTGACTACGGCGCGCATGTCACCGGCATCACGCTGTCGCGCGAGCAGTTGCACATTGCGCAGAACCGGGCGCGGGCCGCAGGGCTGGAGGGCAGGGCACGCTTTGAACTGCTCGATTACCGCACTGTGGCCCGGCAGTATGACCGGATCATTTCAGTCGGCATGTTCGAGCATGTGGGGGTGGCGCATTACCCGGCCTTCTTTGCCGCCATGCGCCGCGCGCTCAGGCCCGATGGCGTGATGGTGCTGCACGCCATAGGCCGCCGGGAAGGGCCGGGCGTGACCAATCCGTGGATCGACCGCTACATCTTTCCCGGTGGCTATTCCCCCGCCGTGAGCGAGGTGGTGGGGGCCGTGGAACGCACCGGGCTGTGGCTGGCCGATTGCGAGATCTGGCGCCTGCATTACGCCCGCACCATCGCCCACTGGCGCACGCGCTTCGCCGCCCGGCGCGCCCAGATCGCCCGGCTGTATGATGAGCGTTTCTGCCGCATGTTCGAGTTCTATCTGGTGGTGTCGGAACTGGCGTTTCGCGTGCAGGGGCACATGAACTTCCAGCTTACGCTCTCGCGTGAAATCGATGCCCTGCCGCTGGCGCGTGATTACATGATGACGCGGGGCCAGCGGGTGGAAAGTGCTGCTTAAGCCAACTTTTATCTTTTCAGGCCACAGCCGTGCTGCGGCGGGCATGCAGGCGGGCCAGACGGTCGAAATCCGCGATCCCGAGCGTTTCCGCCCGGCGGCTGCCTTCAATCCCCGCCTCGGCCAGCAGTGCTTCGCCGCCGATGGATTTCAGCGCCCCGCGCAGCATCTTGCGCCGCTGCCCGAAGGCTGCGGCCGTTACCTGCTCCATGGCGCGGAACAGCGCGGCATCGGGCTGCTGCGCATGCGGGATCAGCCCCACCACGGCGGAATGGACCTTGGGTGGCGGCGAGAACGCGCCGGGGGGAATATGCATCATCACTCCGCACCGGCATGTCCACTGCGCCAGCACGCCCAGCCGGCCATAATGCTCGGAGCCGGGGGCGGCACAGATGCGCTCGGCTACTTCCTGCTGGAACATGAGCGTCAGCCGTGACCAGGCACTGGCCTGCCGCAGCCAGCCCACGAGCAGCGGCGTGCCCACGTTATAGGGCAGGTTGGCAATGATCTGGCGCGGAGCGGGGCATAGCGTGGCGAGATCGCGGCGCATGGCATCCGCCTCGATGATCTGCAGGCGGCCCGGCGCATGGGTGGCAAGCTCGGTAATGACCGCCACCGCGCGTGGATCGACCTCGACGGCAATGATGCTGGCCGCCTCTGTATCAAGCAGCGCGCGGGTCAGGCCACCGGGGCCGGGGCCGACCTCGACCACATGCTGCCCCGCAAGATCGCCCGCCAGGGCCGCGATCCGCGCCGTAATGCCGGGATCAAGCAGAAAGTGCTGCCCGAGCGCCTTGCGCGCATCCAGCCCATGCCGCGCAATGGTGTCGCGCAGCGGCTCAAGCCCATGGGGGCGTTGTGGCATGGTCATGGCAGCGATCAGGTCTTGGAGCGCATGTCGATGATCGCGCGGCGCTGCAGGTCGCGGTTGAGCTGGCGCGAAGTCTGCTCCACGCGCTCGCTCAGCAGGTGATCGGCAATCTGGCTGGGGGTCTGGATGGCGATGTTGCGCTCTTCACGCGAGCAGACCATCAGCACCAGAATTCCGTCAACCGAAACCAGCGGATGGCTCGGCTTGCCGGGCGGCAGTGGCTCAAGCACTTCGCGCATCTGCGGGTTGAGGTGGTTCAGCAGCAGGTCGCCGGGGTCAGACGGATGCTTTTCACCGTTTTTCTTGTTCTGCGCTTCCACCTGGTCGCAGCTTTTGGCACTGGCGGAAAAGGCATTGGCGGCATCAAGCGTCTGCTTCTGCTGGTCCGTCGGGTTCTCGGGGTCGAGCGGCGCGTCGAAGGGGAAGAAGGCCTGCCTTATGGAGAGCACGCTCACCATCTGGTGGCCCACCGTGCGGCGCTCGGCAATGGTGGCGATCACGTACCCGCCCGCCACCCGGATGGGGTTGGAAATGGCGCCATCGGGCATCTGGCGCGCGACGGACACCACCTGCGGGTCAAGCCCGTCTTCCTGCGTCCAGCCCATCATCCCGCCGTCAAGCGCGCTCTGCCCCTGCGAGAACTGGGCCGCGACAATGGGGAAAGGCGCGCCCTCGCGCAGTTCCTGAATGATGGTTTCGGTAAATTTCAGCTCGCCTTCGGGGTGGCGCTGATCCTCGACGGGGATGAAGATCTCGCTGATCATGTATTCCGGCTTGCCATCCTCGCGCTTGAGGGCTGCCATGCGCTGCTCGATCTCGGCTGCGGTGATGCGCCCGTGCTCCGCCGTTTCCTGCCGCAGCACCTGCGACCAGCCAAGCTGCACGCGGATCTGGTCGATCAGCGTGGTCAGCGACACGCCATCTTCCGCCAGCTTGTTGCGCAGCGCGTTCTCGGGCATGCCGTTGCGCTGCTCGATGCCGGCAATGGCGGCCGCGATCTGCTGGATGGGCACGTTGATGTGGCGATCGAGCATTTCCTGCATGCGCAGTTTTTCATCGATCAACTGGCGCACGATCTGCGGGCGCAGGCGCTGCATCACGTCGTCGCTCACATCCAGCCCCGACGAGAGCGCAAACAGCCGCCCGCGCGTGTCGATATCGCGCTTGGTCAGCACCGCGCCATTGACGGTGGCGACAATGGAGTCCTGGTCTTCCGCCGCCTGGGCCTGCTGGGCAATGGCGTGGGCGCTGCGGGCGCAGGCCGCCTGCTGGTGCCCCGTCAGCGCCAGGCAGGCCAGCAGGGCCGCGGCCAGCATGCGCCGCCGCCTGCTACGGCCAGGTGCGGGGGGGAAGGCTGTGCCATGGGTGGCAGGGAAGTGGGACATCCGGCTCGGTCTTTCGCGCATCAGGTCAGCCATTTATACCAAACGTGCCGATGGTTTTGAACGTAAGGGAGAACATTACGGTCGAATTGCTCTGTTGGCCACCAATCGTGGTGTACTGCTTGAGATACATGACATCGAGCCCGAAGCAGTCATTCTGGTAGCCCGCATCGCCACCCACCGCCACGCTTTCCTTGCGTGAGAGGCTGCGGCGCAGATAGGCGGCAATGTGCCAGTTATCCCAGTTGGAGGCGGCACCCACCGTGAGTTCACTGACCGGCTTGTAGTAAATGGCCGGCGGCGCCGTGGCGTAGGAGCGCTGGGCGTAATAGTAATACGGCGTCACCGGCTCGAACAGGTAGCCGCCCGTTACGCGGAAATGGCGGAAACCCGCACTGCCCAGCGCATCGGCAAAGTCCACCTTGCCCGCATAGGGGTCGAGCCGCATCTTGCCGTCAAAATCGAAATACTGGTTGGGCACCATGCGCGTGCCCATCACCACATCCGACAGGTGATGGTTCAGCCCCGAATAGGGGATGCGGTTGTGGTCGATATGCTCCTGGAAGCTCTCGCCGACCAGCACGTCGATCTGGTGGCCGTTCCAGGTCCAGTTATTATGCAGCCCCACATTGGCGCGCAGGCCGCCATCAAGCCGGTCCGTGCCCGCGTAGCGGTTGATGGCGAACAGCGTGGAATCGGTGAACTCGTAGGTCAGGCTGTCCTCGTTGGGGATATTGCGCGAGGTGCTGTTGCCGGTGTTGGGGGCGGCGATGAACTGCACGATCGGCTCGAGGATCTGGGTGCCGGTATTGTGGTTGAAGCTGCGCAGGAAGGGCCAGTTCATTTTCAGCGCCACGGTGGGTTCCACCTGCCCTTCCACCTGCGCGCGCGCGGTGCGGCCGAAATTGGGCTGGGCGTTGAGGTCGGTCGCGCGATGGACGGCGGATTCGACATGCAGCGTCAGGTTCCAGATCTGCCCCAGCGAATTGTGGAAGGGGCGGTCCCAGTTGAGCGAGAGCTGGCCGCGCTGGTCGGATGTGCCGTTCTGGCGGTAGACATAGAAATCGGTCGTATCAAGCGCAAAGCGCCCGCCCAGCGCATCGGGCTGGCCAAAATAGCTGTAGGTGTAGCGCGGCAGGACCCAGGGCAGGTCCTTGTTGTTGATGATGCCCTGGTTCATGCCCTGATAGCCCTCGGCATCGATGCGCGAATACGAGCCGGTGCCGAAGCCTTCAAGGTAGAGGTTGGAATTGAGCGTGTCCTGCCCATAGCCGCTGACGCGGTAGTCGCGCATGTAGTTGGGCGAACTGGCCCACTGGATATTGCCGCCCGCGCGCCAGGTCTTGTTGATGTTCACGACCCCATTGGCCGAGATGTAGCCCTGCACGCCATGGTTGTTCGAACTGTCCACCGTATCGCCAAACGTGTTGACGTAGGTGCTGTCATGGTGGGTGTCATAGGCGATGTTGCCATTGACGAAGAGGCGCGCGTTGCTGAAATACCGGCGGAAGCTCGTCATGAGTTCCGGCCCGGTGCGCGTGGCGAACAGGCCGGTTGCCGTCAGATCCGAGAAGCGGTCGATCACCCAGTAATACGGGATGGTGACATAGGTGCCCAGGTAGCGGTCATGCGGGGTGAAGCCGGGGGTAAGGAACCCGCTCTGCCGCCGCACGGACGGGTCGGTCATGGAGAAGGCGGGCAGGTAGAAAACCGGCACGCCAAAGAAATCGAAGAACACATCACGGAATTCCAGCCGCTTGTGCTGCAGGTCATGCGTGGCGTCAAAGGAGCGGAACTGCCAGAACGGCGCGCGCTCGGGGTGGCGCGCACAGATTTCGCACGCGGTATAGACCACGCGCGTGAGGTCATTGACCTTGCTGTTGGTGCGGCGCAGCCCGTTGGCGGCAAGGCGGGCATTGCCATACATCTGGGCATACATGCGCGTCATGATGCCATCGCGCATGCCGTTGCTCAGTTCGGCATATTCGGTAAACAGCACCGTGCCGTCCGGTTCGACAAGGGCCACGTTGCCGTGTGCCGCGGCAATGCCGGTATTGCGGTCATAGACGACCTTGTCGGCGCGCATGATCTGGTCATTCTGCCACAACTGCACGTTGCCGGTCCATGTGGCGATGCCGTTCTTGCTGTCATAGGCCACATGGTCGGCCTGGAAGGTCATCGGGTCGGTATTCGATACCGTGCCGGTAAACGAGGCCGGGGCTTCGGGCTGGCTCTTGGGGGCATGGATGGGCATGGCGCGCACCGGCCCCTCCGCCCGCGCCTCCACCCCGAACATGAGGCCGCCCAGTGCCGTGGCCGCAAGCAGCAGCCCGCGCGAGAACCGCCGCATGGCGGCGGGGGGCCGTGGTGACGGCGCGCGCAGGGAAGGGGCGGGGCGGGACATTAACCGTCCTCTAGATGAAGAAGTAGCGTGACTGCAAGACAAAGCCCGGCCACGGTGGGCGCCCATGCGGCCAGAAGGGGCGGCAGGGTGCCCGTTTCACCAAACTGCGCCGCGATCTTGGAGATGGCGAACAGCGCAAAACCGGCCGCCACGCCAAAGCTGATCATGCGCACCACCCCGCCGCGGCGCGCGGGCCGCATGGAAAAACCGGCGGCCACCAGCGCCATGGTGCCCGACAGCACCGGCAGCGTGAGCAGGGTCTGGAAATGCAGCCGGTGGCGGATGGTGGAAAAGCCCGAGCGCCTGAGCTGGCGGATGAAGCCCGGCAGCGCCCAGACCGACAGCGTATCGGGCGAGGCAAAGCTTTCCTCCACCCCGGCCAGGGTCAGGTCGGCGGGCAGCGTGATCTCGCCCATCGCCTCGGGCATCTCGTCGGGGCGTAGCAGGCGGGCCGTGGTCAGGACCCACCGCCCCTTGCCCAGGTAGCCGTTCTCGGCCTCGATGCGGGTGATCAGGTCATCATCAGGCCCCATGCGGAAGACGGTGATCCCCCCCACATGCAGCATGCCCCCACTGAGCCTGACCCGGCGGGCATGGATGATGGCCGTGCCGTGGCTGACCAGCCCGTTATCGCTCTGGCGCAGCCACAGCGTGCCGCCGGTCATGTTGAGCGACTTGCCGTTATTGTCGCGCAGGTACTGCCGGTCGAGCACCTCGGCGCGGCGATACATGACGGAGGAAAGCGGCGAGACGGCGGTGGTGGCCACCGTGCCGATCAGCACGGCGCAGATGACCGGGCCTGCCAGGAACTGCCATGCCGAGATGCCCGCCGCCCGCGCCACCACCAGCTCCGACGTGCGCGCCAGCCGCCAGAAGCAGATGATGCCGCCCAGCAGCACGCCAAAGGGCAGGATCTCGAGGCAGGCGAAGGGAATGTGCAGGAACGCGATCTCGCTCACCAGCGATGTCGGCACGTTGGGGCGTGTCGAGACCCGGCGCAGCAGGTCGATGAAATCGAACATCGTGATCAGCCCGGTCAGGAACGCGATCACGGCCAGCGTGGCATAGGTGAACTGCCGCGCGATGTAGAGCGAGAGCGTAAAGGCCAGGTTCATGGGCGCGGGCTGCCTGCCGGAGCGGGTGTTTCACGGTCCGCGCGGAATTCGGGCCAGAACAGGATCACGGCGCAGATCAGGCCGGGGGTCAGGGTGCAGATCCACATCAGCGGCATGAGCTGCAGGTTGCGCGAGGCAAGGTTCTGCACCGCCAGCGTGAGCGCCTGCACGGCCACCACGCCCAGTATGGCCAGCACCGGGCGGATGATGCTGGACTGGCGTGAATAATTGCCCCCCATCGCGCCAAGCAGCCCGATCATGGCGAACGAGAAGGCGCAGAACGGCGTGCTCAGCCTGCGCCAGGCCTCGATGACCATCTTGCTTTCATCGCGGCGGGAATAGACGTGCATGTCCGGGTGCAGCAACTGGGCGATCGGCAGTTCGTTGGCGTCGGGCTGGCGGGTGTGGTTGCCGTGCGGGCTGGACAGGTCGATGGTGTTGCGCGCGAATGTCAGCACGTTCAGCCGGCCGGTATGGGTGTCGATTTCCTGCCTTGAGCCGTTGAACAGCACCACGCGCGGCTGGTCGCCCACGATCACGAGGTTGCCTTCCTCGGCCAGGATGGTGGCCTCGGCACCCGGCGTGCGGTCGTCTTCCACCATGATGCCATGCAGCGTGCCGTCCTTGTCGCGCGTGCGGATATAGACCGTCATGCTGTCCGACACCTGGGTGAACACGCCATCCTGGATCAGGAAGGCGGCCATGCGGTTGCGGATCTGGAATTCATACTGCCGGAAGGCATGGTAGGACACCGGCACCACCCACACGTTGAGCAGCAGGCACGCCCCCGTGGCAATGGCCGCGCACATCAGCCCCGGCCGCGCCATCATGAAAGGTGAGAGCCCTGCCGCCTGCATCACGGTCAGTTCGCGGTCGGTGCCGAAGCGCTGGTAGATGAACTGCACCACGACAAAGGTGGTGATGGGCAGGATTACCGCCACGAAGGAGGGGATGAGCAGGCTGGTCAGTTCCAGGAACACGCGCAGCGACAGCCCGCGCCCCACCACAAGCGAGACGAAATGCAGCGACTGGGTCAGCCAGATCAGCGTGGCCAGCGCGCCCGTACTCGCTGCCAGCGCCAGCAGGAGCTGGCGCAGCATGTAGCGATCCAGAATCGACAGGCGCGGCGCAAGGCGGTCGGGACCAGGGCGGAGGGCAGGCATGCCCCTGTCTACCCCTGTTCCCGCCGGGGCAAAAGGGGTGAACCCCGCCCGGAGGGGGGGGTGGAACAGTCTGTTACGCGCGGCACGGCGGGGCGTGGGTTCATGCGCCCGGCTGGGGCGGCGGCAGGACCTTGCCGGGGTTCATCAGGTTTTTGGGGTCGAGGGCGGCCTTGATGTGGCGCATGGCCGCAAGTTCCGCGCCACCACGCCATGCGGGCATCATGTAGGGCTTGAGCTGGCCCACCCCGTGCTCGGCCGAGAACGAGCCATCGAGATCCTTCACGATATCGGCCACCGTATCCATGATGTCATGGCTGCGCGCGAGGAAGGCGGCAGGGTCCATGCCCTCGGGCTGGACAAGGTTGAAGTGGATGTTGCCATCGCCCATGTGGCCAAAGGGCGCGGGGCGGATGCCCGGTATCAGCGCTGTACACGCCGCTGTGGCGCGGCGGATCAGTTCCGGCACATGCGTGACCGGCACGGACACGTCGTTCTTCACGCTGGCCCCCGCGCGGCGCTGGGCTTCGGCGTGTTCCTCGCGCAGCTTCCACAGCCCCGCGCGCTGGCCTTCGCTCTCGGCAATCACGGCATCGGTGATGATGCCTTCCTCAAGGGCGTCGCCCAGCACTTCCTCGGTGTATTCGCGCAGGTCGGCATCGGGGCGGGGGGTGGCGAGCTCGACCAGCACATAGGCGGGCGCGCGCTCGCCCAGCGGCAGGGCCGTGCCCGCGATCAGGCTGGTCACGAGGTCCATGCCCGTGCCGGACATGAACTCGAACGCCTGCACCAGGGCCGGGTCGCGCGCGCGCAGCAGGCCGAGCAGCTTCAGCGCCGCATCGGCATCCTCCACCGCGCACAGGGCGGCCTCGATGGCGCGGGGCTGGGGGTGGAGCTGGATGATGGCGGTGGTGATGATGCCCAGCGTGCCTTCCGAGCCGATGAGCAGCTGGCGCAGCGCGTAACCGGTATTGTCCTTGCGCAGGCGGCGCAGGCCATGGAACACGCTGCCATCGGGCATGACCGCCTCGACGCCGAGCGTGAGTTCGCGCGCATTGCCATAGCGCAGCGTGTTGTTGCCGCCCGCATTGGTGGCCAGCACGCCGCCCATCTGCGCCGAGCCTTCCGATGAGATGGAAAGCGGCAGCATGAAACCCGCCTCACGGGCTGCGTCCTGTGCTGCCTTCAGCGTAACACCCGCCTCGACCTCCATGGTCAGGTCGGCGGGATCGATGGCGCGCACGCGGTTCATGCGCGAGAGGCAGATCACCACCTCGCGCCCGGTGTCATCAGGTGTGGCGCCGCCCACCATGCTGGTATTGCCGCCCTGGGGCACCATGGGCACGCCCTGCTCGTTGCACAGGCGCACGATGGCGGCGAGTTCCGCGGTATTGGCGGGGCGCAGCACGGCCAGCGCGCGGCCATGGTAGAGATCGCGCCAGTCGGTGCAGAAACTGGCGGTGTCCGTCGCATCCACCAGCACGCCAACCGGGCCGAGCAGATCGGTAAAGCGCGCGATCAGGTCAGGGCGCGCGGGCGCGGGTGAGGGGGATACGGTCATGACAGCATGTGTCCTGTATGGGAGGGGAAGGAAGAGGGCATGAGCCATGCCTGCCCATGGTGGCGCACGGGCGGGTAGGTGGCGCTGGCCTGCGCCGGGCTGGGCTGGGCCAGCAGGTGAAAGGCCTCGGTCAGGGCGAAGCCGGTCAGCGCGCCCACGGCGGCGGCCACGATCAGGCCCGATGAGCGGCGCGTGGCCGGGCGGCTGCTGTTATGCGCGACCGACAGCGCGGCCTGTGTCTCGGCGCGGGCCTGCTGGGTCTGGCGCAGTTCGGCGGTCAGCGCATCGTTGCGGGCCAGGGCCGAGCGCAGTTCGACACGCGTGTCGCGCAGCGTCGCATCGAGCGTGCGGATGCTTGCCGCCATCTCGGCAATGCGGGCGTGCGACTCCTCGATTTCTTTCTTGGCGGCAGCACTCGCCTTGGTGGCGCGTGGCGCGCGGGGCTTGGGGGCGGCCTTGGGCGGCGGATTGGGGGCAATGGCGGTGAACAGGTTCTTGAGCGCGCCGCCCGTGACCTGGTTCTTGAGCGCGCGCGCGCGGATGGCGGCAAGCGCCGTTTCCGACTGGCCAGCGTTCTCATCCAGCACAAGGGCAAGAATATCCGAAAGGATTCTCAGTTCCCTGGGGTCGATTGTCTGTGTATCGCTCATGTCAGCTGCACCGGGGTCGGATCATGCGGTTGAAGTCATTACGGACGCGGACAGGCCGCACGGGTCAGCCGGTCGCGGATGGCCCGCCCCAGCGCATGCCGGGGCACGGGCTGCACGGCAATCCCGACCAGCCCCCGGCGCTGCCCCTCCATATCAAGAAACCGCAGCCCCGCGAAGAGGCGGGCTGCCGCTTCGTGCAAATCACCGCCTTCGCTCAGGTTCCACACCACCGGGCTGCCTGGCAGCGGCGCGCCAAAGGCCAGCAGGGCTTCATCCGCGCGCACGCTGGTGGCGTCAAGCCGCACGGGCAGGCCGGGCGCGTAATGCGATGAAAGCTGGCCGGGGGCGGAAGGGCGGGCATCATTGCTCGCGGCTACGGGCAGGGCTACGGGCATGCCGCAGGCTTCCTCCAGCGCTTCAAGCGTGATGCCGCCGGGGCGCAGCAGCACCGGCACGGGGCCTGAGAGGTCGATGATCGTGCTCTCCACCCCCACGCGGCAGGGGCCGCAATCGAGCACCGCGTCAATCCGGCCCCCAAGCCCCGCCATGACATGCTGCGCATCAGAAGGGCTGACCCTGCCCGAGGGATTGGCCGAGGGTGCTACGACGGGAAAGCCGCACGCTTTCAGCAGCGCCAGCGTGGTGGCCCCTGCCGGCACCCGCACGGCGGCGGTGCCGAGCCCTGCCGTGGCGATGGGCGAGATAACGCAGCCGGGGGCCTGGGGCAGCACCATGGTCAGCGGGCCGGGCCAGAACCGCGCGGCCAGCATGCGGGCCAGCTCCGTTGCCGCGACCTGTGCGAAGGCGGCCTCAGTGGTGGAGAAGTGGCTGATGAGCGGGTTGCGCCCCGGCCTGCCCTTGGCGGCATAGATGGCGGCCACCGCCCGGTCATTGGCCGCATCCGCGCCAAGGCCGTAAACCGTCTCGGTGCCGAAGGCCACAAGCCCGCCCGCGCGCAGGATGGCACGTGCGGTCTCGATCCCGGCGGGGGTGTCTGGGAGCAGGCGGGTCTGCATGCGCTCTTGCCTACCGCGCCCCACGGCACACGAAGTGCGGGTTGCGCCACTCCGGCTTGCCATAGGCCAGTGGCTTGCCATCGGGGGTGAGGATGGCGCCACCGGCGGCCTCGACCACGGCCTGCGGGGCGGCGGTGTCCCACTCCATGGTGGTGCCGAGGCGGGGGTAGAGATCGGCCAGCCCTTCCGCCACGCGGATGAACTTGGCCGCCGAGCCGATATTGCCCAGATGGGCGACGGGGTGGCCGCCCAGGAATTCCTTCAGCCGCGGGTCATCGGCATAATGGCGCGAGGCCAGCACGGTCAGCCCCTGTGCCGGGGGGCGGCGGACATGGATCGCCTGCTCGCCCTTTTCATCAATTCGGAAGGCCCCGCGCCCGGCGCCCGCGCCGTAAAGCTGGTGGTAGGCGGGCAGGGCCACGGCCCCGAGCACGGGCCGGTTGTTGCGCACCAGGCCGATATTGACGGTAAAATCATCGCGGCCCGCAGCAAATTCGCGCGTGCCATCAAGCGGGTCGACCAGCCAGAACTCGCTGCCGGGATCGATGCGGATGCCCGCGGCCATTTCCTCCTCCGCCACGACGGGGATGGCGGGCGCATGGGCGCGCAGGCCCTTGAGGATATGCGCCTCCGCCGCGTGGTCGGCCTCGGTTACGGGGGAACTGTCGGTCTTGACCGTGGTGGCGAAGCCGCGCGCGCGGATGGCGCGGATCAGCTCGGCGGCTTCATCGGCAAGGCGCAGGGCCAGATCCAGAAGGAATCTGTCCTCATAAGCTGGCATGGATGGCGTATTCATGCTGTTCGCATTAGCTTACTCGTGCCGTGCCGTCATGCCTTTATCGGCCCTGATGGTGCCCGGCGGCGAAAAACCGGCCCTTTCCCGCATGGGGCGGGGCAGGGTTTCACGCCGTTCATCCACACCTTTGATCAAAGCGGAGCCCCGTGACCCCCATGCTCGATATCGCCTTTTCCGATGCCACGGCGCCTGCCGGCGGCACGATCGCCATCCTCGCTTCCCCCGATGCCCCTGCTGGCGTGTTCGCCCAGGTCGATGCCGCTACCGGCGGGGCGCTGGCGCGTGCCGCCAGGGCCGCCCGCTTCGGCTTTGAGCTGGCCAAGACCTGCGTGGTGCTGGCGCCCGGCGCAGGCTATGACCGCGTGATCCTTGTCGGGCTTGGCGTGATGGACGAGCTGTGCGCGACACAGGCCGAACGGGCGGGCGTTGCCGCCGCCCGCGCCTTGGCGCAGGGCGGCACGCAGGGCACGATCGTGGCTGACAGCCTTTCCCCCGGGTTTGCCGCCCATGCAGCGCTTGGTGCCGTGCTGGGCAGCTACCGCTTCGATTCGTATCGCACCACCCCGCGCAAGGGTGAGGCGGGCAAGCTGGCCACGGTGAGCGTGCTCACGGCTGACCCGGCGGCAGCGCAGGCGGCGTGGCAGCCGCTGCTGGCGGTGGCGCGTGGCGTGTTCCTGTGCCGTGACCTCGTATCCGAGCCCGCCAACATGCTGCGCCCGCCCGAATTCGAGCAGCGCATCCTCGCCCTGCGCGACCTTGGCGTGGAAGTGGAAGTGCTCGACCGTGACGCCATGCACAAGCTGGGCTTTGGCGCGCTGCTTGGCGTGGCCCAGGGCAGCGACGCGCCGCCGCGCACGGTCATCATGCGCTGGAATGGCGGCACGCAGGGTGAGGCCCCGGTCGCCTTCGTGGGCAAGGGTGTGACGTTTGATTCCGGCGGCATCTCGATCAAGCCCGCCGCTGGCATGGACGAGATGAAGACCGACATGGGCGGTGCCGCCGCCGTGGTTGGCACCATGGCGGCCCTGGCCGGGCGCAAGGCGAAGGTCAACGCCGTGGGCGTGGTGGGCCTGGTCGAGAACATGCTGTCCGGCAACGCCCAGCGCCCCGGTGACGTGGTGCGCACGGCTGCGGGCCAGACGGTGGAAGTGCTCAATACCGATGCCGAAGGCCGCCTCGTGCTGGCTGATGTGCTGTGGTACACGCAGGACCGCTTCAAGCCGCGCTTCATGGTCAACCTCGCCACCCTCACCGGCGCGATCGTGGTCAGCCTTGGCGTGGAACGCGCGGGCCTGTTCTCGAACAATGATGAACTGGCGGGCCACCTGTCCGGCACCGGCGAGGCCACGGGCGAGAAACTGTGGCGCATGCCGCTGGATGCCGCCTACCTCGAACTGCTGCGCTCGGACATTGCCGACCTCAAGAACATCGGCGGCCGCCCGGGCGGGTCGATCACGGCGGCCAAGTTCCTTGAATGCTTTGTCAATGACGTGCCATGGGCGCATCTCGACATCGCGGGCACGGTGTTCTCGTCGCGCGCCACCTCGCACGCGCCTAAAGGTGCGACCGGCTTTGGCGTGCGCCTGCTCGACCGCCTGGTCAGCACGCATTACGAGGGGTAATGCCTGCCCCGCGTGGCAGGACAGGGCAAAACAGGGAACTCCATGGCGCAGATCGGCTTCTATCACCTGACGCGTTCCAAGGCGGTGGAAGTACTGCCCGCGCTGCTTGGTCGCACGCTTGCGGCGGGCAGGCGCGCGGTCATTCGCTGCGGCACGGCCGAGCGGGTGGCCGAACTCGATGACGGGCTGTGGCGCTCCGCCAATCCGCTCTGGCTGCCCCATGGCACGAAAGCCATGGGGCATGGGCCATGGCAGCCCATCTGGCTGACGGAGGGCGAGGACGTGCCCAATGGCGCGACCTTCGCCTTCCTGCTTGATGGCGTGGAACTGCCCGATCCTGCCCCTTTCGAGCGGGTGTTCGACCTGTTCGATGGCCATGACGAGGCCGCCGTGGCCGCCGCCCGCGCGCGCTGGGTGGCGTGGCGCGAGGCCGGGCATGAACTGAGCTACTGGCAACAGCAGCCAAAAGGCTGGGCGCGTCGCAAATAGGCACCAGCGCGGGGCAGCCCCGCGCGGCATGGACGAAAGGCAGGTTGCGTATGAAAACGGTCACTTTCCCCAACGGCACCACGGTCCCGGCCCTTGGCATGGGCACATGGAACATGGGGGACAGCGACAGCCGCCGCGCGGATGAAATAAAAAGCATCCATGCCGGGCTTGAGGCCGGTATCCGGGTTGTGGACACCGCCGAGATGTATGGCTCCGGTCGATCGGAAAAACTGGTGGGCGAGGCGATACGCGGGCGGCGTGATGCGGTGTTTCTGGTCAGCAAGGTGCTGCCCTCGAACGCCTCGCGCAAGGGCGTGCGCCGCGCGTGCGAGGCCTCGCTCAAGCGGCTGGGCACCGACTATCTCGACCTCTACCTGCTGCACTGGGAAGGCAGCGAGCCGCTGGAAGAGACCATTGCAGGCTTTGATGACCTGGTGGCAGCGGACCTGATCGGCAGCTGGGGGGTCTCCAATTTCGATACCGACGGCATGCGGGAGGTGGAAAGCATCACCGCCACCACGCCGTGTGCGGCCAACCAGGTCCTGTACAGCCTCGACTACCGTGGCGCGGAATTCGACCTGCTGGCGCGCGACCGTGAAGCGGGCATCGTGACCATGGCCTATTCGCCACTGGGGCAGGGCGGCGACCTGCTGCGCGCGCCGGTGCTCGCGCGGGTGGCGGCAAGGCACACCACATCACTCGGCCCGGCCAGCCCCGCCCAGATCGCGCTGGCATGGGTGCTGCGGCAGGACAACGTGCTGGCCATACCCAAGGCAGGCAGCCCGAAGCACCAGCACGAAAACCTTGCCGCAACCGAAATTACGCTGACGCGTGATGACCTTGCCGAGATCGATGCCGCCATCGCCCCGCCGCGCCGCAAGGAACCGCTGGCCATGATCTGACGGTGCGGCGGGTCTGGATGAAAAATGCCGCCTTTATTTAAAAAGGCGGCATAAGAACCCATTTTCTCTCGTCATCGTGCTTGAAATACCGAGCAGGGTCATCGGTTGACTGATCGGGCCTCCGCAGGACAATATCGGGGCCTGTTTTCGCAACCTGAATGGTCTGCTGCAACGGGATGGGCGGAATATCCTGTACAAAAGCGGGTAATGCACGCTCGGCCGCTGCCATGAAGGCAACGAAAAGAGCCAGGTTTTAGCGTTGCCATACCAGATATCATGTTGTCGATACCTTGGGGAAACACTCTGATATTCGACAATATTTTACGTGCGCGCTTTACGGTGCCCCGATTGTGGCCTTTAACCGCCCTATCCGGGGCTGTCGGGGCGTGTCGTGTCGCCCATCCTCCATCATGCTCTTCTGCGGTATGCTCTTCTGCGGTCGCAGACCCCCATCGCGGCCTTCGGCCCGGCGCATGACCGGCCTCATCTTGACGTGGGTGGATCGGGCGCGGATTGATGAAGCCAAGGCGCTGCGGCACGCTCGGTGCGGCATGCCATGATCTGACAAGCCCGGCTGGCCGGGCGCATGCGGGAGGGCTGTCATCATTCCTGTCATCGTGCTCGCGGCCCTGCTTGTGGCAGCCCTGCTCACGGCCCTGCTGGCCTGCATGCCAGGGCAGGGGGCGCGCCTGCGGCCCGTGCTGGCGGCCTGCTGGCTGGCGGTGAGCCTGCTGCAGGGCGTGGCACAGGCAGGTTTCACCCTGCCCGGCGGGGTGGTGGCATGGCCCGGTGTCTTTGTCGCACGGCCCGATCTGGCCCTGCTGCTGCCGCTCGGCCTTGTGGGCGCAGGGGCTCGCAACCTGCGCGATCTTGCGGCCTGCATCGCGGCAGCACTGGCGGTTGCGGGCGCGCCGGTAATGGCCTGCGTGGGGGCGGGCTGGGCGCTGCAGGCAGCCGGTCATGCTCCACGTCACGCGGCAGGTCGGGTTGCCCTGCTGTTGCTGGCGGCGGGCTGTGTCTTTCCCGCGCAGGCGGGGTGGCTGCTGCCGGGGCTGTGCGCGGTGGGCACGGGCGGGCTGCTGGGGCTTTCGCTTTCCCTGCGGGTGGCCCCGCGTGTGCTGCGGCCTTTCCACATGGCCGATATCGCCGCGATGCTCGCTGCCATGAGCCTGTGGGCGCGCCTGCCTGCGGGCACGGCAGTGGCCGGCATGCGCTGGGGTGGCGTGCTGATCGTGGCGGGGTGCCTGTTCTACATGACCGCCTCGTGGCGGGCGCTGCGGGCACCTGATGCCCGCCGGGTCCTGACCGGGCTGGCGGGGGGCACGGGGGGCATCATCATCACGCTTGCGGGCCTCAGGCTGCTGGCACGGGCCGATGACCTGCCGGGCATGGCCAGTTGTGCTCAGCGCACCTACCTTCTGGTGGCGGCCCTTCTGTTTGCCGGTGTGCTGGCCCTCCGGGCGCTTGATGTGATGGAGCGCGAGGCCGGTGCGCTCGTGCTGGCCCGGCTGGGCGGGCTTGGGGTGCTCATGCCGCGCCTGTCCGCCCTGTTTGCCCTGGCCCTTCTGGCTGAAAGCGGGCTGCCGCCGCTCCTGGGTTTTTCCATTATCTGGATGCTGCTGCGCCTGCTGGCCTCCATGCCGCATGCGGCCGGGCTGGCGGGCGAGGTGCCGCTGCTGCTGGCGCTGGCCGTGCTGGGCGTGGGCTGGGCAGTGCGCATGCTCGCCCTCGTGCGCATTGTGGCGGTCATGCTGTGCGGCAGGCCCCGCACCCCGCGCGGCGCGGGGGCGGCTGACCCGCCCGTGCGCGCGCAATGGGCCGTGCTGGGAGCGGGGCTGCCGATCCTGCTGGTTTCCGTCTGGCCCGGCTGGTGGCTGGCGTTGATGCAGGGTGAAGCGCGAAGCGGGTGGTCCGGTCTTGCAGCGGTTACCCTGACCGCACCCGATGGGGAGGCGGCACTGCATCCCGCCCGCCTGTGCCTGCTGGTGGCGCTGGTGGGGGGCATGGTGGCGGTAGCGCGGCGGCTGGCCTGCCGGGCTCCGGCGCGGCAGGTGGCGGGGTGGCAGCAGGGCGCGCCCGCAGTGCCCCCATGGATGGTGTTTGGCGATCCGCTCACGCAGGTGGGGCCGGGCAACCCCGCGCGCATGCTGCTCGATATGGTCGTGGCGGCACCGGCGCGGCAGCGCTTCATGCGGGCGTCTGTCCGCTCCCCGGTGCTGCTGCGCAGGCTCGTGCGGGCCGGTGCGGGCCGGGTGGCTGGCACATGGCGCGGGCGGCGGGTGCCGGATCCGGTGGCGCTGGTGGTGGCCTGCGTTCTCGCGCTCATGTTCATTGCATGGCGGGGGCAGGGGTGATGGCGCCGTTCCTTGCGGCACACATGCAGGCGCTGTTGCTGGCGGGCTGGCACATGGCGCTGGTTGCGCTGATGGCGCCGGTCTGGATTGCCCTGCTGCGCTGGATGGCGGCCTGCATGGAAGGCGAGCGCCGCCCGCCCGACCCGCTGGCCCACTGGCGCGTGCTGCGCCATGCATGGCGGCAGGCGGGGGTGCGCTCGGCGGCGGGTGCGCAGGTTACGGCGGTTACCCCGTGGCTGGGCCTTGCGGCAGGGCTGGCTGCGGCAGGGCTGGTGCCATCATTCTGCATCGGCCTGCCCGGCAGCGACCTGTCGGACCTGCTGATCGTGGGTGGGCTGCTGGAGATGGCGTTTCTGGCCCTTGTGGTCACGGCCCTTGCAGCCGGGCTGGCCCGGCCCGGCCATGCGGGGCTGAAGGCGGCCTGCATGGGCATCATGATCCAGCCCGTGCTGCTGCTTGTGTGCGTGGTGCTGGGGCTGTGCCTGCCCGATGGCACGCTGGCGGGGCTGGTACGGCAGGCGCATGTGGCGGATATGAACGTGGTGCGCGTGCCGCTGGCGCTGGTGGCGGCGGCACTGGTGCTGGCGGGGGTGGAGGAAAGCGATGGCGCGGCATTACGCCTGTTTGCCACCATGCTGGAGGATCTGGCAGGCCCCGACCGCGCGGTGGCGCTGTATGCGCGTGACCTGCTGGCGGTGGTGTGGATGATGCTGGCGCGTGATCTGGTCTGGCCCGAAGCGATTGTGGAGCCCGACCTCATGGCCCGCTCGTGGCGGGGCGTGTCGCTGCTGGGGGCGATGGGGGTGTGGGCTGCGCACATGCTGCTGGCATGCGGCTGTGTTGCGGGGCTGCGGGTG
>NZ_JABJWC010000033.1 GCF_013155395.1 Komagataeibacter melomenusus | reverse complement strand
TTGCGGAACGGGTCGGGGCGGGGGACGTTTTTTTGGCGCTCAAATTACTCTCGAACGTATCAGCAGATGAATATGGCCCCGTCCGATTGCCACCGTGTCGCGCTGTATCAGGCTGCCGTCCCTGATGTACCTGCAGCAATGCAGGGAAGGGGAGTGTGACACGCGACGGGGTAGAGACCCCTCAAAGCGCCACAATCCCTGTGCGTATCGAGATTTTCAATGGAAATCAAGGGGGCGTGAGGTTACGCCCCACATTTTCAGAAAGGATGGGCCAGGCAGGCGGTGATGATGGTCAGGATGCCGATTCCCGTGTTGAGCAGCACCAGCGAGCGGATCGAGTCGAACTGCCCCGGCTGCGGGCGCAGGGCGCGGCGGGCCTTCTGGTAGGGGCCGAAATAGATGCGCGCGAACACGCCCGCCATGATCAGCCCGAACAGCTGCATGAGGTTGATCTGCCACGGCACGACCGCAAACCCGCCCTCATGCCAGATCATGAGCCAGCCGCTCACGAGCACCATGGGCATGGTGTGCCACACGATGCGGAAAAAGCGGTTCAGCGTCTGCAGGTGCACCGAGGCGCGCTGCGTTGCATCGAGCAGGCCGAGGCTGGGCTTGAGCACGAAGGCCGCATACATCATGCCGCCAACCCAGGCCGCCATGCCTGTAATATGGAGTGCGAGCACAAGGCTCCAGACAATGGAAAGGGACATGAAGCCTCCTTGCGGGGATAAGGAATAAGGAAAACGCGCACCTGCCATAAAGCAGGATGCGGGATGCTTGTTTCCTCATTCCTGTATCATGTGCAAGGCCAGTGCGGCAGCCAATTGCCGGGAAAGGGAAAAGAACATGCCCGCCAACGAACAGATGCACGCCCATCAGGCCAGCCGCCTCGTGCTGCCCACGCCAGCACAGATGGGCCAGGTCGACACCGCTGCCGCCCGCAGCGTGCCGGTCTCGACGCTTATGGAAAACGCAGGCCGCGCGGTGGCGCGCGCCATACGCCAGCACATGCGCCCGTGCCGGGTGCTGGTGCTGTGCGGGCCAGGCAATAATGGCGGTGATGGCTACGTGGCTGCCCGCAGGCTGGCCGAGCAGGGCTGGCCGGTTTCGGTGGCACGCCTCGCCGCCCCGCGCCCCGGCGGGGATGAAGCGGCTGCCGCCGCCTTGTGGCGCGGGCCGATGGTGCCGTTTACCCCTGAAAGTGCGGCCGCCTTCGACCTGGTGGTGGACGGGGTGTTCGGCGCGGGGCTGAGCCGCGATGTGGCGCCCGAGGTGGTGGCCGTGCTCGAGGCGGCGCAGCGCATCGTGGCCATCGACATGCCCAGCGGCGTGGATGGGGCGACGGGGGGCGTGTGTGGCGGTGCGGCGCAGGCGGAGATGACGGTCACCTTCTGCCGCCTCAAGCCCGGCCACCTGCTGCTGCCCGGCCGCACGCTGTGCGGGCGCATGGTGCTGGCCGATATCGGCATTCCCGAATCCGCGCTCGGAAGTGTGGCGATTCGCACATGGCGCAATGAGCCCGGCCTGTGGCGCACGCCGCCCTGCACGGTCAGTTCCTATAAATACAGCCGTGGCGTGGTCAGCATCTGCGGCGGGCGCGAGATGCCGGGTGCGGCCCGGCTTTCCGCCGCGGGCGCGCGGGCGGCAGGGGCGGGGCTGGTGCGCCTCGCCGCAGGGGACAGTGCCGAGGTTTACCGCATGACCGCGCCTGCCGGCCTGATCGTGGATTCCGACCCGCTGGAAACCCTGCTGCAAGATAAACGCCGCCATGTATGGGTGTGCGGCCCCGGCCTGTCGGTGGCGGAGGTGGCGGCGGTCTTTCCGGCCCTGGTGGCGGCAGGACGGGCGGTGATTGCCGATGCCGGGGCCTTCAGTATGGCGGCAGGCCACCCCGGGCGGCTGAAGGGGGCCGCCATCATCACGCCGCATATCGGCGAGTTCTCGCGCGTGTTCGGCACGCCGGGTGCCGACCGGGTGGAGGCCGCGCGTGCGGCGGCGGCGGGCACGGGGGCCGTGACGGTGCTCAAGGGGCCGGATACCATCATCGCTGCCCCCGATGGCCGGGTTGCGATCAATGACCACGCCACCCCCATGCTGGGCACGGCAGGCTCGGGCGATACGCTGACCGGCATCATCGCCGCCATGCTCGCCGCCGGCATGCCTGCGTGGGAGGCGGCCTGCGCGGGCGTCTGGCTGCATGGCGATGCGGCGCTGCATGCGGGGCAATGGCCACTGGCCGAGGATTTTGACCGCCACGTCGGCACGGCGCGCCACCGGGCGGAGGGGCTGGCGAAAAAAGTTTTCGGCTGAAAAGCCCAATCCTTTTCCCTTCGCATCTTGCCCCATGGCCTGTGGTGCGCTAAAGCCGCGCGCTTACAGGCTGGGCACTGTGCGGGCGTGGTGGAATTGGTAGACACGCCAGATTTAGGTTCTGGTGGCGCAAGCTGTGGGGGTTCAAGTCCCTCCGCCCGTACCAATGATCCCGGCAAGTCGCGTTATGCGAGCAGACGTGGTGGCCCCAACCGGCCTCTTGCGTTCTTTGACACGTTCTGACCGAGAGGATGGCCTGGCAGATGCAGGTTACTGAAACGCTTTCCGATGGCCTGAAGCGCGGTTTCACCGTTACGGTGCCCGCAGCAGAAATCGAGAGCAAGCGCACCGCGCGCCTGAAAGAAGTTGGACAGTCCATGAAGCTGCCGGGTTTCCGCCCGGGCAAGGTGCCGATGAGCATCCTGCAGCAGCGTTTTGGCGAATCCGTGCAGGGTGAGGTGATGGAGCAGGTCGTCAGCGACGCGACCCGCACCCTGCTTGACGAGCGCGGCCTGCGCCCTGCCATGCAGCCGAAGGTTGACCTCGTTTCCGGCAGCGAGCCGGGCAGCAAGGAAGACCTGAAGTTCACGGTCGAGTTCGAGATCCTGCCCGAGATCACCATTCCCGACCTGTCCACCCTGTCGCTCGTGCGCCTCAAGTCCGAGGTGAATGCCGAGACGGTGGACAAGGCGCTCAAGGAGATCGCGAGCCGCCAGCGCGAGTTCGAGAAGGTCGAGGAAGACCGCCCCGCTGCCGATGGCGACGTGGTGAGCGTGGACTTCGTGGGCAAGGTTGACGGCACGGCCTTTGAAGGCGGTTCCGCTGACGACGTGAACGTCGAACTCGGTGGTGCCGGCTTCATCCCCGGTTTTGCCGAGCAGATCGTGGGCATGAAGGCCGGTGAAGAAAAAGTGATCACCGTCACCTTCCCCGCCGATTACGGCGCGGAGCACCTTGCGGGCAAGGAAGCCACCTTCGACATCAAGGTCAAGGAACTCAAGCGCCCGGTCGAAGCCAAGATCGACGACGAGCTGGCCAAGAAGCTCGGCTTCGAGGGCCTCGAGCAGGTGCGCGAGCTGATCACGCAGCAGGTCACGCAGGAATACGACCAGCTTTCCCGCCTGCGCCTCAAGCGCGAGCTGCTCGACAAGCTGGCTGAAAAGACCGACTTCCAGGCGCCTCCGGGCATGGTCGATGCCGAGTTCAGCCAGATCTGGGCCCGCATCGAGGAAGACCGCAAGGCCGGTCGCCTCGATGAGGAAGACAAGGACAAGGACGAGGACACCCTGCGCGCGGACTATCGCAAGATTGCCGAGCGCCGCGTGAAGCTTGGCCTGCTGCTTGCCGAGATCGGTCGTGTGAACAACATCACCGTGACGCAGGAAGAAATCGTGCACGCCGTCCGGGCCGAAGCCGCGCGCTACCCGGGCCAGGAACAGGCCGTGTTCGAATATTTCGGCAAGAACCCGCAGGCGATCGATGGCCTGCGTGGCCCGATCTTCGAGAACAAGGTCATCGACTACATCGTCGAGCTGGCCAAGGTCGAGGATAAGGTCGTGACGCCGGAAGAACTGGCCGAAATGCCGGAAGCTGACGTCTGATCCGCTCTGGCGGCATAGGTAACGCCTGCGGCGCGCGGAAGGGGACTTCCGCGCGCCGCAAGTGTTTGTGGACAGGTGAATGCGTGCGGATTGTGCAGCCCGTTCCTGGCAAAATGACAGGGGTGGGGTGGTATCTGGCGTGTTTGTCTCTATTTTGTCATAAGTAACCGGGAAGGGTCCGGCTGCGCCCGCGCTGTCCGTGCCTCCTGCACCGGGCGCGCGACGTGGAACGGGGCCTTGCTTTTCAGGATCGGGAATATGGCTATGAGGGATCGGGATCCCGTAGAGATCTTCAATAACGCTCTGGTACCGATGGTGGTCGAGCAGACCTCCCGCGGGGAACGGGCATTCGACATCTATTCCCGCCTTCTGCAGGAACGGATCATCTTTCTCACCGGGCCGGTCTATGATCAGGTCTCGGCGCTGGTTTCCGCGCAGCTGCTTTATCTGGAAAGCGTGAACCCCAGCAAGGAAATCTCGTTCTACATCAACAGCCCCGGCGGCGTGGTGTCGGCCGGGCTCGCCATCTACGACACCATGCAGTACATCCGCTGCCCCGTCAGCACGGTGTGCATCGGGCAGGCGGCCTCGATGGGGTCGCTGCTGCTGGCCGGTGGCGAGAAGGGGCGGCGATTCGCGCTGCCCAATTCACGCGTCATGGTGCACCAGCCTTCGGGCGGGGCGCAGGGCCAGGCCAGCGATATCGAGATCCAGGCGCAGGAAATCCTGACCATCCGCCAGCGCCTGAACGAGATCTACAAGGAGCACACCGGCCGCACGCTCGAGGAGATCGAGCAGAAGCTGGAGCGTGACAGCTACATGTCCGCCGAAGAGGCGCAGGCATTCGGCATTGTGGATGAAGTGGTCCGTCGTAACGTTGCATCAAAACCTGCAGAGTAATCTGCATGAGGGGGCGCGTTCGCAGGCGTGCCCCCGGCCCCGGTGGGGAAGGGTGGCCTGCGGCGGTCCGGGCAGCGTTCTTCGCCCGGTCGCAAGGTATGGAGAAGTTCCCCTGAGCGGGAATAGGAGCGGTTATGAATAACAAATCCGGCGATTCCAAAAATACGCTTTACTGCTCGTTCTGCGGCAAGTCGCAGCACGAGGTCCGCAAACTGATCGCCGGTCCCACCGTGTTCATTTGCGATGAATGCGTCGAATTGTGCATGGATATCATCCGCGAGGAGCATAAGACGCATCTGGTCAAGTCGCGCGACGGGGTGCCTACGCCGCGTGAAATCTGCAAGATCCTTGATGATTACGTCATCGGGCAGGGGCATGCGAAGAAGGTGCTGTCGGTGGCGGTGCACAACCACTACAAGCGCCTCGCCCACGCCCAGAAGAACAATGATGTCGAGATTGCAAAATCCAACATCATGCTCATCGGCCCCACCGGCTCGGGCAAGACCCTGCTGGCCCAGACGCTCGCCCGCATCCTCGACGTGCCCTTCACCATGGCTGACGCCACCACCCTGACCGAAGCAGGCTACGTGGGCGAGGATGTGGAGAACATCATCCTCAAGCTCCTGCAGGCAGCCGACTACAATGTGGAGAAGGCCCAGCGCGGCATTGTCTATATCGACGAGATCGACAAGATCTCGCGCAAGTCGGACAACCCCTCGATTACGCGCGACGTGAGCGGCGAGGGCGTGCAGCAGGCCCTGCTCAAGATCATGGAAGGCACCGTGGCCTCCGTGCCGCCGCAGGGCGGGCGCAAGCACCCGCAGCAGGAATTCCTGCAAGTTGACACCACCAACATGCTGTTCATCTGCGGTGGCGCGTTTGCGGGGCTGGACAAGATCATCAGCGCGCGCGGCAAGGGCTCGGGCATCGGCTTCGGCGCCGATGTGCAGTCGCCCGACGAGCGGCGCATGGGCGCCGTGCTGCGCGAGGTGGAGCCCGAGGACCTGCTGAAATTCGGCCTGATCCCCGAATTCATCGGTCGCCTGCCCGTGGTTGCCACGCTTGAAGATCTTGATGAGGCGGCCCTGATCGAGATCCTGACCAAGCCCAAGAACGCGCTCGTCAAACAGTATGCCCGCCTGTTCCAGATGGAGGACGTGCAACTCACCTTCACCGAGGATGCGCTGCGCCAGGTGGCCCAGCGCGCCATTGCGCGGCGCACGGGGGCCCGTGGCCTGCGTGCCATTCTCGAGAGTATCCTGCTGTCGACCATGTTCGAGCTTCCCGGCCTGAAGAATGTCGAGGAAGTGGTGGTCAACAAGGAAGTGGCCGAGGGCAAGGCGCAGCCCGTCTATGTGTATGGCAAGAACCAGCCGGCCGAACAGTCCGCCTGACGGTCTGGCCGCTTTACGCCGAATTGTCGCCACCACTTGTGGTGGCGGCGCGTCGTGACAACATTGAAGTGAGGTTGTCGCATATGCGGCGCAACGGATGGGCAGGCCACGTGCTTGGGTGCCCATCCGGGATCGTCCATCAGGAGGTCAAAAAAACAATATGTCTGAAACTGACAGACTGACTCCCGTGCCCGAAGGCACGGAAACCACCGAGAACAACACCACCGGCACCCCCGTCGCCGCCACGCGTGGCGTGGAGGAAGCCGAGGATGACGCATCGCGTGACACGATTGCCGTGCTGCCCCTGCGCGATATTGTCGTCTTCCCGCACATGATCGTGCCGCTGTTCGTGGGGCGTGAGAAATCCGTCCGCGCGCTTGAGGCGGTGACGCGCAGCGACAAGCAGATCCTGCTCGTGGCCCAGAAGAACGCGGCGCAGGATGACCCCTCGCCCGATGACATCTATCGCTACGGCACGGTCTCGACCATCCTGCAACTGCTCAAGCTGCCCGATGGCACGGTCAAGGTGCTGGTCGAGGGCGGCAGGCGCGCGCACATCACCGCGCTGCACGAGGTCGATGGCCATTTCGAGGCCGAGATCGAGGACGTGCCCGAGCAGGAAACCGACGGCAAGGAAGCCGAGGCCATCGGCCGCACGCTGATCGGCCAGTTCGAGCAGTACATCAAGCTGAACAAGAAGATCGCGCCCGAGGTGCTGGTCTCGCTCAACCAGATCGATGACCTGTCAAAGCTCGCGGACACCATTGCCAGCCACCTGAACCTGAAGATTCCCGAAAAGCAGGAAATCCTCGAGATCCAGGACGTGAATGCGCGCCTGGAGCGGGTTTTCGCGCATATGGAAGCCGAGATCGGCGTGCTGCAGGTGGAAAAGCGCATCCGCAACCGCGTCAAGCGGCAGATGGAGAAGACCCAGCGCGAGTACTACCTCAACGAGCAGCTCAAGGCGATCCAGAAGGAACTTGGCGAAGGCGAGGACGGCAAGGACGAAACCGCCGAGCTTGAGGAAAAGATCGCCAAGACCAAGCTGAGCAAGGAAGCACGCGAAAAGGCCCTGGCCGAGCTGAAGAAGCTGCGGAGCATGAGCCCGATGTCTGCCGAGTCGACGGTGGTGCGCAACTATCTCGACTGGATTCTGGGCATTCCGTGGAAGAAGCGCTCGAAGGTCCGCCATGACCTGTCCGAGGCCCAGAAGGTGCTCGATACCGACCATTACGGGCTGGAGAAGGTCAAGGAACGCATCATCGAGTACCTGGCCGTGCAGAGTCGCGCCCAGAAGCTCAAGGGGCCGATCCTGTGCCTTGTGGGGCCGCCGGGCGTGGGCAAGACTTCGCTTGCCAAATCCATTGCCAAGGCGACGGGGCGGCAGTACGTGCGCATGTCGCTTGGTGGCATGCGTGACGAGGCCGAGATCCGTGGCCACCGCCGCACCTATATCGGCTCCATGCCCGGCAAGATCATCCAGGGCATGAAGAAGGCCAAGACCTCGAATCCGCTGTTCCTGCTGGATGAGATCGACAAGCTCGGTGCCGACTGGCGGGGTGATCCGTCCTCCGCCCTGCTTGAAGTGCTGGACCCCGAGCAGAATTCGACCTTTGGCGATCACTATCTGGAGGTCGATTATGACCTGTCGGATGTGATGTTCATCACCACCGCCAACAGCCTGAACATGCCCCAGCCGCTGCTGGACCGCATGGAGATCATCCGCCTGTCGGGTTACACCGAGGATGAGAAGGTCGAGATCGCCAAGCGCCACCTGCTGGGCAAGCAGACGGAGGCCAACAACCTCAAGCCGGGCGAATGGTCGGTGTCGGATGATGCCCTGCGCGAGCTGATTCGCAGCTACACGCGTGAGGCGGGCGTGCGTAACCTCGAGCGCGAAATCGCGACACTGGCCCGCAAGGCCGTGACCGAGATCGTGACCGGCAAGGCCAAGACCGTGGCGATCACGGCCGAGAACCTTGAGAAATACGCAGGCGTGAAGCGCTTCCGCCACGGTGAGACCGAGTCGGAAGACATGGTCGGAGTCGTGACCGGACTGGCCTGGACCGAAGTGGGCGGGGAAATCCTGACCATCGAAAGCGTGATGGTGCCGGGCAAGGGCAACATCAAGCTGACCGGCAAGCTCGGTGACGTGATGAAGGAAAGTGTCGCGGCAGCATTGTCCTATGTGCGCAGCCGGGCCGTGACCTTTGGCATCAGCCCGGCCCTGTTTGAAAAGCGCGACCTGCACGTGCATGTGCCCGAGGGTGCCACGCCCAAGGATGGTCCTTCGGCCGGTATCGCCATGGCGACCTCGATCGTGAGCGTGATGACGGGCATCCCCGTGCGGCGCGACGTTGGCATGACCGGCGAAATCACGCTGCGTGGCCGTGTGCTGCCGATTGGCGGCCTGAAGGAGAAGCTGCTGGCCGCCCACCGCGCGGGGCTGCGCACCATCTTCATCCCCAAGGATAACGAGAAGGATCTTGTGGATATCCCCTCGGTGGTGACCGAGGCGCTGACCATCCTGCCGGTGTCGCATGTGGATGAAGTGATTGGCCAGGCACTGGTGGAAAAGCCGGAGCCGATCGAGTGGACGGAGCCGGTGGCGGCCACGGGCACCGAAGGGGCTGCAACACCTGCATTGACGCATTGAGCGCCGTAGGGCAGGGGTGCGTGGTCGCAAAATTGTCATGATGGAGGGGAATGACGGTTTTCTCTGTCATTCCCCGAATTCTGTTGGTTGACGTGAGAAAAAACAGCGGCATAGTGCGAGCAGAAATGCGGCGCGATGTTTGAACGATTGCGTAAGCGCACAGTACAAAGAAAGGCGTAAAATGGAGAAGCCACTTAACAAGCAGGAACTGGTTGCTGCGGTAGCCGAGGAAGCCGATCTGGCCAAAGCCAAGGCTGGCGAAGTGGTTGATGCGGTTTTCGGTGCGATCGAAAAGGCGCTGGCAAACAATCAGGAAGTTCGCCTGGTCGGTTTCGGCACGTTCGTTACGGCGACCCGCAAGGCCGCCAAGGGCCGCAACCCCCGCACGGGTGAACCGCTGGACATTCCGGAATCCACGTCCGTGCGTTTCAAGCCGGGCAAGAACCTGAAGGAAGCGGTCAGCAAGTAAGACCGCCTGTTTTCAGGAAAAAAAGAGGGGGCAATCCATTTTCCGGGTTGCCCCCTTTTTTGTAATCCCTTACTAGGGGCGCGGGCGATTAGCTTAGCGGTAGAGCATCTCGTTTACACCGAGAGGGTCGGCGGTTCGATCCCGTCATCGCCCACCATGTTTTCCTGTTGCCATGCAGGGACATGCCCCATGCGGGTGTAGCTCAGTTGGTTAGAGCGCCGGCCTGTCACGCCGGAGGTCGCGGGTTCGAGCCCCGTCACTCGCGCCACTATGGCGTAGCCCATCATAAAATGTTCCGCACCACGCCAGATGCCCGTGCACTGGCGTTTTTTTATGCGTGCTTTCCCACACGAAAAAATGAGAACAATAAATCGTGCCATAATGGCCGGAGCAGAACAGTGTTGACGGAAGCGTTACTGTATTCGTCTTCACGGTAATGTTCATGAATGCACACGGTTAAGTAACTGTTCCCCCCACCGGGTTGGGTCTAGCATCCCTTCAGCCACATATAAGTCGATAAAGACACCGGGCGGCGTATTAACAGGTTGGGAACACGGAAGATGCATTCCGTTATCGCTGATTATTTGCCCGTACTGATATTCGGGTGCATTGCCGTGGTCATTGCGGGCGCCATGCTGGGCAGTTCGCTGCTTTTTGGCCACCAGAAACCCTATGCCGAGAAAACGTCGGCCTATGAATGTGGTTTCGAGGCATTTGACAATGCCCGCCGCCGTTTTGACGTGCGGTTCTACCTGGTGGCGATCCTGTTCATCATTTTCGACCTTGAGGTCGCTTTTCTCTTTCCCTGGGCGCTCAGCCTGTCGCGCATCGGCTGGTTCGGCTTCGCCTCCATGATGGGTTTCCTCGGCGTTCTGGTCGTCGGCTTCATTTACGAATGGAGCAAGGGCGCCCTGGACTGGGATTGAACATGACAAGGGGAGGCGCCCCGATGGGCAACGACGATACCTCAGGGCCGGGCCGGCCCGCTGACAGCATTGCCTGGAACCGCGAGATGCTGCCCCCCGGGGCGGAGCAGGATGCGGTGATAAAAGGCATTACCGGCGAGATGACGGAAAAGGGCTTTGTCGTCGCCAGTCTCGACAAGCTGGTCAACTGGGGGCGCACGGGCAGCCTGTGGCCCATGTCGTTCGGGCTGGCCTGCTGTGCGGTGGAAATGATCCACGCCTACATGCCGCGCTACGATCTCGACCGCATGGGCATCATCCCGCGTGGCTCGCCACGCCAGTCCGATGTGATGATCGTGGCGGGCACGCTCACCAACAAGATGGCCCCGGCGCTGCGGCGCGTGTACGACCAGATGGCCGAGCCGCGCTGGGTCATCTCCATGGGGTCATGCGCCAACGGCGGCGGGTATTACCATTATTCCTATTCCGTCGTGCGCGGGTGCGACCGCATCGTGCCGGTGGATGTGTATGTGCCCGGCTGCCCGCCTACGGCGGAGGCGCTGATCTACGGCATCCTGCAACTGCAGAAGAAAATCCGCAGGACGGGGACAATCCGCCGTGGCTGATGTGCAGAACCTTCCCGCAAGCCAGCCGCGCGGGGTTACGGGCAGCCTTGGGGCCATCAGCTTCCGCCTGTCCACCACCATTCCGGGCATCATGTCCGCTGGCATCGAAAAGGGCGAGCTTGTGGTACGCACCACGCGCGACCGGCTGCTCGCGCTCATGGCCATGCTGCGCGATGACCCGCTTTATGCCTGCCAGCAGGTGATGGACATATGCGGCGTGGACTTTCCCGACCGTGCGGAACGCTTCGAGGTGGTCTACAACCTGCTCTCGGTCACCCATAACCACCGTATCCGCGTGATCGTGACCACGGATGAGACCCATCCCGTGCCGTCGGTGCACCAGCTCTGGCCTGCCGCCACATGGTGGGAGCGCGAGGCCTATGACCTGTTCGGCATCCTGTTTACCGACCAGCCGGACCTGCGCCGCATCCTGACCGATTACGGCTTCGAGGGGCACCCGCTGCGCAAGGACTTCCCGCTGACCGGCTATGTCGAGATGCGGTACGACGAGGAACGGCGGCAGGTGGTCTATGAGCCGGTCGACCTGGTGCAGGACTTCCGCAATTTCGACTTTGAATCGCCATGGGAAGGCATCCTGACCCTGCCGGGCGATGAAAAGGCCCATGCCGACCGCCACGACATCAAGCGAAAGGGCTGAGCCGATGAGCGATGTCACCCTGCGTAGCGATACGGACATTCCCGACAGCCTGCTGCCAGAAGAGCCCGATGGCGAGGTGAAGCGTCATGTGGTGGAAATTGACTCCCACGCGCTGAATTTCGGCCCCCAGCACCCGTCCGCCCATGGCGTGCTGCGGCTGGTGCTGGAAATGGAGGGCGAGGTCGTGGCCCGCGCCATCCCGCATGTCGGGCTTTTGCATCGCGGCACGGAAAAGCTGATCGAATACAAGACCTACCCCAAGGCACTGCCCTATTTCGACCGGCTCGATTACGTCTCGCCCATGTGCGAGGAGCAGGCCTTTGCGCTGGCGGTGGAAAAGCTGCTCGACATCGAGGCCCCGGACCGCGCGAAGTGGATCCGGGTGATGTTTGCCGAGATCACGCGCATCCTCAACCATATCCTCAACCTGACCTCCTTCGGGCTGGATTGTGGCGCGCTGACACCCGCGCTGTGGGGGTATGAGGAACGCGAGAAGCTGATCGAGTTCTACGAGGCCGCATCCGGCGCGCGCTTCCATGCCAATTACGTCCGCCCCGGCGGCGTGGCGCAGGACCTGCCCGCCGGGCTGGAGGAGCGCATTGCCAACTGGGCAGGTACCTTCCCGCAATGGATCGACGACCTTGAAAGCCTGCTGACCAGCAACCGTATCTGGAAGCAGCGCACGGTGGGCATTGGCGTGTTCACCACCGAGCAGGCGCTGGCCTGGGGCTTCAGCGGGCCGTGCCTGCGCGCTTCCGGCGTGCCGTGGGACCTGCGCCGCAGCCAGCCCTATGACAATTACGACAAGGTGCACTTCAACGTGCCGGTGGGCCGACAGGGTGACTGCTACGACCGCTACCTCGTGCGCGTGGCCGAGATGCGCGAGAGCGTAAAGATCATCAACCAGTGCCTTGAGCAGATGCGCCCCGGCCCGGTGAAGGTGCAGGATCACAAGATCACGCCACCGCCCCGGCGCGAGATGAAGCGCTCGATGGAAGCGCTGATCCATCACTTCAAGCTGTTTACCGAAGGCTATCACGTGCCGCCCGGCGCCACCTACACCGTGACTGAAACGCCCAAGGGCGAGTTTGGCGTGTATCTGGTGGCCGATGGCAGCAACCGGCCGTATCGCTGCAAGATCCGGCCCACGGGCTTTTCCCATCTCCAAGCCATTGATGAGATGTCGCGCCGCCACATGCTGGCGGATGCCGTGGCCATTATCGGGTCGCTCGACCTGGTGTTTGGCGAGATTGACAGGTGACCGACATGTCCACCCAGCCCACTGCGCCTGCGGGCGCGGAACCCACCCATTTCGCATTCGATGCCGAGAGCGAGCAGCAGATTGCGGTGATCCTGGCCAAATACCCGCCCGAGCGCAAGGCAAGCGGCGTGCTGCCGCTGCTTTACGTGGTGCAAAAGCAGATGGGCCGCCAGACCGGCAGCGCGTGGATACCGCGCATCGCCATGGACGTGGTGGCCAGGCGCCTCGAGATGGCGCCGATCCGGGTGTATGAGGTCGCGACCTTCTACCTCATGTTCAATACAAAGCCGATCGGCCGCTACCATCTGCAGGTCTGCACCACCACCTCGTGCTGGCTGCGCGGCTCCGATGACGTGACGGCGGCGTGCAAGAAAGCCACCGGCATCAGCGCGTTTGGCGAGACCAGCGCGGACGGCCTGTTCACCCTGACGGAGGTGGAATGCCTTGGCGCCTGCGCCAATGCGCCGATCCTGCAGGTTGATGATGATTACTACGAGGATCTCGACGGCCCGCGCACGCTTGAACTGATCGAGGCCCTCAGGCGCGGCGAGCGCCCCACGCCCGGCCCCACCATCGACCGCCTGAACTCGGCCCCCGCGGGCGGGCGCAAGGTGCTGGTGGATGACGCCGCAATCAAGCCGCAGGGGCAGGGGTAAAGCGCATGTTGCAAGACAAGGACCGCATCTTCACCAACCTGTATGGCCAGGGTGACTGGACGCTGGCCGGTGCCCGCGCCCGGGGCGACTGGGATGGCACGGCGGAAATCCTCGCGCGCGGGCGTGACGCGATCATTGGCGAGATGAAGGCATCGGGCCTGCGCGGGCGCGGCGGGGCGGGCTTTCCCACCGGGGTCAAATGGTCGTTCATGCCCAAGAAGAATGATGGCAGGCCGCATTACCTCGTCATCAACGGTGATGAATCCGAACCCGGCACCTGCAAGGACCGCGAGATCCTGCGCCACGACCCGCACAAGCTGGTGGAAAGTGCGCTGATCGCCTCTTTCGCCATGGGGGCGCATGCGGCCTATGTCTACATTCGCGGCGAGTTCTACAACGAGGCCATGCATCTCCAGCACGCCATTGATGAGGCGTACGAGGCGGGGCTGATCGGCAAGAACGCCTGCGGCTCGGGCTGGGATTTCGACTTCTACATCCATCGCGGCGCGGGTGCCTACATCTGCGGCGAGGAAACGGCCCTGCTCGAAAGCCTTGAGGGCAAGAAGGGCCAGCCGCGCATGAAGCCGCCTTTCCCCGCCGCCATGGGCCTGTATGGCTGCCCCACCACGGTCAATAACGTGGAGAGCATTGCGGTCTCGGCCACCATCCTGCGGCGCGGGGCGGCATGGTTTGCGGGGCTGGGGCGGCCCAACAACGCGGGCAGCAAGCTCATGGCCATATCGGGCCACGTCAACACGCCGTGCGTGTTTGAAGAAGAGCTTGGCGTGCCGATGCGCGAGATCATCGAAAAGCATGGCGGTGGCGTGCGTGGCGGGTGGGACAACCTGCTGGCCGTCATCCCCGGTGGCTGCTCGGTGCCCATGCTGCCGCGTGATGTGTGCGAGAGCGTGCTGATGGATTACGACAGCCTGCGCGCCGAGGGCTCCGGCCTTGGCACGGGCTGCATGATCGTGATGGACAAATCCACCGACATCATCGCGGCCATCGCCCGGTTCTCGAAATTCTTCAAGCATGAAAGCTGCGGCCAGTGCACGCCGTGCCGCGAGGGCACGGGCTGGATGATGCGCATCATGGACCGCATGGTGGAAGGCCGCGCCGAGATCGAGGAGATCGACATGCTCGAGCAGGTCACCCGCCAGGTGGAAGGCCACACCATCTGCGCGCTGGGCGATGCGGCGGCATGGCCCATACAGGGGCTGATCCGCCGGTTCCGCCCGGTGATGGAGGAACGCATCCACGCCTACAAGGCGGCCCATGGTGGCGGCCGACTGGTGCAGGTGCCCACCGGCCTTGTTGAAGCGGCGGAGTAGGAACAGTGGTCAAAGTAACCGTTGACGGTATTGTGGTTGATGTCGCCCCCGGCTCTTCCGCGCTGCAGGCGTGCGAGGCGGCGGGCAAGGAAATCCCGCGCTTTTGCTACCATGAGCGGCTGTCGGTCGCGGGCAACTGCCGCATGTGCCTTGTCGAGGTCTCGGGCGGGCGCAAGCCGGTAGCCTCGTGCGGCTTTCCCATCAGCAATGGCATGCAGATCTTTACCGATACCGAGGTGGTGCGCCGTGCCCGCCGCGCGGTGATGGAGTTCCTGCTCATCAACCACCCGCTTGACTGCCCCATCTGCGACCAGGGCGGCGAATGCGACCTGCAGGACCAGGCCTTCGGCTACGGAGCGGACCATTCGCGCTACCGCGAGAACAAGCGCGCGGTCACCGACAAGTATCTCGGCCCGCTGGTCAAGACGGTGATGACGCGCTGCATCCAGTGCACGCGCTGCATCCGCTTTTCCACCGAGGTGGCGGGCGTGCCCGAACTCGGCGGCGTATCCCGTGGCGAGAACCTCGAGATCACCAATTACGTCGAGAAGGCACTGACATCCGAACTGTCGGGCAACCTGATCGATATCTGCCCCGTGGGCGCGCTGACCTCGCAGCCCTACGCCTTCTCCTCCCGGCCGTGGGAACTCAAGCGCACGGACTCCATTGATGTGTGCGATGCGGTGGGCACCAACATCGTCATGCAGGCCCGCGGGGCGTCGGTGCTGCGCATCGTGCCGCGCATCAATGATGAGGTGAACGAGGAATGGCTGGCTGACAAGGGCCGCTTCGTGGTCGATGGCTTCCGCCGCCGCCGCCTCGACCGGCCCTGGGTGCGGGTGGACGGCAAGCTCCAGCCCGCAGGCTGGGCGGATGCGTTCTCGCTCATCGCAACGCGCCTCAAGGGCGTGCCGGGCGCGCGCATCGGCGCGATTGCCGGTGACATGTGCGATGCCGAGAGCCTGATGGCGCTCAAGGACCTGATGGACATGCTGGGTTCGCCCAATATCGACTGCAGGCAGGACGGCGCGCATTACGATACATCGCGGCGTGACTTCTACACCTTCAATACCGGCATTGCGGGCATTGACGCGGCGGATGCGCTGCTGATCGTAGGCTCCATCCCCCGCCAGGAAGCCCCTGTGCTCAATGCCCGCATCCGCAGGCGGTTTGTCGATGCGGGACGGGGCAAATTCCCCATCGCCATGATCGGCGCGCCCAATGCCGATCCGACCTACACGGCAGACGTGCTGGGCGAGGGGCCGGACACACTGGCGAAACTCGCGGCAGGCGAACTGCCCTTTGCCGAGGTGCTGGCCAACGCCAAGAACCCCATGATCATCGTGGGCCACGGCGCGCTGACCCGCCCCGACGGGCCAGCTATTGCAAAGGCCTGCTGGGACCTGGCGGTGCAGGCGGGTGCCATCCGCCCCGACTGGCACGGCTTCAACGTGCTGCACACGGCGGCAAGCCGCATGGCGGGGCTGGACCTCGGCCTCGTGCCTGGCGCGCAGGGGCGTGACGTGGCGGGCATGCTGGGCGGCGGCGTGGACGTGCTGTGGCTGATGGGGGCCGATGAGTTCGCGGTGCAGGACATCGGGCCGGACACGTTCGTCATCTATCAGGGCCATCATGGTGATGCGGGGGCCGCGCGGGCGGATGTGATCCTGCCCGGCGTGCTCTATGCCGAGAAGCCGGGCACCTACACCAATACCGAAGGCCGCGTGCAGCGCGCCTTCCGCGCGGTCATGCCGCCGGGCGACGCGCGTGAGGACTGGCGCATCCTACGCGCTTTCTCGGAGGTGGCGGGCCGCAAGCTGCCCTATGACACGATCGAGGCCCTGCGCGCACGGATGGCGCAGGCGCACCCGGCCTACGGGCAGGCGGAACACACACGCCTTGGCACTACGGACACAACGCCCCCGCAGGCGGGCAGCGTGGCGGTGGCGGCAACGCCGTTCCATCCGGTCATTGCCGATTATTACCTGACCCATGCCGTGTGTCGCGCAAGCCCGACCATGGAAACCTGTTCGGGGATTTATGTGCGCCCCGCAATCGAGGCGGCGGAGTAGGGACATGGCGGATTTCTTCTTTCACACCACGCTTGGCCAGTTGCTGCTGATCGTGCTCGAATCCCTTGCGGTGCTCGTGCCGCTGCTGCTGGGCGTGGCCTACCTTACGCTGGCCGAGCGCAAGGTGATGGCCGCGATGCAGTTGCGCAAGGGGCCGAACGTGAACGGCCCGTTCGGCGTGCTGCAGGCCTTTGCCGATGCCATCAAGATGCTGACCAAGGAGACGGTCATTCCCTCGGGTGCCAACCGGATGCTGTTCCTGTTTGCGCCCTTCCTGACCTTCTCGCTGGCCATGATCGCGTGGGCGGTCATTCCCACGGGTAACGGGCTGGCCATTGCCAACATCAATGTGGGCATCCTCTACCTGCTGGCCATCTCCTCGCTCGGTGTTTACGGCATGCTGATCGCGGGCTGGGCGTCGAACTCCAAATACGCCTTCCTCGGCGGGCTGCGCTCGGCGGCGCAGATGGTGTCGTATGAGGTGTCCATCGGGCTGGTGATCGTGTCGGTGCTGCTGGCGGTGGGCAGCCTCAACCTCAACGACATCGTGCTGGCGCAGCGCCATGTGTGGTTCTGCCTGCCCATGTTCCCGATGTTCATCGTGTTTTTCATCTCGGCACTGGCCGAGACCAACCGCGCGCCGTTCGACCTGCCCGAGGGCGAGAGCGAACTGGTGGCAGGCTTCTTCGTGGAATATTCGGCACTCGCCTTCGGCCTGTTTTTCCTGGGTGAATACGCGAACATGTTCCTCATGTCCGGCATGGTCAGCATCCTGTTCCTGGGTGGCTGGCTGCCGCCGCTGGCCATCGCTCCCTTTACATGGATACCGGGGCCCTTGTGGCTGATCGCCAAGATCCTGTTCTGCCTGTTCGTGTTCATCTGGGTGCGCGCGACATTCCCCCGCTACCGCTATGACCAGCTCATGCGGCTGGGCTGGAAGGTGTTCCTGCCGTTCTCGCTGGCGTGGATGGTGCTGACGGCGGGCTTCCTGATGGTAACGGGCCTTCTGCCCGGAGGAGCAGGCTGATGAATACATTGACCAAAGCCGCCCGTTCCATGCTGCTTGCCGAGCTTGCGGCCGGCATGGGGGCAACGCTGAAGGCATTTTTCAAGCCCAAGGCCACGATCAACTACCCCTATGAGAAGGGCGTGCTCTCGCCGCGCTTTCGGGGCGAGCATGCGCTGCGCCGCTACCCCAATGGGGAGGAACGCTGCATTGCGTGCAAGCTGTGCGAGGCGACATGCCCTGCCGAGGCGATCACCATCGAGGCCGAACCGCGCGATGATGGCTCGCGCCGCACCACGCGCTACGACATCGACATGACCAAATGCATCTATTGCGGCCTGTGCGAGGAAGCCTGCCCGGTCGATGCGATTGTCGAGGGGCCGAATTATGAGTTCGCGACCGAAACCCGCGAAGAACTGATGTACGACAAGGACAAGCTGCTGGCCAATGGCGACCGCTGGGAAAGCGTGCTGGCCCGCAGGCTCGAGCTTGATGCCCCGTACCGCTGAACGTGCATGGCCGCCCCGGCCCATGCCGGGGAAGCCGTGCCAGCAGGAGGAAACATCCATGCGGCAGGAAACCTACCCATGATGACCCAGATTGTCTTTTACGTTTTTGCTGCGGTCCTGCTCCTGTCCGCCACCATGGTGGTGAGCGCGCGCAACCCCGTGCATTCGGTGCTGTTCCTGATCCTGGCGTTCTTCAACGCAGCCGGGCTGTTCCTGATCGCAGGCGCCGAGTTCCTGGCGATGACGCTGGTCATTGTCTATGTCGGCGCGGTGGCCGTGCTGTTCCTGTTCGTGGTCATGATGCTGGATGTCAACTTTACGCAGATGCGCGAAGGCGTGCAGCGTTACGCGCCCATTGGCGGGGTTGTGGGCGGCGTGCTGCTGGTTGAACTGCTCATGGCGTTCATGCACTGGCGGTCGGCCTCCAATATCGGGCAGATCGCGCATCTGGTGCCCTCATCACCCGAGCGCACCAATACTGCGGCTTTGGGCGATGTGATCTACACCCACTACATCTTCCTGTTCCAGGCCTGCGCGCTGGTGCTGCTGGTGGCCATGATCGGGGCCATCGTGCTCACCCTGCGCGAACGGCCGACAGGGCGGCGGCAGAACATCGACCGCCAGCATGACCGCACGGTGGCCGATTCACTTGAAATGCTGCAGGTGCCCCTTGGCGCGGGCGTGGATGCGCAGGGCGGCTTCCTGCGCCCGCGTGAGAGCTATGACATCGCCGCCGTGCCCGGCACCTACGGCACCGAGGCCTGGCGCGTGGCGGAAGCCAAGGATGCAACCGGCACCGCGCTGGTGATCGCGACGCCTGCGCATGGCACGAAAGGAGAGGGCGATGAATAGCCCGATTGAGGCCATCGGCCTGACACCCTACCTGGGCATTGGCGCGATCCTGCTGGTGCTTGGGGTGTTCGGCATTTTTCTCAACCGCAAGAACGTCATCATCATCCTGATGTCGATCGAACTGATCCTGCTTTCGGCCAATATCAATTTCGTGGCGTTCTCGGCTGCGACCGGCGACCTGTCGGGGCAGGTGATGACCCTGTTCGTGCTGACCATCGCGGCGGCGGAATCCGCCATCGGGCTGGCCATTGTCACGGTGTATTTCCGCAATCGCGGCTCGATTGAAGTCGACGATATTACGATGATGAAGGGGTAGGGAAATGCAGGCGGCATCCTTCCTGTTTGAAGTCGCGGTTTTCGCGCCCCTGATCGGGTTTCTGGTCGCTGGTGGCTTTGGCCGCCTGATGGGTGACGGGGCTGCGCGGTTCACCACCATCGCCCTCATGCTGTGCGCGGCGCTGTCCGCCATTGGCGTGCTGGGCTTCGAGATGGGGGGCGTGAACCCGATTGTCGTGCCCGTGGCGGACTGGATCCACGCAGCGGGCTTCGCGGCCGACTGGCAGCTGCGCATGGACATGCTCTCGGTCAGCGTGGTGGCCATGGTCACGACCGTGTCGGTGCTGGTGCATGTGTACAGCGTGGGCTACATGGCGCATGAGGCGCAGCCGGTGTATCGCTTCTTCGCCTATCTCTCGCTGTTCACCTTCGCCATGCTCATGCTGGTCACGTCCGACAACCTGCTCCAGCTCTTCTTTGGCTGGGAAGGGGTGGGGCTCGCGAGCTACCTGCTGATCGGCTACTGGTATGACCGCCCTGCGGCCTGTGCCGCGGCCATCAAGGCGTTCGTGGTCAACCGCATCGCCGACCTGTTCTTCCTTGTCGGCATCTCGCTCATCTACATCCGGCTGGGCAGCGTGTCGTATGATGCGATCTTCGCCGCCATTCCCTACCATGTGCATGACACGTTCCAGCTTTTCGGTACGCACCCGCTGCTGGAGGTGATCGCGACCCTGCTGTTCATCGGTGCCATGGGCAAGTCGGCGCAACTGTTCCTGCACACCTGGCTGCCTGATGCGATGGAAGGTCCGACCCCGGTTTCCGCCCTGATCCACGCGGCCACCATGGTCACGGCGGGCGTTTTCCTGATGGTGCGCATGTCGCCGCTGGTGGAACTCGCCCCCGTCACCCGTGACCTGATCATCCTGATCGGCGGCACCACCAGTTTCTTCGCCGCCACCGTGGGGCTGGTGCAGCCCGACATCAAGCGCACCATCGCCTATTCCACCTGCTCGCAGCTTGGCTACATGTTCGTGGCTGTTGGCGTGGGGGCGTACCAGGCCTCGATGTTCCACCTCACCACGCATGCCTTCTTCAAGGCGCTGCTGTTCCTTGGGGCAGGCTGCGTGATCCATGCCGTGCATGACGAGCAGGACATGTTCCGCATGGGCGGGCTGTGGCGGAAGATCCCCTATACCTACGCCGCCATGTGGATCGGCAGCCTCGCACTGGCCGGTATCTTCCCGTTCGCGGGTTACTGGTCGAAGGATGCTATTGAGGAAGCCGCGTGGATGTCGGGTTCCGCCATGGGCCATTATGGCTGGGTCATGGGCTGCATCACAGCCTTCCTGACCGCGCTGTATAGCTGGCGGCTGATCTTCCTGGTGTTTCATGGCCAGCCGCGTGACCTTCATCTCAATGAGGGCGCGCATGAAAGCCCGCCTTCCATGATGGTGCCGCTGGCCGTCCTGTCGGTCGGCGCCGTGCTGGCGGGCGTGGTGCTGGCGCCGTTCTATATAGGCGCCAACCAGGCCGGGTTCTGGGGTGGGGCGATTGCCAGCCTGCCGGGGCATGACATCATGGAGCGCCTTGAACAGACACCGGGCCTGATTGCGCTGGTGCCCACCTTTGCAGGTGTTGCGGGCATTGCGGTGGCCTATCTGTGCTATATCGCAAGCCCCGGCATTCCGGCCACGCTGGCGCGCAGCCTGCGCCCGCTTTACCTGTTCCTGCTCAACAAATGGTATTTCGATGAGGTGTACGGCGCCATATTCGTGCGCCCCTACCGCGCGCTGGCGCGCCTGTTGTGGAAGGGCGCTGACGAAGGCGTTATCGAAGGCATACCCGAGGGGCTGGCCAGGCTGACCGCAGGCAGCGCAGGCCAGGCCGTGCGGGTGCAGACCGGGTCGATGGCGGTCTATGCCTTTTCCATGCTGATCGGGCTGGTGGTGCTGCTGACCACCATCCTGTTCGCAAGCTAACCCCACGGATGTCAGGGTCAAACCAATGAACTGGACACTTGCTCTGCCCGAAATCGTGCTGGCCCTGTCCGGGCTGGTCATCCTGCTGGCCGGGGTGATGCAAAAGCGCGGTCAGGCTTTCTTTTCATGCACCATGATGACGCTGTTCGCCCTGGTGGTGACGGCGGCCCTCGTGGTGCTCTCGCCCGATGGCACGGGTTACAGCCATGTCTTCATCAATGATGGCTTTGCGCGCTTTATGAAGGTACTGGCGCTGGCGGGGGCGGCTCTCTCGCTGGTGCTGGGCATTGGCTATGCGCGCGAGATGGAAATCGACAAGTTCGAGTTCCCCGTGCTGGTGCTGTTCTCGACCCTTGGCGCCATGATCATGGCCTCATCGGGTAATCTCATGACGCTGTTCGTGGGGCTCGAACTCTCCTCGCTGTCCATCTACATCCTGTGCGCATTCGCGCGCGATCAGGTGACGGCGGCGGAGGCGGGGCTGAAATACTTCGTACTCGGCTCGCTGGCCTCGGGCATCCTGCTTTATGGCATCTCGCTGGCCTACGGGTTTGCGGGCACGCTGGACTATGCCGGGTTGCAGCAGGCGGTACGCGGCAGCGCCGTGCTGCCCGCGGGGCTGATGGTGGGCATCGTGTTCGTGCTGGTGGGGCTGTGCTTCAAGCTGTCCATGGTGCCGTTCCATATGTGGACGCCGGATGTGTACCAGGGTGCCCCCACCTCGGTTACCGCCTACATGGCGGGCGCGCCCAAGATCGCGGCCTTTGCCGTGCTGCTGCGGGTCATGGCCGGGCCGTTCGGCTCCATGGCGCACCAGTGGCAGTTGCTGATCGAGGTGGTCTCGGCGGCATCAATGGTGTTTGGCGCACTGGCTGCCATTCCGCAGGGCAACATCAAGCGGCTGATGGCCTATTCCTCCATCGGGCATATGGGTTACGCCATGATCGGGCTTGCGGCGGGCACGGCGGAGGGCACGCGCGGCACGCTGGTCTATCTGGTGACGTATCTGTTCATGAACGTGGGTGCGTTTGCGGGCATCGTGGCCATGCGGCGCAAGGGCCGTGCGGTCAGCCGCATCAGCGACCTTGCCGGGCTGGGCCGCAGCGACCCAGGCATGGCGCTGGCCATGGCGGTGTTCATGTTCTCCATGGCAGGCGCGCCGCCGCTGGCGGGCTTCTTTGGCAAGCTGATGGTGTTCTATGCCGCGATCAACGCGCAGCTTTACGGGCTGGCGGCCATCGGTATCATCAGTAGCGTGATCGGGGCATATTATTATATACGCATCGTCAAGATCATGTTTTTCGATGCCGCCGCCCCGGCGCTGGACCGCGCGCCGGTTTCGGTCTCGTTCGTGTCCGTCGGCATGGGGCTGGTGACCGTGTTCTTCATCGTGGCACTCGGCCCGGTGGCCACGGCAGCACAGGCGGCGGCGGCTGCATTGTTCAGGTAGTTCATGACCCATAGCCCCTCTGCTTTCCGCACCATGAGCATTCCCCGCAGCGGGGGGCGTGCATGGCCGTTGCAGGTGCATGACAGGCTGGGTTCTACATCCGACCTGTGCAAGGACATGCTGGCGGCGGGGCAGGGGCGCGACGGGCTTGCCGTGCTCGCCCTTGAACAGACAGCCGGGCGTGGCAGCCGGGGGCGCGAATGGCGTGATCCGGGTGGCAACCTGGCGCTGTCGGTCATGCTGGCGGGGCAGGGGGCTTTCGTGCCGGTGGGGCTGTGGCCGTTCATTGCGGGGCTTGCGCTGCATGACGCCGTGGCGGGTTTTATGCCTGAACCGGGCGCGCTTGAACTCAAATGGCCCAATGACCTGCTGCTGCACGGGCGCAAGATGGCGGGCATCCTGATCGAGACCGGGAGCAGCGAGGCAGGCCCGTGGCAGGTGATCGGCATCGGGGCCAACCTCGCCGCCGCTCCGCGCATAGAAGGCCGCGAACTGGCCTGCCTGGCCGAATGTGGCGTGACAGTCAGCCCGCCGGACATGGCGCGCGCCGTGCTGTGCGCCCTTGACGCCTGGCTGGAATGCCATGAGGCAGGGGGTTTTGGCGCCATACGCGCGGCGTGGCTGGCGCGTGCCCACCCGCCGGGCACCAAGCTGCATGTCGTGGCAGGCAACCGGGCCTTCAGCGGCACGTTTGCCGGGCTGGCGGATGACGGAATCCTGCTGCTCGACACCCCCGCAGGCCCCCGGCAGGTGGTGACGGGCGAGGTGCTGATGGCGGGTGGCAGGCAAGAATAATCCGCCCCGATTGCGGAAAGAGATTTAAGTCAGGGGGATTACATGATAATCCCTTGCATGAATTAATCGTGCGTCGTTTTGTTTCGGTGCGGTGTCGAACGCCATTTTCCGGGCGGGAAATGCGCTGGTTCCACCGGGCGAGGCAGGGCGCGCACGCAGCCAGCCTATGGCGACAGACAGGATCTTGGCCCCGACCGGGCTGACAACAGGACAGGCAAACCGGCACGGAACAGGCGTTCCGGGCCCTTTCTTCAAACGCATCTTCCACCCCGTGATATCTTGCTAACAGGACCTTTTAATGAATGACATGACAGGCGTTTCTTTCCTTCCGCTGGGCGGAACCGGCGAAATCGGCATGAACCTCAATCTCTACCGCCAGGGCGACACGTGGCTTGCGGTCGATTGCGGCATCGGTTTCAGCGGCAATGACACGCCCGAGGCCGAGATCATCCTGCCCGACCCCGTGTTCATCGCCGAGCGCCGCAAGGCGCTGGCCGGCCTGGTCGTGACCCACGCGCATGAGGACCATCTCGGCGCCATCGCCCATCTGTGGCCGCAGCTTGGCTGCCCGGTCTATGTCACGCCGTTTGCCGCCGCCGTGCTGCGCCGCAAGCTGGGCGAGGCCGGGCTTGTGCAGCAGGTGCCCATTCACGTGATCGCGCCCGGCGGGGCATTCAACGTGGGGCCGTTCGACCTGCGTTTTGTCTCGGTCACGCATTCGGTGCCGGAATCACAGTCGCTGGTGCTGCGCACGCCGCAGGGCATCATCATCCACACCGGTGACTGGAAGATCGACCCCGACCCGCAGGTGGGCCCGCCGACCGACCTCGAAACCTTTGCCGAACTGGGCCGCGAGGGTGTGCTGGCCATGGTGTGCGACAGCACCAACGTGCGCACCGAAGGGCCTTCCGCATCGGAAGCCGATGTGCGGCGCGAGATGATCCGCCTCATCGCCTCGCTTGAAGGCCGCATTGCGGTCACCTGCTTTGCCAGCAACGTGGCGCGGGTGGAAACGCTGGCCAAGGCGGCACAGGCCGCAGGCCGCCGCGTGGCCGTGGTAGGGCGCAGCCTGCGCAACCTCGAGGTTGCGGCGCGCGAATGTGGCTACCTGTCCGATGTGCCGAACTTCCTGTCCGAGCAGGATGCCAATTCGGTGCCGGACAGCCAGATCATGCTGATCGTGACCGGCAGCCAGGGCGAGCCGCGCTCGGCGCTGTCGCGCATCGCATCCGACACGCATCCCAACATCTCGCTCGGCGAGGGGGATACGGTCATCTACAGCAGCCGCATGATTCCCGGTAACGAGCAGGCCGTCATCCAGGTGCAGGACAACCTGACCCGGCGCGGCGTGCATGTCATTACCGACAAGGACCACCTCGTGCACGTGTCCGGCCATGCCACGGGCGGCGACGTGCGCAGGCTCTATGACCTCGTGCGCCCGCGCTTCCTCATTCCCGTGCATGGCGAGTGGCGTCACCTGACCGCCAATGCCGCCATTGCGCAGGAACTCAACATCGAGCCGGTGCTGCTTGAGGATGGCGATATTCTCGACATCCGCAGCGATGGTGTGGAAATTGGCGATACCGCGCCCACCGGGCGGCTGGTGCTTGATGGCGGTCGCATCCTGCCCATGAATGGCGGCGTGCTCTCGGCACGGCGGCGCATGCTGTTCAATGGCATGGTGCTGGGCAGCTTTGCGGTCGATGACGAGGGCTACCTGATTGGCGACCCGAAGGTGAGTGCTCCCGGCCTGCTCGATGCCGAAGACCCCGAGACCGCGCGCGTGACGGAAGAATTCGGCAATGCGCTCGATGAAATTCCCGATGAACTGCGCGAGAACGACACCACCTTCCGCGAAGCCGCCAAGACCGCGCTGCGCCGGGCACTTGGCCGCAAGCTGCAAAAGCGCCCGCTGGTGGATGTGCATCTGCTGCGCGTCTGAAAACCTGTTTAAAAACAAATCGTTGATAAAAGTTTTTGGGTGCCGCCTTTTTTCAAAAAAGGCGGCGTCCTTCGAAGCTTTTTGAAAAAAGCTTCACCAAAAACTTTTTTATGATTTCAGGCTGACTGTTCAGATAGTCCCTGATGCTGGCAGCACGGCGCAAATATTTATGGCAGGGAACGGGTGGCCCGTTTCCTGCCATTATTTTTTTGGTACGTTTTCCCTAAACCCGGCGGCTTTCGTGCAACCCGATTTGTGTGGGCACCATACGCCCACCGGACGCGTCCGACCATGCCTGCTCACGCGGATGTTTACGCCCAGGCGGCCCTGTTGCATCACGCTTGAGTGTAATGTGGGTGGGCATCGGGTGCACATGCCCCATTCCACGGGCGTTGCGATTGGTCTAGGGTCCGCAGCATCATCGGTTCTCATACGTCAAGGTTCATACGGATATGCGTCTGTCCCGCAGTTTTCTGCCGACCCTCAAGGAAAATCCGGCCGAGGCCCAGATCACCTCGCACCGGCTCATGCTGCGCGCGGGCATGATTCGCCAGACATCGGCCGGCATCTATGCCTGGCTGCCCGCTGGCCTGCGCGTGCTGGAGAACATCGCCAACATCGTGCGCGAGGAGCAGGATGCAGCCGGCGCGCAGGAAGTGCTGATGCCCACCATGCAGTCCGCCGAGTTGTGGAAGCGCTCGGGCCGGTATGATGACTACGGCCCCGAGATGCTGCGCATCCGCGACCGCCACGAGCGCGACATGCTGTTCGGCCCGACCAATGAGGAAATGATTACCGATATCTTCGGGCAGGTGGTCAAGTCCTACAAGGAACTGCCGCAGGTTCTCTACCAGATCCAGTGGAAGTTCCGCGATGAGGTGCGCCCCCGCTTTGGCGTGATGCGTGGCCGCGAGTTCTACATGAAGGACGGCTACAGCTTCGACCTCGATACGGCCTCGGCGGTTGATACCTATCGCCGCATGATGCTGGCCTACCTGCGCACCTTCCAGCGCCTTGGCGTGCGCGCCATCCCCATGCGGGCCGATACCGGGCCGATTGGTGGCGAACTGAGCCATGAGTTCCTCATCCTTGCCCCCACGGGCGAGAGCGGCGTGTTCTTTGACAGCGCGCTCGAGGATCAGGACTGGCTGGCCGAGGCCGTGGACACCGCTGACCGCGCCTCGCTGGAGAAATTCTTCACCCGCATGACCTCGTTCTATGCCGCCACCGACGAGATGCATGACGCCGCCGCCTGGGCCGAAGTGCCCGCCGACCGCCAGCGCGAGGGGCGTGGCATCGAGGTGGGGCATATCTTCAACTTCGGGCGCAAATACACCCAGTCGATGGATATTGCGGTCAGCGGCCCCGATGGCGCGCCGCTCTACCCCGAGATGGGCTCCTACGGCATTGGCGTCTCGCGCCTTGTCGCGGCCATCATCGAGGCCAGCCATGATGAAAACGGCATCATCTGGCCTCAATCCGTAGCGCCTTTCAAGGCGGTCATCATCAACCTCAAGAATGGCGATGCCCAGTGCGATGCGCTGTGCGAGCAGCTTTATGGCACCGCACCCCGCGCCCTGCTGTATGATGATCGTGCCGAGCGGGCAGGGGCCAAGTTTGCCGATGCCGACCTGATGGGCCACCCGTGGCAGCTCATTGTCGGCCCGCGGGGTGCCAAGGAAGGCAAGGTGGAGGTCAAGAACCGGCGCACCGGTGAGCGCACCGAGGAGACGGTAGAAGGCGCGCTGGCCCTTATCGCGAAACTGCAGGGCTGAGCATGTTCGGTCCCTTCGAGCGGATGATCGCCGGGCGCTACCTGCGGGCCCGGCGGGGGGAACGGTTCGTTTCCATCATCGCGATCTTTTCGCTGGTCGGGATCGCGCTTGGCGTTGCCACGCTGATTATCGTGATGTCGGTCATGAACGGGTTCAAGGCCGACCTGCTTGGCCGCATCCTCGGCCTTAATGGCGATCTGAGCGTGTATGGCCTGAGCCGCACCATCAGCGATTATGATGCCGTGGCAGGCCGCGTGCGCGCCGTGCCGGGCGTGGTCTCGGCCGCACCTTTGGTTGAATCGCAGGTGCTGCTCAATTCAGGCAGCTACAATGCGGGCGGGCTGGTGCGCGGCATGACTCGGGCCGACCTGGTGGGCTTGCATGAGGTGAGTGACAACCTTGTCGCGGGCAGCCTTGATGACTTTGGCGGCGATGACACGATCGTGGTCGGCACCACGCTGGCCGAGCGGGCCGGGCTGACCGTGGGCGGCAGGCTTACCCTTGTCTCGCCACAGGGGGCGGCCACCGCATTCGGCACCATGCCGCGCGTGCGGGCCTACCGCGTGGTGGCGATCTTTGATGCGGGCGTGAGTGACTATAATTCCAGCTACGTGTTCCTGCCGCTGCATGCCGCCCAGGTCTATTTCCAGCTACCGGGGCAGGTGACGCAGATACAGGTGATGACGAAGGACGCGGAAAACGTCATCCCCATCCGCACGGCGATTGAAAAGGCGATGGATGGCGAAGTGCGGGTGATGGACTGGACCCAGAGCAACAACGCCTTCTTTGGCGCGGTGCAGGTGGAGCAGAACGTGATGTTCCTGATCCTGACGCTCATCATCCTTGTCGCGGCCTTCAATGTCATTTCCTCGCTCATCATGATGGTCAAGGACAAGAGCGCCGATATTGCCGTGCTGCGCACGCTGGGCGCCACGCGCGGCGCCATCATGCGTATCTTCCTTATGTGCGGGGCCTCGGTGGGGGTAACGGGCACGTTTGTCGGCACCGGTCTGGGCATCGTGTTCTGCCTCAATATCGAGCGCATCCGCCAGTTGCTCCAGCGTATGACCGGCACCGACCTGTTCAATGCGGAGGTGTATTACCTCGAGCACCTGCCCGCCAAGCTGGTATGGTCGCAGGTGATCGAGGTGATTGCCATGGCGCTGGTGCTCTCGCTTCTGGCCACGCTCTATCCCTCATGGCGGGCGGCCAAGACCGACCCGGTGGAGGCCCTGCGCCATGAATGACACCGTCAATACCGCCCCGCCGCTACATCTTGATGGCGTGGTGCGCCGCTATATCAGCGGCGAGGAAACGCTCGAGGTTCTGAGCGGGGCGGACCTTACGCTGCGTGGTGGTGAGATCGTGGCCCTTGTGGCCCCCTCGGGCACCGGCAAGTCCACCCTGCTGCACGTGGCGGGCCTGCTGGAAAAACCCGATGCGGGCTGCGTGCTGCTGGCAGGGCAGGATGCGGGCGCGCTGGCGGATGGTGGGCGCACGGAACTGCGGCGCGACCGGATCGGGTTTGTCTATCAGTTCCATCACCTGCTGGCTGAGTTCACCGCGCGTGAGAATGTCATGATCCCGCAGATGATTGCAGGTGTGCCGCGCGCGCAGGCGCGGGCGCGGGCGGATGAACTGCTGGCCGATTTTGGCCTCGCACACCGGCTGGACCACCTGCCGGGCAAGCTTTCGGGTGGCGAGAAGCAGCGCGTGGCCATTGCGCGCGCGCTGGCCAACCGCCCGCATGTGCTGCTGGCCGATGAGCCGACCGGCAACCTCGATGTCAATACATCCGATGCCGTGTTCGATGCCCTGCTCGTGACCGTGCGGGCGCATGGCGTGGCTGCCCTGATCGCGACCCATAACATGGACCTTGCCCGCCGCATGGACCGCATCGTGACCCTGCGGGATGGAAAAGTGGTGCCGGTGGAGGGGTGATCTCCTTGCGCCCGGAAACGCAGGACCGACAGGCGTGCAGGCCCGCGCCGTAAGCACTGAGCGCATGCGCGATGCGGTTCGTGGTATCATGATGGTCGGGAAAAGAACGGGGGTGGGGTATGAGTTATTTTGAACGTTACAGGCATCTCCATATTGAACTGCTCAGCCATGATGATGACCGCAACCTGCCGCTGAAGTGGATCAGGTGCTACGATACGCCCGGCATCTACGATGACTGTTTCCTGATTGACTGGAACGGTTCCATACGGGCGCATGCGATCTGGTATGAAGATAACAACCTTGCCATTCAACAACATACGGCGCTTTCATTCAGCACGCATGTGGATGACCTGTTTCTTCATATGAAGAAAACGCATGAGCAGGCACAGTTTTTTATTTTCACAAACGAATATGCGCTGCAGCACAACCTGTTCAGGCTTGAAGGCACGCCACCTTTTGCAAAAGAGCCGGGACTGGATATCAACGGCATTGTCAAATTCATGAAGGAAAAGAAAAAGCGCGAAGAACAGAAAGCCATCGAGAATAAAGCCAGGCTCTCGATGATGAATTTCATTCACCGGATTACAACGCTTTTCTGATGGGGCATGGCCTGCCCTGATTCCGCCCCTGCCAGCACCATGACAGGGCACGAAAGTGCGCAGGCCCGCGCCCGGCTATAAGACCATTTTTGCAAACCTTCATGTGCCTGTTCCTTATGTATTGAGCATGAATGGAAACATTAAAGAGTTATTTCTGGCAGAATGTGACAACGGGACCATAATCCTGTTCATCATGAAAATATTTCACGGCAAATTCCCGTTCAGGAAATGTATTTTTTAAAACCATGTCCCATGAAAGCCGGACAATCTTGCCTATTTCCTCAAAAACCATATCCGGAACGTTCCCGCTGAAGCCTTCGAACGCTAGGTAAAGGAAAGTGTTGTTCATACTTTCTTCAATTTTTCTTTTATCGTTATTGTAGTTTTTGCGGGCATCCAGGAAATTGCTTTCGGTATAATAATACTCCAGAAGGAAGCACCCATCCACCACGATAATGGAGGGGAACAGCAGGGCACAGAAAGCCAGTGATGTGTAAGGACTGCAATTTTCGACAATATAGGCCAGCTTGTCGTGCGCGCTGCCCGGTTCCATGGCATTCATGATTGAATCGACATTTTCAATGCAGGGTAGGGAATCAATACGTTCGGTTTTCATAATATCCTCTCTACGCAACAGACATTGTGTAACGGATTACCGCCTGCCCACAACTGCCTTTGCCGCCCCCCTCCACCGCTTTGGGGCGTGCGGCAAAGGAGTGCACATCGTGCCCCGAGTGCGGTAGAATGGCCGCATGTCCCATGCCGATTTTGTCCATCTGCGCGTTCACTCCGCCTATTCCCTGAGCCAGGGGGCCATCCGCGTGCCTGAACTGGTGGCGCTGGCGCATGACATGCGCATGCCCGCCGTTGCCATAACCGATACGGGCAACATGTTTGGCGCGCTCGAATTCTCGCAGTATTGCGGCAAGAAGGGCGTGCAGCCCATCATCGGCTGCCAGTTGGCACTCCCCTCGCGCAGCGACAAGCCCGGCATGCCTGCCGAACCGCTGGTGCTGCTGGCCCGCAACCCCGAGGGGCTGGCCAACCTGCAATTCCTGTCCTCGGCCGGGTTCTTGCAGCACGAGACGGACGAGCCAACCGTCACGCTGGACCAGTTATGCGAACGCGCGGGCGGGCTGTTCCTGCTCACCGGCGGCAGCCGTGGCCCGCTGTTCCATATGCTGGCCGAAGGGCAGGAGAAAGAAGCCGCCCGCTTCATGGACCGCCTGCATGAGGCCTATGGCAGCCACATGGCGGTTGAACTGCACCGCCACGGGCAGGCGGCCGAGCGCGCGGTGGAGCCGGGCATGATCGCCATGGCCGACCGCATGGGCCTGCCGCTGGTTGCCACCAATGAGTGCTTCTTCCCCAGGCCCGACATGTACGAGGCGCATGACGCGCTTTTGTGCATTGCCCAGGGCCGCACCATGGCCGAGCGCGATCGCTGGCGCGTCACCCCCGAGCACTGGTTCAAGCCGCCGGAGGTCATGCGCGCACTCTTTGCCGACCTGCCCGAAGCCTGTGACAACACGCTCGAGATCGCGCGCTGCTGCGCAGTCCAGGTGGAAACGCGCAAGCCCCTGCTGCCCATGTGCCCCAAGGTGCAGCCCGGCAAGACCGAGGATGAAACCCTGCGCAACATGGCCATCACCGGCCTGAAAAACCGCCTGTCGCGCATGCAGGTGGATGACGAGACGCGTACGAAATACGAGGAACGCCTGGCGTTCGAACTCGATATTATCGCTCAGATGGGATTTCCCGGCTACTTCATGATCGTGGCCGACTTCATCCAGTGGGCCAAGGCGCATGACATCCCCGTAGGGCCGGGGCGCGGCTCGGGCGCGGGGTCGCTCGCCGCCTGGGCGCTGACCATTACCGATATCGACCCCATTCCCTTCAACCTGCTGTTCGAGCGCTTCCTCAACCCCGAGCGCGTGTCGATGCCGGATTTCGATATCGATTTCTGTCAGGACCGGCGTGATGAGGTCATCAGCTACGTCCGCAGCGAATACGGCCCGGACCGCGTGGCCCAGATCATCACGTTCGGTAAATTGCAGGCGCGTGCCGCCGTGCGCGACGTGGGGCGCGTGCTTGGCCTGCCATTCGGCATGGTCAACCGCGTGGCCGAACTCATCCCCAACAACCCCGCCCAGCCGGTAACACTCAAGCAGGCGATCGAGGGCGAGCCACGCCTGCAGGAAATGCGCGACGAGGACGAGGCCATCCGCCGCCTGCTGGAAATTGGCCAGCAACTCGAGGGCCTGTTCCGCCACGCCAGCACCCATGCCGCGGGCGTTGTGATTGGTGACCGCGAACTTGTGGAACTGGTGCCGCTCTACCGCGACCCCAAGAGCGAGATGCTGGTAACACAGTATAACATGAAGTTCGTGGAGCAGGCGGGGCTGGTCAAATTCGACTTCCTTGGCCTGACCACGCTCACCATCTTGCAGCGCGCGGTGCAGTTCCTGCACGGCATGGGCATTGAGGTCGATCTGTCGGCCCTGCCTTTGGATGACGAACTGACCTACGACATGCTGGCGCGCGGCGATACGGCGGGCGTGTTCCAGTTTGAAGGTGCTGGCATGCGCGACGTGCTCAAGCAGATGCGCCCGACCCGGCTTGAGGACCTGATCGCCGCCGTGGCCCTGTACCGCCCCGGCCCCATGGCCAACATCCCCGATTACTGCCGCCGCAAGCATGGCGAGGCATGGGAGCCGCCGCACGAGGAAATCCGCGACATCCTTGAAGAGACCTACGGCATCATGGTCTATCAGGAACAGGTCATGCAGATTGCCCAGAAGATGGCGGGCTACAGCCTTGGCGGGGCCGACCTGCTGCGGCGCGCCATGGGCAAGAAGATCCGCGCCGAGATGGACCGCCAGCGCGTGACCTTTACCGAAGGGGCGATGAAGCGCGGCATCGAGCAGGACAAGGCCGCCGAGGTGTTCGACCTCATGGCCAAGTTTGCCGATTACGGCTTCAACAAATCGCACGCAGCCGCCTACGCGCTGGTGTCGTACCAGACCGCGTGGATGAAGGCGAACCATCCCGTGGCTTTTATTGCGGCCTGCATGTCGCTTGCGCGCGAAAAGACCGACAAGCTGGCCGGCCTGCGGCAGGAGGCCGACCGGCTGGGCATTGCGCTGCTGCCACCCGACATCAATGCCTCGGGTGCTGATTTTACGGTTGAAAAACTGCCCGATGGCGCGACATACGGCATCCGCTACGCGCTGGCGGCGGTGAAAAAGGTGGGGCTGGGGGCCATGCAGTCGCTTGTGGCGGTGCGCGGCAACAGACCCTTTACCGACCTGGAGGATCTGGCCGCCCGCCTTGACCCCAGGCAGGTCAACAAGATGCAGCTTGAAAACCTGGCCCGCGCGGGCGCGTTCGACACCATCCTGCCCAACCGTGCCCAGGCCTGTGGCGCGGCCGAGACCGTGATGCGCCGCGCGCAGGCCAATGCGCAGGAGGCGGCAAGCGGGCAGATCGGCCTGTTTGGCGGTGGGGGTGGGGCACCCGCCCAGCGCCAGCCGCTGCGTATGCCACGCTGTGCGGACTGGCCGGAATTCGAGCGGCTGAACATGGAGGCGGATGCCATCGGCTTTCACCTGACCGGCCACCCGCTGGATTCCTACGGCCCGCTCATGCGCAGGCTGGGCGCAATCCGGGCGACGGGGCTGGAGGCTGCGGCACAGGCCGGGATCGGGCGGGTCAAGATCGCGGGCTGCGTGGTGGACCGCAAGGAGCGCCCCACGCGCACGGGCAACAAGATGGCATGGGTGCGCCTGTCAGATGCATCGGGCGGGTGCGAGGTCACGTTCTTCTCCGAGGTGCTGTCGCGCGCGCGTGAAATTCTGGTGGCAGGCAATGCCGTGGTGGTCACGGCCGATCTCAAGCTGGAAGGCGAGGCGCTGCGCATTACCGCATCTGACGTGATGGAACTCGAGCAGGCGGCCGCGGAGGCGGCGGCGGAACTGCGCATCTGGTTCGACCAGGCCGAGGCCATCGAACCGATCCGCGACGTGCTGCTTGGCCATGGCAGCGGGCGCGGGCGGGTGATCCTGATGCCGTCGGTCGCCGCCACGCAGGATGTGGAACTGACCCTGGCCGAGCGCTACCGCGTGACCCCGCGCGTGGCGCAGATGATCAAGGCCATTGAAGGAGTGGGCAAGGTGGAACAATTTTAAATGTTACTCATTGATAACGTGTAAATAAAAGAAGGATATTCCGGGAGGCGCCCATCGCCTCGTCGTGTGGGCATGAACCTTGCAAGGGCAGGGCAGGGGTGCCATACGGCAGGGGCTGCCTTTTGCGCATCATCCCTGTTCATGCAACGCCGGATTCAGAATGGACAACGCCATTCCCGCCACCAGCCTGTCGCACCAGAGCGTAACCTTTGCCGAGGGCCTGCCGCTTGACTGCGGCTTCCATCTCGCCCCGGTTGATGTGGCCTACCGCACCTATGGCACGCTCTCGCCCGCGCGCGACAACGCCATTGTGGTCTGTCATGCCCTGACCGGCGACCAGTACGTGGCCGACCCGCATCCGCTTACCGGCAAGCCCGGCTGGTGGAGCCGCATGGTCGGCCCCGGCTTGCCGATCGATACCGACCGCTTCTTTATCATCTGCGCCAACGTGCTGGGCGGCTGCATGGGCACCACCGGGCCGCGCAGCCCGCGCACACTGCCCGATGGCACGCAGGAGCCGTGGGGTACCGACTTTCCCCCCATCACCATCCGCGACATGGTGCGCGCGCAGAAGCTGCTGGTCGGGCATCTGGGCATTACCCGCCTGCTGGCGGTGGTGGGTGGCTCGATGGGCGGCATGCAGGTGCTCGAATGGGCCGCGACCTACCCCGAATGCGTGTTCGCGGCCCTGCCCATTGCCACAAGCCCCTTCCATTCCGCCCAGAACATCGCATTCAACGAGGTCAGCCGCCAGGCCATCTTCGCTGACCCGCAATGGCATGGCGGGCGGTATTGGGAATGCGGCGAGATCCCGGCACGCGGGCTGGCGGTGGCGCGGATGATGGCGCATATCACCTACCTTTCCGAGGCCGCGCTGACGCGCAAATTCGGCCGCCGCGTGCGCCATGAGCCGGGCAAGGGCGGGGCAGGGGGGCCGGGCGCGCTGTTTGGCGAGATGTTCGAGGTGGAAAGCTACCTGCGCCATCAGGGCTCGACCTTCGTGCGGCGGTTTGACGCCAATTCCTACCTCACCATCACCCGCGCCATGGATTATTTCGACCTCGGCGCCGAGCATGATGGCGATATGTCGCACCCCTTCGCAGGCACGCGCACGCGCTTTTGCATCGTGTCGTTTTCATCCGACTGGCTGTTCCCCACATCGCAGTCGCGGCTGCTGGCGCGCGCGCTCAACCGGGTGGCGGCCAACGTGTCGTTTGTCGAGATCGAGAGCGACAAGGGCCACGATGCCTTTTTGCTTGATGAACCGGATTTTGACCGTACCATCCGTGGCTTCCTGTGCGGAGCCGCCGAACATGCCGGGATTGCCTGACCATGCGCCTTGACCAGCGACTCATCGCCGGCATGATCCGCCCCCGCACCCGCGTGCTCGACGTGGGCAGCGGCGATGGCGCCTTGCTGGACTACCTGTTTCGCAACAGCGGCTGTGATGCGCGTGGCATCGAGATCGACATGAAGGAGGTGACCCGCTCGGTCGCCCATGGCCTGCCGGTCATGCATGGCGATGCGGATCATGACCTGGCCCATTACCCCGATAACGCCTTTGACTACGTGGTGCTGCAACGCACGCTCCAGGCCGTCGAGCGCCCGCGTGAGGTGCTGCGCCAGATGTTGCGCATCGGGCGGTATGCCATCGTCTCCTTCCCCAATTTCGGCCACTGGCGGCTGCGCCTGCAACTGCTCACGCGCGGGCGCATGCCCATGACCAGCGTGTGGAGCAGGCCATGGTACGACACGCCCAACATCCACCCGTGCACCATTCTCGACTTTTTGACGCTGTGCCGCGATGAGGGGTATGGTGTGCAGCAATGGATGGCCGTTGACGAGGACGGCGAGCGCGCACCGTGGCGGCGCTCGATCCGGCTGGCCAACCTGTTTGGCGAACAGGCGCTGTTCCTGCTGCGGCGCAAGGACGGCCCGCGCCCCTGATCGCGCCACGAGGGGAAGGCACCCGACCCATGGACACACTCGAAGCCATCCGCACCCGCCGCGCCATCCGCGCCTATGATCCCGACCACCGGATCAGCGATGCCGAACTGCGCACCCTGCTTTCGGCGGCCCGCATGGCGCCTTCGGCGTTCAATGTGCAGCACTGCCGCTTCGTGGTGGTGAAAGACCCCGCCCTGCGGCATGAACTGCGCAAGGTGGCGTGGGACCAGCCGCACGTGACCGAGGCTTCGGTGCTGATCGTGCTCTGCGCCGACCGCGATGCGTGGAAGAAAGACCCCGCCCGCTACTTCGATGGCGCGCCCGATGCGCTCAGGCAGCAGATGGCGGCCAGGATCACCAGCTATTACGAAGGCCGCGCATGGGTGCAGCAGGACGAAACCATGCGCAGCTGCGGCCTGGCCGCCCAGACGCTCATGCTTGCCGCCACCGCCATGGGCTACCAGTCCTGCCCGATGGATGGCTTTGATTATGAGGCCGTGGGCAGGCTGATCAACCTGCCGCCCGACCATGTGGTGGCGATGTTCGTGGTGATCGGCAGGGGCACGCAGGCGGCGGCCCCGCGCGTGGGCAAGCTGCCTGACAGCGAAGTCATCCTGACCGACCGCTTTCCCCCGCGCTGAAGCCGGGGCGCATTAAAAGCTTGCGGTTGGGGCCGCAACGCGATAGAGCATCACGCTCGGGAACGGACCGCGCCTGTTCCCCGTGCTGGCTAGATTGCACGTGTCCTTGACGCGGGGGATACGACCATAAGCAGACTGGACCGGCCTCTATTCCTTACATGATATCCTTGCGACGACAGAACGACTGCTCCCATGCACATGCGGGCCGGTTTTGGCTTCATCTGTCGGTTCGCCACCCGGGCATGCAGCGTTCCCACGGGTGCGCTGCCCCGTTTTTTTGCGCCAGGAGGCGCCATTCATGACAACGACGTTTGCCGATCTTCATCTTGCAGAGCCGCTGCTGCGCGCACTGGACGAGGAAGGCTACGCCACGCCCACGCCCATCCAGGCCGGCGCCATTCCCTACCTGCTCGAAGGGCGCGACCTGCTGGGTCTGGCCCAGACCGGCACGGGCAAGACCGCGGCTTTTGCGCTGCCCATCCTCGACCGTCTCTTCCGTGAGAAGGGTCGCGCCCACCCCAAGGGCGCGCGCGCCCTGGTGCTGGCGCCCACGCGTGAACTGGCCTCGCAGATCGGGGAGAGCTTTGCCTCCTACGCCCGCCACATGCGCTTCAGCCATGCTGTCGTGTTTGGTGGCGTGGGGCAGGGCCGCCAGATCGAGGCGCTGCGCCGTGGCGTGGACGTGCTCGTCGCCGCCCCCGGCCGCCTGCTTGACCTGATGGGCCAGGGCCATGTCGACCTGTCCGGCCTTGAAGTGCTGGTGCTCGATGAGGCCGACCGCATGCTCGACATGGGCTTCGTGCGCGATATCCGCAAGATTGTCGCAGCCCTGCCCACCGACCGCCAGACCCTGCTGTTCTCGGCCACCATGCCCAAGACCATTTCGGACCTGGCGCATGGCCTGCTGCGCGACCCGGCCACCGTGCAGGTTACCCCGCCGTCGAGCACGGTGGACCGCATCCGCCAGGCCGTGATGTTTGTCGATACCGGCAACAAGCGCGAGGCGCTGAAGCTGCTGGTGGATTCGCCCAAGGTTGAGCGCGCCGTGGTGTTCACGCTGATGAAGCATGAGGCCAACAAGGTCGCGACCTTCCTCAACGAGCACGGCATCACCGCCGAGGCCATTCACGGCAACAAGTCGCAGGGCGCGCGTGAACGGGCCATGTCCGGCTTCCGTTCAGGCAATGTGAAGGTGCTGGTGGCGACCGATATCGCCGCCCGCGGCATCGACGTGGATGACGTGACCCACGTGTTCAACTACGACCTGCCCAACGTGCCCGAGAGCTATGTGCACCGCATCGGCCGCACGGCGCGCGCGGGGCGCGAAGGCTGGGCGGTGTCGCTGTGCGATGCCGAGCAGCGCGCCTGGCTGCGTGATATTGAAAAGAATATCGGCAAGAAGATCCCCGTGGTGTCCGAGCATCCGTATCATTCGGAAGCGGCCGAGAACTCGACCATGCGGCCGCCCGTGCTTGGTGGCGGCGGCCGTGGCCGTGGCGGCGGCGGTGGTCGGCCCGGCGGCGGGCGCCCCGGTGGCGGCGCGCGTCCGGCTGGCGGTGGTCGCCCGCCCGGTGGTGGCCGGGGTGGTCGCCCCGGTGGCAGCCGCGCCGGTGGTGGCGGCGGTCGCCGCGCGGTCTGACCCGGCCTCGGCCCGCCTTGCATGCACAGGTGGGCCACGGCATCGGCATGATTGAAAAAAAGGCGCCTGGCCTCTGGTCGGGCGCCTTTTTGCATGGGCTGTTATGGCGTATTGTGAATTAATATGCGTTATATTATAAAATATAATGATAAAAAAAGCCTGCTACAGCCATGCCTTCCCCTGGTTGCAATATTTATACTGCCAAAATAAACAGCGCAGCGTATCAGGGGCATCCACTTGGGAAATAAGTGAAAAAACCAGATAATATCTTGCAGGGCAGGGGGCTGCTCATTTACTGTTCCGGCTCGTTAAGAAAGACCTAACAGGCACATTCTCTTTTTATGGAGCCATCGATTTTAGGGAACACGGCGCAGCCGTAGCGCAGGGGGACAACCTGTTGCCCGCAGGGGTTTCTCGGGCGCGCCCTTGGGCATGCATAGACGTATTTGTAGGGCTTTATGTTCAGGTAATCTGGTTGTTAATCATGTTCAGGGAATTATGGCTGAAGTGGGGCGGGGCGGCATGGATGGCCGCGCCCGCCGCGCAGAGGGGGCTGATCTTCCTGCTCGTGGCAGGGGGGGGCTTGATCTGCTTCTCGG
>NZ_JABJWC010000032.1 GCF_013155395.1 Komagataeibacter melomenusus | reverse complement strand
GTCCATTCTCCGCGTCTGGCTGTATGGGGGTGGGCTGTACAAAAGGGGCGGGGTTGCGTGGCGGAATGGCAAGCGCCAGCCTGTCATGCGGGTCGGGGTCCAGCGCGTCATCCGCGCCCCACTCCACATAAAGGCGTAACAGGGACAGGGAATCAGTCATCGGATGGATATATCCCGCACCGGCACGGGCCATGCAGCCGCGCGCCGTCCTGCCTCTCCGTTCAGGGTTTGGCAGCGGACGCCGCACGCGGTAGATTCTGGCGTCATGCTCTTACCTCGTCTGTCACGCATGGTCGTGGCCTCCCTTGTTGTACCGCTCCTTGCCGGGATTCCCAACCGTGAAATGCGGGCCGCCCCGCCGGTTGACCCCATCACCGAGGCCGGAAAGCAGGATCTGGCCACCAATCTGCTTGTTGGCAACGTGGCCGCGGCCGAAGGTGACAACAGCGAGGCCGCGCGGGCCTATGGCGTGGCGGCAGGGCTTGCGCCAACCTTCCGGCTGTTTGGCGAGCGGGCGTTTTTCTACAGCATCCTGGCCGGCAGCCCGGAGGCGGCAGCCCTGGCCCACGCGCAGCCCCCCGGTGTCATGCCCGCGCTGATCATGGGCAATGCCGCAGCCCTTGCCGGGCGGTGGGATGAGGCGGTGACGCATTACCAGAACGCGCCGGCCGACCAGATCATGGGCCTGCTGCGCCCGCTGCTGCGTGCCTGGGCGCTGCAGGGCGCGGGCAAGACGGATGAGGCCCTTGCCGCCCTTGCGCCCGCTGAGGTCGATGCCCGGCTGGGCGGCTACTATACCCTGCACTCGGCCCTGATCGCCCAGCTTGGCGGCATGCAGATGCGTGCCGACACGCTGTTCCGCCAGGCGGCGGAAAAGGGCAGCGGCGACCTGTTCACCACGGTGGTCATGGCGCGCTGGCTGGTTACCCAGGGGCAGGAGGCGGCGGCGCGCGACCTGATCAACCAGCGCATTACCGCCATGCCGGTGCTGGAAACGGCGCGCGCCAACCTCATGGCCATGCTCCAGCACCCGGTGGTGAGCCATGCCACCCAGGGCCTGGCGCAGGCTTACGGGCTGGTGGCGCTGCTGATCGACCAGCAGCTTTATGCCCATGAGGGCGCGGATGAAGACCACGCGGGCGATGCCGCGATGGAAATCGGCACCCTGCGCGGCACCGAGCAGATGATGCTGCGCATGGCGCTTACCCTTGACCCGGCGGATTCGGAGGCACGGCTGCTGCTTTCCTCCATGCTGCATGCCCGCAAGCAGGACCGGCAGGCGCGCGCCGCCTTTGATGGCGCCCCGGCCAGTGACCCGCTGCTGCCCGTCTATCGCGCCGAGCAGGCCGATCTTGACGTGGTGCTTGGCCACAAGGAGCAGGCGGCGCAGGAACTGCGTGACCTGCTGCGCCAGGCCCCCGATGACCGCACGCTGTGGAGCAGCCTTGGCGATGCCCTGCTCGACCAGCAGAAATGGCCCGAAGCCCTTGATGCCTACCAGCACGCCACGGCCCTCGCCCCCCACCGGCTGGAAGGCGATGACTGGCGGCTGCTGTTTGGCCAGGCCATAGCGCAGGAGCGCCAGAACCACTGGCCGCAGGCGCGGGTGCTGTTGCAGCATGCCCTCCAGCTTGCGCCCAACGAGGCGGAACTGCTGAACTACCTTGGCTATTCCATGGTCGAGCATGGCGAGAACCCGGCCCTGGCCGAATCCTACCTGCGCCGCGCGCTGGCCCTTGCGCCGTCTGACAACCAGATCCGCGACAGCGTGGGCTGGGTGCTCATGCGGCTGGGCCATGTGGCGGAGGGCCTGCCGCTGCTCGAGCAGTCGGTCGAGCAGATGCCGCAGGACCCCGCCATCAACTACCACCTTGGCGTGGCCTACTGGATGGCGGGCCGCAGGCTGGAGGCGGTCAATGAATGGCAGAACGCCATCGCGTTCCAGCCCGACCCGATGGACCGCCGCAAGATCACGGCGGCGCTGGACTATGCCCATGCGTGGCAGGCCCACAGGAGCATGGCGCTCCCAGCCGACCTCAAGCCGGTGGCAACGCCGCCTTCTTCCCCTTCCCAGCCAAATGGAACCCGTCACTGATGTCGTCGCTGCACGAACTGGCGCATGCCAAGATCAACCTGTACCTGCATGTCACGGGGCGACGGCAGGCCGATGGCTATCACCTGCTTGACAGTCTTGCCGTATTTGCAGGGGCTGCGGACCGGCTGGAGCTGACAAGGGGCAGCGGGCAGGGCGGCCATGTTGCGCTCGACATCAAGGGCCGGTTCTGTGCCGGGCTGGGGCATGAGGACTGCGCCGATAATCTGATCGTGCGCGCAGGCGCGATGCTGCGCGAACATATTGGCGCGCAGGCCGCGCGCGCGCTGCCGGATGTGGCGATCACGCTGCACAAGGAACTGCCCGTGGCCTCGGGCATTGGCGGCGGCTCGGCCGATGCGGCTGCCGCCCTGCGGCTGCTGCTGCGGGTGTGGCACCTTGACCTGCCGCGCGCCACGCTCATGGCGCTGGCCACGCGGCTTGGCGCGGATGTGCCGGTCTGCCTTGAGCAGTGCGCCGCGCGCATGGAGGGAATCGGTGAGGAACTCTCCCCCGCGCCCCACCTGCCGCCGTGTGGCATGATGCTGGTCAATTGCGGGCAGAGCGTATCCACCCCGCAGGTGTTCAAGACCCGCGCGCCGGTCTTTACCCCCCGCGCCACGCTGCCCGCCGCCTGGGCCACGCTGGCCGATATGGTGCGCGACCTTGAAGCCCAGACCAATGACCTGCAGGAAGCCGCCTGCGCCATCTGCCCGGAAATTGCGACCGTGCTCGACGCCCTGCGCGCCGCACCCGGCTGCCGCCTTGCGCGCATGAGTGGCTCGGGTGCGACGTGCTTTGCCCTGTTCGACAGCCCCGAGGCTGCCCGTGCAGCGCAGGCCGCCGTGCAGCAGGCGGGCGCGCACTGGTGGGTATGGGCGGGTGATCTGTGCCGCACCCGTGCGGGTGTGCACACGTCCATCCCCGCCTGAGCGGGAAGGGCGTTTTACAGATAAAAGTTTCTGGGTGCCGCCTTTTTTCAAAAAGGCGGCGTCTTTAGAAGCTTCTTGAAAAAAGCTTCACCAAAAACTTTTATCAGTTTTCAGTTTTTTTGCGGCGCAGGGCCAGCAGCACGATGCCCATCAGCCCCGTTACGGTGGCAAGCTGGGCGTGGCGGCTGGTCAGCAGGAATGGCATGGCCTTGCGCGTGACCATGTCAAACCGGCCATGGGCGGCATAGGCGCCGGGCACGGTTTCGTACAGGTCATCGGGCTCGCTGCCGTCCACCGGCGTCTTTTCCAGTTGCTTCGCATAGCCCTTGCCCGACAGCCAGCGGTCCGACAGGCCGGGCAGGAAGGTGGACAGCGCCCAGTTGCGCACGCCCGACAGGCCCACCCAGATGTCACGCTCGCGCCCGAAGGCGGCGCGGCAGATGGCCTCGGCTGCGATTTCAGGCTCGTATACCGGCCCCATCGGCTTGAGGCGCTTGCCGGTGTGGTTGCGCGTCCATGAAAAACGCGGCGTGTTGATGGCGGGCAGGTGCACGAGCGCGATATGAATGCGGTCGCCATCATGCAGGATCTCGGGGCGGATGCTCTCGGAGAAGGCGCGCACGGCGGCCCGCGCCCCGTTCTCCACCGCCTGCAGCGGCGGCGGGCGCAGGCTGGCCAGCCGGTCGAGATTGACGATGGTGCCGTGGCCCCGGCGGCGCATGCGGGTCAGGGCCGCGCGCGTGCCGTTGACGGTGCCAAGATAGGTCACCTCGGTCGCGCGGCGGATCTCATCGGCCTCAAGGGCTGCAACCTGCCCGGTTACGGTCGCGCCCGCGCAGTTGATCCACAGCGTGATGGGGCCGAGCTTTTCCTCTATTTCCTCGGCCGCCTGTTCCACCGCTGCCGCATCGGCCACGTCGGCGCAGACGATATGGGTGCGTACGGTGAGTTCGCGCAGTTCGGCGGCGGCATCATTGAGCCGGTCGCGGTTGCGGCCCAGCAGGGCGACATCGCACCCGGCCCGGGCCAGTGTGCGGGCCGTGGCGCGGCCGATTCCCGCGCCCGCTCCGGTAATGACGGCAACCTGCTGCGGCATGAATGATGCTCCCACCCGTTGGTAACAAGACCCGCGCGGGCAACACCGCGCGGGCTGAAAATCACGATCGGCACCCTATCACGGCGCGGCGCGGGCGAACACCATCGCGCGGGCAGGGGTGCCCCCCTCAGATGTATTTCAGCGCCACGATGCCGCCCACCAGCACGACCGCGAACAGCCCGGCCACCAGCGGCAGGCGCTGCTCGATAAAGCCCTGGATCGGCGCGCCATAGCGGCGCAGCAGGGCGGCCAGCAGGAAGAAGCGCGCGCCACGCGTCACCGCGCAGGCCAGCAGGAACGGCACCAGCGACAGATGCGCCGCCCCACTGGCAATGGTGACGAATTTGAACGGGATGGGGGTCAGCCCCTTGATGAGGATGATCCACACGCCCCATTCGCGGAAACGGTCCTGCAGGGTCTGCAATGTATGCTCGGCATGATAGAAATGCACGATTGGCATGGCCGCGTATTCCAGCAGGAACGAGCCGATGCACCAGCCCAGCACCGCCCCCGCCACGGAGGCTGCGGTGCAGATGGCGGCCAGCCGGAAGGCCCGCTCGCGCTGTGTCAGCACCATGGGCAGCAGCATGATGTCGGGCGGCAGCGGAAAGATGCTGGCCTCGGCAAAGGCGATGGCCGCCAGCCATATGACGGCATGCCGACTGGCGGCGAGGGCAGTAATGCGGGCATACAGGCGATCAAGCATCATTGGGCAATGCCATCAACCGCCTGCTGGCGGCAAGAAATTATTGCGCGCTGGTCACGCGCGGCTCGCACGTCACGGGAAAGCGTACGGAGCGCGCGATGCAGCTGCGCATGGCGGCATCATGGTGCAGGTCGATCACCTGCTTGACGTCATGCGCGGTGGAAAGGGCGGCGTGGGGCCGCAGGATGACCTGCGTGAAGGAAAATGACCCGTCATCAAACTCCTCCAGAATGCCCTCGGCATGGTCGGCATAGGACAGGATGCCGATTCCCATCGCCGTGCACAGATGGATGAACCAGAGCTGGTGGTCCGCGCACAGGGCGCCGAGCAGCAGCTTCTCGGGGTTCCATTTCTGGGAGTCGCCACGAAAGGCGGGTGCGGCCGAGCCGTCAATGACCGGCCGGCCCGTGCAGTGCAGTTCGTAGCTGCGTTGATGATGGGCCTGCCGGGAAGCCCCGTCATGTTCGCCGTTTCCGGTCCATAGAAGGGAGACCTGATAACGGTGTGTTCTGTCCGGCATCGAGCGCTATATCCTGAATTGTCCGTACTGGAATCGGACCTTAGCAGACAAGTGTGACCGTCACACGTAATCCATGCGGGTGTCGGTTGCCTAGCCGGATATCGCCGCCAAGTCCCCAGATGATATTGCGCGAAATGGACAGGCCGAGCCCCGTGCCGCCGGTTTCGCGGTTGCGGCTCTGCTCGGCGCGCACGAAGGGGTCGAACATGCGCTCGAGGTCCTCGGTGGGCAGGCCGGGGCCATCATCCTCGATCAGGATGGTGACGGTGGATTCCGTCCCGTCCGCACCCGCGCCCTTATGGGGCGGCAGCAGCACGATCCGCACGCCGCCGCCATATTTTATGGCGTTGGTGACAAGGTTGTTCAGCGCGCGCTTGAGTGCCACGGGGCGCGCGCGCACCAGCACGTCGGGCATTTCAGATGAAAACGCGATGTTCTGCGCCGCATCGAGATAGGTCTCGGCCGCTTCATCGGCAATGGTCTGGAGCAGTGCCGTCAGGTTGACCTGCCCCATCGGCTCGCGCTGCGAGGCATCGCGGCCAAAGGCCAGGGTGGCGGCCACCATGGCCTCGAGTTCATCAAGGTCGGCCAGCATCTTGGCCCGCATCTCGTCATCCTCGATGAATTCGGCGCGCAGCTTCAGCCGCGTGATCGGCGTGCGCAGGTCGTGGCCGATGGCGGTCAGCATCAGCGTGCGGTCGGTCAGGTAGCGGCGGATGCGGTGCGCCATGGTGTTGAAGGCATGGGCGGCGCGTGCCACCTCGCTTGGCCCGTCCTCGGGCATGGGGGGCGCGTTGACGTTGCGGCCAAGTTCCTCGGCGGCGGCGCCAAGCGTGCTGACGGGCGCGATCAGCCTGCGCACGCCCCACAGGATCAGGATACCACCTGCGAAGGTCATGATGAGGAAGGCGATGGGGAAGGTGGGCGAGCGGAACGGGCTGGGCCGGGGCAGGATGTAATGGATCGTGACCCACCGCCGCTCATCGGGCAGCAGGAAGGCAACCGTCCGCCTGCGCCCCGTCGCGGGTGAGATCAGCACCTGCTCGGGGCGCATCGATTGCGGCAGCGGCCCCATGCCGGGATCGTTTTCGGGGCCGAATCCATGCGGGCCGCCGGGGCTGTCGGGGCCAAAGGGGCCACGCGGTCCGTGCGGGCCGCCGTGGCCGAAGGGCACCTGTCCCATGTCATCGGACATGTGGCCACCGCCACCACCGTTCCACTCACCGGGCAGCATGTGGTGCTGGGGGTGCGGCGGCAGCGCCATGGCGTTGATCATGTCCGGCTCGGGGCCGGGGGTGAGCGTGATGTGCACGCTCTCGGGCAGGTGCAGGGCTGCAAGTTCGCGGTCACGGTCTGACGGCGCGGTCTCCACTATGGCGCGGTAATAGGTGAACATCTTGCTGCGCGCGCGCTCATAGATCATGCGCTGGTCAAAATCGAACCGGTCCAGCGCGTGGATTGTCAGCCCGATGATCTGGATGATGCCCAGCCCCCCGATCAGCAGCAGCGTGGTGCGCGCGGCAAGCGATTGCGGCAGGATGCGGCGCCACAGGCGCGGCCATGCGCCCGGCGGCTTTTCTTCTGGCGGGGGCGCGGACAGGAAGGAGGAACCGGAGAGGGGCTGCATGGGGCGGGTCAGCTACGCTCGACCTCGGCTGCGAGCACGTAGCCCCCGCCGCGCACCGTCTTGATCAGCTGTGCGTTGCGGCCGTTATCCTCGAGCTTGCGGCGCAGGCGGCTGATGGCCACGTCGATGGCGCGGTCGAACGGGCCGGCCTGCCGCCCGCGCAGCAGGTCGAACAGCATGTCGCGCGTCATGACCCGGTTGGCGCGGTCGAGCAGGGCAAGCAGCAGGTCGTATTCGCCGCCGGTCAGGGGCACTTCCACCCCTTCGGGGTTGTGCAGCCGCCGCCGCCCGGTATCGAGCGACCAGCCCGCAAAGCGCAGCGTGTGCAGCACCGGCACGCTGCGCGGGTCGGGCGTGTCGCTGGCGCGGCGCAGCACGGCGCGGATGCGCGCGAGCAGCTCACGCGGGTTGAAGGGCTTGGGCACGTAGTCATCCGCGCCGAGTTCAAGGCCGATGATGCGGTCGGTATCATCGCCCATCGCGGTCAGCATCACGATGGGCACGTTGGCCTGCGTGCGCAGCCAGCGCGAGATGTCCAGCCCGCTCTCGCCTGGCAGCATGAGATCGAGGATGACCAGCTGGTAATGCCCCTCCCCCCACCGGCGGCGGGCTTCCTGCCCGTCGCGCGCGGTGGTGACGCGCAGTTCGTTGCGTTCGAGGAAGCGTGCCAGCAGGTCACGGATCTCGCGGTCGTCATCGATGACGAGGATATGCGGCAGCGGGTTCATGCGGCCTATCCTACACCATGGCGCGGGTGGCCGCACCCGGTGTTTCACTCCGTTTCAATGGGCGTGACCGCGGCCTTTTCAGGCCAGCCAGGACGGCACGGGCAGGTTTTTGCCGCGCAGGAATTCCGGGTTGAACAGCTTGGACTGGTAGCGCGCGCCGCCATCGCACAGGATGGTGACGATGCGGTGCCCCGGCCCCATGGCGCGGGCCACGCGGATGGCGGCGGCGATGTTGATGCCCGCCGAGCCACCCACCGAGAGCCCTTCATGGATCAGCAGGCTGTAGATCTGCTCCAGCGCCTCGGGGTCGGGGATGCGCACGGCATCATCGAAATGCAGCCCCTCGAGGTTGCCCGTCACGCGGGACTGGCCGATGCCTTCGGTCACGGAAGACCCGCTGACCGAAAGGTCACCCGACTTCACCCAGCCATACAGGCCCGAGCCTTCGGGGTCGGCCAGCACGATGCGCGGGCGCGCGACACCGGCCTTGCGGGCTTCATCCTCCAGCCCCAGCGTTACCCCCGCCAGCGTGCCGCCGGTGCCGCACGAGCAGGTGAAGGCATCGAGCCTGCCGCCCATCTGCTGCCAGATCTCGGGGGCGGTGGTGTGGCGGTGGCCTTCGCGGTTGGCGGTGTTGTCGAACTGGTTGGCCCACACGCCGCCGGTCTCTTCCGCCAGACGGCGCGAGACATGCACGTAATTGCCCGGATCACGGAAAGGCCTGGCGGGCACGAGGCGCAGGTCGGCTCCGATCATGCGCAGGAAGTCGATCTTCTCGCGGCTCTGGGTCTCGGGCATGACGATGATGGAGCGGTAGCCGCGCGCATTGGCCACGAGCGTGAGGCCGATGCCGGTATTGCCGGCCGTGCCCTCGACAATCGTGCCGCCGGGCCTGAGCGTGCCGCGGCGTTCGGCATCGTCGATGATGGCAAGGGCCGCGCGGTCCTTGACCGAGCCGCCGGGGTTCATGAACTCCGCCTTGCCGTAAATTTCACATCCCGTGATGTCTGACGCATGGCGCAGGCGGATCAGCGGCGTATGGCCGATCGCTGCGGGCATGTCCGCGCTGGGGGAGGAGACGGGATTTGCACTTTCGGCCATAAGGCAGCACCTTCGCTTGATCTGGGTCGTACCATGCGGCACGGCAGGCCGGATGGTGGCCATGCAGTGCCTGTTGCATCCTTACTATCAGGAATGGGGCAGGGCTGGCATATCCCCGCTGCACAGGTTTTTCCAGCCGAAAGGAAACATGATGATTGACGATATCTCGCCCGCCGCCGCGTGGGCCGCGGTCAGCGGCCGCCCCAACGCCCATCTGGTGGATGTGCGCACCCCCATGGAATGGGAACATATCGGCGTGCCCGATCTTTCCAGCGCAGGCCGCACGCTGGTACGCGACAGCTGGCAGCTGCCGCCCGCGGGCCAGGTCAACCCGCACTTCCTGGCCACCCTGGAACAGGCCGGGATCGGCAAGACCGACGAGATCTATTTCATCTGCCGCTCCGGCGCGCGCAGCATGGCAGCCGCCCACGCGGCGTATGACGCGGGCTATCACAATGTTTTCAACGTGGCTGACGGGTTCGAGGGGCCGGAAGACGCCACCGGCAGTCGCGGCCGCCTTGCGGGCTGGCAGGCATCCGAACTGCCATGGACGCGTGGCTGAGTGACTGGGCGCCATTTATAAAAGTTTCTGGGTGCCGCCTTTTTGCAAAAAGGCGGCGTTCTTTCCGAAGCTTTTTGCAAAAAGCTTCACCAGAAACTTTTACAGTTGAAAGCCTGCCTTACTGGTCAGCCTGCGGCTCGCGGTCGGCATCGTAGCGCACCTGCAGCACCACGCACCACGGGTAGCGGGAGTCGAGGCTTTTGCCGTGGCTGTCGGTCAGGCGGCCATTGGGGCCTACGGGCACATGGGTCAGGGCCACGGCATCATCGATATTGCCGCCAATGATGCTGATTTCGTGGCCGAAGGGCGCATCATCATGCGGCCCGGCCACCACGATGCCGCAATGGGCGGGAAAGCCCTGCGCCGTGGGCAGGTCACGAAAGCGCACCGCCTTGCTCGCCCCGCGCCCCACGCAGATCAGGTCGCCCGTCCTGGGTGCGTAGCGCGCGGGATTGCGGGCCCTGACGCCCTTCTCCTGCCCGGAGGCCGCGGCATTGATATAGGTGGCGTGGTTGGGGGAATAGGCGAAGCGGTCATTCGCCCCCGCCACCCGCATCACGTACGAGATGAATGCCGCCGACCATGCATAATAGCCATCATGCACGAAATCGGTGATGTGGCCGTTCGCATCGTGCTTGCCATCCCATGAGGATTCGGTCTCGGCGGGGTCCTGGCCAATCCACCAGTATTCCCCCACGCGCTGCCACAGCCCGGCGGTGCGCTCGGGCTTGACCACCGGGGTGGTCGGCTCGGGGCGCAGCAGCGGGTCGTCATCACTCACCGGCTGGCCGAACAGCCGCCATTCGCGCAGCGCGATGGCCACCACGTCCTGCCGGTTGAAGGGCTCGTAGGTGCGGGTGGCGAAATCGGGCACGTGCGGGTTGACCGCCAGCGGCCCCGCGCCATTGGCATATTGCGCGACCGGGGTGGTCGCCCGATGGGCCTGATTGGCCGGAGTATGCGCGCACGCAGCCAGCACGAGCAGGGGGGCGAGCAGGACTGTCTTGCGCAAGGGGCACTCCGTAACAGGTGACGCGTGCCTCTACCCATACGGCGCGGACCGGCCTTGCGGAAGGGGTGCGCCCCCTCCCGGCCCGAAAAAGAACGCAACGCCGCTACGCGCTTCGTGTTGTGTGGGCAGGCGCGGGGCATGCATGCCCGCCGCCGTGCCAGGGCGGGTAACGCGATGCGCCGCGCCGTGGCACACTCTGGTCTGGCGGTCGTCCCATCGCCAGGACCGTATTGACCACAAGGGAGAACATTTCATGACGCAGGCGTCTGTTACGGAAACCATCCAGATCCGGGGGCTCAAGCGCCCCGTCTCGCGCATTGCGCTGGGCACGTGGGCCATTGGCGGGTGGATGTGGGGCGGCCCGGATGACCGCAACGCCATCGCCACCATCCACGAAGCGCTCGACCTGGGCATAACGCTGCTTGATACCGCGCCCGTTTACGGTTTTGGCCATTCGGAGGAGATCGTGGGCCAGGCCCTGGCCGGGCGGCGCGACAGCGTGGCCATCGCCACCAAGGTGGGCCTGGACTGGAAGGATGACCACAAGCCCTTCCGCAATTCCTCCCCCGCGCGCATCCGCAAGGAAATCGAGGATTCGCTGCGCCGCCTGCGCACCGACTACATCGACCTCTATCAGGTGCACTGGCCCGATTCCTCGGTGCCGATGGAGGAGACGGCCCGCACGCTCGAGGCCCTGGTGCGCGAAGGCAAGGTGCTGGCGCTGGGGGTGAGCAATTTCTCCGTTGCCCAGATGGACGCCTTCCGGCAGTTCGCCCCGCTCTGTGCCGTGCAGCCGCCCTATAACCTGTTCGAGCGCGCGATGGAGCATGACATCCTGCCCTATGCCCGCCAGCACGACCTGGCCATCCTGGCCTATGGCCCGCTGTGCCGTGGCCTGCTGTCAGGCAAGATGACGGCACAGACGAAATTCGGCGCCGATGACCTGCGCAGCGCCGACCCCAAGTTCCAGCCGCCCCGCTTTGCGCATTACCTGCAGGCCGTGCATGAGTTGCAGGACTTCGCCCGTGAAAAGCATGGCAGGTCGCTGCTTGCGCTGGCCATACGCTGGGTGCTGGACCAGGGGCCGACCATTGCCCTGTGGGGCGCGCGCCGCCCCGACCAGATCGCCGCCGTGGCCGATGCGATGGGCTGGCACCTCAGTGCCGATGACCGCCGCGAGATCGATGCGATCCTGGCGCGCTGCATCCCCGATCCGGTCGGCCCCGGTTTCATGGCCCCTCCGGGGAACTGACGGGCGGATGCGCGGCCCCGTGCCCTGCGTCGCCCGGCGTAGGGCTCAGGGGTCGACCGCGTCGCCCACGCTGGTGCTGTAGCGGGGCTTCCATGCCCCGTTCTCGACCATGCATTCGGCGTAAAAGCTCGTATGCCCCGACCCAACCCATGTCTGGGCGCTGCCGCTGTTTCCCCCCGCTCCGGCGCCAACGCCCGCCTTGCTCTGGCATCGCTGCGAGGCGGCTACATAGTGGGGATCCTTCTCGCTTATGGCCGGCACGAAGTCACTGATATCGCCATAGGGCGAGTTGCCGTGCGGGTGATGTTCGCGCACGTTGAAGTGGTGCGAGCGGGCCTGTGCCCCCGTGGCCCCGGCGGCGCTGAGGCACAGGCAGGCCAGCAGGATGCGGATGCGCAGCGGCATGGGGTGGTTCCTTTCGCGGTTTCGGTCTGCCGGTGGTGGTGTGGGGTTTCTTTTATCAGTCTGTCAGGGCGGCTGCCATGCGGCCCGTTTCAGGCAGGGCTGCGCCATCATGGGTGCCGGCAGGCGGCAGGCCATCGGGGCGGGGCAGGGAGCGGGCCTCGATCTGGAGTTCCTGCTCGATGAAATCAAGCTCCTGGTTGATGGTCAGTTCGGTCTCGTCATTGATGAGCTTCTGCACCACCCGCATGTGCAGGCGCTCGCGCATGTGGCGGATGACGCGGAAGCGCAGCGCGAGTTCGGCCCGTTTTTCACGGATGGCGGTGGCGCGGATGCTGGCTTCCGCCGCGCGGGAATTGTCCAGCCTGCGCAGCGTGTCCTGATATTCGTGCAGCAGGCGGCCAATGGCTTCCTGCTTGAGGTCAACGCTTTCCGAGCCCTCGGGCATGGTGTCGAGTTCCTGCTGCGCCAGCACGGCCTGCTCGGCATGCAGGGCCTCGATGGCGGTCTGCGCCAGTTCGATGCGCATCATGTCCAGTTCGTGCAGGCTGGGATCGTCCTCATCGGTGCTCATGCCGTGCAGCAGCGGCGGAATGGCCACGCTCGCCAGCACCAGCGAGCAGATGATCACGCCCGCCGCCAGGGTCACCAGCAGGTCGCGGCCCGGAAAGCCGGGTCCGGCCAGCGTTGCCACCGGCAGCGACAGCACGGCCGCCAGCGTAATGGCCCCGCGCGTGCCCGCCACGGTCATGAGCAGCACGTTGCGCGCGGACGGGATGACCGTATTGCGGTGGCGCAGATGGGCGAACAGCCGCCGGGCGGAAATGGAGATCCAGATCCACGCAAAGCGGATCAGGCTCATCATGAGCTGGATGCCCACGATGGCCAGGATCAGGAACCACGGCGAAATGCCGCCCGCGCGCGCAATGGCGGCGCCTCCGCTCACAAGATCGGGCAACTGCAGCCCCAGCAGCAGGAAGATCACGGCATTGAACGTGAAGTTCACCATGTCCCACACCGTGGTGGCCTTGAGGCGGGTTTCGGTGCGGGCCTCGTTCATCACCCCGGTGAACTTGACCGTCATGCCGCCCGCCACGGCGGCGAGGATGCCCGAGCACTGCACCGCATCGGCCAGCAGGTAGATGCCGAAGGGCAGCATCATGGCCAGCGTAATATGGGTGGGCGGGTCATCATAGCCGCGCACCAGCAGCATGTGCTCCGCCCGGCACGCGGCCCACGCCACCACGATGCCGATCACGATGCCGCCCGCCGCCATGAAGATGAAGCTGCCCAGCGCCTGCTGGAACGAGAACAGCCCCGTCATGGCCGCCGCTACCGCGAACTTGAAGCAGACCAGCCCCGAGGCATCGTTGAGCAGCGCCTCGCCATGCAGGATGTGCACCACGCGCGCGGGTGCCCGCCCGCCTTCGATCATGCTGCCAACCGAAACCGCATCGGTGGGTGACATGACGGCGGCAAGCGCAAAGGCGGCGGGCAGCATGATGGGCGGAATGAGCCAGTGGATGAAGTAGCCGCAGGCCAGCGTGGTGAAGACCACAAGCCCCAGCGCCATCATGACGATGATGTTGCGCAGTTCGCCAAACTCGCGCATCGGCATGCGGTAGGCATCGGCATAGAGCAGCGGCGGGATGAACAGCAGCAGGAACATGTCGGGGTCGAAGCCGATATTCAGCCCCGCAAGCGCTGCGATGGCGCCTACCGCGATCTGGATCAGCGGCAGGGGCACGGGAATGCGCCCCACGCGTGAAATCAGGCTGCTGATCCCGGTAACGGTCAGTAATGCAAGGGTGATGAAAACGGCATGCATCTGGCGTGGTCTTTTTTTATAGTTCTATTGCATTGGGGGAATACTTCATTTTTGCATGAATTAAAAATACAAAAGATGTTATTTTGAAGTTCCTGTTGTGTTATTTTCTTCTGCCAGCCATGCACGGATCGAAGATTTCCCCACCCTTCATTGACCCTGCCTCCCCCACTTCCCATTATTGAAGCATGAAGGGCCGCAAGGCTGTATTGAATGGTGTTCAGGGGGCAGGGGCGTGGCGCATGGCCGGGCTGGCCCATTCCTGACGGAGGGATGATTTTTAAGTGAGCAAGGATCCATACGAAGTACTCGGCCTGACGCGCTCGGCCAGCCAGGATGATATCCGCAAGGCCTACCGCAAGCTGGCCAAGAAGTACCACCCCGATCTCAACCCCGGCGACAAGGTGGCCGAGGAGCATTTCAAGGCCGTGGGCGCCGCCAACGCCCTGCTGTCCGATGAGGCGCAGCGCGCGCGCTACGACCGGGGCGAGATCGATGAAACCGGGCAGGAAAAAGGCTTCGGCTTTGGCGGTGGCGGCGGCTACCGTGACCATGCCGAGGGGCCGCAGGGCTTCCATTACGGTGGCGGCCAGTTCTCGGAAGAGGATCTGGGCGACATCTTCGGCATGTTCGGCGGTGGTGGGGGCGGCTTCCGCCGCAGGCCGCAGGGGCCGATGAAGGGGGCGGACCGGCAGTATGCGCTGACCGTGAGCTTCCTTGATTCCGTCAATGGCGGCACGGAGCGGATCACGCTGCCCGGCAGCACGCAGCTTGACGTGAAGATTCCGCCCGGCATTACCGATGGGCAGGTCATGCGCCTGCGCGGCAAGGGTGATCCGGGGCAGCAGGGTGGCCCTGCGGGCGATGCGCTGATCACCATCACGGTCGCGCCCGACAGCACCTATACGCGTGATGGCAACGACATCCGCATGTCGCTGCCGGTGGACCTGAAAACGGCGGTGCTTGGCGGCAGCATCACCATTCCCACGCCTGCGGGGGCGGTGAAGATGAACGTGCCGGCCCATTCCGACAGTGGCAGCGTGCTGCGCCTGCGCGGGCGCGGGGTCAAGGCGCATGGCAAGACCGAGGCGGGCAACCTGTATGTCAAGCTGGTGGTGACGCTGGGCAAGGTTGATCCGGCGCTGGAGGAATTCCTGCGCAACAACACGGCGGGCGAGAAGCCGGAGCCTGCGGAGGGCAAGAAGGCATGATTACGATCGAGACCCTGTGCCTGCGCATTGGCAACGTGCCCGAGCGCGACGTGCAGGCATGGATCGATAGCGACTGGCTGCGACCCGAGGGCGCGCCGGGGCATTACCTGTTTCGTGAGATCGACGAGGCGCGGGCCCGGCTGATCCTGGAACTGCGCGATGACATGGGCATCAATGACGAGGGAATGCCGGTGGTGCTCTCGCTGCTCGACCAGCTTTATGCCGCCCGCCGCCAGATGCTGCGCCTGCGCGAGGCGATCAGCATCCCGCGCGAGAACGAACTGCGCTCGCGCCTGCGCGGCCTGCTGACCAGCGCGCAGGACTGACGACGCACGGCCCGCCCCGTTCCCGCCCCCGTGCCCGGCATTCCGGGCACGGGGGTTTTTTTATGGATCAGTCGGCGCGGCTGAGCGGCAGGTCCAGCTTCTGGCCCGGCTTGGCGCCCTGCATCTGCAGATCGGCGGCATTGGGCGAGGTCAGGCGGAAGACGGTGCGCGGGTCATCATTGACCGAACGCAGCGAGGTCTCGTCCTGCACCTTCAGTTCGATGGTGCGGCCCGTCAGCCCCGTGATCTTGCCCAGCGAATCCGGCAGCTTCAGGTAAAGCCGGGCCGCCGGTCCCACCGCCTTGTTGGCGGTGATGGTGACGGGCTGGAGGCCAAGCGCCGTCCAGTCGCCCGTATAGGCGCCGGGGCCATAGGGGGGCCTGGGGTCGGGCTGGTCGGCGCGCGCCACGCCAGCGCCCGCGATCACGCCGGTCAGGCTTAAGGCTGCGAGCGCCATGTGGAGGGGTTTCATCATCGGGTCATCCTGCCTGTTCATGTGGCGCTCACAATGCAGGCGGGGCGCGGGCAGGGCAAGCGGCAAGCCCCGTGTAGCGGCCCTACAGTCATGCCAATCCATATTTTTTATATATGGAAATAGCCTTGAATATATATTGGACGTACTGACCAGCCTGCCGCACCATCATCGTGCCATCTACACATGATCGGGAAGCAGGCCGTGCCGCTGCGCCGCCGCCCCGTTGCAGGAGACCCAGGTCTTGAAGCTGAAATGCTACTCGGTAGGCGATATCGATACCCGCTCCAGCGCCGTTGACGCGACGGGCGTGCGTCCGCGCATGAACCGCCTGTACCAGACCTCCACCATGGCCGCACTGCTCGATGCCGTCTATGATGGGGAAACCACGCTTGACGAACTGCTGCTGCACGGCAATTTCGGCCTCGGCACGTTCAACGCGCTCGATGGCGAGATGATCGTCAATGACAGCGTCATCCACCAGTTCCGCGCCGATGGCCAGGCCGGTCGCGTGCCGGGCGACCTCAAGACCCCGTTCGCCTGCGTCACCTTCTTCAACCCGGAGAAGGAGTACATGATCGACACCGCGCAGGACAAGGAAGGCTTCGAGGCGATTGTCGACCGGCTGGTCAACAACCCCAACCTGTTTGCCGCCGTGCGCTTTACCGGCCTGTTCGAGCGTGTCGAGACGCGCACCGTGTTCTGCCAGTGCCAGCCCTACCCGCCCATGCTCGAGGTCGTGGCGCGCCAGCCCACCATGCAGCTTGGCGCCGCCACGGGCACCATGCTCGGCTTCCGCACGCCGGGCTACATGCAGGGTGTCAACGTGGCGGGCTATCACCTGCACTTCCTGACCGAAGACAGCCGCCGTGGCGGCCACCTGACCGATTACGCCGTGCTCAAGGGCAAGCTTGAAGTGGGCATCATCTCCGATGTCGAGATCCAGTTGCCCCGCACCGAGCAGTTCGCGAAGGCCAATCTTTCACCCGAGAACATTCACGAGGCCATTCGCGTGGCCGAGGGCGGTTGAGGGGCTTGCCCCTCCCGTCACTACCCTGCCCGGCAGCCAAGGCTGCGGCAATAATCTTTCAGGATCGCTGAAACAATGACTGACAAGACCCAATCGGCCGCGCCTGAGTGCGGGGCGGACATGATCGTGCGCAACCTCGTGGCGCACGGCACGACCCACGTATTCGGCATTCCGGGTGCGAAGGTGGACCGCCTGTTCGATGCGCTCGTCGACAGCCCGATCGAGACGGTGGTGACCCGCCATGAGCAGAATGCCGCCTTCATTGCCGGTGGCATCGGCCGCCTGACCGGCAAGGCCGGTGTGGCCATCGCCACTTCCGGCCCCGGCGCCTCGAATTTCGTGACCGGCCTCGCCACCGCCAACTCAGAAGGCGACCCGGTGCTGGCCATTGGTGGCGCGGTGAAGCTGGCCGACCGCCTGAAGCTGACCCACCAGAGCATGGACACGGTGGCCCTGTTCCAGCCGATCACCAAATACAGCGCGGAAATCACGTCGCCTGCCGCGGTGTCCGAATCCATTGCCAACGCGCTGCGCTTTGCCGAGAGCGGCCGCCCGGGTGCCGCCTTCGTCAGCACGCCGATGGATATCCTGTCCATGCCGGCGGAAGGCAAGGTGCTGGCCGGGCGTGAGCTGCCCAAAAATGGCGCGGCCCCGGCCGAGGCCATCAACGAGGCGCTGGGCCTGATCCGCAAGGCGAAGCGTCCGGTCATCCTGCTCGGCCTGCTGGCCAGCCGCCCCGACGTGTCCGATGCGGTGCGCGCGCTGGTGGCGACCACGGGCGTGCCGGTCATTGGCACCTATCAGGCCGCCGGTGCGGTGTCGCAGGAACTGTCGGGCCGCTTTGGTGGCCGCGTGGGTCTGTTCCGCAACCAGCCGGGCGACCAGTTGCTGCATGAGGCCGACCTCGTGATCTCGATCGGCTACAACCCGATCGAATATGACCCGTGGCTGTGGAATGTCGATAACGGCCGCAAGATCGTGCATGTCGATGTGGTGGCCGCCGAGCTTGACACGCATTACGACCCGGCGGTGGAACTGGTTGGTGACATCGCGGCTTCGGTCAAGGCGCTGGCGACCCAGGCAGGCAAGCTTGCGCGCGCGCCGCAGCTTGAAGAGATCCTGAACCAGTACCATGCCACCCGCCTTGCCGCCCTGTCGGGCGCGCGCAGCACCTCGAACACCGCCGTTCACCCGCTGCAGATCGTGCGCGAGCTTGAGCAGTTCGTGACCCCGGACGTGACGATGTGCCTCGACATGGGCACCTTCCACATCTGGCTGGCGCGCTACCTGCTGTCCTTCCGCGCGCGCCAGATGCTGATCAGCAACGGACAGCAGACCATGGGCGTGGGCCTGCCGTGGGGCATTGCCGCAAGCCTGGTCAACCCGGGGCAGAAGGTCATCTCGATTTCGGGCGATGGCGGGTTCATGATGTCGTGCATGGAGCTGGAAACGGCGGTACGGCTGAAGTGCAACCTCATCCACATGGTCTGGGTCGATCAGGCCTACAACATGGTCGAGATGCAGGAGAAGAAGAAGTACGGTCGTGGCTCGGGCGTGGATTTCGGGCCGATCGACTTTGCCATGTTCGCCCGCTCCTGCGGTGCCCACGGCATTGCCGTCCATTCCGCCGATGGCGTGGCTGGTGCGCTGCGCGAGGCCATGGACATTGAAGGCCCGGTGGTGATCTCGGTGCCGGTGGATTACTCGCAGAACCACCTGCTCATGAAGCCGCTGGCAACCCTTGGCGAGACCTCGGCCGCAGCGTAAGACCCGGCCCGGCGTACTGTAAAACCGGCCCGCCACGCCCTGACCGGCGGGCGGGCCGTTCTGTTTGGGCATGCGACCTCAGCATTTTATGCGCACGTCGCCCGATGCGGAACATGCCAGACTACAAAACATCATTTCACGAATGCCCCCAGGCCGGAACAGGCACGCGGGCGTGAGGAAATGGCATCGAGGGAAAGTAAAAATGCTGAAAGCGGCACAGGACATGGCATCCACAACGGGCGCGCAACTGGTTACGGAACTCCAGCAGATCGTGGGCAACCACCATGTACTGACCGAGGAAGGCGCGACCCTGCCCTACCGGCGGGGGTTCCGCTTTGGCGAGGGGCGTGCCCTTGCGGTTGTCATGCCCGGCTCGCTGGTGGAGCAGTGGCGCGTGCTGCAGGCCTGCGTGAAGGCGGGCGTGATCGTGATCATGCAGGCGGCCAATACCGGGCTGACCGGCGGCTCCACGCCCGATGGCAATACCTATGACCGCGATATCGTGATCGTGCACAGCATGCGCATGCGCACGATCCACCTCATTGGCGGCGGCAAGCAGGTGGTGTGCCTGCCCGGTGCCACGCTCGACCAGCTCGAGACCATGCTCAAGCCCATCGGGCGCGAGCCGCATTCGGTCATTGGCTCATCGTGCATCGGGGCCTCGGTGTTTGGCGGGGTCAGCAACAACTCGGGCGGCGCGCTGGTGCGGCGCGGCCCGGCCTATACCGACATGGCGCTGTTTGCCCAGGTCTCGCCGCAGGGCGAACTGCAGCTTGTCAACCATCTCGGCATCGAGCTTGGCGCCGACCCCGAGGACATCCTCAGGCGCGCGGAGGAAGGCAACTTCCCCGATGCCAGCATCAACTGGCACGCAGGCCGCGGGCATGATGATGGCTACGCCACCCATGTGCGCGATGTGAACGCCGATACGCCGGCCCGCTTCAACGCCGACCTGCAGCGCCTGCACGAAGGCGCAGGCTGCGCGGGCAAGCTTGGCCTGTTTGCCGTGCGGCTTGACACGTTCGAGGCGGAAAAGGACCCGGTCGTCTTCTACATGGGCACCAACCAGACCGATGTGCTTGAAGATGTGCGCCGCCATATCCTGTCGGAATTCAAGGAACTGCCGATCGCGGGCGAATACCTGCACCGCGATGCGTTCAACATTGCCGAGAAATACGGCAAGGACACCTTCGTCATCATCCGCATGATCGGCACCAGCCGCCTGCCCGCCATGTTCGCCATGAAAAATGCGTTCGACCGCATCGCGGACAGGATCGGCTTCCTGCCCAAGCATTTCAGCGACCGGTTCATGCAGTTCATGAGCCACTTCTTTCCGCAGCACCTGCCCGCGCGCATGCGTGACTATCGCGACCGCTTCGAGCATCACCTCATGCTCAAGGTCAGCGCCTCGGGCGCGCAGGAGGCGCGTGACTTCCTCAAGAGCCATTTCGCCACGCATGAGGGCGAATTCTTTGAATGCACGCCCGATGAAGGGGCCAAGGCCTTCCTGCACCGCTTTGCCGCCGCCGGTGCCGCCGTGCGGTACCGCAATGTCCATACCGACACGACCGAGAATATCGTGGCCCTTGACGTGGCGCTGCGCCGCAATGACCGCGCGTGGTTCGAGGTGCTGCCCAAGGACATCGAGGACGAGATCATCGTCAAGCTGTACTACGGCCATTTCCTGTGCCACGTGATGCATCAGGATTACGTGGTGCGTAAGGGTTATGACTGTGTCGCGCTCGAGCACCGCATGCTGCCCGGCCTGGACAGGCGCGGCGCGCGCTACCCGGCGGAACATAATTTCGGTCATCTCTACCAGGCACCCGAGGACGTGCTGGCCCATTACCGCCAGCTTGACCCGTGCAACTGTTTCAATCCCGGCATTGGTCAGGCGACCAAGCGCCGGAACTGGGTTGCCGAAAGCGTAGGATAAGGCACGAAAGCCTTGCCGTGCTTTTGGCATGATGGCCCGGCTGCGGGCCATTCATGTGGGTTCTCCCCCTGCCGGGGGAGGGGCGCGGCCTGCCGCGCCTGCCACGCAAGGGAAGGAAATTCGTCATAATGACATATACAGTTGGCCATTACCTTGGTGAACGCCTGGCGCAGATCGGGCTCAAGGACCATTTCGCGGTGGCGGGTGACTACAATCTCGTCCTGCTCGACCAGCTTCTTGAAATCGAGGGCCTGCGCCAGGTCTATTGCTGCAATGAACTGAACTGCGGCTTCAGCGCCGAGGGCTATGCCCGCGCCAACGGGGCGGGCGCTGCGGTTGTCACCTTCAGCGTGGGCGCGCTTTCAGCACTCAACGCCATTGGCGGCGCCTATGCCGAGAACCTGCCGGTCATCCTGATCTCGGGCGCGCCCAATTCAAACGACCACGGCAGCGGGCACATCCTGCACCACACCACCGGCACGCCGGATTATGGCTACCAGCTTGAAATTGCAAAGCGCCTGACCTGTGCCGCCGTGTCCATCACCGCCGCCGAGCACGCGCCGGTGCAGATCGACCACGCCATCCGCACGGCGCTGCGCGAGAAGAAGCCTGCCTATATCGAGATTGCGTGCAACGTCTCGGCCCAGCCCTGTTCGCGCCCCGGCCCGGTCAGTGCCATCCTGGCCGATGTACCCTCCGACCCCGCCACGCTGGAGGTCGCGGTTGACGCGCTGGCCCGTTTCCTCGATGCGCGCAAGAAGCCCATCATTCTGGTTGGCAGCCGCCTGCGCGCCGCAGGCTGCGAGGAAGCGGCCATCCGCCTGGCCGATGCGCTGGGCTGCGCCGTGGTGAGCATGGCGGCGGCCAAGAGCTTCTTTCCCGAGGATCACCCGGCCTATGCCGGCACCTACTGGGGCGATGTGAGCAGCCCCGGCGCGCAGCAGATCTTTGACTGGGCGGATGGCGTGCTGTGCCTGACCCCGGTATTCAATGATTACTCCACCGTTGGCTGGACCGCGTGGCCCAGGGGCGACAACGTGGCGCTGATGGAGGCGCGGCATATCGAGGCGGCGGGCACGACATATGATGGCGTACACCTGCGCGACGTGATCGATGCGCTGATTGCCCGCCTCAAGGGCCAGCCCAAAAAGGATGCGACGCTGGTTGAATACAACCGCATCAAAACCCCCGTGGCTGCCGTGGCCCCGGCAGCCCCCGATGCCCCGCTGGTGCGCGCCGAGATGGCGCGCCAGATCCAGGCGTTGCTGACATCGAACACCTCGGTCATCGCCGAGACGGGCGATTCGTGGTTCAACGCCATGCAGATGAAGCTGCCGCGTGGCGCGCGGGTGGAACTGGAGATGCAGTGGGGCCATATCGGCTGGTCCGTGCCTGCCACCTTCGGTTATGCCGTGGCCGCGCCCGAGCGGCGGATCATTGCCATGATCGGCGATGGCTCCTTCCAGCTGACCGCGCAGGAAGTGGCCCAGATGGTGCGGCTCAGGCTGCCGGTCATCATCTTCCTGGTCAATAACCGGGGCTACACCATCGAAGTCCAGATTCATGATGGTCCGTACAACAACATCAAGAACTGGGATTATGCCGGGCTGATGAAGGTGTTCAACGCCGAGGACGGCCACGGGCTGGGCTTCCGCGCCACCACGGGTGCGGAGATGGAAAAGGCGATTGCCGCAGCCCTGGCCAACAAGGAAGGCCCGACCCTGATCGAATGCCAGATCGACCGTGATGACTGCACGAGCGACCTGATCTCGTGGGGGCGGCGCGTTGCGACTGCCAACGCCCGGCCGCCTGCCGCGCGCTGAGGCGTTTACGCCTTATGGCTGCAAGGGCGGGGGGTGCCTTCGGGCGCCCCCTTGCTGTATGGGGCGGGCCTCAACCATGAAAGGATGCCCGATATGACCGGACAGACCGGCCCGCGCGTGGGGTGTGGCGCTGCCATTATCGATGGGGAAGGGCGCATCCTGCTGCTCAGGCGCCTGCGCCAGCCGCAGGCGGGGTGCTGGGGCCTGCCCGGTGGCAAGGTGGAGGCGCTTGAGACGACCTGCCAGGCGATGGCGCGCGAAATTGCGGAGGAAGTGGGGCTGAACGTAAAGGCCCCCGAATTTTTATGCCTGGTGGAGGAACACGACACCACGGCGGGGCATTTCTGGGTTTCCCCGGTTTATCTGGTCACGTCCTGGCAGGGCACGCCACGGCTGATGGAGCCGGACAGGCATGAGGGGCCGCGCTGGTTTGCGCTGGATTCCCTGCCGGAGCAATTGACGACTCCCACCCGCCATGCGGTGGAGGCACTGGCCCTTCGGGCAACCCTGAATTGTAAAAAATGACAAAGTTTGATTTTTGTCGTGGTTGCCGTAAGCGATTCGGCTTCAGGTAGGCGAAGGATCAGGACGGGTCGGCTGCGGTATCAAGCGTGCGGGCATAATCGAGCAGCGCGCGGCGGTGACGGGCATGGATCATCCGCGTGGTCTGGGAGCGGGTCGGAATTTCATCCGTAATTAACGGAACGGCACCGGCTGCGATGGATGAAGCCGCGGCAGACGGGGCGATCGTGTCAACTGCAGGGGTCATTGCTGTTTTTCCGTTATGTGCCAAGGACAGGACAAGCTCCGGTGAGTCGGATCGTTAACCGAACGACACATTACCTAATGTTCATACATGTCAGAATTGAGGCATAAAAGACATACTGGTCCAGAAAGCTCATTTTATCGTTCACATTTAGTTTATCATATGGAACTCAGGACCAGGGCGACATTCCTCCCGAACCTTTCCGGAAAGTAATCTGGGCGCTTTATCGGCCCACATGAATTAAAAAATTATCTAAATTTTGCCCCCTGGCGCAAAAAAAACAGGGTGGCTTGCCCGCGCCTTCAGCCGATATGGCGCAGGAACTGCCCGTTTTCCCATGCGCGGCACAGTGCGACCGTGCGCGCGGACCAGTCCCGGCCCAGGCTCTGCACCTGTCTTGTCTGGGCATGGGTGCCGGTCCAGGCCAGGAGCTGGATGCGGCGCTGGATGACGAGGGCGGGCAGGATATCAAGGTCAGCCTGCGTCAGGTCACCCGTGGCGCCATAGCCTGCCAGCCAGTGGTCAACCCAGGATGGGGCCTGCGGGTGGTCTTCATAAAAACTCAGTGCTGCCGCCAGATCGTGCATGAACCAGCTGATGCCGCAGTCATCAAAATCGATGAGGCGGGTTCGTGTGCCGCTGACCAGCAGGTTGGCCAGCCGCAGGTCGGCGTGGATCAGCCCGAATTGCGCAGGCCCGGTGCCATAATCCGCCAGTTGCCCTGCAACCGTGCGCAGGCAGCCTGCAATCAGGTCGCGGGCCGTATCGGTCATGCCGGGCGCGTTCTGCCACCGGCCCCACAGGGCATCGGGGCCGGTCATGGTGGCGGGGGTCCAGACCTTGCGGGTGAAGCCGGGCGGGCGCTGCCAGTGACGGCTGTGGGCATGCAGGCGGGCTGTCACGCGGCCCAGCCGGGCAAAGGCTGCGGGGTCGATGTCGGTGGTGGGCTCGGTGCCTTCCATCCAGCCAAACAGCACGGCATGGCGGGGCACGCCATCGGCGCCATGCACGGTGCGGATGCGCCCGCCATCAAGGCCGGGCTGGGGCTGCGGCACGTCCAGCCCGGTTTCGCGCAGGGCATCAAGCCAGGCCAGTTCGCTGCCAATCTCGGCGGCGGTATGATAGCCGGGCCGGTGCAGGCGCAGCACATGGCGCGCGCCGGATGGCGTGTCGATGCGAAAGACGACGTTTTCTGAAATGGAAAGCAGGCTGGCGCGCGCGTCACGCAGCGGGTACTGGGCCAGCGCCGCGTGGGCCAGCCGGTAAAGGGAGGCGGGATCGGTCATGATCCCTCTCCCATACCGCCTGGGCGCGTGTTGATGAAGGGCGGGTTAGAGAATGCAGTTGAACTGCAGGCCCATTACCGCCGCATCATGGTAGGTGGTGGTGCCGCCGGGGCGGTTGATATACTGGAAATCCGGCTGGAAGCTCATGCCGCGCGCGGTGTGGATGTTGTAGAAGACTTCATACACATCCTCATGCGTCTGGATGCCCCAGGCCTTGCCCCACTGGTTGGTCAGGTAAGGCGTGCCTGCCAGCACCGAGGATTCCTGCTGCAGCACCGAGGCGCGGCTCATCTCGAAGTAATGGAACATCGCCCCCACCGTATCGAGCGGGCGGCCCCATGCGGCGCCCGTTTCCACCATGCCGGCCCAGGCGTGGTATTTCATCGCCGAGACCTTGCCCGATGTATACATGAAGCCCGATAGCGCGATCAGGCCGTTGGTCGGGCCCTTGCCGTTGCGGATGAACATCTGGTCGGCCTGGAACCAGGCCGTGCTGACACCGGATTGCTTGCGGAAGGGGCGGCCGGTCAGCACGGCGGAGTTGCCGTTGATGTCGGAATACAGGTCATTGTACTGCGAGTTGTCATAGCCATAACCCGCCTTGTAGTGACCGGCGAGGTGGTGCGGGCCAAATTCGGGCAGCCAGCCGAATTCCACCGGGGTGGAGAACTTGCCCAGCCCGCTCTGCGCCCAGGCCCAGCCCGAGATGCCACCGTTATAGGAATGCGGGGATACGGCAAACATCGAGGCCATGATATAGGTATCGACCGTGGGCATGACGCGCATCACCACGCCAAGGTTGCCCGAAGGCCAGTCGCGCCCGCCCGGCACGTATTTGCCCGGTGCGGGATTGCCGCAGATCGACACGTTCATGAAGTCACAGAACAGGGGGGAGGCGGCAAAGAAGCTGCCCACCGGAATCCAGCCTGCGCTGATATCGAGCCGGTTATGGAACAGCGACTGCTCGGCATACATGTACACAAGGTGGGCGACCACGTTGCCACGCGCACCGTAGATCTGCTGCACGCCACCAAGCGAATCGTGGATGTTGTCCGTACTTTCGTTCCGGCCATGACCGTTGACGATCATGGTATGGGTCCAGAAATTCTTGGGCGCGCCTGCCAGCTTGTGCCAGTCGATATCGATTTCCACGCCGACCTGGCCCGCATCGGTCACGCCTTTTTGCGCGCCACCATGGAAGTTGCCTGCCAGTTCCTCATGCACGTCGGCTTCGATATGCACGCCGTGCTTCTGCAGGAAGGGCTGGATCCCCGCCCAGTCGCCAAAAAAGTGCTGGTTGCCGTAGGGCGCGCTGTAAAACAGCCCCGGATCCTGCACCGTAACATTACGGCGGGAGTTGATGTTGAGGCTGGGCTGCGCGCCAACCACGCCCTGGCCTTCCCCCGGAAGGGCCTGTGCCCGCGCGCCTTCGCCACAGGTGAAAAAGGCAAGAAGAAACAGGGGGAACAGCGCAAAAGAGCGGATAAATCTTCGGGTCATTCGCATATCGGTAGCATATTTCATGCCGAATATAAACCTTGGCAGGGGAATTGTGTAAAAACTAATATTTTGCAAAATATTGGTAAAGATATTTTTTTTGTTATATCAATAGATTTATGTAAAATGTTACTATTCCTGAAGGTGTTTTTTTGTGCAATGCACAAATACATCAGAATTTCGTGTTTGTTCTCACATATTACTCATTTGCCCCGCCCGCACCCATGATACCGTACCCCACCCGCCCTACCGTTGACGCAACCCCGCGGGAATGGTGAACATGGCCCCATGTCACGCCTTGATATGAAAAAACCCTTCCTGCCCGTTCGCATCGCCGTGCTCACGGTATCCGACACCCGCACGCCGGAAACGGACAGGTCGGGCGATATACTGGCCGCGCGCATTACCGCGGCGGGCCATGAAGTCGCCGCACGCGCCATCGTGCCAGATGATGCGGGCCAGCTTGCCGCCATGCTGTCGGGCTGGATTGCCGACCCGCAGGTCGATGTGGTCATTTCCACCGGGGGCACGGGTGTAACCGGCCGTGACGTGACGCCGGAAGCCTTTGAGCGGGTGATCGAGAAGCGGATCGAAGGGTTTGGCGAACTGTTCCGCATGCTGTCGTACCAGAAGATCGGCACCTCCACCATCCAGTCGCGCGCGCTTGCAGGCGTTGCGGGGGGGACCTACCTGTTCGCCCTGCCCGGATCGACCGGCGCGGTGAAGGACGGGTGGGATGACATTCTGGTCTGGCAACTCGATAGCCGTCATGTGCCCTGCAATTTTGTTGAACTCATGCCCCGCCTGCGCGAGCACCTGCCGCCCGGACATGATGACTGATGCGCAGAACGCGGGGAAAAGGACAAAGGTTTCCGGTGCCATCTTCGTTCAGTCAAAGGCGGCATCGCGTACAGGCGGTCTGGGGAGAACAGGCATGACGGACACGAAAAAGCTGCTGTTGCTGGCAGGCGACTATGTTGAAGATTACGAGATCATGGTGCCCTATCAGGCCCTGACCATGCTCGGCTACGGGGTTGATACGGTCTGCCCCGGCAGGAAAAAGGGCGACTACGTGCTGACCGCCATCCATGATTTCGAGGGCGCGCAGACCTATAGCGAGAAGCCGGGCCACCGCTTCGTGCTCAATGCCGACTTTGATGCGGTCAGCCACGCCGACTATGCGGGCCTGATCCTGCCCGGCGGGCGCGCGCCGGAATATCTGCGACTCGATGCGCGGGTGATCGCACTCGTCCGGGCCTTTGCCGATCGCCCGCTGGCCGCGATCTGCCATGCAGCCCAGCTTCTGGCGGCGGCCCGTGTCATTTCAGGCAGGCGGGTTTCCGCCTATCCCGCCTGCCGCCCCGATGTGGAACTGGCAGGCGGCGTTTATGCCGATATCGCGATTGATGCGGCAGTGACCGATGGCATGCTGGTCACGGCACCCGCATGGCCCGCGCACCCGGCGTGGCTGGCGCAGTTCATTGCCGTGCTGGGGGCGAAGGTTACGCTTGGCTAAAATCAGATTCCCGCGCTGCTCATGGCCGGGCGGTTGAGAATGGACAGGAACTCCCGCCGCGTGTCGGAGTTGGTGCGGAACGTGCCGAGCATGCGGCTTGTCACCATCGACACGCCAGGCCGGTGCACGCCGCGCGTGGTCATGCACTGGTGCGCCGCCTCGATCACCACGCCCACGCCATAGGGCTGGAGTTCCTCGTTGATGGTGTTGGCGATCTGCGCGGTCAGGCGTTCCTGGATCTGGAAGCGCCGGGCATAGGCATCGACCACGCGGGCCAGCTTGGAAATGCCCACCACCCGCTTGCGCGGCAGATAGGCCACGTGTGCCACGCCGATGATGGGCACCATGTGGTGCTCGCAATGGCTCTCCACGCGGATATCGCGCAGCAGCACCATCTCGTCATAATCATCCACCTCGGAGAAGGTGCGGCGCAGCATGTCCACCGGGTCTTCGGCATAGCCCGCGAAGAACTCGCCATAGGATTTGATGACGCGGGCGGGCGTGTCGCGCAGGCCTTCGCGGTCGGGGTCTTCGCCCGCCCAGCGCAGCAGGGTGCGTACGGCCTCTTCTGCTTCCGTGCGGGTGGGGCGGGAATCGATGGGGGTCATGCTCTGTGGGTTCTTGTTGCAGGGGCCGCCCGGCAGGGACAGGCCACGGAAGGAAAAACTTAATGCAGGATGGTCGAGTGGTGCGGGCTGTCGAGGCTGAAGACCGGGATGCTGATATCGAAGTGCTCCCGGCTGGCCGGGCGGAGCATATGATACTGCCCGCCCATGAAGCCGGTTGGCGTTTCAAGGGCGGCGCCTGACATGTATTCAAAACTGGCGGCGGCGTCGATCAGGGGCTGCTCGCCCACGACACCTTCGCCCTCCACCCGTTCGATCCGGCCCTGCCCGTCCACGATGCGCCAGCTACGGCGCAGGAGTTGCACCGCCGTGTCGCCATGGTTCTCGATCCGCACCCGGTAAGCCCACACATAGCGGTGCTCATCGGGTTCGGACTGGTCATCGAGCCAGAAGGTCTGGACCACCACGCGCATCTTGCCGGTCGTCGCCTCGAAACATGGCGTATTGTCCAGTGTCTCGCCCAGTGCGGCATCAGCACCTTCCCCGCCGGGGGGAAGGAAAGGCCGGTTCTTGCTCATGGTGGTGGCGCTCCTGCTCTTACCGGCTGGCCAGCGCCGCAAGGCCGCGCCTGAGGTCGTCAATCAGGTCATCGGCATCTTCCAGCCCGACCGAGAAGCGGATCGCGCCATCGGTAATGCCAAGGCGGGCGCGCTCTTCAGGGGCCAGCTTCATGTGGGTGGTCGTGGCCGGATGCGTGACCAGCGAACGGGCATCGCCCAGGTTGTTGGAAATCGAGATCAGCCGCAGCGCGTTCATGAAGGCGAATGCTCCCGCCTTGCCGCCCTCGACCTCGAACGCCACCAGCGTGGAGCCTGCCGCCATCTGCTTTTTGGCCAGTTCGTATTGCGGGTGGTCCTTGCGGCCGGGGTAGAACACGCGGGCAATGCCGGGGGCCTCGGCCAGGAAGTCGGCCACTTTGGCCGCGTTCTGCGTCATGGCGTTCACGCGCAGGGCCAGGGTCTCGATGCTTTTGAGCATGACCCAGGCATTGAACGGCGAGAGGCTGTTGCCGGTATTGCGCTGGAAAGGGCGCAGCACCTCGTTGATCCATTTTTCCGTGCCCAGCACGGCGCCACCGAGCACGCGGCCCTGGCCATCGATGTGCTTGGTGCATGAATACACCACCACGTCGGCCCCGAGTTCGAGCGGCTTCTGGTACAGCGGGGTGGCGAACACGTTATCAACCACCACGGTCGCCCCCGCCTTGTGGGCAAGGTCGCAGATCATGCGGATGTCGAGCACGTCGAGCATCGGGTTCGACGGGCTTTCGAGCAGCACGGCGCGGGTGGGCTTGCCCAGTGCTTCCTTCCACGCCGCCATGTCGCCGCCATCGACGAACACCGTCTCCACGCCGTAGCGCGGCAGCAGTTCGGAGACGATCCAGTGGCATGAGCCGAACAGCGCGCGCGAGGCCACCACGCGGTCGCCCGCGCGCACCTGGGCCAGCAGCGCGGAGGACACGGCCCCCATGCCGGTGGAGGTCAGGGCACAGGCTTCAGCGCCCTCAAGGTCGCACAGGCGGCGCTCGAGATTGGCCACCGTGGGGTTGCCAAAGCGGGTGTACTGGTAGTGCGAGACATCGCCGGTAAAGGTGCCTTCGGCCTGCTCGGCGCTGTCATACACAAAGCCGGAGGTCAGGAACATCGCCTCGCTGGTCTCGCCATAGGGCGTGCGCTCGAGGCCCGCATTGATCAGGCGGGTTGCGGGGCGGAAGGATTTGGGGTCGGGCTGGTCAGTCATGGTGGGTGGCAGTTCCTGCAAACAGGGTGGTGTCAAGGCAGGCCAGTACCGGCTGATGCCCGGCAGCCTGGCCCGAAAGGCGGTGCACGACCGTGGAAACCATGATGCCCGCGCCCTGTCACCGGCGGGATCAGGCCTCTTTAGCGCGTATGTTTTACCTCGCCGCAAGCCGGCCGTATCAAATCACGAGGGTCCGGGCGCAACCTTGCCCGGGCATGCATGCTTATTGCGGATCAGGGCCGGGTGCGTCAACTGCTGGCCTGACCCTGTAAAGGGGTGATTGCATCTGCCATGCTTGTGCAGTATAGAGGGCGGGCCTGCGGGTGTAGTTCAATGGTAGAACGGCAGCTTCCCAAGCTGCATACGAGGGTTCGATTCCCTTCACCCGCTCCAGCTTCCCTTTGAAATTGTTGGTCAGTCCCGGTGCATGCCATCGGCATAGCGGCCGGGGTGCTGGCTGGTGTAATCGGGGTAAAGGGTTTCCCTTGTAATCTCGCCCGCCCGCCATTTCCGGACCAGGTCATAAGCATAGTCTGGCCTGAGTTTTTCAATGCCGCAGTGAAACAGGGCGCAGTCACTCAGGCCCCCTTCGCACATATCCCAGCATGTCAGGTCACCCTGATCGTTTTCAAGAATAATGGCCGGCCTGTAACGGCAGTCCTCAATAATGGTGCCGGGGGGGAAGCGTTTTATGGTGTGCCGTTGCACGTAATAGCGTTTCGGGTCGCTTATCCACAGGGGAATGTTCCAGACGATGTGCTGATAAAACCAGTTTTCCACGCGTTCACGGAAACTGTCATTGCGTGCTGACATTGTCTGTCGCCTTATTGGTAATATCGTGCTCATGTTTAACACGATGGCGGGCATTCAGGCAGGTATTGATAAATGGTAAAAATAGGGGATGTTTTCTACATCAATACAAAGAAGGGCAGGGCTTACCTGCAATATATCAGGAAGATCCCAAGGTTTTCATACATGATCAGGGTGTTTTCCGGCTTTTACCCTGATGAAGGCGAGCAGGATGTGACGGAAATCGTGAAATCGCCTGTTGCCTTCATCATATTTTTTCCAGTGTACGCGGCGGACAGGCGCAAGGTCATTCATAAATGTGGCTATGTGCCGCTTGATGAAAAAGCCAGGGAAATGCCGGTATTTCGCTACGGAATACCGGACTTCAGAACCAAAAAAGTGCCGGTGTGGTGTTTCTGGGATGGAGAAAAAGAGTGGCCTGTTGAAAATATTACTGACGAACAGAGAAAATTACCGATGAAAATAATCGTGAACGATATCGCTCTGATCGACAAAATAGAAAGTGGATGGACCCCTGAAAACGATCCATGGTGAATTCAACAATAACTTAAAATAATAAAAGTTTTGGGGTGCCGCCTTTTTTCAAAAAGGCGGCGTCTTTCAAAGCTTTTGAAAAAAGCTTTACCAAAAACTTTTGTCTTTGTTATCGGCTTGGGGCGGGTTCGCCAGTGGCCTGCGTGTCGGTATAGGTTGTGCCGTTCCAGATCCACCGATCCGTGCCATCGACCAGCAGGTCATGCATGCCTTCATGCATCTCGGGCGTGATGGTGATCGGGCCGCTGACGGAATCCAGAACCTGTATCCATTTACGCCCGTCCGGCAGGTAAACGGAGGTGGAACACCCCGCCGAGCCGCACAGGCTGGCCGATTGCAACTGCACGAACAGCGCCGTGCGCGGCGGGTCATCCGACAGGCGGCCCGAGCCGGTCAGCAGCACCGGGCGTTCATTCTGCATGGCGGCATCATGCAGGTCGGGCGAGACCAGCAGGCGGGCCTGCCGGTCGAGTTCGGTGCCCGGATGCTGCGCCAGGATCACCGGGCCGCCTTCCGCCCATGCCGCATTCATACCCGCCAGCCCCATGAGCGCGACAGGCAGCACGAAGGCGCGCAGAAAATGACGGAGACACGGCATGAAGGGCATACTCCCGCAAGGACAAACTATTGCAAACCCAATGCGTATGTCCGCGCAAGGTTCCGCGCCGTCTTCCTGCCTGTGGCTAAAGCCGCATCTGCCTGAAAACGGCTTCACCAGACACTTTACTGATGATTGCCGGGTCTTTTCAGGCCGTTTTTGATCCTGCAACCTGTATTTCAGTCAATGTAAAAACGGGCGGATGGAAATGGTAAAAGTCGGGGATGTTTTTTATATCAATACAGATAAGGGCAGGGCCTATTTTCAGTATGTAAAAAACATTCCACGATTTTCATACATCATCAGGGTCTTTTCCGGATTTTACCCCGATGCAGGGCAGCAGGATGTGACTGCGGTGGTCAGGTCCCCTGTATCCTTCATATGTTTTCCATTGGGCGCGGCTGACAGGCGCGGGGTCGTTCACAGATGTGGACGTGCCACTTGATGAAAAGGTCAGGCAAATACCCGTCTTTCGTTATGGCGTACCGATCCCGGCACCGGAAAAGTGCGGGCATGGCGTCTGTGGGATGGGAAAAAAGAGTGGTCTGTTGAAAATATAACTGATGAGCAGCGAAATTTACCGCTGAAGATTATCGTGAATGATGCGGCTCTGATCGCCAGAATAGAAAGGGGATGGACGCCTGAAAACGATCCATGGTGAACCGGATGAAAACAGGTAAAGGTTTTGGGGTGCCGCCTTTTTTTTCAAAAAAAGGCGGCTTTACCCAAAACAGGCTTCAGTTCCGCCCATGATGGCCAGTGCTGGCGGCAGGTTGCGCTGCCATCGTGGGCCAGCTTGCCTCGATGCGGTCGCTGAGCTGGTTCAGCAGGCCCTCGGTCACCTTGGCAATGTTGTCATTGCTGCCAGTCGCCCCGCTGCCCAGAATGATGGTGCGGTTGCGCTGGATGGGCTGGCGCGAATCCTGCGGAATGATGGCCCAGTCCGCATTCAGCGCGGAGGTACCGTCGCGGCTCACATCAAGGCGGCTGATATTGAGCTGCAGCCGCCAGGTGGGGCGGTCGGGCTGGGGCTGGTCGGTTACGAACAGGTTCGGCCATTTCTGTGCAAGCCGCGCGGTAATCAGGTCGGTGGCGCCTACGGAAAGGCGGCTGGCCCAGCGGCCCAGCCCGCTGCGCTCGATCTCATGGCCGTTGCGCACCATGATGTCCTGACTGTCCAGATAGTCGGGCAGGCGGGTCCGCTCGACCTCGATGACCGGCGTGCTCTCGGTAATGGGGGTGGTCGAGGCAGTTTCCGCACCCGTGGCGATGGCAGGCGCGCCCAGCGTGTAAAAGCGCACGGGTGCCGAGGAACAGGCCGACAGCACCATGGCTGACAGCAGCAGGCCACCACCCGCCCGCAGGGCCGGATACAGGCGCGAAAGGGAGAGGGCGGGCTGGCGCGTTTTCATTGATTGCGTCCCATCAGCAGAAGTTGCGGATTACTTTCGACTTCATTGGCGAATCCGCGCAGCCCGTAGCCGGCTTCCATTACGTCTCGCATCGTATCATTCAGGTTGAGCATGTCACGGGACTGCGGGTTGAGCAGTGCGCGCAGCCCGGCAAGGGTTTCACGCGATTGCGCCATGGTTTGCCTTGTGTTGGCAATGAGCGCGAGCAGTTCGGCACGGCGGCCTTCGAACTGGCGGGTGTTGGTGGCAATCAGCTGGTCCAGCTTGTTTATGGTCACGCTGGCCCGGTTTTCCGCCTCGACCACGGTGGCGCGGATCTGGCGCACCGCCATCTCGCTGCGCGCCGATGTGTCATGAATGCTGGCCATCATGCCCGGCATGGTGGTGTTCACGTCGGCCACGAGCTTGTGCACGCTGGCCAGCGCGGTGGCCAGGTCATGGCGCAGCCCCGCCATGGAGGTGGAAACCATCATCGCTTCAAGCTGCTGCAGCGCGGTCTGGCCCATCGGTATTTCGGGCAGGTCGGTCAGGTCGGGGTGCAGGCGCACCGGCGTTTCGGGGTCAAGGTCAAGGTCGAGTTCGGTCTGGCCCGTCACCAGGCTGTGCAGCGTCATGTCGGCCCGCAGCCCGTTGGCCACGAGTTGCGGCAGCGGCGGCAGGTCGCCCCGTCCTGGCGCATGGTCCGGGTCGAACAGGATATAGACCGGCATGTAGGTGTGGTGGTCGACCGGGTCCACCTTGACCGTGATCCGCTCGACAGCACCCACCGGCACCCCACGGAAGTTGACCGGCGAGCCGATATCCAGCCCGTTCGTGGGGCTTTCAAACACCACCACGGCCTCGCTGCTGCGACCGGGCAGGGGCAGGTCGCCCTTGAGCCACAGCATGCCAAGCCCCACGGCCGCCACCCCGAGCACGACCGCGCCGATCAGTGTCTGCCTGCCGGGCATCGGCCTTACCCGTTTCCATGGGAGCTGGAACTGTCCAGCTGCTCACGGTGCATGAAGGCGTGCACCGTGGGGTCGGTGCAGTGGTCGCGCAGCCAGGTGGGCGAGCCATGGGCGATGGCGGTTTTCTGGTCGGCATCAAGGAAGATGCCGTCATCGGCAATATGGAACAGGCTCGAGAGTTCGTGGCTGACGATGATGATCGTAGCCCCCAGCCCGTCGCGCAGGTTCAGGATCAGTTCATCAAGCCGGGCCGAGGTAATGGGGTCGAGACCGGCGGAAGGTTCATCGAAGAACAGGATATCGGGGTCCAGCGACATGGCGCGCGCCAGCCCCGCGCGCTTGCGCATGCCGCCGCTAAGCTCGGATGGGTACTGGTCAATGGCATGCAGCATGCCCACGAGCCCCAGCTTGAGTTCGACCAGCTGGCGGATCACATGTGGTTCCAGCTTGGTGAACATCTGCATGGGCAGCGCCACGTTCTCGCCCACGGTCATCGAACTCCACAGCGCCCCGCTCTGGAACAGCACGCCAAAGCGCCGCCCGATGCGCACGCGGCTCTCATCATCGCCGGACCAGTAATTGTCCTTCTGCACCATGTAGGTGCCATGCGTGGGGCGCAGCAGGCCGATCATGCTCTTGAGCAGCGTGCTCTTGCCGCAGCCCGAGCCACCCATCACGGCAAAGATGCTGCCGCGCCGGACCTGGAAGGAGACATCATGCTGGATCACGCGCGGGCCGAAGGCCAGCGTCACGTCGTTGACGTCGATCATGACGGGGCGGTCATCGGTCGAGGGCATCTGGTTATTCATGGCGATCAGATCCCGATAACATTGGCGATAACCGCGAACACCGCATCCAGCGCGATCACGCCCACAATGCCCACCACCACGGCCTTGGTGGCCGCGATGCCCACATCGGCCGCACTCCGCCCCGCCTTGAGGCCGATGCGGCAGCTTGTCAGCCCGATGAAGGTGCCGAACACGAAGCTCTTGATGAAGCCGAAGGTAAACTGGTCAAGCGGCAGCGCCTGCAGGGTTTCATGGAAATAGCCCAGCGGCGAGACATCGAGCATGATGTAGGAGACGAAGAAGCCCCCAAGCATGCCAATCAGGCAGCCATACAGGTAAAGCAGCGGCATGGTGAAGGCCAGCGCCAGCACCGAGGGCAGGATCAGGTAGCTCGAGACCGGAATGCCGAACACCTGCAGCGCGTCGATTTCCTCATTGGCCTGCATGGTGGAGATGCGCGCGGCATAGGCGCCACCCGTGCGGCCCGCCATGATGATGGCCGTCATCACCGCTGACATCTCGCGCACCATGGCAATGGCCACGAGGCTCGCCACATAGATGTCGGCTGCGAATTTGTGCAGTTCCACCGACCCCACGAAGGCCAGGATCGCGCCGACAAGGAAGTTGACCACGCCCACGATCAGCAGCGCCGCAGGCCCCGCCGCACTCAGGTCGGACATGAGATCGACGGTGCGCATCATGCCGCGCCCCACCAGGGCGGCAAACCCGCCCTTGGCGGCGGCGGCCCCCATTTCGCTCACGCAGCCGACCTCGTTGAGCGTATCGAGCGTGAGCTGGCCCACGGCGGTGACGGGCTGGAATTTATGCGGCGGTGGCGGCGCGGGCGTGGGCGGGATCTCGGGCAGCAGGTCAAGCAGCTTGCGCGCGGATTCCGGCAGGGTGTCGATGCGCAGCTGCACGTTGTCTTCCCGGGCGGTGCGCTTGAGTTCCCACAGGAAGCTGATCAGCGAGGTATCCCATTTGCCAAGCTGGTCGGTGCTGAATTCAACCGGTTCGCCGTGTGGCACATCCCTGAACCCGGACTCAGGAAAGTCGGGGAGATGGCCCTGCTGTGCAATCCAGTCCCCGGACAATGTGACAAGGGTCCGGTTCGCCTCGGGCTGCAGATGCCATTGCGGCGCACCATTGACGGACGTTTTCACCAGCCTCTCCAACCTCAGTGCCGCAACCTCGCCCACCCGGTTGCGGGGCGGCATGCACAAAACGATCCCGGTTCTCGTCATCCGCCTGTTTGCTGGCAGGCAGGTGGCGGGTCTCTCACGGTGTTCTGTTTTCCATACCAGATGACCCGCCCGGCACAAGCCCCGCTGCCGTGAAGGCTCCGCGATGGCAGCGCATGGCTTTGGCGCATCCGCCCTCAGGGCGGCGTCGGGGCATGGGGCATGTCCACCGCCGGGTCGTCCACATGGCCGGTCGTGATGGCGGCGGTGATGTCGGCCATGATGCGCAGCGCCACGGGCAGGCGGTAATGCAGCGGATCCCAGAAATTATCCCGGTCTGCGGTCAGGGCGGTGTCATGGTTGAAGTCGAGCACGAGCGTGTCATGCCGGGGGGCGGTGACCTGGTTCACGCCCAGGCGGCAGGCCCTGAGCCGGGCATCGGCCACGCTGCCGGGCGTGCCGTGCAGGAAGCCCGAGGCGGGCGGAAACCACACCACCCGCAGCGTGGTGGCAGGCATGCGTGCCAGCATATCGGCCAGCAGGTCCATGCCCGGTGGCGGGGTTTCGGCCATGCCGGGCGGGGCAGGGGTGTTGTCGGGCGGCGCCCAGCGGCTGAAAATGGCCTGCACGCGGGCGGGGTCGTACCGGCTGTCGGGCGGCACGAAGCTTGTATAGCCATCACTGCCAAAGCGCTGGGCCTTGCGGCCTGCCAGCCACAGGAATTCATTGGCGGCTTCCTGCAGGGCATACAGGCTGGCCATGTGCAGATAGCCCATCCATGCGGGGTGGCCGTACATCCATTCCGGCCAGGGGCGGTTGGGGCCGCTCAGGCTGCCGGGGCGCGGGTGGCACCAGGCGGCATCGATGCCGATCATGATGATGCGCGGGGCCGGATGCGCGCGCAAAAAGGCGTCGAGTTCGCGCGACTGCTCCCACGGGCTGGCGCTGTTCATGGCCATGTTGAGAAAATGCGCGCCCAGCCCCCGCCCCAGCACCGCAGGCTGCATGAGGCGGCTGGTCGAGGTGCCGATGATGGCGGAGTCAAACCGTGCCTCGCGCGCCAGCGCGGGCATGGTGTAGCGGGTGTTGGAGGTGACGGGTATGCGGTCCAGCCGGGGCGAGAAGGGCAGGATGTTCCATGGGTCAACGGTTACGATGAACAGGTAGAGCCCGCCTCCCGTCACCCCCATCACCAGCGCGGCCAGCAGGGCAAAGCGCCGCCACGGGCCTGCCTGCCCCGCCCCGGCCTGCTTCATTGATGGCGGAATGTCACGACCAGAACATCACGGTAGGCCGGGCGGCCGGGGTCGAGCGGGCGCACCGCGGTGACGCCATGATAGACGCGGTTGTCATTGACCACCGCCGTATCAAGCGGCTGGTCGAGCATGAAACCGCCCAGCAGGGTGCGTTGCAGGTCATGGATGGAGGTCTCGCCCGACATGACGTTCTCGCGCCGCACCATGATCACCATCACCCAGTCCACGCCATCGCGGTGCAGCCCCTCGGGCGTGGGCTGGCCGGGGCTGTTCTCCAGCGCCTCGATGCGGAACTGGTGCACCTCGGTATGCCATACGTCGGGCTGGCTTGCGGGGTCGCTCAGGTCAGTCACGATGCGGTGCATGAGCCGTAAAATGGCCAGTAGCGCGGGATGGCTGCCCATCTCGGGCTCGATGGCGCGGAACCAGCGCTCGATGCCGCCATTGAGTTCGTTATAGTCGCGGCTCTGGTAATGGGGCTGGTGCTTCTTGCGCCTTATGCCCCCGGCGCTGATGGCGAAGGTGGCATGGCGGCGGCGGCGGTAGCGCCCGCCATCGGCCATGTAGCGGTCCAGCCCCAGCCGGTTCCAGCTTGCGGCAAAGCTGGCCCAGTCCGCCACGGCCTGCTGGCCCAGCAGGGCACGCATGGCCCCCGCGGGCACGAAGACAAAGCCATCCGCGCGCAGGGGGGCCTCGAGATGGGCCAGTACGCCCGCCGTATCTTCAGCCATGGGTGGGGTCATTTCCCTGTGACGTGCCGGGGGACGTGCCGGAGGCTTCGCCCTTTGAATCCCCGCCCCTGGAGCTTTCGGCCCTGGGGGCATCGGTTGCGCCATCGCTGGCTTCAGGCTGCGCGGGCTTTTCGAGGGTGGCCTTGGGGAAGTTTTCCTCCAGGTTCATCTGCAGCGTGCCGGCGGGACCATTGGCCAGCAGGTTGAGCGAGGTCGGGACCGGGAACTTGACCTGTTCCTTGACCATGCGCGCGCTCAGGCGGCTGTAATACTCGCGGTAGACCTTCCACTTCGAGCCCGGTGCCGTGCGGATGGAGCCAAGGAACTTGGAGCCATTGCCATCAGCCTGCTCCAGCCCGAGGAAGGAGAAGTCCGACTTGATGAGCGGGCCATACACATGGTCCTTGCGCAGGATCGCCAGTTCATCCTGCAGGATGGCGGCCACCCGGTGCGGGTCTTCCGACAGGTCGAGCATGAAGCTGACCACCACGAGGTTGTAGTCGCGCGAGGTATTGGCAATCGAGGTGACCGAGGAGAACGGAATGATGTGCAGGTCGCCATTGACCGCGCGCAGCCGCAGCGTGCGGATGGACAGGTGCTCCACCGTGCCCGACACGGCGCCTGCCGTCACCCAGTCGCCCACCTGCATGGCGTTTTCAACCAGCATGAAGAAGCCGGTGATGAAGTCCTTCACCAGGCTCTGCGAACCGAACGCGATGGCCGCACCCATGATGCCCGCACCCGTGAGCAGCGGGGCGACGTTGATGCCGATCTGCGACAGCGTGGTCACGGTGACGATGATGATGATGAAGGTGAGCAGCACCGTGCGGATGATGGGCAGCACCGTGCGCAGCCGTGTCGCGCGTGAGGCCTGGTCCGATGTCTCGAAGCGGGTGATCTGGTTCTGCAGGGTGGCGTTGGCCACCTCCCACACCACGATGGCGATGGTGTAGGCGATCATGATCGTCAGCATCGCGCCCACGATCTTGGTGCCCAGCGAGCCATGCACGAAGAAGCGGATGGCCGGCAGCCCCCACGACTGCAACAGCAGCACGACCGTGAAGAACACCAGCAGCACCGACAGTGTGCGCCGCGCCATGGGGTAGTAGTAGTCCACGCGGGCCTGCAGGCCGGGATAGCGCTTCTCGGTCGCCTCGGGCACGTGGAAGATCTTGTTCTGCACGCTGAAGGCCAGCACCGACAGCAGCCGCGCGCCCAGTATGACCACGATGGTCAGCGACAGCGTGCGCAGGATCCACGCATACCCGCCCTGGATCTGGGTGGCCCAGACCAGCCACAGCGCGAAGTCGAAGAACATGGCCGGAATCCACCAGAAGCGGACCATTTTGCCCACGAACATCCAGAACGGCTTCTCGCGCAGGCGGCCCGAGGGCTGGAGTGCCGCCCCCACATGGTGGCGGATGCGCCAGATGAAGATGGCGATCAGCATGTGCTCGATCAGCACCACGGCGCGGATGATGGCCTCGGTGCCGCGGGCGGGCATGTGGAACACGCCGCCAAGCGTTGACAGGCAGACCACGATGGAAGGGGCCGCCACCAGGAAGTTCCACCACCGCGTGACCATGCGCGCTGTCGCATCGGATGCGCTGCACAGGCGGATGGTGGGCGAGTGCGGCACGAACACGGTCTCGAGCAGCAGGTAGATCACGCGCGCGATGACATAGGCGTTGGTGAGCGTGATGGTGACCATCGCCGCCTGGTGCGTGGTGGCGAACAGGGCGGAGGCCCCATAGCCCAGCCCGAAGAAAAGGACGACCGGCAGCAGCTTGATGAGGAAATGCAGCAGCGAATAGGGGATGCGCGTGATGATGCGCAGCGTTTCATGCTGCTTGCGGTCATCCTGTTCGCGGGTCTGCTCGGTCTGCTGCTCGGCCTGGGCATCGGCGGCGGTGGCAGGCGGCGGGCTGGGCTGGTCCGCATCGGCCGCGTCCTCGCGCGCGAGGCGCTGGTTCAGGCGCTGCTCGGTCGCCACCGCGCGCGCGGTCACGCTGGCCAGGGGCTTGCGCAGGGCAATGGACAGGCCACGCTCGGCCACGAGGGCAAGGATGAAGATGATGCCCGCGCGCCCCATCGCATCAAGCAGGATCTGGCGCGAATCCGTATTGGACAGGATGGCGTGAACCCACCGCCCCACAAAGGCCAGGTCGGCGAACAGCGCCATGAAGTTCTGGCCCTGCTTTAACGCGACATCGCGGATATGGCCCAGCTCGTTCATGGTTTCGCTGCTGATGCTGCCGGGTTCGACCTCAACGTCGGAATTGGCGGCGGCAGCCTTCTTGGCCGGGGCGGGGGCGGGGGCAGGCGC
>NZ_JABJWC010000031.1 GCF_013155395.1 Komagataeibacter melomenusus | reverse complement strand
TCGTCTCGACAGACGCCCGTTCGATAAAGCCCTGTTCAAGGCGCGCCATCTCATCGAGAACTTCTTCTGCAAGCTCAAGGAGTTCAAGCGTATCGCCACGCGGAGCGACAAGACAGACAGATCATTCACAGCGATGATTTATCTCTCCGCTGCAATCATCAATTCACGATAATTCCCAACAGGCCCTGAAAAAAGGCGACACCCAGAAAATTTTCGTGCTTCCATCAAGCATTTGTTTCAAAACAGTTTCTTACCGCTCTTCATTGCCCGGCTGATACAGTGCAACCCGGCCACAAGCCATGTTGATTACCATGGCCCATGCCGCAGCGCCCACAAGACAGAGAAAAACGATACTGTAGCTTTTTGTCACGCCGAGAATAAGCCCGATCAGGGGCGCGGAAACAAACCCTGCCACCTGACCACCAAAATTGATGATGCTGATGCCCAACCCGATAAAGACGGGCGGCAACGTGCGCGACGGCAGGAACATGATGGCTGAAAAGGCAAGCGACTTGAAAAAATAGACCAGAACTTCACAGAAAATGACTTCATTGACCGTAGAAGCACAGTACATGCCACCCAGCGCCAGGCATAACAGCACGATGTTCACGTTCATGAACATGCGCTCACGGTCATGAAAATACCGCATCAGCACCCATCCCCCCAGTGCCGTTGCAATCCCGGCGGAAAGGTAGGGCGCAGAAAGCAGAAAGCCTGCGGATTTTAGGGAAATGCCGCATTCACGCAGTAGGTAGGACGGCATCCAGGTATCCAGCCCTTTATTGACAAGGCTGATGCAAAAGAAAATACCAACAAGCCGCCATGTTTCACGCAGTTTAAGAAGTATTGCAATCGTGTGCCAGTTTACGGGAATGGTCGGCACATTGTCCGGCCCCCCTGCCTGTCGTGGTACCGACAGGGCATACACCCCCGCCAGCAGCATCCCCACACCGCTCATGACCACGAACACGGCACGCCAGCCCATGTAATAGATAAGCGGAATGATGACGAACGGCGCAATCATGCTGCCAACAAAGTTTGACGACATCAGGAACGCTGTCGTGCTGCCTCTCTCCTTCGGCACGAAATACTGGTAAATGCTCTTTACACTGGCACCGGGAAAGATCCCCTCCCCCAGTCCGAACAGCACCCTCACCCCGATCAGGGACAGGAACGACCATGTCAGTCCGGTCATCATGGTAAAGGCCGACCATGCGACCAGGCCCGTGATGACAATCCATTTGGGGCCGTACCGGTCGGCCATCCACCCGCCGGGAATCTGCATGAAGGCATATCCCAGATAGAATATGCCCAGTATCATGCCCTGCCTGGCAGGTGAGATATGCAGATCCCCAACAATAACGGGTGCGGCCATGTTCATGGCCGAGCGGTCAAGAAAGGAAAGACACCAGGCCACGTAAAGAAGCGCGAACACCCACCATTTCGATACAGGATTTTTAATATTGAATGGCATCACGGATCCCATTTCATATCAGTAACGGCACAAAGCGGCTGTGTTCGCGCCCGGCCTGCGGTTACAGGCCCAGGCGGTCAGGCAGGTAAGGCGTCATGTTGATGAAAGATGTCTTGCCCGCAATGCGTTCAGCCAGCATGCGCCCTGTTACCGGGCCAAGCGTAATGCCCTGGTGGCCATGGCCAAAATGGAACCACATGCCCTTGTGCCGGGGCGCAGGCCCGATAACGGGCAGCATGTCGGGCATGCAGGGCCGGTTACCCAGCCATGGCCCGCCATTGGGGCGGCTGCCCTCAAGGTCAAGCAATTCACCGGCATGCCGGCAGCAACGGGTTAGTTGCCGCAGGGCAGGCGGCGCGCCGAAACGTGAAAAATCCGCCCCCGTGGTCACCCGCAGCACGCCATCGCCCATCGGGGCCAGCATGGTGCCGGTATGGGTATCGAGCATCGGGGCATCGGGGCAGTTCTTCACCTCGGCAAATTCACGGTGGTAGCCCCGCTTGGCGAAAAGCGGCACATCATACCCAAATGGCAGCAGGGCCTCGCGCGCCCAGGGGCCCAGCGCAATCACCACATGCTCGGCCTGCACCACGCCATCCGCCGTATTGATCTGCCAGCCCGCCCCGTTCGGGCGCAGGGTCTGGGCATGGCCAATGCCAAAGTGGCCGCCATCGCGCCCGAACAGTTCCGCATACCGGCCCACCAGTCGGCCGGGGCCGTGAATGCTCCACGGATCACGCCAGTGCAGCGCCCCCGCCATGGTGCCCCTGAGCATGGGTTGCGCCAACGTCAGTTCCGCCCCGTTCAGCACATCAAGCTTCAGGCCATACTGCTCTGCCTTCTGCCGCGCAATCGTGGCTTCAGCCTGCAGTTCACGCGCGGAACGGTACATGATGTACATGCCCGTATCCCTGACGATCTGCTCAGATGCGCCCGCGCGCTCGATCATGGGAAGGTGCTCGTCGAGCGCATGCCGGATCAGGGCGGAATAGGCGCTGGCAATATGGCCATAAGCCGACGGACGTGAATTCCACCAGTACCGCAGCAGGCGCGAGGCAAGACCCGGCAGGGCCGATGGCGTGTAATGAACCGTATTGTCCAGCCCCAGTCCCACCCTGAGCAGCTTGCCCACGGAACGGGGGAACGGATAGGGCTCCACCGCCTCGCGCTGGATGACACCTGCGTTGCCGTACGATGTTTCCAGCCCGGGCTGCCTGGCATCGACCAGAACGACCTCCAGCCCCTGCTGGCGCAGGTGGTAGGCCGTGCTGGTTCCGACCATGCCCGCACCCAAAACGATTACCGATGCCTGCATCATTCCTGTTCCGTTCGTGCCACCACCCCGGCGGTCGTGGCCCCATTATATGTTGACGTAAGGCGTGCCTGATGGATGGGTGATCCTGCGCAGCCGCTACCCGAAAAAACCGGGATACTGCGCGATGGGCGGCGCCTTGCGCAGCGCATCAAGATCCGGCAGCGGGCGGCACAGCGCCGGATCGGATGCCAGCGCCTGCTCCACGGCAAGGGCAACCTGCATCAGCAGCGCATCCCCGCCCCGGGGCGCGACAATCTGCAGCCCGAACGGCATGCCTGCCTCATCAAGCCCCACGGGGATGCTGATGGCAGGGTGCCCGGACAGGGTCACCGCATAGGCCAGCGCCAGCCAGTGATAATAACTGCGCGTTTTCCTGCCATCGATCTCGGCAGGGTACAGTTCCGTCCAGGGCCGGGGAGACAAGGTGATGGCGGGACTGATCAGGATGTCATGATCGCGGAAAAACGCCTGATAGGAACGATAGATACGGGTCTGGAGAACCGCCGCGCGGGCCTGGTCGTGCAGGGTATATTGAAGCCCTTCTTCAATATTGGCACGAATATTGGGGCCAATCTGCTCGAAGTGGCTGACATAACGCTCATGATGCGCCGAAAGGAACATGGAGGCCCGCTGGATGCTGAACACCTCATCAGCCTGCGTGCAGTCAGGATGCGCCTGCGTCATGCTGCCAAACAGGGCGGCAATGGCTGGCACCCTGGCCCGAAAGGCCCGCCTGACAAGATTTTCGGTGGGCGCGAAGCCAAAATCCTCGGTCACGGCAAGGCGCAGCCTGCCGGTGCAGGCGGGCTCGGTCGGGGTGTAGTCCTGCGGCACGGCGCGCACGGCCCCGGTCGGCAGGGTATAGGCAAGCGGATCTTCGCAGGAGTCACTGGCGATGACGGACAGCATGAGCGCCGTATCCGCCACGTTGCGTGCCATCGGCCCGTCAACCGAAAGCGGGAACCAGCCCTGTGGCCGCCGCTCATTCGCCACCAGCCCGGGAGATGGGCGCATGCCGACGATGCCGTTGAAGGCCGCCGGGTTGCGCAGGCTGCCACCCGTATCAGACCCCGTGCACAGGGGCAGCATGCCGCAGGCGAGCGCCGCACCCGAACCGCCAGACGACCCGGCGGCGGAAAGCAGAGGATTGAACGGGTTGCCCGTCGCGCCATATACGGGGTTGCGGCTATTGGCGCCTGCCGCCCATTCCGGCGTGTTGGTCTTGCCAACAATGACCGCCCCTGCGGCACGCAGGCGGCGCACAATGCCCTGATCATGCTCCGGCACGTAATTGGCATAGATGGGGCTGCCGAAGGTCGTGCGCAGATGGGCGGTGACGTGCGTATCCTTGATGCCCACAGGCAGCCCGCATAACGGCCCGACATCCTCCCCGGCCCGTAGGGCCTGGTCAGCGTGGTCCGCCTGGGTACGGGCGGCCTGTACATCCATGGCGACAATGGCATTGATGGCGGGATTGATGTCCTCGATCCGCTCAAGGCAGGAATCCAGGACCTCATGGGCGGAAACATCACGCGCCCGCAACATCTGACAGAGCCCTATTGCCGATACATCACACAGACTGGTCATGACTTTTCTTTCCGCGCCCCATAAACAGCGGGAACGATATTTACGTTAATAAATATCGGACCCATATACATGCATACAATACGAAACAAACGATAGAAAAAATAGACACAAGTTCCGTAATGCAGGCCTGTATACAGGCCACCACACCGGAACGGGTAAACCATAACAGCATGTTATTTTGACATGCAAACAAATATATTTTGCCTGCTGAGCCCGGACCGGCAGCGCGGATGGATATGAAAGCTTATTTCTCTCTATGAAACAGAAAAGAATATTCTCTCATAAATCATATCGCGGTGTACATGTCGGGGCGCCTGTTCTTTGAAAAGTTGAAGATATTTTCACGCAATTCCTGGCAGCGATCAAGATCACAACATGCCGTTACGACCTCATCGCCGGTGGTGCTGGCCAGCGCCACGATTTCACCCGTGGGGGCAATGATGCAGCTCTGCCCCAGCATCGCGACACCTTCCTCAGTCCCGGCCTTGCCTACGGCTACAACCCACAGGCCATTCTGGTACGCGCCCGCCTGCATGCACAGGTGGTTATGGAAGGACTGGAGATGATCGTGCTCGGGCGCCAGCGGATAATGCAGTGGCGTATTATAGCCGATCAACAGCATTTCGGCGCCGCGCAGGCTGACCTCGCGGTATGTTTCGGGCCAGCGGCGGTCGTTACAGATCGCCATGGACATCTTGCCCCCCAGCACGTCAGCGCAGCCGTAAGGTGCTTCCCCCAGTTCGAAATAGCGCTTTTCCAGATGCTGGAACTGCCGCCAGGGTTCGTGCTCGGGGTGGCCGGGCAAATGAATCTTATGGTATTTCAGGCAGATATTGCCGTCCTGATCCACCAGTATGGCGGTATTGAAACGGCGCATCGTGCCATCGATCACCGTTTTTTCGGCATAACCAAAGTTCATGGCGATGCCGAGTTCACGCGCGCGGGCAAACAGGGGCGCCACTTCAGCCGAGGGCATTTCCGTTTCAAAGAACGTATCGATTTCAGCCTGGTCAGCCATGAACCAGCGCGGAAAGAACGTGGTAAGCGTCAGTTCGGGATACACCACAAGGTTGGCCCCACGCCTTGCCGCCTTTTCAAGCAGGGCAAGCATGCGAACGACAACCTGGGTACGTGTCTCGTGGCGTGCGATCGGCCCCATCTGGGCCGCTGCCACAATAATTTCTCTGGACATCACTCTATCTTTCCGGCTTCAGGCAATGCCTGCCTGATCTGTGACAACACGCAGCAAGAGATTGGCCCCATTCATTATGTCGTCTGGATGGGTGTATTCACGGATATTGTGGCTGATCCCCGCAACACTGGGCACGAAAATCATGGCGGTGGGGGCGATGGGGGCAATCATCTGGGCATCGTGACCCGCACCGGAATACAGCCGCATGCAGCTCAGATCCATCTTGCGGGCTGTTGCCTCGATGGTATCGACAAGGGTGGACGTGAAGGGCACCGGTTCAAAACGGGCAAGGGTGCGGTGCGACACGTTCACGCCGTAACGGGTTGCGGCTTCGCCCATCAGTTTTGCCAGCGTGGATTCAGCCGCGCACAATGCGGTGTTGTCGGGGTTGCGCAGATCAACCGTCATGACCGCGCGACTGGCGACCACATTGACCAGATTGGGGGCAAGGCTCAGTGCGCCAACAGTTGCAAGCTGCTCTGGCCCCATGCGGGCCACCATGTCGGACAGGCCCATGGTGATGTACGCTGCGGCCAGCCCCGCATCATGCCGCAGCCGCATTGGCGTGGTGCCGGCATGCGCCGAGCGCCCCTCCACCGTGATTTCGGTCCATGAAATACCCTGCACCCCGGTGACGATACCGATATTGAGGCCCCGGTCTTCCAGCACCGGTCCCTGCTCGATATGCAGTTCCACATAGGCATGGATGGCCTGCGGCCCGGACTGCATGCCGCAATAGCCGATCCGGCGCAGTTCCTCGCCCAGGACCGAGCCGTCGCATCCCGTTATGCGGTAGGCATCCTGCACATCCATCACACCGGAATAGACCAGGCTGCCCAGCATGTCGGGCGCGTAGCGCGCGCCTTCCTCATTGGTAAAGGCGGCGACCACCACGGGGTGGCGCGGGCGGATGCCCGCATCCTTCAGGCATGCCACGACCTCCAGCCCGGCAATGACGCCCAGCGTCCCGTCATACAACCCGCCGGTCGAGACCGTGTCGATATGCGATCCCATCATGACAACCGCATCCTCGACACCCGCATGGATGCCGAAGATGTTGCCGACAGGGTCGATCCGGATCTCCATGTCCAGTTCACGCATCTGACGCAGCAGTTCGGCGCGCCCCTGTGCATCCGCATCCGTCAGCGCAAGGCGGGAGACCCCGCCCCCCGACAGGGCGCCACAGGCACCAAGGCTGGCGATACGCTGCAGCAGGCGGGTCGGGTTGACCTGGAGTGTGGGCGCCGTCATGCGGGCTGTTCCAGTTTACGGCCGGTTATGCTTTCCCACATCTGCACGTCCGTCGCTCCTTCCGTGCCGACCAGCAGCACGCAGGACTGACCATCCAGCCCCAGCGCCTGGCGCATCGTTCCATCGGCTGCGGCCACGAGCAGGCCAGCCAGGCCCGCGGCCCCGCTTTCCCCCGCAATAACGGGCGGCTGCCCGCTACCCTGCGCCAGCTGCCGGATGGCAACGCGCACGGCCTCATCGGGGATGGCGAGATAGTCGGAAACCGCCCCCTCCACATACGGCCACGCCACGAGGGAGGGCTCGCCACAGGCCAGACCGGCCATGATCGTGTCATGCAGGCCGCTGACAACACTCGGGCGGCCATTGCGCGCACTCAGCAGCAGGCAGGCTGCGTTTTCAGGCTCGACAATGATGATGCGCGGGCAGTTCGCCCCGTAATGTTCCCACAGGCCGGAAATGATGGCGGCGGCAAACCCGCCCACGCCGCCCTGCAGGAAAACATGCGTGGGCCGCGTGCTGCCCAGCTGCTCCAGCGTTTCATGCAGCAGCACGCCGTAACCGCGCATCACATCCAGTGGCACGGTCATGTATCCTTCATAGGATGTATCGGAGACCACCAGCCATCCATTCGCTTCGCCTGCTGCATTGGCGGCGCGCACGGCATCATCATAATTGCCCGGATCACGTACGATTCTGGCACCCAGGCGGGCGATTTCCTCTGCCCGCTGGCGGGTGACCGTACCATGCACGAAAATCACGCTGTTGCAGCCAAAAAGCGAAGCCCCCCACGCAACCGAACGGCCATGGTTGCCATCGGTCGCGCAGGTTACGGTCACCTTCTGGGTGATGTCGCGGTAACGCCCGGCAAGCAGGTCCGCCACCTGCGGCACGTGGCCGGTTTCTTCCTCGATTCGCTGGGCAAGAAGACGAAAAACCGCATACCCTCCCCCCAGCGCCTTGAAGCTGCCCAGACCGAACCGACCGGCTTCATGCTTGTACAGCACGCTGCCCACACCCGCATCGACCGCCATGGCGGACAGCGCCAGCAGCGGGGTTGGCCTGTAACCGGGCCACTGCGAAATAATGGCAAGGGCATCAGCCGTAAAATGACGGTTCAGGGCCTTTGCCAGTGTAGCCGGGTAACCACCCGCCCCACGCTGGCCAGCATGATGCGCATCAATAACCATGCCCGCATACGGATCAGTCACGATTTTCAGTTCCCTTAAAGACGGACAACACGGTAACTCCTGTGACAAGAGTAGGGTTACCCGTGAAACCGCGTACGATTTTCATTATCGTGCTATTATGAAAAAATCTTTTCACAAAGGAAAGGCATAATTTTTTGAACCAGAAAAAAAGCAGTTCGCTCAACCAGCGGATCATGGATGCGCTGGAACACCTCACCCCGGGGGAACGCAGGCTCGCGACCGTAATCCGTGAACTGCATGGCGACATTTCAAGCTACGCCGCAAATGAGCTGGCTGAACGGGCACAGGTTTCAAACGCCACAGCGGCACGGCTGTTCAAGCGGCTGGGATATGAGAGCTACACGGCGGCCCGCGCGCAGGCCCGCGCGCAGGTCAACTGGGCGCCGCCTTCCCTGCGGCAGGAAGAAAGGCTGCGCAACGGTGGCCAGTCGGACAACACGCTCGCGGCCTATATCCAGGCTGATATCAGCAACCTGACCTATACCCTGGAAAAAATTCCGGATCGCGCCATGCACAAGGCCGTCGGCATGATTGTGGCCGCCCCGCGGATCTGGGTCACAGGTTTCCGCAATTCCACGTCACTGGCGTTGTACATGCGCGCGCTGCTGGTCCTGCTCAAGACCGATGTGCGGCTGATTGCCCAGAACGGCATGTCGGCCGGTGATGACGTGGCTACCATGCAGCCCGATGATCTGCTGATTGTCGTCGGGTTTCGCCGGCAGCCGCAACTGGTGCGCAATATCCTGCTCGAGGCCAATAATATCGGCATGCAGAGCATTCTGGTCACCGACCTGCACAGCGCCCCGCTGGCCAGTCTTGTCACCGTATCCCTGCTGACCTTCAGCGACAGCCCCGGAATTTTTGACAGCTACAGCGCAGGCACCACCGTCATCAATGCCCTATGCTCCATGGTGGAACGCGCGATGGGTACCGAAACGACCGAACGCCTGGCCCGTATCGAGATGCTGTACCGGCAGGTGGACAACCTGCACGGGGAATCTGAAAACACGAACACGGTCTGACGGGCAGCCAGCGCACGGCTGCCCACAGTCAGGCCTGCTGCGTGCCTAGGCGGCTACGGCCGTGACCGGCTTGTGCTGCCTGGCAGGCCCGCGTGGCACGGACACGAACAGGAGAATGCTGCCGGTGGCCACGATCAGGCCCATGCAGACAAGGCCCGCGGCAAGGGTGCCGGTCCAGTTCGTGAGGTGACCGATGATGATGGGACTGCAGAACCCGCCCATGAGCCCGATGGAATTGACCAGCGCAAAGCCGCCAACCGCACCCGGGCCCTTGAGCATCTCGCACGGCACGGCCCAGAAGATGATGTAGGCGGAAAAGATCAGCGAGATTGCAATGGAGACGACCACAAGCGACAGGAACAGGCTGCCCCCCACAAACGCCGTAACGAACAGGGCCAGCGCACCGAAGGCTGCCGGCAGCGTGCTGTGCAGCCTGCGCTCACCCGTGCGGTCGGAGCGGCGCGCCCATATGATGATCGCGATCGTGCACACGGCGTAGGGAATGGCCGAGAACAGGCCGGTCTGTAGTTCCGACTGGACGCCAGCATTGCGTATGATGTTGGGCAGCCAGAAATTGACCGTGTAGATACCGCAGATCAGGCAGAAATAAGCCAGGGAAAGCACATAGATCACGGGCGAGCGCAGCACGGCCCGAAAACTGGAAAAATAGACCGCCGAAGGGGCCGGCGCGCTATCGCGTTTCAGCAGCATGCGTTCGCGGTCATCCAGCCAGCGCGCATCTTCGGGGCGGTCGGGCAGGATGAAGAAGACCACAACTCCCATGATGATGCTCGGCAGCCCTTCCAGCATGAACATCCACCGCCAGCCATCCACCCCGCCGACATGATCCATCGACGAGATCAGCCACCCCGAAAGCGGCCCGGCCATGACACCGGCCAGGGGCGATGCGGTCTGCTGCACCGAAAGGACGGTAGCCAGCCGTGAAGGCGGATACCACAGGCCCAGGTAGAACATGCATGCAGGCGCGAAACCGGCTTCGAACATGCCGAGCATGAAGCGCAAGACGTAGAACATGTTCTTGTCATGTAACAACCCCATACAGGCCGACGTCGCCCCCCACAGGACCATGATGCGCGCGAACGTACGCCGCGCGCCCACACGCGGCAGCATCAGATTCGATGGAATTTCGAACAGGACATAACCAATGAAGAAAATACCCGCAGCCATGCCGTAATCGCTGCTGTTCATGCCCAGATGTTCGGAAATGTTCTTCTGCGCAAACCCGATATTCAGCCGATCCACACAATCGAGAAGATAGGCAACCAGCAGGATCGTTACGATACGCACATCCATCTTGCGATAGATGCGCCCGAGCATGTCCTGCTCCGTTGCGTTCATGGAAGATCGTGATGGATCAGCCATCAATAAACCCCGCTCTGCTTTGACTGTCGATAATGAAAATATTCTGCGCACATCTACTTGCAGATTGTGTGGGGAACAGCCTCACAACCTTCCCCACAGTGCAAAATCTGATGCGCCTGCCAACCGACTTTACGATTCAAAGGCACGGCCATGTCAACGCAGAAAAGTGTTTCGGTGCCGAATTTAATGTCATGCATGAAACGAATGCGGCCGCCCCCGTGCCGGACCGCGATCCGACTGAACGGAGCGTGACATTTTTATCGCGTCACCGATGATGCGAAAGCACGTCACCCCCGATTCAGACCGATTTCGATATGAAAAATCCTCCGGAAATCCTGTAAAAAAAATAAAAAAAAGACATTCAATTAATTGATATAGAACGATATTATTGTCTTCATTCATTTTTGGTAATGAAAAAATTGTTGCCACAGAGGCAACGGTGAATAACAAAATAGCAGCTGTGAAAACAAACCACATCCGTAATGATCAGCGCAGTTTCCCGACAGGAACGCAAAACGAGTCCTTATCCCCCACCCCACACACGATCAGGTGCTGCGAACCATCAGGCGTTTGTGTCACCCCAGCATGATTGGAGGCGTGAGTTGAGCTTGAAAAAATTTGCACTGCGCAAAACCTTGCTACTGGCCACGGCCTTCGGCTGGACAGGATATGACCTGCAGCACAGTGTCATGGCGGCTGATACCCAGCCTGCGCACACTACGGCACAACGCCCCCATCGTGGCGCGCCGCAGCATGCCGTATCGACACATTCCACGGCCGCCGCCGCCACCCTGCAGTCCAGGGCGGCACCTGAAACCATCAGCGTGCGCCGCAACCGCGCCCTCCAGTTCTCTGCAGCGCAGCACGAGCCGGATTCCACTTCACACATCAGCGCCGCAGCACTGATCGAGCAGCATGTGCAGACGGTCAATGACCTGCAGCGCCTGGTGCCCAACCTGACAATCCAGACCGAAGGCGGCTCCACTTCCGCATCGTATTACCTGCGCGGCATCGGCCTGGAAGACTACACGCAGAACAACATGTCATCTGTCATGACCTACTTCGATGACGTGGCATTCCCGATCAGCTCCATGAGCACGGGGCAGATGTTCGATGTTTCCGCCGTGGCCGTGGAACCGGGGCCTGTAGGCACCGAGCATGGCATGGCCGACACGGGTGGCGAGGTGCGTATCGACAGTAACGCCCCCACAAAGGAATTCCATTACGGCGCATCGGAGGACATCGCCTCCTATGCCCGCAGCAAGACCAATGCCTACGTATCGGGTTCGATCACGCATAACCTGCAGTACCGCATTGCGGGGCAGATGCTGGAAGGTGGCGGCTATTTCCGTAACCGCGATACCGGGCAGACCGTGGGCAACGCCAACATGGGCGCCCTGCGCGGCCGCCTGGCCTGGCAGCCTGACAGCAAGACCAACATCGACCTGATCGCCAACTGGTCACAAGATGAATCGCAGTCCGGCTACGGTTTCGTGCTGAGCGATCCGTATTCATCCTCCACCTACGGTGCCCAGCCGCGCGACCAGAACATCTACAATACCGGGTGGAACCTGAACCCGAATTTCGCCAACAAGGTGGGCATCAGCCCCAACAGCGTGCCCAACAACCACGACGTGACGTGGAGCATCATCCTCAAGGGGTCACGCGATCTTGGTTTTGCCAAGCTGAAATCCATCACGTCCTTCGCACAGCAGCAGCGCCACGAATACAATGACCGTGACGCGCTGGACCTGCGATCGGGTGATACATATTTCGTTGGCGAATCGAATGTCTTCTCGCAGGAACTCCGCCTCGAAGGCAGGCCGATGTTCAACGACCGCTTCAAATGGACCGTTGGCGCCTATTATAACCGCACCCGTACTTTCGGGGCAAACTGGTTCGATTCAACCGGCACCAATCCGTCTGATCCGTTCATTCGCGACAGCTATCACAACCAGCCTGCCGAAACATTCGATCAGTTTGTCAACCTGAGCTACAAGATCATTCCCAGCGTCCGCATCAACTTCGGGCTGAACCACGAAACCGATACCCGCCAGATCGTGGATGACACGGTCGTGCAGTATTACGGCCCCACGAATGCTGAAAAGCGGCTGATGAACGGCAGTCCCTTCCCCACCTTCGGCGCGATGACCAACCAGTTCTCGGGGCGTGTGGGCATTGACTGGCGCATCAACCAGGACGTGATGCTGTATGCCTCCATCAAGCGCGGCGTGAAGCCTGGCGGCTTTACCACCAATACAACGGTATCAGAAGCACAGCTCAAGCCGTTCAAGCCGGAATGGGTGCTGGCGTACGAAATCGGGGTCAAGAGCGAGTTCTTCAAGCATCGCCTGCGTGTCAACGCCGCCATGTTCTATGATGATTACCATGACAAGCAGATCCTGGGGCAGATCGTCATTCCCGGCCAGCTCAACCAGGGCCTCAACCCCACGCCGGGCATCTATGGTTCCTACATCAATGCGCCCAAATCCACCATCTGGGGCACGGAAGTGCAGATCCAGGCCCACCCCATCCGCGGCCTGAGCCTGACGCAGAACATCGGCTGGGAACGCGGCACCTATGATCAGTTCCAGGAAGTCAACCAGCAGGCCGTGCAGGCATATTTTGCCCAGACCCAGACATACAAGTCCTTCACCACCAACTATAACGGCGCGGACATGGGTATCCCCAAGCTGACGCTGAACGGTTCGGTGTCCTACCAGACCAGGCCGCTGCTACATAACGCCTACACCCTGACCTTCGAGGGCAACTACTCCTACCGCGGCGCACAGGGCTGGCAGCCTCGCGCAACAGGGGTTTACGTCATTCCCTCCTACTTCCTGATGGGTGCGAGCATCACCTTCAAGCCGCGCAATGGGCAGTGGTATGTCAACGCCTATGCCTCCAACCTGCTCAACCGCCATTATATCCTGAGCGAAACCTTCGCCACGGTTGACCAGATCGGTTATGCCGGCGCGCCGCGCTTCGTGGGCGGGCGTTTCGGATGTGATTTCTGAACCATGAAACAAGCCATGTAACCGACTGGCATCCCACACGGGGTGCCAGTCTTTTTTTGTTTCAAACGCCATTGCATGAAAAGAAGAGCCCGCCATGCGCATTGCCCTTACGGGAGATAGCATTCTGCTCCGTCGCCTCAACAGCCTGGAAGATGAAGCCCTTCTGCCGCTATTCGACCTGATCCGTGGCACGGATGTTGCCTTTACCAACCTGGAAGTGCTGCCAAACGATTTTCAGGGTGATCCGGCCCTGGAAAGTGGCGGGTCGCATTTCGGTGCGCCGTCCTGGGTGATCGATGAACTGTGCGATGCAGGCTTTGACCTGTTTGCAACAGCAACCAACCACAGCCTTGACTACAGCATCTCCGGCCTGCGCGCGGCCATGGACGCCATGCAGGCGCGCGAACTGCTCTATGCCGGCGTGGGCGACTGCCTGGAGGCGGCACGCAGGCCCACCTACTGCACCCGCCCGCAGGGCACGGTGGCCATGACATCGTGCACATCAAGCTTTGCCACAGGCCAGGAAGCCGCCCCCCAGACCGATGGCATGCAGGGCCGGCCCGGCCCCAGCGCGCTGCATTTTGATACGATGCACACCATCACGCCCGAGCATTTTACGACGCTGCGCGATATTGCCGTATCACTGGGGCTGGAGACATTGCGGGAGCGGACCATCCAGCTCGGTTTCGCCTTTCCCTCCGCCGATCCGTCCGTGCTACCTGTCGGTGGCCTGAACTTCCGTGCCGGCACCCAGGCCCGCATCACCACCACGCCAAACGCGCGCGACCTGGCCGACATGGCGCGCTGGGTGGAAGAAGCCCGCATGACGGCAGACAGGGTGATTGTCAGCATTCATGCCCATGAGGTGGGCTACAACACCGCAGGCCAGCTTGACCCTGAAATTCCGGCGGAATTCCTGCGCACCTTCGCCCATGCCATGATCGATGCGGGCGCCGACATCGTTGCAGGCCACGGGCCACATCTGCTGCGCGGCCTGGAAATCTATCAGGACCGGCCGATTTTCTACAGCCTGGGCAACTTCATCGGGCAGAACGAGCTTGTGCCCCGCCTGCCTTATGATTCCTACCAGCGCTTCCGTGCCGATCCTGCGCAGACTCCCGCCAAGGTGTACCAGCAGCGCACACAGGACGATACCAAGGGCTTCCCCGCCGAAACACGGTTCTGGGAAACGATCATGCCGATCTGTGAATTCGATGCAAACGGGCTGAAATCCATCCGCATCTACCCGGTCAGTCTCGGGCTGGGCATGGAGCGGCACAGGCGCGGCGTTCCCTTCCTTGCAACCGGCGCGCATGCCCGCAGCATAGAAGAGCGCTTTACGCAGCTTTCGGACGCCATGGGCACGACCCTTGCCCCCGATGCGCAAGGGGTCCTGTCCTATGTCCGCCCCTCATGACATCATGACAGAAAAACAGGACAGGCTGCACCGGCAGTCCCTTCGTGCCACAACACACAGGTAACGCGACATGTATGATATCGTCTTGAGAAATGGCCGGCTGATCGACCCTGAAACCAGGCTGGACGTGATTGGCGACGTGGCCATAAACGGCAGCGCCATCGTGGCGGTTGGCAGGGTCGAGGGCACGGGCCACAAAGAAATCGATGCAACCGGCCTGGTGATCGCCCCCGGTTTCATTGACATACATGCCCATGGCCAGTCCCTTGCCGCCGACCGCATGCAGGCATTTGATGGCGTGACTACCACGCTTGAATTCGAAATCGGCTCCCTGCCGGTCGGCCATTGGTACGAACAGCAGACCAAAACCACCCGGCTTCTGAATTACGGCATATCCGTATCATGGGTCGCAGCCCGGATCGCGGTCATGACGGGACAGGATATCAACCATGCCCCGCTCACGCTCATGGGGCGCAGCATCCGCGACCGGCGCTGGGTGGATGACGTGGCAACCGACACGCAGGTCAGCGCCATTACCGCCATGATGGAACAGGGCCTGCGTGAAGGCGGCATCGGCATCGGCATTCCCAATGCCTACCTGCCGGGCGCGGGGGTAAAGGAAGTTTCGCAGATATGCTCGCTGGCGGCGCGCTATGACGTGCCGACCTATACGCACATTTCCTTCTCTTCCAACATCGACCCACGCAGTTCGGTGGAAGCCTATACCCGCCTGATCGGCTATGCCGGATCAACCGGCGCGCGCATGCATATCTGTCACTTCAACAGCACCAGCCTCATGGATATCGAACGCTGTGCCGAACTGGTGCGCAATGCGCAGGCGCAGGGGCTGCGGATCACGGTGGAAGCCTATCCGTATGGCACGGCATCCACCGTCATTGGTGCGCCCTTCTTTGCCGATCCCGCTTTCCCGCAGCGCACGGGCCAGGGATACGACGCGCTCCAGCGCCTTGATAACGGCCAGCACATGACCAGCCGCGAGGACGTGCTGCGCGCCAGCGCGGAAAAGGCCGACAACCTTGTGCTGTGGCACTTCCTGGATGTGGAGAGCAACCAGCGCCACCGTGACCTGCTGGACATATCGGTGCTGTATCCCGGCGGCATCATCGCATCTGACGCCATGCCCTGGACCATGCCTGACGGATCGACCTACATGGGCGATGCGTGGCCCCTGCCCGATGAAGCCGTGGCCCATCCGCGTTCATCCGGCACCTTCACGCGCTTCCTGCGTGTCTACATGAACGAGCGCAAGGCCGTCAGCCTGATCGATGCCATGGCCAAGTGTTCCTGGCTGCCGGCCACCATCATCGAATGCGCAGCCCCGACCATGCGGCGCAAGGGGCGGCTACAGGTCGGGTGCGATGCGGACATCTGTGTGTTCGATGCGGACACGATCAGCGACCGGGCGGAATTCACCGCCATGAACCGGCCTGCGGTGGGCGTGAAATATCTGCTGGTCAATGGCCAGCCCGTGATCGAAGCGGGCGAACTGGCAGCCAATGCCAGCACCGGGCAGCCGGTACGCGGATGCTACCGGGCATGACCGCCCTCACCCCTCCGGCCGGCGCCCGCATGGGTGCGGTGCCTGTCATCGTGATTGGCGGCTTTCTGGGCGCAGGCAAGACAACCTTCATCAACCGGATCATCAACAGCTTCCCCACACGGAAGCTGTCGGCCGTGGTCAATGATTTTGGCGCAATCGACATTGATGCCGATCTCATCAATCTCGGGCGCGAGCAGGTCATTCCGCTGCGCAACGGCTGTATCTGCTGTTCGCTGCAGGGCGACATGCTCTCGACAATCCGTTACCTGCTTGACCAGCCCGTGCGGCCTGACGGCATCATCATAGAATGTAGCGGCGTCTCGCAGATCGGCGATGTCAAGACAGCGCTGCTTGATGCGGTATTCTGGAAGGAAGCGGCGCTCGACAGCGTGATCTGCGTAGCCGACGGGCAGGACATCCTGGAGGACCCGGCCTATTTTGCGCAATCCCTGCGCGCCGAGCAGTTCCGTGACGGTGACTTCATCATCCTCTCCAAAATGGACCAGATGTCCCCTGAGCAGCGCCAGAGCGTGCGCGAACGGGTGCTGGCGCAGGGCAAACGCGCGGAATTCGTGCTGGACAACACCGCCGTCCAGCAGATGGAAAACCTGCTGTTTTCCTTCTCCTTCGACTACGCAGCCACGCCCGGCAGGAGCCGCGGCCTGCGTGCCAGCGATGCCGTGCCCGTCCAGCCCTTTGCCTCGCTGGCATGGGAGAGTGACCGGCCCATCGCGTTCGACATTTTTCAGCAGGTCATCGGCGCGCATGCCCCGACCCTGCTGCGCGCGAAGGGCATTCTCTACGCCAGCCATGCGCCCGAAACACCCGCCGTATTCCAGATGGTGGGCAACCGCGTAACCGTGGGCGCGGGCCATGACCCGGAAGCGGGCACGCACCGCTCACGCATCGTTTTCATCGGATATGAGGGGCAGATCGACCTCAGAACCCTGCGCACGGACATGGACCGCTGCGTGGCTGAATAGGTGGATACACGCTTCATGAAATATTTCATTGCGACGCTTGGAACCGAAACCAACACCTTCTCGCCCATTCCGACCGGGCGCGCCGCCTTCATGGGCGCACGCGACTGGTTCCGCACGGATGGCAGCCTTCAGGCCACGACCGCCGCCACGCTACCGCTGCGCACATGGCGCGCGCGGGCGCAGGCTGACGGGCATGAGGTGGTGGAGAGCCTATGCGCCTTTGCCCAGCCGGCCGGGCTTACGCTCAAGGCCGTGTATGAAGAACTGCGCGACATGATCCTTGATGACCTGCGGCGTGCCATGCCGGTCGATGTGGTCCTGCTTTCCATGCACGGCGCCATGATCGCGGTGGATTATGATGACTGCGAGGGCGACCTGCTTGCCCGTATCCGCGCCATGACCGGCCCGGGCACCGTGATCGGCGCGGAACTGGACCTGCATTGCCACCTGACGGAAACCATGCGGGAAAATGCCAGCCTGATCATCACCTACAAGGAATACCCACATGATGACATAGTGGAGCGGGCGCAGGAGCTTTATGATCTGGCCACCCGCACCGCGCGCGGCGAGATCCATCCGGTCATCGCCTATCATGACTGCCGCATGCTGGCCATATGGCGCACCCCGTACGAACCCGTGCGTTCCTTCGTGGACCGGATGCAGACCTATGAAGGCCATGACGGCATCCTGTCGGTCTCGTTCGCCCATGGCTTCCCCTGGGCGGATATTCCCGATGTCGGCGCCAAGATGATGGTCATTGCCGATGGGGATGAAACCGCAGCGCAGGCACTGGCCCGCAGGCTGGGCCGCGAGATATGGGACATGCGCGACAGCACGGTCGCATCCTACGTGCCCCTGCCCGATGCGATCGGCATGATCCGCGACAATGACAGCGGCAGGCCGATCGTAATCGCCGATGTATCCGACAACGCGGGCGGCGGCGCGCCATCGGACAACACGATCATCCTGCGCGCCGTGCTCGATGCAGGGGTGGATAACGTGGCCGTCGGCTGCATATGGGACCCTGCCGCCGTGGCCCTGTGCATCGAGGCAGGGGAAGGTGCAACCTTCGACCTGCGGCTAGGTGGCAAGTGCGGCGTGACATCGGGCGACCCGATCGATATGCGCGTGACCGTGCGCCGCTGCATCCGCCCCCTGTTCCAGACGGGCCTGAGTAACGGCCAGGCCACCCTGGGTGACAGCGTGTGGCTGCACACGGCGGGGATCGATATTGTCGTGACATCCAGCCGGCAGCAGACCTTTGCCCCCGATGCCTTTACCAATTGCGGCATCTCGCTGGACAAGGCAGCCTTGGTGGTCAAGTCCGCCCAGCATTTCTACAATGCGTTTGCCGCCATTGCCGAGCGTATCATATTCGTGGCGGTACCGGGTTGCGTCATGCCCGACATGAACGGACTCTCCCTGCCCCGGCGGACCATTCCCATGTGGCCCCATGTGGAAGATCCGTTTACCTGACCGGCCTCTCCCGTCCGGGGCCTTCCACCATGCCGCCCGGTCCTGCCGGGCGGCATGGGTGTTTCAGGGAGCGTTTTCCTACAGTTCCGGTCCAAGCATGTTCGGCGTCAGTCCCAGCGGGCGCTCTCCTCCTGCCCGGGCCCGCGCGCCTTCACGCGCCGGGCCAGGAACTGCCCGTGCCGCCCATGCCGAAAGCACGCCACCGGCAATGATGAAAACCAGCCCGATGCCCAGCACCGGGGTCATGGCTTCATGCAGGAAAACCATGGACGCGAGCAGCCCGATGACCGGCACCGCAAGCGTGATGCTGGACATGGAAAAGGTAGAGACCCGGCGGCCGAATTCGCATGAGATGACAAAACACACCGATGTCGCCAGCGGGCCGATGAACAGCAGCAGCCCCGCCAGTTCACCGGACCAGACAATATGCGACGGCGGGCCTTCCTTCGCCCATGCCAGCGCGCCCAGCACAATGGTGGCCAGCAGCATCTGCCACGGGGCCAGCGCGAGCGGGGAAGACGTCCATTTGTGATGGCGCACATGCACGATCACGACTGACCAGCACATGGCCGCGACAAGCAGCATGAGATTGGCCTGCAGCGCACCCGGCCGGGTCCAGTCCATGCCGATGGGCGAACAGATCAGCACGATACCGCCCAGACCGACGCACAGCGCCATCACCCGCCTCAGACCTGGGCGCTGCCCCATGAACAGCCACGCCAGCAACGTGCCCCACAGCGGCGTGGTATAGGCCAGCAGTGCCGCCCGCCCCGCATCCGTATGCTGCATGGCCACAAGCCCCAGCGCCGTGAACGCCATCATCTGCAACCCGCCAACGCTGAACACGATGGGCAGGTCACTGCGCCGTGGCAGGGTAATCCTGCCCCGCAACAGCAGGACGATGAACAGCGTGGCGCCACCCAGCGCAAAACGCAGGACCGCCAGCCATAGCGGCGGCGCAAGTGTGACGCATGTTTTCATGGCGGGCCAGCTCAACCCCCACAGCAGCGCCATGACACCAAGCGCCGCCCCGGTCCGGGCGGCCGGGGAAAAGACCGGCTTTTTATTTGTGGAGGAACCCAGCATCGCGCAGTCGCACCATGTCCTGTGAAGAATGCGGGGAATATATATTGGTCATTGCGGATAAAATTGCCTATTTTTATCCCTTGGAAAGTCTTTATAGAAAATAGTTTTCCATTTTATGAAAAAAAGAGGAAAAAATGGCTGAAAATCGTTTCGATCTGGATGGAACCAGCCGCCAGATCCTGCGTGAACTGCAGAAAAATGCCAGCCTGACCAACCAGGAACTGGCGGAACGGGTTGGCATTTCCCCTTCCCCCTGCTGGCGGCGGGTATCGGAACTGCGCGGTTCAGGCGTGATCACGCGCACGGTCACCCTGCTTGACCCCGACCGGCTGGGGCTGAGTGTGAGTGTATTCGTCCATCTCTCGCTCCAGCGGCAGGATCAGGCCTCGCTCAAGGAATTCGAGACACAGATCAGCCAGCGTTCCGAAATCATGGAATGTTATCTCATGACCGGGGAATCCGATTACATGCTGCGTATCGTCGTGCATGACATCAGGGAGTTCCGTGATTTCATGATTGGGTTCCTGACCACGCTGCCCAACGTATCCAACCTGCGTTCGAGCTTCGCACTGTCACAGATCAAGTACACGACCGCCCTGCCAGTATGACAAGGCACCCCCGTATAACGCCCTTTGATCTGGCAATCAGGACGCCCTGCGGAACCCAAAAACGGTCATGAAATAATGTTTCATAAATTTCGATGTAATGATATTAGCATTCTATAATTTTCTTTTTGACGGTTTTTTATATCATTTTATTCATTAAATAGAAATTACATTTCATATCGGTTGTGGCATGATCGATCTGCAATCACCAAGCAGGAATGGACATTTTCCCATGCTTTCCAAATTCAAGCGCTACCCGCTGACATTCGGCCCCACCCATATCGAAAAGCTCTCGCGCATGAGCGAATACCTGGGCGGCGATGTGGAAATCTACGCCAAGCGCGAAGACTGCAATTCTGGCCTGGCCGCTGGTGGCAACAAGCTCCGCAAGCTTGAATACATCGTGCCCGACGCCATCGAAAGCGGCGCCGACACGCTGGTCTCCATTGGTGGCGTGCAGTCCAACCATACCCGCCTGGTCGCCGCCGTGGCCGCCAAGATCGGCATGAAGTGCCATGTGATCCAGGAAAGCTGGGTGCCGCATGAAGATGCGGTCTATGACCGTGTCGGCAACATCCTGATGACCCGCATCATGGGCGCCGAAGCCCAGCTGGTTGATGAAGGGTTCGACATCGGCATACGTGACAGCTGGCTCAAGGCGCTGGACGATGTGAAGTCAAAGGGTGGCAAGCCCTACGCCATTCCCGCTGGTGCTTCGGTCCATAAATATGGCGGCCTTGGCTATGTCGGCTTTGCCGAGGAAGTGCGCGCGCAGGAAGCTGAACTTGGCTTCAAGTTCGACTTCATCATAGTGTGCACCGTAACCGGTTCCACCCATGCGGGCATGGTTGTCGGCTTTGCCGAGGACGGTCGCGCGCGCAACGTCATTGGCATCGATGCCTCCTTCACCCCGGCCCAGACGAAGGCGCAGGTGCTCGACATCGCGCAGAAAACGTCTGCCCTGGTCGGCGGCAAGGAAATCGCCGGTGACGATATCGTCCTGATCGAGGATTACGCCTACCCCGCTTACGGCGTTCCCTCCAAGGAAACGGTGGAAGCCATCCGCCTTTCCGCCCGCCTCGAAGCCATGATCACGGACCCGGTCTATGAAGGCAAGTCCATGCAGGGCCTGATGGATCTGGTCAAGAAAGGCTTCTTCCCCAAAGGCTCCAGGATTCTCTATGCCCATCTCGGTGGCGCGCCCGCACTGAACGGTTATAGCTACACCTTCCGCAACGGCTGAAGGCCGCAGCGCCCGGATGCCGTATCGCTGGCATCCGGGCCCATGCCTTCAGGGACACGTTACCGCCCGCCGCCATTGTATTTCGCCCATCCGATACCGACACACCATGCCAGAACGACAGAGGCCCGCACCCCATACGATTGGCACCACGTCCGCCTGCATATCCCGTCACTGATCAATGGGGTTCGCCAGTCCAGCTTCACAGCGGAAAGATGAAGACGATGTCAGATCGATCCAGACGTTCAAACATATCTGTCACATCATGGGATCTTGACGGTCGTATTCTCCAGTATTTCCTGACTGTCATTGCCGAGGGTTCCATTCGCGGCGCAGCCGAGCGGCTCAATATCGCCGCATCCGCCATCAGCCGGCAGATCGGGGATCTGGAATACCGCTGCGGCCTCAAGCTGCTCGAACGCAAGCCACGCGGGGTCATTCCCACCACCGCTGGCCGCGCGCTGGCGGATTTCGCCCGCACCCAGCATGAAGACAGCGAGCGGCTCCTGAACTATTTCCGCACCCTTCATGGCCAGCATGACGGGATCGTGCGCATCTGCTGTGCAGAGGGTCTGGCCGAGGACATCATCGAGCATGTCCTGCCACTTTTCCGGCAGGAATTCCCCCGCACCCGCCTGCAGATACAGGGCAGGCCCGCATCTGACATCGCCAATGCCCTGCTGGAAGGCCGTGCCGATATGGGCCTGACTTACGATCTTGTGCCCTGTCAGGGCATACGCAGCGTATTATGCGCCAGCCAGCCCATATCCGTTGTTGTCCATGCCGGGCATGAATGGCTGGACCATACCCGCATACGCCCCCGGCATCTAGCCACAAGGCCCCTCGCCCTGCTGAGTGAAAACCATGCCCTGCGCCGCAGGCTGCAGCAGATGGAAAGTGATGCCGGCGTCTGTTTCCAACCCATACTGGAAACGGAGGATATCAGCACCCTGCGCAATTTCGTCATGTCAGGACAGGGGATTTCCCTGCTGCCGCATTTTGCAGTGCACCAGCAGGCACGCGCTGGCGCCGTGCGCGCGATCCCGTTCGACAACATGCCCCTGTGCATCACGACGCATGTCATAGCCCGTGTCCAGCGCGACATCGACCCCAGGCTCGAAAGCCTGCTCGGCCTGCTGGCCGACCACCATCCCGCCCTGCAGCCCCCCGCTGATTACGTTACCAGACTGTCCGCCTGATCCTGGCGTGCGAACTGGGGGGATGACGGTTTTTCCGATCCTGATGAAAATATTTTTTTATCGCGCTTTTGTAATGAATAATAATTTTACACACTTCGCTCCCCGCATTATGTTCCATCGAACCCTTTATCGATAACGGCGGATGGGCCTGACCCCGTCTGCCTGAAACGCGGGAAGACGATGTCGATTTCCATTGATAAGCTCGATACCCCGGCCGTGCTGGTTGATATCGACAAGGCATTCTCCAACATCAACAAGGCCCAGCAATATGCCAATGCGCATGGCTTCAGCCTGCGCCCGCATATCAAGACACACAAGCTGCCCTATTTTGCCCGTGCGCAGGTCAAGGCGGGGGCGGTGGGCATTACCTGCCAGAAACTGACCGAAGCCGAGATCATGGCGCAGGCGGGCCTTGCTGACATCCTGCTGACCTACAACATCATCGGCGCGCACAAGCTGGGCCGCATGGTCAATCTTGCCCGTCAGGTCGCGCTGTCTGTCGTGGCGGACAACATACCTGTGGTGGAAGGTTATGACCGGGCTACGGCCGGGGCGGATATCGCGCCGCTCCGGGTTTTTGTGGAATGTGATACCGGTGGTGGCCGCTGTGGCGTCCAGACCGCTGAAGAGGCACTGACCATCGCGCGCCGCATCATGTCCGCGCCCAACCTGCAGTTTGCAGGCCTGATGACCTACCCCGCCGCAGGCAGGCAGGCACAGTCCGATCAGTGGCTGGGCCACGCCAGGGCCGTCTTTGAAGCTGCGGGCCTGTCCGTTCCCGCCATTACCGTGGGCGGCACGCCGGACCTGTGGACGGCGGGCGACATGCAGAACATGTCCGAATACCGTCCCGGCACGTATGTCTACATGGACCGCTCCCAGGTTGCGGTGGGTGCCGCCACGGTCGATGACTGTGCGCTGACGGTACTGGCCACCGTGATCAGCCGCCCGACGGAAACACGCGCCATTATCGATGCCGGCACCAAGACCCTGACCAGCGACCTGCTGGGGCAGGATGGCTACGGCCACATCATCGACCATGAGGAAAGCCGCATTACCGCACTGAGCGAGGAACACGGCACGATCACCGCAGGCGTGGACGCCACCCTGCCCGGCATAGGGGAAAAGGTCCGTATCATCCCCAACCATGCCTGCGTGGTCACGAACATGTTCGACCATGTCTATCTGGTCTCGAACGGCAAGGTTGTCGACCGCCTGCCGGTCGCGGCCCGTGGCGGCGTCAGCTGACCCACGAACATACCATAATCGAAACAATACGGAAATCATGATGAAAAAAGTTTTTGGCAAGGCCGCCGTTCCCCTGTCGATGGCGGTCCGCGCGGGTGATTACGTCTATGTATCAGGACAGGTGCCGGTCGTGGACGGCAAGGTGGTGGAAGGGGGCATAGAGGCCCAGACCGCAGCCGTTCTGGACCATGTCGCCGCCGTGCTGGAAACCGCGGGCTGCGCCATGAGTGATGTGATCAAGACCTTCGCCATCCTGACCAGCGCCAGTGATTTCGGTGCCTTCAACAAGGTTTATGCCACCTATTTCCCTGTTGAGCCGCCTGCGCGCACCACTGTCGAAGCCGGCCTGATGGCTGCCGGCATCATGGTCGAAATCGAGGCGATTGCCTACAAGCCCGTAGGCTGATCCCCTTTCCCGCCTGCCCTCTTGATGGTCCTGATGACCGTAGGAGAACCAACGTGCGCGTATTTGTTGCCTCGCTTGCAACTGAGACAAATACCTTTTCCCCGGTGCCGACCGATCTCAATGCCTTCAAGAGCGCATTCTACGCCCCTCCGGGGGTACACCCGCCCACACCGACCCTGTGTTCCGCTGTCGTGCCGGCCCTGCGGGCGCGCCAGCAGGCGGAGGGTTTCGAACTGGTTGAAGGCACCTGCACATGGGCCGAACCGGGCGGCCTAGTAAAACGGCAGACCTATGAGGGGCTGCGAAACGAAATACTCGATCAGCTCAGGGCCGCCATGCCGGTGGATGCCGTTGTCATGGGCCTGCATGGCGCCATGGTGGCGCAGGGCTATGATGACTGCGAAGGCGACCTGCTTTCTCACATCCGCGCCTGCGTTGGCCCGGATGTCGTGATTGGCGCCACGTTTGACCCGCACAGCCACCTGACTCCGCTGCGGGTAAGCTGCCTGAATGTCATGAACGCCTTCCTTGAATTCCCCCATACGGACTTCATGGTGCGGGCCGAGCAACTGGTTGACCTCGTGCTGCGCGCAGTGCGGCATGAGATCAGGCCGGTCATTTCAACCTTTGACTGCCGCATGATCGACGTGCTGCCCACCAGCCAGCAGCCCCTGCGTGGCTTTGTTGACCGCATCCGCGCCATGCAGGGCCATGACGGCGTTCTGTCCGTCTCGCTCATCCACGGTTTCCTGGCTGGCAACGTGGCGGACCTGGGCACCCAGGTTGTCGTGGTGACGGATCATGACGCCAGCCGGGGCCAGCATCTGGCGCATGAACTGGGCATGGCGGTCTTCGGCTTCAGGGGCAGCACGCGCATGCACACGCTGCAACCCGCACAGGCCATAGCCCGCGCGCAGGCCGCCATTGCCGATCCTGCCATAACCGCCCCCATTGTCCTGGCCGACATATGGGACAACCCCGGCGGGGGCGTTGCGGGAGATGGCACCCTGCTGGTTGCTGACCTGCTCGGGGCCGGTATCGACAACATGGCGGTCGCGACCATCTGGGACCCGGTTGCGGTTTCCTTCTGTGAAGCGGCAGGCAAGGGCGCGCGGCTTCACCTGCGCTTTGGCGGCAAGTCAGGCCCGGGCGGTGGTGATCCGATCGATGCCGATATCGAAGTGCTGGAGGTTGTCGAGCAGGCCTGGCAGAGCTTTGGCGAAAGCCAGGTGCCGCTGGGAGCCAGCGCCGTCATCCGTATTGCAGGAACCCGCAACGATATCATACTCAATACAAACCGGACCCAGTGTTTCGAGCCCGACATATTTTCCAATATTGGCATTGATCCGTTAAGTAAGGATGTACTGGTTGTCAAATCAACCAATCATTTCTACGCCGGTTTTATAGGCATTGCATCCGAAGTCCTTTATGTCGATGCGGGCACCCACTATCCGTCTGACCCGCTGCGTACGCAGTACACCAAACTCAGCCGCAAGATCTGGCCGATCGTGGAAAACCCGCATGATCTGAAATAAACGGCGCACCACCACGCGTCTCCTGCCGCATGCAGCATGGAAGATGACTGACATGTCACTGACTTACGCTCTGATTACCGGGATACTGGCAATCGGGCTGATCATTGTCCTGATTGCCCGCTTCAACATCAATTCCCTGCTCGTGCTGTTTGGCGTGGCGATTGCCCTGCTGCTCGCGGCGGGGGATACGCCGGCGCAGGCTGTCGCATCCTTCCAGCATGGGGCAGGCAACGCGCTGGGCAGCATCGGTTTCCTGCTTGCATTCGGCACCATGTTTGGCAAGCTGATTGCCCAGTCGGGCGCTGCCGATACCGTGGCCCTATCCGTCATGGCCCGGTGCGGCGCGCGTAACCTGCACTGGGCCATGTCAGGCATCGGCATGATTGTGGGGCTGCCCATATTCTTTGATGTGGGCTTCATCCTTCTTGCCCCGCTTGCCTTCATCGCGGCGCAGGAAAGCCGCAGGCCGGTCCTGTTCGCCATCCTGCCGCTCATGGCCAGCCTGTCCATTGCCCATGCGGTCATGCCGCCGCATCCGGCAATCATGCAGGCCATTGGCATCTACCACGCCAACCTGCTTGAAAACATAGCGCTGGGCCTGCTGATCATGGTGCCCACGGCCATCATAAGCGGGCCTTTGTTCACGCAGTTCATCATGCGCCACATCGGCCCGATCGATACCAGCCCGATGGAAGCCGAATTCCTCTCCCGCACCGCGCCCCCCATCCGCCCGTCACTGGCCCGGAGCCTGCTGTGCATCCTCCTGCCGTTCATGCTGATCGGATGCGGGCAACTGCTGACAAACCTGTCAACGCAGGGCGGCGTGCATATGCTGGGGCAGTTCCTGGGTGAGACGAACATCTCCCTCATCATCTCGCTGGTGGTGACCGTATTACTCCTCTGTCGGCCCAATGGCATAACGACACAGCAGATTGCGCAATCCCTGCATGCCTGCCTCGCCCCCACGGGGTTCGTGATCCTGCTGGTTGGTGCGGGCGGCGGTTTCGGGCAGGCGGTCATTGACAGCGGCATTTCCAGCACCCTGACAGCAGCGGCGCTGTCGGCCCATATCTCGCCCCTGCTGCTGGCCTATCTTTCTGCCGTGATTGTCCGGCTGGCCACGGGTTCGGCCACGGTCGCAACCGGCACGGCCGCCAACCTGCTGGCCCCGGCCATGGCCGGGATGCACGGCGTCTCGCCTGAACTGCTGGTACTGGCTACCGGCGCGGGGTCCATTGCCTTCGGTCCGGTCAATGATCCGGTTTTCTGGCAGCTCAAGGAATATCTGGGCCTGTCCCTGTCCCAGACCTTTATTGTCTGGTCGGGAACGGAAACCCTGATTTCCGTTATCATCCTGCTCTTCACGCTGGGGCTGTCGGTCATCCTGTAACGCAGGGTGCATTACAGGATCGACTGCTGTTACCCTATAGGCAGGGCGCACGGAATCAAGGGGAGAGCACATTTTGCACGACCAATCGCGAAAAGCACACAACATTGTCGCGGCCACAATTGGCAATACCTTGGAATTCTACGATTTTACCGTGTATGCCGCTTTTTCCACCTTTCTGTCGCAGGCCTATTTCCCGGCTGGCAACCCGCATCTGATGCTGCTGCTCTCGACCGTAATTTTCGGAATCGGCTTTCTTTCGCGCCCCATCGGGGCGATGGTGATGGGTGCCTATGCCGACCGTTATGGCAGGAAACAGGCCATGACACTGACCATCTGGCTCATGGCGCTGGGCAGCCTGATGATTGGCATACTGCCCGGCTATGCCACGCTGGGGCTGGCGGCACCGATGCTGCTGATCCTGGCGCGGCTGATACAGGGTTTTTCTGCGGGTGGGGAAATGGGCAGTACGACCGCCTTTCTGGTTGAATCATCAGCCCGGGACCGGATCGGCCTGGCGGCAAGCTGGCAGATCGCCACACAGAATATCGGTTCGATCATCTCCGGGCTCGGCGGTGTCGGGCTGGGGGCCTGTCTGTCAAACACCCAGCTTGCGGGGTGGGGCTGGCGGCTGCCTTTCCTGTTCGGGGCCATCATTGCACCCGTCGGGTTCTGGATACGCCGCAACGTGGATGAAACACTGCATGCCGGCCAGACACTGCACAGCATGAAAACGGTCATCAGCCACCTTCTGACACAGATGCCCGGCCGCATCGCACTGAGCATCATGCTGGTCGCAGGCAATACCATTGCGCAGTATTTCTTCCTCTATGGCACCATATTCGCCATACAGGACCTGCATTTTCCTGCGGCATTTTCCATTTCCATCAATATCGCACTTGGCGTGGTGGGCTTTCCCGGCGCATTGCTGGGCGGGTACCTGGCAGACCGTTACGGCCCGTTCCGCATCGTGCTGGTGACGCGTTTCCTGCTATGCGTGCTGCTTATTCCCGCCTTCATGCTTCTGCTCGCCTATCCCACGCCCACCGTCTTTACCATCGTGATCATGTTCCTCATGTCATTCCACGCAGCGAGCACGGGCGCGTGCATCTGCCTGCTGCCTGGCATGTTTCCCATGAAGGTACGCACGCTTGGCACCGGGCTGTCATATGCGCTGGGTGTTACGATATTCGGCGGCACGGCGCAGCCGATCTTTACAATGATGATTACCGATACGGGCAACAACCTGTCGTGGATCTATTATGTCGTGGGCATGCTGTGCCTCTCGTCGCTGTCCCTGATCTTTCTGTGGCGCATGCCCGGTTCTTCCACCACCGCGGCATGCGCGAAGCAGTAGCCTGAAGCGTGCCACGCCATCCCTTACCCGTATCCGTTTCCATGTGCAGGGCAACAGACAGATGAAAGAAACAATGGAAGAACGCAGCCTGGACAAGGCAGACCGCAAGATCCTGCGTTTTCTGCAAAAAGATGGCCGCATGGCCAATGCCGACCTGGCGGTGAAGGCAAACATCAGCGCCGCTACGTGCCACCGTCGTATCCAGATGCTGTTCAAGGCCGGTTTCATACGCAGCATCCGCGCCCTGCTTGACCCGGCCCTGCTTGATCTGGGCAGCCTTGTGCTGGTGGGCGTGGTGCTTGACCGCTCCACGCCCGAAAGTTTTGCCGCGTTTGAACGGGCGATCCGTGAAATACCGGCTGTTCTCGACTGCCATCTGGTTGCAGGCGATTTCGATTACTTTCTGAAAATTCGTGTAAAGGACATGACAGACTTCAACAGGCTGCATGGTTCAAAACTGCTGGCATTGCCAGGAGTGCGCCAGACACGGACTTTTTTCGTAATGAAAGAGGTCGTGGATAATGCACCGCTCGATATATGATATGCCCGCAAGGCATATGTATGACGTACCCGCTTGTATATTACTACAAAGAAACAAGATATACCCTTGCCACCACGGCGTGCGCTTCCCGCAGGTAGGTTACAGACATGATCGAGGAACACACACTCCTGAACGAAATACGTTCATGGGTGGAAATAGAAAGCCCAACCGACTGCACCGCTGCCGTCAACCGCATGATGGACCGGGCGCAGGCGACGGCACAGGCGGGCGGCCTGCAATCCAGACGTTACCCCGGCACACACGGCCATGGCGACCATGTGCTTGTCCATGCACCCGATGATGACCTGATTACGCCGGGCATACTTGTCCTGAGCCACCTCGATACCATGCATCCGCTTGGCACGATCACGCACAAGCTGCCTTTCCGGGTGGAAGGGGATCTGGCTTATGGCCCCGGTATCTATGACATGAAAAGCGGCGCCGTAATGGCGCTGACAGCCCTGTGCAGCCTTGTACGCAGGGGCCAGCCGACGCCACTGCCGGTGCGGCAGCTTTTTGTATCGGATGAAGAAATCGGCAGTATCTCATCGCGCCCCCTTATTGAGGAACTGGCGCGCGGCGCACGTTATGCGCTGGTCACCGAGCCTGCCCGCCCTGGTGGTGAAGTCGTGACGGGCCGCAAGGGCACCGCGCGCTTTACCATGCAGGTCACGGGCGTGCCCGCCCATGCCGGTACGCATCATGCCCAGGGCCAGAGCGCCATCAAGGAACTGGCCCGGCAGATACTCGACCTTGAAGCCATGACCGATTACGCGCAGGGCATCACCATCAATGTCGGCATGATCGCGGGGGGAACGGGGGCCAATGTCGTGCCCGAAACGGCAGTGGCTGAAATCGACATGCGCATGCACGACAGCGCCACCGGCCTGTCTACCGTCAACCGCATTCTCGCCGCCGTGCCGCACAATCCAAAAACACGGCTTGCGCTGACTGGTGGCATCAACCGGCCGGGCTACCGCAAGGATGCCGCCATCACGGCCCTGTTCAACCATGCAGCGCAACTGGCCGGACGTCATGGCATCGAACTGCGCGATGTCTCATCGGGCGGGGGAAGCGACGGAAATTTCACTGCAGCCATGGGCATACCCACCCTTGATGGCCTGGGCCCGATCGGTGCTGGCGCGCACACGCTGCACGAACATATATCCATCCCGTCACTCATGCCGCGCACCCTGCTTTTTCGTGACCTGCTCGCCACGCTGGCCTGAGCAGGCAGGCCCACTTCATCTTTTTTCTTGGAACGGATAATGAAAAACGCTGATCAGATCTGGAGCAATGTCGATGCTCTGGGAAAAGACTTTTCCACCTTCGCCGACCGTATCTGGGAAACCCCGGAACTGGCCTATGATGAATACAGATCCGTCGATACGCAGCAGGACATGCTGGAGCGCTCCGGCTTCCGCATCACGCGTAACCTGGCGGGCATTCCCACCTCTGTCATGGGGGAAGCAGGCGAAGGCGGCCCGGTCATTGCCTTTCTTGGCGAATTCGATGCCCTGCCCGGCCTGAGCCAGGAGGCGGGCGTTGCCACCTGCCGTCCGTTGCCCGGCAATGGCAACGGGCATGCCTGTGGCCATAACCTGCTTGGGGGGGCTGCCATGCTGGCAGCCACTGCGCTGAAGAACTGGATGGCCGAAAACGGCATTGCCGGGACAGTGCGCTATTATGGCTGCCCGGCCGAGGAAGGCGGCGCGGCCAAGACCTACATGGTGCGCGAGGGAGTGTTCAAGGACGTAGATTTCGCGCTATCATGGCATCCCGGTTCCATGGCGGGCGTGTTCTATCCGGCCTCGCTGGCCAACATGCGCATCGATTTCACATTCCACGGCCGCTCGTCACACGCAGCCGCCGCCCCCCATCTGGGCCGTTCGGCGCTGGATGCGGCGGAACTGCTCAATATCGGCACCAATTACCTGCGTGAACACATGCCAAGCACGGCGCGCGTGCACTATGCCTATCTGGATGCAGGCGGAGAGGCGCCCAATGTCGTGCAGTCAAAGGTCACCATACGCTATCTGGTGCGCGCGGATAACCTGAGCGAAATGCGCAGCCTAGCGGAACGGGTCAGGAAAATAGCCCAGGGTGCCGCAATGATGACGGAAACCCGCGTGGAGGAAAGCGTGGTCAGCGCCGTATCCAACCTGCTGGGCAATGCCCCGCTGGAAGATACGATGTACGCCAGCCTTGTCCGCCTGGGACCACCACAATTTGACAGCGAAGATTATGATTTCGCGCGTGAAATACAGAAGACGCTGACACCGGCGGATATCCGTTCCGCCTATCTTGCCGTGGGCCTGCCCCCGCGTGATGACACGCCGTTATGTGACCAGATATCCCCCATGGGATTCGTGCCGCCGCCCTTCGGTTCCACCGATGTTGGCGATGTGAGCTGGGCGGTGCCGACAGTGCAGGCATGGGGGGCAACATGCGCCATCGGCACGCAGCTCCACTCATGGCAGATGACGGCACAGGGCAAGAGCGGTATCGCCCACAAGGGCATGATCCATGTGGCCAAGGCCATGGCCGCGACCGCACGTGACGTACTGATGGACCCGGCCCTGCTGGAACGCGTCAGGACATACCATGCAGACCAGCTGGAACAGGAGCCCTATATCTGCCCCCTGCCCGAACATGTGATGCCCCCCATTCAGGACCGGTGACCCGTCGGCACATGGACTTGTGACGGTTTTGTGCCGACCCTTTGAGCGTTTTAAGCTCGTATCAGGAGACCGACGAGACCATAAAGCATACGGAAGATTTCAAGCGCGAGGCCATAAGGATCGCGTTAAGCAGCGGACTGTCACGAACGCGTGTTGCGGCCGATCTGGGTATTGGCAAATCCACCCTGGCGAAATGGATAGCAGATTATCGTCCGGGCAAGCCGGCATCAGGGCCTCAGGCTGATCTGGCCCGCGAGAATGAACGTCTTCGCCTGGAGAACCGGATTTTACGGGAGGAGAGGGAAATCCTAAAAAAAGCTACCCAGTTCTTCGCGAGCCAAAAACCATGAGGTTCGCTTTCATCCACGGACATCGGCATGAATGGCCAATCGGGAGGCTGTGCCAGGTTGTGCGGGTCTCGGCACGGGGATACCGGGCCTGGACATCCCGACCGGCCTTGCCAGCGCCAACGTACCGATCTGAAGGTACTGACGCATATCCGTGAGCATTTTGCCCTGAGCAACCGTTCCTGCAGATGGCCTCGCATGACCATGGAACTCAGGGAAGCCGGGCTTGATGTCGGGGAACGTCGCGTTGGCCGCGTCATGAAGGACAACGGGATCCGGCCCGTGCGCACCCGTCGCCACAAGGTGACGACCGACAGCCACCACCAGTCTGATATTGCGACCAACCTTCTGGACGGTGATTTCCTTGCCGATGGCCCCAACCGGAAATGGGCGGGAGATATCAGTTATGTCTGGACTGCCGAGGGCTGGCTCTACCTCGCTGTCGTCATCGATCTGTTCAGCCGTCGTGTGATCGGGTGGGCCACGAGCGACCGGATGAAAAAGGATCTGGCCATCCGTGCCCTGGATATGGCGGTGCATCTGCATTTTCCACTCCGATCGTGGCAGCCAGTATGGCTCCCATGATGTCCAGAAAAAGCTGCTGGCCCATGGGCTGCTGGTTTCAATGTCCGGAAAGGGAAACTGTTTTGACAACGCTGCCGTCGAAACACTTTTTGTCGCACGCCAGCAGTGACGTGCCCCCCTTTTTTGTATCCACTCAAAAGGAGAGTTTCCGTTTTTCATGTTTTCATGGCTTGGAGTTGATGGAATAGCAAGGGTCTCGGGGGCATGCCCCCGAGACCCTTGTCTGGCGACCTGATCCGGTGTCCTGCCATTCAGTTGGGAATGCGGGCGTACCGTATTATCGTCTTCCCGCCCGTCAGCCAGAATCTGGCGGGCATGCGTCAGGGACGTGAACAGCGTTTCGTTGAGACATTCATCCCTGAGCCGGCCATTGAAGCTTTTGACAAACCCGTTCTGCTGCGGCTTCCCCGGGGCGATATAATGCCATTCGATCTGCATCCCGTCGGCCCATTTCACAATGGCATGGGATGTGACTTCCGTCCCGTTGTCGCTGACAATCATGAGGGGTTTGCCATATCGCTCCACCAGAGTTGTCAGTTCCCGCGTCACACGTCCGCCTGACAGCGATGTGTCGGCAACCAATGCCAGGTTCTTCCGGCTGAAATCGTCGATAACAGCCAGAATGCGGAACCGGCGGCCACAGATCAGGACGTCGGACACAAAATCCAGGCTCCAGCGCTGCCCAGGTTCCTGGGGGACGGTCATGGGAGAACGCGTCCCCAATGCTCGCTTTCGGCCTCCCCGATGACGGCCTTTCAGCCCCTCCTCTTGATAAAGGCGGAACAGCTTCTTGTGATTGGGTGTGAGGCCTTACCGCACCAGAAGATAGCTCAGGCGACGGTATCCAAAGCGGCGCCGCTGGCCCGCCAGTTCCCGCAGACGCTGGCGCAGGACGACATCGTCCGGCCCTGATCGAAATATAGCGGGCAAGACCGACAAGCGCACAGGCACGGCGTTCGCTCAGGGCCAGGACACCGCGAATATGGTCGACCGCCTGCCGTCTGGCGACAGGCGTCACCACTTTTTCCAACGATTTCCTTCAGCGCTGCCTGATTTCAGGCGCAGGAAACCATGACTGGTTGTTCTGTTTGTGGCTATCTGTCGTGCATCTGGTAGCAAAAGAGATCACCGACCTTTCCGGGCTGCTCGCGGACGTCGGTAGTCGCTCCTCGACGGAGAGCCCCATGCCAGCGCTTCCGCCGGCGAGCGTATCGTCGTCACATCGCGTAATTTCCACTGATCAATAAGGCCGCCGATAAATCTCACGCCATCGTGAAGATCCCCGATTTCAGTCCTATTGTGCATCCTGCGCGTATATCCAAAACGCAGAAAGCCGCCCTTCCGGACGGCTTAACATGCTGATGATATTGGATAATGCTTGGTTGCGGGGGCACGCACACACCGATTTCCACATAAATTATGCTCGCAAATTTAGTATTTAATATCAATCGATTAGACAGATTCCCCAGCCGTTATTCCAAAATCGCGGATAGCTTAGCCAGCACTTCATCAATGATGTGTGTCGGAACACTCTCCAGTTTCCGACCACTCCGCGACCCAATATCAAGAGCACGAGGCTGATCACAGCGAACCACTCCCGTTATTTTGGTCCCTGCCCCCACAAGCGACACGGCAAACCCAGCGGTACGTGCAAAATTGCCTCCGCTAGTAATCGGCAACACAATCGGGGTTTTCGTCAGCCGATTGAACGCGGCGGGAGACACAACCATTACCGGCCGTGTTCCCTGCTGCTCATGACCTGACGTGGGATCGAGTGAGACGAGGTAGATATCCCCCCGCTCCATCAGATGATCTCGTTCCCGACCGGTTCGGCATCAATCCACGCCCGATCCTCAGCACTGATTTCAGCAGTTTCATCACATTGGGCAAGAAGCTCTTCGAGCGTATAGCGTGGTGGAGCCGCAGGCTCGATCACAAGCCGACCGTTATCAACCGAGATACCGACTTTTGCACCTGCTGTGAGATGCAGCACATCCAGAATCGCTGGCGGAACAGCCAGCATGACGGAGCCACCGACTTTACGGAGATTAGTGGTGTGCATGGCTACCTCAAAAAGTTATATTTTTATATAACACGGCAACCACCAGCGCTTCAATTAGAAAACAGGAACGTCGTTCCCACTCTCCTCGCCAGAATTCACGCGGCTTCATTTGATACGATCGAACTGACACCCTTGCGCCCATTAACGACACGATTCGTGGGGCAACAAGGATCGGCGGACGGTCCCCGCAAGGTTCCTACTGTTGATTTTCACTGAGAACTGATGGTGTGGACGGCTCCCTGTGGTCCTGAGAGGATGCTGAGGAGTTGAATGTCAGTGAAGGAAACCATCATGCGTCAGTTGGTCCGTATCGGCATGGATACCTCGAAAAAAGTGTTTCAGCTCCACGGCGTGGATGCCGAAGAGCGGGTTGCGCCAAGCCGGAAACTGAGCCGACATCAGATGATCCGGTTTTTCGAGAAACTTCCGCCGACAGTGATTGGCATTGAAGCTTGTGGGGCTTCCCATCACTGGGCCAGAACCCTTGGTGCGCTTGGCCACGAAGTGAGGCTGATGGCGCCACAGCTTGTCAAACCGTACGTCAGGCGCAGCAAGAATGATGCGGCAGATGCCGAGGCCCTCTGTGAGGCGATGAGCCGTCCGACCATGCGTTTTGTGCCCGTCAAGACAGTTAAGCAGCAGGCGGCCCTCATGCTTGTCGGCATGCGGGAGCGGCTCATTGGCAGACGTACCCAGCTGGCCAATTCCATTCGGGGATACGCCGCAGAATTCGGATTGACCGCCCCTGCGGGTCTCTCCCGTGTGGAACCATTCCTTCAGCAGATTGCGTCTGAAGAAACGCTGCCACCTCTCGCACGTGATCTGTTTGCGCAGATGGCGGAAGAGTATGAAGCCCTGATGAAGCACATCAGGGAGCTCGATGAAAAACTGGCCACATGGCATCGAAGTCAGGAGGTGAGCCGCAGGCTATCCGGAATTCCGGGCATCGGTCCTCTGGGAGCGGCTCTGCTGCTCATGAAGGCCCCGGATCCGTATCTATTCTGCTCAGGCCGGAATTTCGCGGCGTGGATAGGCCTCACCCCTCGTGATCATTCATCAGGCGGCAAGGTCAGGCATGGCGGGATCACCAGGGCTGGAGACAGCCGCCTGAGAAGTACGCTGGTTGTCGGAGCGACCACCGTGCTTCGGCATGTAAGGCAGAACGAACAGAGCCGTCTCGCCACGCCATGGCTCGTCAGTCTTCTGAGCAGAAAGAAGCCGAAACTCGCTGCTGTAGCCCTGGCCAACAGGATGGCACGCATTGCATGGAAGCTGATGACCAGCGGCGAGACATATCGCAAACCGGTGGAGGCCGCCGCAATGGCAGCGGCTACCGCTTCCTGACGAAATTGGCCAACACGATGCACAGAAACGGAATGTGATCGTGTGAGCCGATACCGCAGTCCTGCAAAGAGGAGATGGGGGGATCGTTCGATCTGAATGGAAGACACTCCGCAAGAGCCCGTGGTTTTCAAAAACCGCTGAACTGAATGGAACTTCCATCGCAGAAACCATCTTGGCCAGCAGTCTGAACACTGCAACAACAGGCCGGACATATGGGTACAAACGACACGGTCACACCACTATTTTCCCCCTTGCAAGACAGGGCCGTCCACATATGGGTTCTTCCGCAAAGTGTGTGGTGCGAGGACTTGTACTGCGCAAAAGAAGCTGAGAAATCCTGAAGGTATGCAACTTTTGGGGTTTTTCTGTCGTGTCATCCTTCCGGTGCCTTGATCTTCCGCCCTCTCTCGTTGTTGATCAGGTCACGCCGAGCGACAATACGGTGCATATTGAAGCGAGTTTGTGTGATCGCAGTGCTGTCTGTCCCGACTGTCATGTCCGGATGCAGCGGATCCATAGTCTTGATCGCCGTACATTGTCGGATCTGCCCTGGCAGGGCCGTCGTGTTACATTCCGGGTTTCCTCGTTCCGTCTTTACTGCAACACTGCCGGTTGTCGTCGCCGGACGTTTGTCATCCATATGACCGTGCCCTATGGGCGTCATACCATGCGCCTGACAGACCTTCACCATTATGTGGCCCATGCAGTGGGTGGGTCTGCAGGCGCAAGAATGGCAGAACGCCTGCGTTGCCCGGTCAGCGCAGACACCCTGATCCGCAGGCTCCTTTCCAGAATGTCAGGGAAGCCCCCTGCGCGGTCTCCCCGTGTTCTGGGTGTGGATGACTGGGCCTGGCGTCGGGGGCATCATTACGGCACCATCCTGGTCGGTCTGGAAAAAAATGATGTGGTCAACCTGCTGCCAGACCGGCAGGCGGATACCCTTGCTGCATGGCTTGTGCAAAATCTCGGTATTGAGATCATTGCCAGAGACCGGGCTGGAGCCTACGCGGATGCCTGTTACAGAGGTGCACCATCGGCCGTTCAGGTCACAGACAGATGGCATCTGCCACGCAGAAACTCTGTCAGTCAGCCTCCACGGATACCGGGATGCGTGCCCAGCCATCATGCCTGCAAAAAGCACAGGCGCCCACACGGAATGCGAGCCAGGCCGCACAGTCAAGGCGTGAAACCCGATTCAATGATGCCCTTGCCCTGAAAGCCGAAGGGCATGGCCTTCAGGTCATAGCTGACAGGATTGGTGTCGAGCGCAAGACCCTGCGGCGCTGGTTCAGGCAGGGGCACGCCCCGACATGGAAGCGTGCCACGACAAAGCCCGGTATCCTCGCGCCTTATACGGATTATCTGGACAGGCGATGGCATGAAGGATGCCATAACGCCACGACATTGTGGCGGGAGCTGGTCAGTCAGGGTTTTACCGGGAAATATGGGATTGTGTGGAAATGGTTGACGATACGACAGGCTGCGTCTCCACAACAGCGCTTCCGACGCCATGCTGTGCCTCCCCTCGGACGGAAACTGGCACGCCTCCTATTGATGGATCCTGGAACACTTGCCGATCAGCAGAACCTGTTTGTCGGGGAACTTCTTGCAGCAGAACCCCAACTGGAAAAAACAACCAGCTGGGTGAGGAAAATGCAAAATCTGCTCTGCAGGAAATCAGAAGACAACCTCAGGCTTTTACTGAAAGAAGGAAGGGATACGCTGCTCTCCCGTCTGGTTCCAGCCCTTGAACGGGATGCCGCAGCCATTCGGGCTTCTCTTGTGACATCGTGGACAACCAGCCCTGTCGAGGGGCAGATCAGTCGATTGAAAATGATAAAGCGCACCATGTTCGGGAGAGCGGGCTTCGAACTCCTCAGGGCACGTGTACTTCCAATCTCATAGCGCAAAAATCACCACACACTTTGCGGAAGACCCCAGTTCTCAGTGAAAATCAACATTCCGTTCTTAGAAACGTTTTTAGGGTTGCTTTTAAGATCAGAAATTACCGTTCGCCCCAGCAAGGCGCCCTTCACCGAGTGGATACGTTCCACGTCATGGATGGTCTGGAACAGGAAGCGACGGGCCAGTTCACGGAACCAGCCGTAAACAGTCCGCCAGTGACCGAAGTGGATTGGCAGCATCCGCCAGCCACGCCCGAACGTACCAGACAGCGCACCACGTTGATAACCTCGCGGAACTCAATTTCGCGCGGCCTTCCACGACGTCCGGGACGTGGCATTAAAGGCTCGATCCGCTCCCATTCCTCGTCTGTTATGTCAGACGGATAGCGTTTCGTCTTGCGGGTGATCCTGGCCATCCGGCCCCTCTGCTCTGACGTCCACATCCTGAGCTTGAATCACATCAGACTGATTTTTCAAACAGGCTCTTATATCCACTTACGGTTTAGCTATGGAATTTATACATTCATCTATTTTATTATGTAATATGCCTTGAGTTAGATAGTCTTCCACAATTTTTTGAAAATCGTCACTCACAACCCACCCATAACCACGTCTCTCTCTCTTAGAGACTTTCGAAAATATCCCAAAATTACAAAGAACATTCATGATATCATTTATTGATTTATTTGTTTTCAGAGTGGAACATTGCTGTCTATAAACTTGCTCAGATTTCCACACAAACGATCCATCCTTAAAACCGACTCTAAAAATCTTATCAAAATCCTTTTTTATTTTTTCTCTATTAGCATTGGCATTGTTGTTCGCAGTCGCGATAGCCTCTCCTATCGATTCACATAATATACAATTATCATCGAAGATTATTCTTTTTATACTTTCCCGGCCATAAGAAAAATCTTGAAAATTTTCAAAAACACTTTTTTCAAATACGACATGATCGGGGAAATTACATTTATGTAAAGAAGAATAGGAATTAAAATACCCATTCACAACTTTAATATTTGTGAAATCTAACGGGAAAAAGTCCCCGTATATGGCCATATTTTCAATAATGAGTTTCCCCCCATAAAGAAATATTATAAAATCAGTAGTTTTTTCTTTGTCTAACAAATTTTCTCTGGAGCAATAAATATATGAGTACGCAGATAGTATTTTACGTCTATTTTTAACAATGTCATCTTTTTCGGAAATAGCCTTTATATAATGTATAGTATTCTTCTCGTAGTCTCCGTATAATTCTCTATTGATACTAATATCTTTTACAAGCGCTCCTCCAGCATAACAATCTCTAGCCATTGCATTTAAAACAGATCCATCTGTTTCTGGATTATTCTCTTTAATACGCTTGACCATGTACCGGGATTTAACCCAAAAATCTAACGAGTCATATCTGATAATGAAAAAATTGTCGATCTTATGCAATAACGGTGATGAATATATCGCTTTTATAAAAAACCTTTTCTTATTGTCTTCCATATCTACGGTAGCTATATCGATAATGAAATTTAGCTCTTCTTCATCAACGGAAGAGGCACTTGAAGAGAATACTATTTCTTTTAGCACGATAAAATACTTATCAAAATCTATGTTCAAGTCGTGCTTTTTTATCTCTCTATTTACGATCAAATAAATAATTTTATCAATAGCATGTTTTTTTATAAGAAAATCGCTTGATGCATCTGAAAAAGAGATAGATCCATCTTCAGCCGATAAATCAGATGCTAATTTTATGACAAGAGGTGTTATCTGGCCTCTCCGAGAATCATATTCTTTGTCGTAAATTTCTCCGATTATATTCCGAGCTCTCTGTTTTATCTTGTCATTATCAAACCTTTTGCTTAAATAATCTTCAATTTGGGGATTATCAAAACCTTTCAAGCTTAATTTATGTATGTAGCCTTCCCGCTCATCTAACTTTAAATTTCTCGAACAGATTATAACTGAACAGTTAAGATATGTATCATTAAGTTCATAAACGGATTCTATAAAATTCTTTATAGAAAATTTATCTTTAAGCTTAGATATTATTTCATCCATCCCATCCACGATAACAATTATATTTCCACTTCTGACGTTAATTGAAAATATTTCTTGAGATATTGAGTCGTTGTTATTAATATTAGCTAATTTATATAAATCTTGTATTGTATTGACTTGGTGAACTACAGATGCATCATTGGGAATATCAAAAGATGATATGATGACACCAATTTTTTTCTCATTTTCTCCAATGGAATTTATTCTTCTTACAGCCTCTTTACAAAATGTCGTCTTTCCTATGCCCCCTTCGCCAAATATAAAATAAATTGGGGAGTCATACTCCGGTTTTTTGTTTATGATAGAATTTATAAAATCCATACTCCCTATTTCTCGTTGACGGTCAGAATACTTTACTAATTTCTGCTCAACAAAAAAAGGTTCTCTCTGGTTTTTTATTATATTTTCTTTGTGGCTTTCAAGGCTCAGGTTAAATATATAATCCTCTATGAAACTGCCTTTTATTTTCTCATGCTCTAGTCTTACCTTATTGTTTTGCTTGAAGCAGTCCGTAATATAGCTTACTCTTGTAGAAATAGGCTTCCCCGTTTCTTTATTTCTTTCTAAAGGAGTCAGTATCTGTATACTATCAAATGAATTTATATCTGATTTATCTATAACTTCGTCAATAGTATTTTTCATACTTATATTTCTATGTAAGAACAGTATGCCTATACTTCTACCATCCGCATCAGATATATTATAAAATTGGTAATTCTGAGATGACGATTCTATTTTTACCTTTCGGCCCGGATAGACAATTTTTATTATCTGATCACATCGCCAGTTTTGATTGTTAATGTCCTGCTTATGAATTAATTTATACATTCCATTCGGCAGCTCAAAATCAATATTTATGTATTCCTTACTGTTAAATATAAGATGTATTAACCTGTTAATATTAAAAATAATATCTCCAATATCAATTTTTTCAAGAATAACAGATCCATCATGGGATCCTATATTCCCCAAAGTCATTATTTTTTCTATACATGATTTTATTTTTTTTAGATGAGTCGCATTAATTCCCAAAACGTCATGTTTTAAACTATCACACAACGATCTCAACGTCTTCCCAGAAGTTTTTGCATCATAATTCTCTCTATCAAATAAAAAAATTAATAGTTTACAACATCCTTCGGTTGCAATTCTAGCATCATTAGCAATATCTTCCTCATTTTCTAGATTATTTATTTTCTTATATATTCTGTCGGCAATGGCATATTCTGTTGGTCGCATAATTTAAATCCTTAATATGTATCGTTTTTTTATCATGAGATAATATCAATGTCAAAAAATACACTGGTAACACGCTAGCAGCCTGTCGGGTTGGGGTACCCTGTGAAGGGGGGCGGTTGTAAGGTGGTGAGATGAGCAGCTTCATCCCGTTTGACCGGTCTCAGCCGTATCTTCTGCCTCCTGATTTGAAGTCGTGGCTTCCGGCTGATGATATGGCGCATTTCATTGTGGCTGCCGTTGAGCGGGTTCCGATGAATGCGTTTTCCGTGCCAGTACGTACAGGTGGCAAGGCACAGTACCATCCGCGCCTGATGCTGGCCCTTCTGATCTTCAGCTATGCGAACGGGCTATTTTCCTCACGCCGGATCGAGCGGGCGACATATCGTGACACCGGGGTGCGCTTCGTGGCGGCGAACCTGCATCCGGATCACGACACGATTGCCGCCTTTCGCCGAACGAACCGGACGGCCATTGAAGCTGCATTTGCGCAGGTCCTGCTTCTGGCGCGCGAGACGGGCCTGCTGCGTCTGGGTATGGTGTCGATCGACGGCACGAAGATTGATGCCGACGCCTCGAAATACCGCTCCCTGCGCTACGACCGGATCAGGGCCCTGCGTGAACAGTTGGGGGTGGATATCGCGAAACTGATGGACCAGGCGGAGCACGCGGATGCCACAGACAGCGATCCGCAGGCATTGCCGGAAGAACGTGCCCGCCGGGAAACGCTGAAAGCGAAGCTGGATGAAGCCTGCGCCCGGCTGGAAGCTGACGCGAAGGCTCAGGCCGAGGCGGCGCGACCGGCCTACGAGAAGAAGAAAGCCGCTTATGATGCGAAAACAGGGCATCGTGGCCGGGCGCCGAAACCGCCCGATGATGAACCACCACCCGACCGGCAGATCAGCCTGACTGATCCGGACAGCCGCCTCATGCGGCGTTCGGACGCCCATGAGTTCCGGCAGGCTTACAATGCTCAGGCTGTGGTCTGCGCTGAAGGCAGCCAGCTGATCGTGACAACCGGCGTTGTCGCCACGTCAGCGGACGCGCCGTCCTTTACCAGCACGGTGCTGTCGATGGAAAACACGATCGGTCTCCCAAAGACAGTGCTCGCCGACACCGGTTACGCCAACGGGCAGGCAGTCCGGAACCTGCGGAAAAAAGGCATCGATCCGCTGGTCGCCATCGGACGGCCTCGCGCCCGCAGGCCATATGATTTCCGGCCACCTCCTGAAAACAAGGAGCCACGCCGGATAACCGAACCCTGGCGGCTAGCCATGAAGGACAGGCTGGAAACCACAGAAGCCGGAGATGTTTACAGACTACAAAAACAGACCGTTGAACCGGTCTTTGGAATTATCAAAAGCATCATGGGGTTCAGAAGATTCAGTCTGCGCAGCCTTGCAAAAGTTACGACCGAATGGACACTCGGCGCTCTCGCATACAACTGCAAAAGAATGGCTCGGCTTCACGCAGCATAAGCCGGGTCTGCCTCGGCGTTATCAGCCGCAAAATGCCCAACCCGACAGGCTGCTAGAGGGTGTTATGCACCTTGAGCGAGTATAGCGGCGTTTATGAGCATGAAACATGCGAAAGCGACGACATGGAGACTTGCGAGGGTTGAAGCGTAACGCTCGCAGTCCTTGACGAGCCTGCGGCATCGTGTGGCCCATGCGAAAGACCGCTCGACGACCCATCGGCGCGGCAGCAGGACAAAACCGCGCCTGGCTTCGGGCAATTTGACGACTTCGAGTGCGATACCGTGCGTGCGAGCCGCCTTGTCTGGTTTTGAGCCCGTATATCCCTGATCGACATAGGCCAGTTCGACGCTTTCGTCAGTGGCCTCCTGAATGGCAGCGGCGAGGCGTCCGACTTCGGCGCGATCATCCCGATTGGCTGGCGTGACATGCAGGGCCAGCAGGTGGCCCAGCGTATCCACAGCCATATGCAGCTTCGAGCCCCGTTTGCGTTTGGCCCCGTCGTAACCGGCGCGAGGCCCGC
>NZ_JABJWC010000030.1 GCF_013155395.1 Komagataeibacter melomenusus | reverse complement strand
ACTTCTTCTGCAAGCTCAAGGAGTTCAAGCGTATCGCCACGCGGAGCGACAAGACAGACAGATCATTCGCAGCGATGATTTATCTCTCCGCTGCAATCATCAATTCACGATAATTCCCAACAGGCCCCAGAAAGCTTCGAAGAATGCCACCTTTTTGAAAAAAGGCAGCACCCAAAAACTTTTGTCATTTTTTATCAATGATTTGTTTTCAAACAGTTTCTTAAAAAAGCATTGCCAAAAGATTTTTCGCGAAACGGATTTCAGCCCGCGTCACGCTGCATGATGGCGGCAAAAAAGCCATCCGTATGGTGCTGGCGCGGCGTCAGGCTGACCTGCCCATCCGTGCTCAGCCCCGCAGGCAGGTCATCCGCCGCACCATCGGGCACGACCAGTGAAAAGCCCGGGTTACGGGCCAGGAAGGCTGCGATCTGGTCGCCATTTTCCTCGCGCAGCACGGAGCAGGTGGCATAGACCATCCGCCCGCCCGGTCGCACCAGGGCTGCGGCGCGGTCCATGATGGCGGCCTGCTTTTCGGTCAGTTCCATAAGGTCCTGTTCGCGCAGGCGCAGGCGGGCATCGGGGTTGCGCCGCCATGTGCCGGTGCCGGTGCACGGCGCATCGACCAGCACGCGGTCAAAGCTGCCACTGCGGCGGCGCGCCCAGCGGTCGCCCGCCACCAGCAGGTGGCGCTCGGCATTATGCACGCCCGCGCGGCGCAGGCGGCGCACCGCCCCTTCCAGCCGGGGTTCGGACACATCGCACGCCACGATATGCCCGCGGTTCTCCATGGTCATGGCCATGCCCAGCGTCTTGCCCGCGGCGCCTGCGCAGTAATCGAGCACGCGCATGCCCGGCCGCGCGCCCACGGCAGCCACCACAAGCTGGCTGCCTTCATCCTGAATTTCGATCAGCCCGCTGCGAAAGGCCGCGCACGACGTAATGGGCTGGCGGCCCGCAACCCGCAGCCCCCACGGCGAGAGCGCGGTATCAACCGCGTGGATGCCCTCCGCCTCAAGCGCCGCCCGTGCCGTGGGGCGGTCGGATTTGAGCAGGTTGACCCGCAGGTCAAGCGTCGCCTCGCCATCCATGGCGGCGAGTTCGGCTTCCAGCCCTTCCCCAAAGGTGCGCTCAAGGCGGGGCAGCAGCCAGTCGGGTACCTCCAGCCGCACGGCAGGCGGCATGTCGGGGTGCAGCAGCCCGTGGCCTTCAAGCTGGGCATACAGGCTGCTCTCCGAGCCGATCAGCCCCAGCGGCGCGTACCGCTCGCCCGTAAAGAGGTGCTGCGGGTTCTCACGCGCCTCCGGGTCGAGCGCCATCATGGCCAGCACCAGCGTGCGCGGCGTGACCTTGCCCCCCACGCGCTCGATCCACCAGTGCAACCTGCGCCAGTGCCGCAGCACGCGCCACACGCGCGCCGAGATGGCCCGGCGGTCGCCGCCGCCAATATAACGCCGCTCCCGAAAGAAGGCATTGGCCAGCGCATCGGCGGGGCGCTGCGGCGTGGCCTCCATTGCGGCAAGCAGGTCAATGGCGGCGGAAAGCCGTGCGCTGGGTGTCATGAATCAGGGAACCGTTATTGTGGAGGGGCCGACAGGATCAGTCCTGCCGGTAGTTCGGGGCTTCACGCGTGATGGATACGTCATGCACGTGGCTCTCGCGCAGGCCCGCGCCGGTAATGCGGCGGAAGCGCGCACGCTTTTGCAAATCGGCAATGGTGGCCGAGCCGGTATAGCCCATGCCTGCGCGCAGGCCGCCCACGAGCTGGTGCACCACCGCCCCCATCGCGCCCTTGTAGGCCACGCGGCCCTCGATGCCCTCGGGCACCATCTTGTGCGTGTCCTTGATGTCCTGCTGGAAGTAGCGGTCCGCCGACCCACGCGACATCGCGCCAAGGCTGCCCATGCCACGATAGGACTTGTAGGTCCGGCCCTGATACAGGAACACCTCGCCCGGCGCCTCTTCCGTGCCGGCAAGCAGCGAGCCGATCATGACCACGTCGGCCCCCGCGCCGATCGCCTTGACGATATCGCCCGAGGTGCGCACGCCGCCATCGGCAATGGCAGGCACGTCAAGTTCATGGCACGCGGCCGCGGTTTCCATCACGGCGGAGAACTGCGGCACACCCACGCCCGCCACCACGCGCGTGGTGCAGATGGAGCCAGGGCCGATGCCCACCTTCACGCAGTCAGCGCCCGCGCCGATCAGCGCCTGCGCGGCCTCGGGCGTGGCCACGTTGCCGGCAATGATCTGGATCTCGTTCTCGATGGCGCGGATGCGCTCGATGCTTTTCAGCACGCCAGCCGAGTGGCCATGGGCGGTGTCGATCACCACCACGTCCACGCCCGCCGCGATCAGTTCACGCGCGCGGGCCACGCCATCATCACCCACGCCGGTGGCGGCAGCACACAGCAGGCGGCCGAGGCTGTCCTTGTTGGCCTGCGGGTACTGCACCGCGCGGTCCATGTCCTTGACGGTGATGAGGCCGATGCAGCGGTCCTCGTCATCCACCACAAGCAGCTTTTCAATGCGGTGGCGGTGCAGGAGCTGGCGGGCCTGGTCACGGTCCACGCCGTTGCGCACGGTCACGAGGTTCTCGCGCGTCATGAGTTCATACACGCGCTGGGCGGGATCGGTGGCAAAGCGCACGTCGCGGTTGGTCAGGATGCCGACCAGGCGGTTGGTCTCGCGCTCGACCACCGGCAGCCCGCTGATGCCGTGGCGCGACATGGTGGCGTTCACTTCCGCCAGGGTCTGGTCGGGATAGACGGTGACCGGGTTGACCACCATGCCCGATTCGAAGCGCTTGACGCGGCGGACCTGCTCGGCCTGCTGCTCGATGGTCAGGTTCTTGTGGATCACGCCCAGCCCGCCATTCTGGGCCATGGCGATGGCCATGTTGTCTTCGGTCACGGTGTCCATGGCCGAGGAAATCAGCGGAATGTTGAGGGTGATCTTGCGGGTCAGCCGGGTTTTGGTCGAGGTCTGCGAAGGCAGCACGCTCGATTCATCGGGAACGACCAGCACGTCATCAAAGGCGAGGGCCTCGCGGATGCGGTCCTCAAGCCGGGGTGTCGATGTGGTTTTGGAAATGGAAGACATGATGCAGGGCCCTCGTCAGCAGATGGCGGCTACCCCGCGCCTCGGGTCACCGACCGTTGGCGCCCCCTCTTAGGGGGCTTGGCGGGCGCTGGCAAGCATTACGCGCGGGCTTCGTGCGCTTTCTGGCCGCATGGGGCAAAAAAACACAGGCAGGCTGCGTTTATGCTGTCAGGCGCAGGCCGTCATACGCCGCCTCGACCCCGGCGGGCAGGTTGGCCAGCATCCAGGCCCAGTCCATGTCCGGCCCCATATGGGTCAGCACGGTGCGGCGCGGCTGTATGACATCGCGCCACGCCAGCACGCGCTCCAGCCAGCCATGCGAGGGATGGGTTTCGCGCTGGAAGCAGTCCACCACCCATGTGTCGACCCCGCGCAGCACGGCAAGGGCGTGCTCGTCCATCTCGGCCACGTCCGTGCAGTAGGCCAGCGGCCCCGCGCGCAGGCCCAGCGTTTCGGTGCGGCCATGGGTCTGGGCAAAAAGCTGCACCTCCATCCCGGCCATGACCTGCGTGGAGGGCAGGCTGACGACATTCACGTCGAATATGGGGCGGAAGATGGCAGGCGGTGTCCAGGGGCGGAAGGCGTAGTCGAAGCGGGTGCGGATCTCCTCGAGCACCGTCTTTGTGCCGTAAATGGGAATGGGGCCGTTGATGATGCGGTTGATGGCGCGCAGTTCATCAAGCCCCAGAATATGATCGGCATGGGCATGGGTGTAGACCACCGCATCGATCATGCCGATGCGCTGCGCAAGAAACTGGTCACGCAGGTCCGGCCCCGTATCAACAAGCAGCCTGCGGCCCGGCCCGTCATCGATCAGCACGGAGGCCCGCGTGCGGCGGTTGCGTGGCTCGGTCGGGTCGCATTCGCCCCAGTCCCCTGCACCATCCGGCCCGCCCAGCATGGGCACCCCCGATGAACCGCCGCAGCCCAGTATGATCATGTCCATGCCGTTATACCGCCTGTGTAAACAGTCGACTGAAATTGCGCGTGGTCATCTCGGCAAATGCCGCATCCTCCATGCCGCGCAGCTCGGCCAGCATGCGCGCGGTATAGGCCACGTAACCCGGCTCGTTGCGCTTGCCGCGCTTCGGCACCGGGGCAAGATAGGGCGAATCGGTCTCGACCAGCAGCCGCTCGGCGGGCACGTCCCTTGCCACGTCACGCACCGCCTGCGCACGGTTGAAGGTGGCGATGCCCGAGAAGCTGATATACCCCCCCAGTTCCAGCGCGCCGCGCGCAAGCGCAGGCCCGGATGAGAAGCAGTGGATCAGGAACGGGAACGCGCCGTGCTTCTCGGTCTCGTCACGCAATATGGCCAGCGTATCGTCATCGGCCTCACGCGTGTGGATGACCAGTGGCAGGCCGGTGCGGCGGGCGGCGTCGATATGCACCCGGAAGCTCTCCTGCTGGCGGGGGCGGACTTCTTCCTTGCCATGGAAGTAATCCAGCCCGCTCTCGCCAATGCCCACCACGCGGGCATCATCGGCCATGGCCGCGAGTTCGGCGCCGGTCGGCAGCGCCTCCTCGTCCACATGGTCGGGATGGGTGCCGATGGTGCACCACACCCGCAGCTCCGGCGCATCGAGCGTGGCCAGCGCCTTCTGCTGCGCCGCGCGTGACAGCCTTGTGCCGATGGTCACCAGCCCGTCCACCCCGGCCTCGCGCGTGCGGGCCAGGACTTCAGGCATTTCCTCAGCGGAGAAGTGGTCGAGATGGCAGTGGGAGTCGGTCAGTCCCGTGCGGGTCATGATGCCTGTGGCTCCTCATGGCGCGGGAACACGCCTTCGGGCTTGGGCAGCACGCGACCTGCGGGCAGCGGGGTGTCGAGGGCTGCAAAATCCCGCTCGCCTTTTTCCACGCCAAGCTGGGTCAGCATCCTGTCCATGCTGCCGGGCATGTAGGGCTGGAGCACGGTGGCGATGATGCGCAGCGCATCGGCCAGCACGCGCAGCACGTCGGCCATGCGCTCGGGGTCGGTTTTCTTGAGCTTCCATGGCGCCTGATGGTCGATATAGGCATTGCAGGCGCGGATCAGCTTCCACACTTCCTCCAGCGCATCGGTCAGGGCCTGACGGTCGATCTGCTGGTGCATGATGTCGGGCAGCAGGCTGGCGGTGGCCAGCAGTTCGCGGTCCTCATCGGTGTGCCTGCCCTGCGCGGGCAGCCTGCCTTCACAGTTGCGCGCAACCTGCGAGAGCGTGCGCTGGGCGAGGTTGCCAAGGTCATTGGCCAGTTCGACATTCATGCGCGTGATGATGGCGCGACGGCTCAGGTCGCTATCGCCGCCAAAGGGCATCTCGCGCATCAGGAAAAAGCGGATGGGGTCGAGGCCGAAGGTCTTCACCAGGTCGCGCGGGTCCACCACGTTGCCCAGCGACTTGCTCATCTTCTGGCCCTCGATGGTCCACCAGCCATGCGAGAACACGCGCTCGGGCAATGGCAGGTCGGCCGCCATGAGCAGCGCGGGCCAGTAAATGGCGTGGAAGCGCAGGATGTCCTTGCCCACAAGGTGCAGGTTGGGCGGCCAGAAGCCCCAACGCGGGGCTGTCTCGTCCGGATAGCCTACGGCCGAGAGGTAGTTGGCCAGCGCATCGACCCACACATACATCACATGCTTCGGGTCCCCCGGAACGGGAATGCCCCAGTTGAAGCTGGTGCGGCTGACCGACAGGTCGCGCAGGCCCTGCTTCACGAAGCTCCTGACCTCGTTGCGGCGGCTGGCAGGCTCGATGAAGCCGGGGCGGGTTTCATAGAGTTCGAGCAGCCTGTCACCGAATTTGGACAGGTTGAAGAAGTAGGACGGCTCCTTCACCCACTCGACGGCGGCACCGGTGGGGGCGACCTTCTTGCCGTCGGGGCCGTCGATGAGTTCTTCCTCGCCATAGAAGCATTCATCGCGGGTTGCGTACCAGCCCTCATAGGCATCGAGGTAGATGTGGCCGTTTTCCTCAAGCTTCTTCCACAGCGCCTGCGCCGCCTGCACATGGCGCGGCTCGGTGGTGCGGATGAAGTCATCGTAGGAGATGTCCATCGTGTCGTACATGTCGCGGAAGTCGGCTGCCACCGCATCGGCGAAGGCCTGCGGCTGCATGCCCTTCGCTGCGGCGGCCTGCTCCACCTTCTGGCCGTGCTCGTCGGTACCGGTCAGGAAAAAGACGTCGAACCCCGCCAGCCGCTTGAAGCGGGCAATCACGTCGGCTGCGACCGAGGTGTAGGCGTGGCCGATATGAGGCGCCCCGTTCACGTAATAGATTGGTGTTGTGACGTAGTAGCGCCGTGTCATGTTTCACTCACCCGCGCAAGGGCCGTAAGGACCGCCTGCTGTTTATCCAGATTGAACTGTTCCGTCTCCGCGCGCAGCCGCATCATGTCCTGCCACAGCAGGGCCAGGCGGGCCGGGCGCAGATCCTCTTTTTGCACCCTGTCCGTGCTGGCGGCCAAGGCGCGTGCCTTCTGAGATATGGCATCACACAGCAGATCGAAAAAGACGTAAAAGTCATTTTCCCGTTTTGTGACCTGCGCTGCGATGTCGTAACCCGCCTCCTCGCCTGCCGTGCCCGCCATCACATCCGCCACCAGCCGCGACAGGGCCGGGCCGTCACCGCCAAGCAGTTCGCGCGCCTTGCCCGGCGCACCATGCGCAAGTGGAATGATGGCCTCGATCTCATCGGGCGGGGGGGCATCGGGCATGGCGGCGAGTGCCGCGCGCATCGTCGCTTCATCAAGGGCCGACAGGCCCAGCACCCGGCAGCGGCTGCGGATGGTGGGCAGCAGGCGGCCGGGCACGGCGGTGGTCAGGATCAGGATCGCGCGCTCGGGCGGTTCCTCCAGAATCTTGAGGATGGCGTTGGCCGCCGTGCGGTTCATGTATTCCGCGCCATCGACGATCACCACCCGCCAGCCGCCCTCGGCCGCCGTGCGCCGCAGGAAGGCACCGATGGGGCGGATGTCATCGCCCACGATCTCGCGGCGCAGGCGATTGCGCTTTTCATCCATGCCGCGCGCAATGACCAGCAGGTCGGCATGGGTGCCAGCCGTGACGCGACGGCCCACCGGGCTGTCATGGTCCTCGGCGCGCAGCAGGGCGCGGGCCATGAGAAAAGCCATGCTGGCCTTGCCAATGCCCTCCGGCCCGGTCAGCAGCCAGGCATGGTGCAGTCGCCCCGTGTGCATGACCGCCTGGAATTCCCGCCATGCCGCGTCATGGCCCAGCAGGCGGCGGCAGGCGCGTGGGTCATGCATGGGGCAGTAGCGGGGCTACGGCATCGCGCAGGGCCTGCTGCACCGCCTGCGGGGTGCCACTGGCATCAATGCGGCGGCAGCGCGCGGCGTCGCGCCGGGCAATGGCGTCAAAACCCGCGGCCACGCGGGCATGGAAGGCGGCCCCTTCCGCCTCGTAGCGGTCGGTGCGGGCATCACCCCGCCCGGCCAGGCGGGCCTGCGCCACGGCAGGGGGCACCTCGAGCATGAAGGTCAGGTCGGGCGTGACCGGGATCAACTCACGCAGGGTGGCGATCAGGCCCAGCATGGCGGGGTCGCCGTGGCTCAGGCCGTAACCCTGATAGGCTTCGGTTGAATCGGTAAAGCGGTCACAGATCACCACGCCGCCACGGGCCAGCATGGGCGCGATGCGCTGATCGACATGGTCGGCACGGGCGGCGAAATGGGCCATGACCTCGGCGCGGGCCGAAAGGCCGTGCCCGCCAAACAGCAGCAGTTCACGCAGCGCCTCGGCCCCCGGCGTGCCACCCGGCTCGCGCGTGAGGTCGACATCATGCCCCTGCGCGCGCAGGGAGTCGGCCAGCAGCCGCGCCTGGGTGGACTTGCCCGCCCCCTCGCCGCCCTCAAGGGTAATGAACAGGCCGGTCATGGCCTAGCCGTGCCCCAGCTTGCGGCCCAGCACCGCCGTGGCGCGGCCCATCAGCCCAAGGCGCGGCACATCGGCCCCCGCCACCAGCGGGATGCGGATCTCGGCCAGGCCCGTATTGGCGATCACCATCTCGCCAAGCTGCTGGCCCGCGGTTATGGGGGCGGGCACGGGGCTGCGGTAGTCCATGCTCACATGCACCCGGTTCTGCCAGCCATGCGGCAGGGTGAGCGTGACATCACGCGTGGCCACCAGCGGCACGGTGGGGGCGTGGCCCAGCCACACCGGGGCATGATCCACCACGGCGCCATTATGGAGCAGGGTCGCGTTCTCGAAATTGACGAACGACCACTCGAACAGCCGCTCGCCCTCATTGGCGCGCGCGTTGCTGCTGGGCAGGCCGTTGATGGCCATGACCACGCGGTTGCCGCCGCGCTCGGCGCTGGCGCACAGGCCGAAGCCACCGGCATCGGTATGGCCGGTCTTGAGCCCGTCAGCCACGCCCCTGACCACCAGCGCGTTGCGGTTCTCCTGCGCGATCTTGTTGTAGCGGAAGCTCTTTTCCGAGAAGAAATGGTAGTATTCGGGGTAATCATGGATCAGGTGCATGGCGATGGTCGCCACATCGCGCGCGGACATGTAATGCCCGTCCATCGGCCAGCCGGTCGCGTTGAGGAAGTGGGTGTTGGTCATGCCCAGTTGTGCCGCCTGCGTGTTCATGAGGCTGACGAACTGGTCTTCGGAGCCTGCAATGCCTTCGGCCAGCACGATGCAGGCATCATTGCCGGACTGGATCACCATGCCCTGGATCAGGTCGGCCACGGCCACGGTACCGTTGAGCGGCACGAACATCTTCGAGCCCTGCATGCGCCATGCCTTCTCGCTGACCGGCAGCATCTGCTCCAGCGTCAGCCTGCCCGCGCGCAGCATGCTGAACACGATATAGGCGGTCATCATCTTGGTCAGTGATGAGGGCGGCATGCGCTCGTCGGCTGCCTTCTCCAGTATCACCGCGCCGGTGGTGTAATCGACGATGCACGCCCAGCGCGCGATGGTGTCGATCGGGCCGATCAGGCTGTTGGCGGGCGAGGACGCAACGACAGGCGCTGCCGCATCGACTGCGGCAGGACCGGCCAGGTGGCGGCGCCGGGCCGCGGGGGCGGCAAGCGCCGTGGTGGAGAAAAGAAGGCTGGTGGCCCCAGCCAGAAGGAAACGTCGGGTGTGCATTGCGTCCTTGGTCCGGTAGGTGCCAGCCGCGCGCAGGACTGGCGTGACGGGAGCCGTCAGGTGATTTCGTTGCCGAGCAGGCCCACGGCCAGCGCATAGAAATCGGAAGGATTATAGCGACGGATCGCGGCGAAATTGCGATAGACCATGAAAGCCTCGCCCCCTGGCCCATCGGGGCGCAGCACCGCGCCGGTCGTGGTGGGGTCGGCAAAGGGAGCGCCGCCCATCTGGCGGATGCCCAGGCTCATCCATTGGGCATGGGTGCGGATGTGGCCGCGCCCGAGTTCGGATTGCGCCACGCTGTCCGGCACGGTGATTTCCTGCCCCCAGCTTTCGCCGCCCACCCAGCCCGAGCCTGCCAGGTAGTTGGCGATGGAGCCAAAGATGTCGGGCATGGAGTGCCAGATGTCACGCCGGCCATCGCCGTCGATATCCACGGCGTATTTCACGTAGGCGCTGGGCATGAACTGCGGCTGGCCCATCGCGCCGGCGTAGCTGCCGGTCATGAGGTCGGGCGTGATGTCGCCCGCGTTGAGGATGGCAAGCGCGTGGAAAAGCTCATCATGGAAGAATTTCGCCCGCCTGCCCTCAAAGGCCAGCGTGCACAGCGCATCGACGACCGTGAATCGGCCGGTCAGCGTGCCATAGGCCGATTCCAGCCCCCATATGCCCATCACCGCGCCGGGCGAGACGTTATAGCGGGTCAGCACCTGCTGCTCGAGCACGTTGCGCTGGGCTGCGAAGGCGGTGCGTCCGTCACTGATCTTGCGCGCGCCGAGCACGCGGCTGCGGTACTGCGCCCAGGTCAGGTGGAATTCGGGCTGGTTGCGGTCGCGCTGGATAACCTGCGCATTGGGGGCGTGAAGGTCGAGCGCCTGGGTTACGGCTGGCGCGTCCAGCCCCTGCCGAATCGCCTCGCGCCGGATGCCGGCAAGAAAGGCGGCATAATCCCCGCCCCCCGCCGGTGCGGCCGGGGGCGTGTGGCGTGCTGCCTGCGCGGGCAGCAGCCATGCGGCACCCGCCCCGGCAAGGGAGGCGGCGGCGGCATGAAGGAGGCGACGACGTACGAGCATGTCAGATGCTGTGCCACGCCCCCACGCCCGTTTCAATCTCTGACTTGCGCCTGCGGCCCCCTGGCGGGTGGCGCGATACATTATGCGACATAATTTCGCGTTTGTGACCATAGGCGAAGCATGCAACAAGAACGCCGGACGCCGCCCCGCGTTGGGCGGATGGCCGATCTTTTTTACCTGCCCGCATGCCCCGCCCGCATGCCGGGCCGACCAGAAGGCACGTTCTTGTCCAGCCACGGTTTACCCTGCCTGCCCCGCCCGGATGTGCAAAAGCGCGCCGCATGCCCGCGTCGCTGACCGCTTTCCTTGCCACGGCGGGCGCCTCCCCCTTCATGCAGGCGCTGGCGATCATCGTCGGCACCTTCATACTGGAGGATGCGGCCACCATCCTGACCGCCATGCAGGTGCGCACCGGCCATGTGGCGCTGTGGGTGGCGCTGGTGGCGCTGTATATCGGCATCGTGGTGGGTGACATGGGGCTGTATGGCATGGGCAGGCTGGCTGCCCTGTGGCCGCCCGCGCGGCGGTGGATCACGCTGCCCGGCGGCGCGCGCGAGGGCAAGTGGTTCGACCGCAACGTGTTCCGCATCGTGTTCATCAGCCGCTTCATACCCGGCGCCCGCTTGCCGCTTTATACCGCATGTGGTTTCTTCCAGGCCCGGTTCGGGCTGTTCTGCATCGCGGCCATCGCGGCCACGCTGATCTGGACAACCATGCTGTTCCTTGTCTCGCTCCAGGTGGGGCAGTTCCTGATCGACCATCTGGGAACATGGAAATGGGCGGGCATGGGCGGTTTTGTCCTGACCATCCTTCTGATAAGCCGCATGATCGCACGTTTGCAGGGTAACGAGACCAGATGACCGACACCACCACCACCGTGAACGGCCGGCCCGATGCGCGGCCTGCCGCCCCCACGGTTTCCGCCTTCGAGTTCTGGCCCGGCTGGATCTTCTATACCCCCATCGTGCTGTACTGGATCCTGCTCGGGCTGCGCTACCGCGATTTCAGCCTGCCCACCGCCGCCAACCCCCGCATCGAGACCGGCGGGCTGTGTGGCGAGAGCAAAAGCTCGATCCTGGACATGGCAGGCGATGAGGCCCGCCAGTGGATCGCCCCCTACGCGGTGCTGACCACGGGCGAGAATGATACCACCCGCGCCCTGGCCGCCATGGAGCAGGCGGGGCTGTCCTTTCCCGTCGTGCTCAAGCCCGATGTGGGCTGCAACGGCACGGGCGTGCGCATCATGCGCGATGCCGACAGCCTGCGCGAGGGCCTGGCCGCCTTTGGCCGCGGGGTTGCGGTCATGCTCCAGCACCTGATCCCCTACGGGCATGAGGTGGGCATATTCTACATCCGCCACCCTGATGAGGTGGAGGGGCGCATCACCTCGCTCACCTACAAGGAAGTACCCTGCCTGACGGGTGATGGCCACTCCACGGTGGAAGACCTGCTCCACGCCGACCCGCGCACCCGCCTCGTGCCGCACATCTATATTCCCCGCCTCAGGCCGCGCCTGCAGGAGGTGCCGCCCGCCGGGCAATCCCTGCCGCTGGTCTTTGCAGGCAATCACTGCAAGGGCTCGATCTTCCATGACTGCGCCACCGACATCACGCCCGCCCTCACCGCGCGGGTGAATGCGATCATGCGCGATATTCCCGATTTTCATTTTGGCCGCATCGACGCCAAGGCCCCGAGCCTCGCCCATCTGCGCGAGGGCAAGGATTTCCAGATCATCGAGATCAATGGCGTGGGCTCCGAGGCCACCCATATCTGGGATGCGCGCACCACCCTGCGCGATGCCTACGCCACGCAGTTCCTGCACTATGGCGAGACCTTTCGCATCGGTGCGAAAAAGCGCCGCGAGGGCTGGAAGAGCAGCGGCGCGATGGCCATGCTGCGCGCCTGGCTGCGCCAGCGCAAACTCATGGCCACCTACCCGCTTAACGACTGAACCCGCGCGGTGGTCATGCATCGCGGTTCCCAACGCGCGGCGCTCCATCATTGCAGGCAGATGCACCGGGCGGTAGCGACCGGATTTTTTCCACCAGCCGCATCCATCGGGCGCCGTGTCCGTGCATGGCGCGGAGCGCACGCGCTCACGCGGCAGGCCGGGTCATAATCAGGCGGTATGAAGGGCGTTTTGTGCCTTTTCGGCCTGCGCGCGAAACCACGGGACCATGCGGCGGATGGCTTCCTCGATCAGGTCGGTCGATACGGCAAAGCTGAAGCGGATGAAATGCTGCCCGTCCACGGGGTCAAAATCGACGCCCGGCGCGGTGGTCACCCCCGTGTCACGCAGCAGTTGCGTGCAGAAGGCGATGCTGTCATCGGTCAGGTGACGAATATCGGCATAGATGTAAAACGCGCCATCGGGCGGGGCGATATGGGTCAGCCCCATTTCAGGCAGGGCCTTGAGCAGCAGGTCGCGATTACGCCGGTAGGTGGCCAGGTGGCCTTCAAGCTCCGCCCCGCAGTCAAACGCCACGAGCGCGGCATGCTGGCTCAGCGCCGGAGGGGTCAGGAACAGGTTGCCCATGCGCGCGCGGGCGGCCTCCACCTTTTCAGGCGGCACGACAAGCCAGCCCAGCCGCCACGGGGCCATGCTGAAATATTTGGAGAAACTGTTCACCACCAGCGCCTGCGGGTCATATTCCAGTACGCTGTGGGCGGGCTCGCCGTAGCTCAGGCCGTGATAGATCTCATCGGAAATGATGCGGATGCCGCGCGCGCGGCACACTGCGGCAATGGCCTGCATCTCATCCGCTGAAAGGATGGTGCCGGTGGGGTTGGCGGGGCTGGCCAGAATCAGCCCGTCAGGCGCCGGGTCGAGGGCTGCGATGGCCTGCGCGCTGATCTGGAAACGCTCGGCCTCCCCACAGGCGATCTCGATGGGGTCCATGTGCAGGGCGCGCAGCACGTTGCGATAGGCCACGTAACCCGGCCGCGCCATGGCCACGCGCGCACCCGGCACGAAGCTGACGGTCACGGCCAGCACCAGCGCGGGCGATGCGCCACAGGTCAGGATGACCTGATCGGGTGCCAGGGTGACGCCATAGGTATCGTGATAATGGCGGGCGATGCGGGCCTTCAGGGGCTGGCTTTCCCAATAACCCATGGGGTCGGTGGCGAGTACGTGCTGCGCGCGCTCGATCGCGGCACGGGGCGCGCCGGTGGAAGGCTGGCCGAACTCCATATGGATGATGCTGCGCCCCTCGCCCGCGAGTTGATGCGCCAGCGCGCTGATGGTCATTGCATGAAAAGGATCAATCCGGGGCACAGTCATCACGACCTCAAGACAGAAATGCAGTTGCAGATCATGCCTGCCATACAAGACAATACCGTGCCCCGTAAGGGCAATCAGGCCAGAACCACGGTGAATGACGCGTGACCGTTACGGATGATGGCCGCAAGGTCAGGTATGATCCGGCCCCGGCAGGCGACCACGCCGCCGGATCAGGTTATGGGCGGCATCTGACAGATACTGGTCATAACCGGGGCCGAAAGGTTCAGGCAGCACACGCTCGAGGGTACCAAGCAGTTCGTCAAAGGCCCAATAGTCTGCATCCCGATTGCCAGGAACCTGAAATTTTCCACATTCAGGGCGGTCCGGTTCCCGTGACAGGATTTCAAACAGGATCAGCGCTTCTGCCCTGCCGAGTGTGATGCTGACAGTCCCTGCCATATCATCGTTTTGTTCAGGAACGACTGCTAATCAATGACATCCTGAATGGTTTTTTCATGCCATGCCGCCGCAACAGGACCATTTAATTACCGGGCAGGCCACCATTGCCGAAGATGTAGTTGCTCACCTGCTGCTCAAGGCTGAGGGGTTCGCGCGTATTGGTGATGACCGTGCCCGGCGCGATGCGGCCCGGGGCCTGCCCGGCCTCGACCATCAGGGCGGTATCGGCCGTGAGCGTGGGGCTACCGATTGAAATGACTGTATCTTCCGGTAGCAACACGGTGCGGTCGAGTGTAAAACCCACATTGGCCATGTAGGTGGCGGGGTCGAGCGCAATGGAGGTGACGCGGCCCACGGGCACGCCATCCATGTCAACATCCGCGCCGACCTTCAGCCCGTTGGCCGACACGAAACGCGCCATGACGGGATAGCGGTCATGTGATCCACCGCTTTGCGCGGCACGGGCGTAAATACAGAAGCCGCCCGCCACCAGAAGGACCAGCCCGCTGCATATGATCGCCCCACTTCTCTGCCGTGCCATGCTGGCTCCCTGCCCGCCCGTGCGCCACACCATCCCGAAAGCTGCCGCAATGCGGTGCGAGGGGAATGCGGCGCGACATCTTGCCTTATCTTTTCATTCTACTGCGTCATGGACGGGGGGACAATGACACTCCTTCAGGCTATCATTATTGCCATCATTCAGGGGGCGACCGAACAGTTCCCCATCAGCAGCCTCGGGCATGCGGCCATCGTGCCAGCCATGCTGCACTGGCCACTCGACCTGCATGGGGAGATGTTCCTGCCCCTGCTGGTCATGCTGCACCTGGGCACCTGTGCAGCCCTTCTGGTCTTTTTCTGGCGCGACTGGGTTGCGCTGTTCACCGGCGCTGCGGGCCGGCATGGCGAGACCTGCCAGATGGACAGCATCCGCATCCTTGCCCTGCTGGTCGTGGCCACCATTCCCGCCGTGCTGATTGGCGGCCTGTTCGAGCATGCCATCCGCAACCTTTTCGGCACGGCGCGTTACGCTGCGGTTTTCCTCACCCTCAACGGCGTCATGCTGCTGGCTGTCGACCGCATGCGCGCCACCCTGCGCCACCACAACGACCGCCCGCTCGCAGCCCTTGGCTTTGGCGAGGCGCTGGTGATCGGGCTGTTCCAGTGCCTGGCCTTCTTCCCCGGCCTGTCGCGCTCGGGCGCGTGCATCGTGGGCGGGCTGCTGCGCGGCCTGTCGCATGAGAATGCGGCGCGCTTCTCCTTCCTCATGGCGCAACCGGTCATTCTGGCCGCCACCGTGCTCGAGGCGCTGAAACTGCGCCATGCCCCGCCCCAGCCCGAGCAGATGCACATGGCCATCATCGCCGCCATCGTGGCCGGTGTCGTGGCGCTGGTGTGCACCGGCATCCTCATGCGCTACTTCCGCGACCATGAGGACTGGGCGCTGCGCCCGTTTGGCTGGTACTGCATTGGCGCAGGCGCAACCGCGTTTCTCTACCTGTCGTTCTGAGCCAGTTGCATGGCGCGCTCAGCCATGGCCCTGGCCGCCATCGCCGAGCCCCATGCCACCGCCACCCGCGCCATTGCGCGGGCCAAGATAGGCCCCCGGCGGCGGCCGCCTGACAGGGGGCGACAGCGCTGCCGGGTCGGTCATCACATCCAGCCCCGAGACGGACGCCACATGCGACAGGCGCTCACGCGGCAGCGCCTCTGGGCATTCATCACGAAGATAGGCGATGATCTGTTCGCGGATCTCGCAGCGCAGGTCCCAGCTCTGCATGGCCGAACGCGCGCTGGCAATCACGCGCACGGTCATGACATGTGCATTGCAGTCAGCCACCTGCACGGCAAACTCCTTGCCATCCCACAAGGGTGCTGAATGCACGATCTCACGCAGGCGCTCGCGGATGCGGTCCATCGGCGCGTTGAAATCAAGATGCAGGAACACAACCCCGATCAGGGCCGCCGAATTATGGGTCCAGTTCTGGAACGTGTTTTCAAGAAAATACGAGATCGGCACGATATGCCGCCGCCAGTCCCACACCCGCAGCACAACATAGGTTGAGGTAATCTCCTCCACCCAGGCCCAGTCGCCATTGATGATGATGAGGTCTTCCATGCGGATGGGCTGGGTCATGGCGATCTGCATGCCCGCGAACAGGTTGGTCAGCAGCGGGCGGGCAGCCAGACCCACGACAAGGGATGCGGCACCGGCGGAGGCGAACAGGCTCAGCCCGTACTGCCGCACCGGCTCGAATGTCATGAGTGCGGCCCCTATGGTGAGCAGGCCGATCAGCAGGTCGCTCGTGCGGCGCAGCACGCGCACCTGTGTCATGTGGGTGCGCAGCAGGATGTCATCCTTGTCATCCTGGCCGTTGATGCGCTTGAGGTAGGCATCGGACAGGATACGGGTGGCCACCACGGCGGCATAGCCCAGCATGAGCACGAACAGCACCACCAGCGCGTGGGTGGTGGCCTGCATGATGTCATAGGGCAGGCCCGACACCGGCAGCGCCGTGCCCACGAACATGATGACCAGCATGATGCGCACCGGGCGCTGCATGGCCATGGTGAACGAACGCACGAAGGCCCCACGCTTCTGCCCCGGTATGCGCACGATGAGTTTCGTGATGAACCGGCTGAACATTTCCGCCACCAGTCCCGCCACGCACAGCATGAGGATGGAGGACAGCAGCCCCGGCAGCCATCCGAACAGGTGCCTGATACGGGTCAGAAGTGTAAGGAATTCGGTTTTCACGAAGGATGCACAGCCTTTTCTGGTCGTTTCCGTTTGAAGGGGTGGGTCTGCCTTAGTACCCCCTACCGGGTGGATGTACCAAATCCGGGGCTTTTTTATGTGTTTTGTACCCGAATGCGAAAACACGGGTTGACTTGCCCCATGAGCACGGGTATTCCGCACTCATCCTAACGCGATGGCGGTGTAGCTCAGCGGTAGAGCAGGGGAATCATAATCCCTTGGTCGGCGGTTCAAATCCGTCCACCGCTACCATCTGCGTTAGGATTGATTTTCAAGGACTTATGCAGAGCGAGATGGCTCGTTATAGGAGCCGATGCTAGTCACTTGATTTCCCCCTTTCTAAAAACGCTAGTCACTCCCCTCGCCTTCTCCCTGATATCAAGCGCGCAGGCAGAGAACTTGGCAATGGCGCTGACGGCACAGGTTTTCTGCTCGGCATGGCGCACATAGACGCTCCCTGATGCTGCCGCTGCGTCGTGCAGCCCGTGATCATCAGTACAAGCCATATGCCCCATATGAAAGGGTGCTGGACAGCCGCAGGCCTGTTAAGGGACTGTCTGCCCGTGACTACGGATCATGACGGATGCGAAGCCACCGCCGCCCACCCCACGCCGGGAGACAGTCTGCTGGGCTGATCTGTAGTAGCCATGCTACGTGCGAACAGTGCCTCTTTCGTCCACGCCCTGGCGCAGCCATCGTTACAGCTCTGCTCTATCACGACAGAATAGCGGAGATTGACCTTAAGATGATGAATATTATTCCGATCATGCCGCGTATATCACCATAACTCACCGCCCAAAACACAATATGTAGTATTCGTTCCTATTTTGTTTTTCGATATATGGTTTTCTAAATGTCATACCATTTTGCACATATGTAGACTGCATACCTCGAGGGTTTGCAAAGAAGAAATAATGTGATGTTGTGCGGGCGACAGGGCAGGATTTTCAACCATTCCTGCGAAAATACGTTAAGAATTTTAGTAAGCTATAAATGGAAGGCTGTGAGGGAATTATGAGCGATTTTCGTCCATGCAAATCCAATCACGCGATAGAGCAAGCTGTGGTCGGAGTACGTATCTCAAAAATTGCACCTGATGACGTTTACAAACGAGCCTGTGAACAAGCTGACGTATTAGCAGTTTCAAACAATCTCCCCGGGAAAATGCAATTAGATCCAATGGCACTGTTCATGGGACGACAAGTTATTTCTCCAGGTTACGCTCCGATGCAAATGGGAACGCCTGGCATGCTATATCAGCGAGTGGCGCCCAATGGAACTGTCGTTGAAGAAATTACTCTTGAGCGGAGCGCTATTACCTACAGAACACATAAGTATAATAGATGGGACGATGTTGTACGAAAAATTCAGGATGTTCTTATTCCTTTAGCTAACACTCTATGTGGTGGTGATCTTTCGTCAGTATCTGTTGTAGAGTTACGATGCATTGACCGGTTCATGCTTCATGGTGATGACGTACCAAGTTTATCAAATGTAATTAGATCTGATTCTCCTTACATATCGTCTAATCTCTTAGATAAAAAAGAAATGCTCCATCAACATATTGGTTGGTTTGAGAGTACAGACCAAAATAGAAGGACACTTCTAAATATAAATATAGACTCTGTAAATGACAGCAGCGAAAAAAGAAATATTATTATATTGCAAGTAATATCGGAACAAGGGAAAGACGGGCATGTTCTCCATGAAGATGGAACCTCTTTAGAAGAAGCTCTACTCAATAAATTCCATCATCTACACGAGCGAGATAAAGAAATTTTGTCTTCTCTTTTGACAGATGAAAAGCAATCTTCCATTAATTTAAATCAATAATTAAACTAAAGGGAGCGAATAAGTGAGCCATTCGCACTTGTCTCAATCGATAACAAACAGTCTTCCACCCATTACCCCATTTTCGAATGAGCTAACCGCTCCTGCCTGGAACACTGACGCCGGTTTAGATTATCTGATTGGAAGTAAAGTTACTATCAATCTGGATGAATATGTTTATACTGACGGAACTTGTGTACAAATATTTGATGATTTTCACAAACAACAAGTGTTTGTAATTAGTAGGATGACAAATGTCGAGAGCATTTCAGGCCTTGTTGTTTTAGCTAAATCTTCCCCTCACATAGATCAGAGATCTAGGTGGAGGCGCATTTCTGAAAGTGGCAAGCATGAATTGAGCATCCTAGAAATCAAGACTATTATTAAGGATATTAGTTCAAGGCTCTCTAAGAATGCATTTGCAGAGATTGGTTCAGATATAGCCTCCCTTGACATTTCTCAGATGGGAGAAGATGCGATAGTTGCGGTATCGAGAACTTTATTCCCTGTATCTAGTAAATTGCCGTATTGGAATCACTTTATTGAGAAAGTCAAAACCGAATCACGTATTGGCCATATCGATATAAAGGTTTTATCTGGGATTTTCTAGCGATGATGCATAAAATAGAAAGCGAACAAATCCTCAAAGACAGTTTCTTAATATTTAGCTTTGCTATACAGCGACAACCGCATGGTCATCACCATTGCGGTTGTCTGTTCGCAGACGACGACGGAAACATTAGCTTTCTTCATCTAGCTTGGAATTATGACCTGCGATGCGATCCAGTGCCCGAGGGTTATTACTGGAATAATATAGAGATGTTACCTTCCCACAAAAAATACCTTGCTGGGCTATGTGGGTGCATACAAGACAAACATCCAGATGTTCCTTATGGACTAGATCCTAATGGAATTTCCTTTAATGAAGATGGAAGCATAAATATTATTAGTGACAGTGGCACAGGTCTAACATGCGCCACTTTTATATTAACATTACTAAAATGTTATGGATTTTTACTTCTTGATGAAAAGACATGGCCAACACAAAAAGATGAAAAAACTCAGCGTACAATTATCATTGGCCTACAAAGAATCCCCCCCCAGGCAACACAAGAAAAAATAGTACAAAATACAAACTGTATAGGAATGAGGTTTTTTTATCCAAACGAAGTTGTTGGCGCATCTCTTTGCAATGAAAAAGAATGGCCTGTTGCTTACGAAAGAGCAGAAGAACTCGCTCGTATTGTAAATACATATACAGACTCTGAAGTATTAGCAATTCCTAAGTCGTAGCGTCAAACCCGTCCCCTGCTACCATCTGCATTAGGATTGATTTCCTATGACTTGGCAGAATGAGATGGCCTTTTAACGGAGCCGATGCCAGTCACTAGTACTACAGTTGCAATTTGTTTTTTCTCTAATTGTTCATGACTCTTATACGTTCCAAAAGACTCGAATTTCAGACTGCAACTGTAGTGCTAGATTTCCCCTTTTCCAAAAACGCTAGTCACTCCCCTCGCCTTCTCCCTAGCATCAAGCGCGCGGGCAGAGAACTTGGCAATGGCGTTAACGGCACGGGTTTTCTGCTCGGCATGGCGGACATAGACGCTCACCGATGCGGCCGTCGTGTGGCCCGTAATCGACATGATCTCCCTCTCCGTGCATCCCATCTCCGCCAGCCATGAGGCTGCTGTAGCGCGCAGGCCGTGCCAGACGATGCCTTGCAGGCCTGCGCCCCGAATGGCCTTGCTTACAGCGGTCTGAAAGGGTCCGAGTTGCCAAGGTTTGCCCGTAGCGCCTGTCAGGATGGTCTGCGCCGTGCGCAGGGTCAGTTCCCTCTCAAGAGCCGCCTTCAATTCAGGATGGCACGGGATCCATACCTTGGCGCCCGTTTTTTCCTGTACGACCTCAATGACATCTCCGTCAAAGCTGCTCCAGGTCATAGCGATCAGGTCGATGCCGCGCTGCCCGGTGCCGAGCGCCAGCAGCAGCGGCAATCGGAATGCAGGCATTTCGCGCAGGAAGGTCTGGATTTCCACACGCGTCCAGGCACGGTAACCCGGTCCTGTCTTGAGGCGCTTTGGCCGCAGGGCGGGATTATCCGTACGCATACCGATCTCGATCGCATAGCTCATCAGAATTGACAGCATCGATACGGTTTTGTTGGCGCGGCGGGGGCTGGGGATCGGATCATCCCCTTCCTTCCGACCCGGTCGGGTCGCGTATCTGTCTCTGACCAGACGCACAGCAGCCCTATCCAGTTCAGCCACGAGAGCCGTGCCGAAGTCATCTTCCAGCGGCTGCAGAAACTTTTCATAGTCCTTGCGGGTGCTGGGCTTGAGCTGTGCCCATTCGGGTGTTGCGCGGTAGCGAGTGATTAGCTCGCACAGACTACCCGGCACGATGCCAGGACGTGGCTGCTCATTGCGTTCAAACCGATCATGGATTTCCTGATAGGACTGGAAAAACGTGGGGGTACCCACCTCTCCGGCAATCCGCAGCCGCACGCCCGCGCGGCGGTAATAGGCATATTTCTTGCGACGCGACTGGTAGGTATTAACGTAAGGGAGAACGACGTTGGCCACTGGTCTTTCCTGCTGCAGCAGCTGCTGCAGCCCATGAATTCGTTTTTTGCTTCTGTTCGGGCTGAGTTAAGGCGGCCTGTCCTTTGATCCGATCCATCCATGCATCCAGTTCTTCAATGAACCACACGACACGGCGACCGGAGATATGATGTGGCCGAGGGGCTCGGCCTTCCGAGACCTCTCGCCTGAGTGTGGCAACACTGATGCCGCCCGCATAAGCCGCTGCCATTTCTTCGCTCATCGCACGCGGCCAGTGCGGCAGGCGTGATGCATCTTTCATGTTCCCGTATCCTTCGGCCAGGCCAGTGTGCCGCGCGCCCGAATGAGCTTGCGGCCGTTCTCGGTTACCAGCGGGCCACGGAACACGATGCGGCACGGGCCATCATCCTCGCGCACGATGCCCACATAGTCGCCCCGGCCGTTGCCGTGGATCTCGATGCTGTAGATCTCGCGCCCGAACTCGAGGCCCTGCAGGATCGGGTGACTGGCGAGGTCGCTCATGCCCGCCCCTCCCCGTTCAGGGCCGCATCGGCCAGGTGCATGGCCCTCATACCGGCAGCGACCATACTGTTGGCTGGTGTCGGTCCCTCGCCTGCCTGCAGGCAGGTTGCGCGGATATTGGCCAGACAGCTTTTGAGCTGCTCTATCCTGTTGTTGAGCGCAGCGATCTGCGCCTCCATGTCGGTGCGGCGGACCAAAGGAACCGACCACGGATCACCAGCAGAACGATAGATGTTCGTCACGCCTAGACGCTTGTCGGCGAACAGGTTGGCCTTATCCGGCACGTAGCCAACAGTCTCCACATTTGAGTACGGCTGGATGGGAGTGCCGACAATAGCGAAGGCTTCTTCTAAGGGCATCACGCAGTCCAACGCGTGATAAAATGCTTCACGCTGCGCGTAAGTCAGCTGCGCCGGAACTGCGTAATACTTTGCCCCCTGTGTTTTCGTCTCGGTCATGACTGCTCCTGTGCCAGCGCACGCAACTGCTGCGACACGGCTGCCCGGTCGGCGTGCTGCTGCCGGGCAAAGCGGAAAGTGTTGGTGAGACCAGTGCCGGGGGCTTCCTCCAGGCACCAGCGTTCATGAATGCGGGCCGCGCTGGCGGCTGTCATCAGGATCAGGCGGCAGGGCTCGGGCCAGATAAGGTCGGGCGGCACGTCATCGGATCTGATCTTGCCGGTGGCGAACAGCAGGTCACCGCGCCCGTTTTCGCGCAGTTGCTCCACCACGACGCGGGTCCAGGTCGTGGAGAGGCTGATGCGGACATCCTCGGCCGGGACGTGGGCGATCAGGCGTTCCCAAGCTTTGGGGCGGCGTGGCAGCAGGTCCAGCGGGTTTTCCTGGGGTGCCGCTGCGGGCGGCGCGGACATGCCTGCAAGGTAGTCGACAAGATCGAGCTGGCGGGTTTCCATCATGGCAGCGCCTCCAGCACCAGCAGGATCACCGCGCCCCACACAAGGCAGCACAGGAAAATGGCGGCGGCGATTTCCTGCATGTCGGGCAGATGGTTGCGGATGCGGTCGATCTGGTGAGCGGGGATCTGAACTGCCCCGGGTTTACCGGAGAGCGATTTGTTCAGTAATCAGGCAGCGATATCAAGCCTGCTCTGATCTGCATAGAAGACGCGTTCGGCTTCGGCGGGCGGCCTGTAGCCGATTGGCGCCAGCAGACGTCGGTTATTGTACCAGTCCACCCATCTGAGGGTTTCCCATTCGACCTGCGCCATGGATTTCCATGGCCCCAGATGATGGATGACCTCGGCTTTGTATAAACCGTTGATGGTCTCTGCCAGTGCATTGTCGTAGCTGTCCCCAACCGTGCCGACCGAAGCATCAATGTCAGCCAGCGCCAGGCGTTCGGTATACCGGATCGACAGGTATTGTGATCCACGGTCCGAATGATGGATCAGCGCTTTGTTTCCCGAGGGCTTTCGTTGCCAGATGGCCTGTTCAAGGGCGTCGAGCACGAACTGGGTGGTCATGGAATTCGAGACCTTCCAGCCCACGATCCTGCGGGCAAATACATCGATAACGAACGCCACATAGACCATGCCATTACAGGTCTGGACATAGGTAAAGTCCGAGACCCAGAACTGGTTGGGGCTCTCGGCCAGGAACTGCCGGTTGACCCTGTCATCGGGACAGGGGCGCGCCGTATCCGGACGGGTCGTGATGACCTTCCGGCCCCGGATCACACCCTTCAGACCCATCTGCCGCATCAGGCGCTCAACAGTGCAGCGCGCAACCTGTCGCCCTTCACGGTGCAGGCTGTGCCAGACCTTGCGCGCACCATAAACAGCACGATTATCCTGCCAGATCCGGCGGATATGTTCCATCAGTTCCCTATCGCGCAGGGTACGCGGGCTGGCCCTGGCCGGATCTCCTGCCAGGGACGCCTGCTGGTAAAACGTGGACGGGGCAATCGGCAGAACGCGACAGATTGGCTCGACCCCGTAATCGGCACGGTAGGCTTCAATAAACGCGATCATTTGCGAAACGGGCGGTCGAGCGCTACCTGAGCAAAATAAGCCGAGGCCTTCTTGAGGATCTCATTGGCCTGACGCAGTTCACGGACCTCACGCTCCAGCGCCTTGATCCGTGCTGTCTCGGCCGTGGTCGGTCCCGGTTGCGCCCCAGCGTCCTGTCGGGCCTGCTTCCACCAGTCGTGCAGGCTGTCGCCCGAACAGCCCAGCTTGCCACCAATCTCGCGACAGGCTCGGGTAATCCGAGCGATGCTCATCCAGAAGGCGCACGGCGCGCTCACGGAACTCAGGCGAATAACGCGATGTCTTCTTCTTCTCTACCATAGGGCTCATCCTCCGAGAGTTTTACTCTCCGGTAAACCCGGGGCAGTTCATCGAGACCAAGGTCGAATCAACCGAGACCGACCTGCGCGCCCTGCGCGGCGAGGTACGTGACCTGTCAACCGAGATGCGCGAGTGCATGAGCCAGCTCATCGGCGGCATGAAGGCCCTGCGCCAGATCGGGGCGGCCATCGTCGGCCTGATCACCGTGATCGGCACCGTCGCCGCCGCCCTGTTCGCCTATCCGCCCTTCTGCGACTGGTTCGGCCAGCTCCTCCACGGTGGACATCCATGAGCCCGGGCAATGCCCCGAAAAGGAACCTGACGCCATGAGCGAACTCCCGCGCGGCATTCGCAACAATAACCCCGGCAATCTCGACTTTGCCCACCAGCCCGGCGCGCATCTGGAAACCGGCGTACCCTGCCCGCGCTTTGCCGCCTTCCCCACCATGGCGGATGGCATCCGCGCGCTGCGTGAGCAACTGCTGCGCTACGGGCAGCGCGGCCTGACCACGGTGGCGGCCATCATCTCCGTCTATGCGCCCCCCAGCGAAAATCCCACCGGGGCCTATATTCATGTCCTGTGCAGCCGGATGGGCGTGCAGCCCGGCACCACGCTGGACCTGAACGATGCGCAGACCATGCGGCAGATGATCTTCGGCATCACGCTGATGGAGAACGGACCGGGGCACATCACCCTGCCCCAGATCGACCAGGCGCTGCACGGCCTGCCTGCCCTGCCCCAGCCTGCCGAGGCCTGACATGGATCCCTTCTCGCTCCTGCAGGATGTGCTCTCGATGCTCCCGGCCCAGTATGCCGGGGATGTCGTGGTGATCCTGTCGTTCCTGATCTCGACCTGCGCCCTGATCGCGCGGTTCTGGCGGCCGCCGGACCCCACCTCGAAATGGGTGCTGGTCTGGACCATTGTCACCGCCATCGCCCAGGCGCGCGGGTGGAACCTGCCCGCCTACCAGCCGGGAAAGAAGGCCGCGATGGTCCCGGCCACCGTGCCCCGGCAGGAAGTCGAGCAGCGCCTCGATGTCCCGCCCGGCTCCACGCGCCCCGGAAAGCCGCCTGCACGCGCTTCCCCGCCTGCCTGACTGGCCGGTCCTGGCTCAATCATCCTGATCCCCCAACCGCCCTCGAGGCGGTTTTTTTGTATGGAGATGCCTCTCATGGCTGACACAACCACCACCGCCATCCCTGCCCTCGAGACCCTGATCGAGACCGCGCTGGGCAGGAAAGACACGGCCACCGCGCAGGCTGACATCGCACTGGCAGGCACCCTGCTGCAGACGCTGGTGCCGGTGATCGTGGCCCGCGCCGCGCCCAACCTCGACCTGGCGGGCATCGATGCCGCCGTGACGAAGATCCTCACCGGCATCACTGACCTGAAAACGGCGATCGAGACCATGCCTGCCACGGCCAGCGCGACCCCGGCCGCAGCGCCTGCCCCGGAAAAGGTCGAGGCCCAGCGCCCGGTCGTGCCGGGCCAGCCCGCGCGCTGAGCGGCTGGCCTGAACGGTCGCAAAATTTAAGGAAGACAGCCCCGGTGCTAGGTGGATGGCCGATGCACTCCGGGGCTGCACTCCTCATAATACGCAACTTTAGGGCGAAAATATGTCCTGAATTGCAACCCAAAGTAACCGCCCCGCAGCCGGGCGATTTTTGAACGGAAGCCCTCCATGCACAACCCCACCCGCCGCGCCTTCCTGCGCTGCTCGTCCGCCCTGGTCGCAGGCGCGGCCCTGACGGCCTGCACGATCACGAAGAACGGCAACGTCACCACCCTCACCCTCAACGTGGCGGCCATCAAGGATTACGGGCAGGCAGGCTTGAACGCCGTCTCGACCATCCTGAGCATCGCGGCGCTGGCCAGCGCCATCGGCGCGCCGACCGTGGCCATCATCAATGCAGGCGATACCGCCCTGGATGCTGCCCTGAACGCCTTTTCTTCGGCGGCCGGTTCCACGCTGACCATCACCTATGATGACACGAACTGGAAAAGCCGGGTGGACAGCGTGCTCTCTGCTCTCGGCACGGTCAAGAAAGACCTGAGCGCCGCCATCACCGGCGTGGAGACCAAGGTTGCCAGCGCCGACCTCTCCAATGCCAATACCGCCCAACGCGCTGGCCACCATCGTGTCGGCATTCAAGGCCCTGCTGGACAGCGTAGCCGTGCGGCGCCCCGTCGGGGCAATGGCCAGCGCCACGCCTGCCCCTTCGCAGGCACAAGTGCAGCAGGCGCTCAGGGTGCTGGGGGTGACGGCATGACGCCCTTTATGGAGGGCATCATCACCGGTGCGGGCGGCGTTGTCGTCCTCATCGGGTTGCTGGTTACGATCCCACTTAAATTGCATGCAGTACGTATAAATTTACAGCTTCACGATAGCCTAATAAAATAATTATTTAAATATATTCTATTCTATTGCGCAGTCATTCCTAGTATTAAAGTTATTTTCAAATGAGGCTCCATATATTTTTACTGCCGCAACATCAGAACTAGAAAAAGAAAAAGCACTATTCTCATAATCTGCACCGAATGGCCGCGTTTTTCCTCTCACCCACAACCGCATCCAGCCTCCTGCACATTCTTCAACGCCACTATTAAGTGGATTTGCCTCGCCATTCCAATGTGCTTCCTGCTGCACAAAATCCCATGTAATGGCACCATCAAAACCACCAGGAAACAAAAGACGCCAAGTAGCGGACTGAGCCTTATCATTTTTTACGAAAATTGAACCGACATAATAGCTATCTTGTTTCAAGATAGGAGACGGATCAGACTGAATGGAAAAGACATTTTGACTATGCTCTAATTCAGGCTGTGCAATAGAAAGCGATACAACAGGGCCATTCATCTGATATGCCATGCGAGGAGGTATAGTGTCTGATGCGATAAACATATTTTGCAACCGCCCCCTCTGCTCAATTACCTTCCAATTTGCAACACTTGCTTCAGATTTTTCGTATATATTCATAGGCGCAATTGCCTGATCTGTCCATGCAAGAGTAGCATCCGGAGTGCTTAATAGAGCGCGTCGGATATCGCGACTGAACCAGTATTCTCCATGAGCATTCAGGTGAGAGTCATCTCCTACTGCAGAAGCCGGAATTTCCCTAAATGGCTCACCTAACACATGCCACTCACCTGCTTTCTCTCCACTTTTGATATAATCTACATATTTCTGGACCATATCTGCTGCATACAATGGTACGAATTCAGCATTACGCGGGGGAGCCACAAAATAAACGTGGATTCCATGCTCTTTAGATAAATCAGCGATCCGTTTTAAGTATTGATCATCCTCTGGCGTAATAGAGTATCCATGCATTTTACTTTCAAGATCAGGGTAGTGCGATTCAACTGATTGGCCATATGAAACATGTCCATCATCAGCAAGAGCATCATTATAAAGATGTTTATATTTATTTTTTCTTGCAGATGCATCATGCCGTATAACATCCTCTTGAAAATACCCTAAGAAAGACGGGAAATAGAATGTCGGAAAATTATGCGTATACAGAAATATTTTCAGGCGCGCATCAATGTCAAATAGACTTTTGGACCCAAAAAGCTGCGTATCCTTACTTTCTCTAGCAATATGCAAGATTTCCTTAGTATCCTGCCACGAGATTATATTCCAGGGAACAGATCGAGCCCACATAAGTAATGCCATATCCTGCGCACCTGCACCCAACTTGAATGGTGTGAAGGAAAGAATGACTGCCTTAGGTAAAGACGAACACGTATTAACGATGTGTTTCATTATAAAAAAACTCTCGAGTGGAGATCCTCCCCCCACAGCAAGTGTTCTTACGTCTGGACCGATTTCTTCTGGGAGATAATCCGCAATACCAGTGGAATCACCTAAAATAGTCAGTTTTCCGACATCGCATTTTTTTTCAATTTCTGTATGAGCATTATGAACGGCCATCTCAGGGTCCATAAATATTTTTTTCTTGTAGTGACATGCCCCCCAAGTCAGACTTAAACCAGCAAATGCTGTTAACGTAAAACCCGCAATGAAGCGTTTCATCATGCGGTTTTCATGCCCCGGTAACATTGGACTGCCCGAATTCTGTGTCATTATCAGTTTCTTGCCCAGCGCTCAGAATTGGAAATAGAGGAACTCTGTCGAGCCACTCATATCAAGAATGGCAATAATTAAAAGAATTCCGAGTGCAAGTCCCCATATAACCGTTGGCTTCCATTCCAGTGGGAAGATGGCAGGTTTCGAACGAATTTTTGTCAATGAAGGTGCATATTTCCCAAATACCTGCAAAATATTTGGAAATGTCCATACTACAAATAAACCAGAAATGATGGTCAATGCATTTCCAAGGCCATAAACTGCCATCTTATCAATCCGTACCAATGTAGGATGATGAGTTATTATCATCCACCCGTCCTTGATCATGGTTTCTACCATACCAATCTGCGTGGATGCGGCAAGTTCTGTTCCGTGAATACCAACCATTGCTTTCAGAACATTCCATGCGACCATCAAAGAGGGGGCACGAAAGAAAACCTGACCGATCAAAACTGCGATACATGTGAGCAGGATTTTTCCTGACAGAACCAGACGAGCACGGAATATCGAAACATTTTTAGCGGGTTTCGGTCCCCATGTTTTCCAGGCATGGGCAATAGTTAAATATATCCCATGCAGAATACCAAAAACAAGGTATTGAAGGCCCGATCCGTGCCAGACCCCGGCAAGAGTCATTGTTAGAATTGTAGGAAATGCAACTAGTGTCGCAAATATATGAGGAATTTTTAGCTTAGCACTGGTAATGATACCGTACCGCGTTACCATACGTCGATTGAGTGCAAGACTTACAGGACTGTATACGTAAAGCGTAAGAAAGCGCGTGAGAGAAATATGCCAGCGCTGCCAGAAATCTATGACATTTGCTGCCTTATAAGGTGAATCAAAATTGGCTGGAAATGTAATGTTAAACATACGCGCCAGACCGATTGCCATTTCGGAATAGCCAGAAAAATCAAAATACAACTGCAGGAAATACGACAGTACGCCGCTCCAGGCAGCAGCTGTGGTCAAGTGTATGTGTGGTTGAAATGTTGATGCCACATAAGGGCGGAAGCAGTTATCGGCAATAAGGACTTTCTTGGCCAGACCGATCGTGAAAATTGCCAGGCCAATCGAAAAATTGTTCAGATTGAAGTGATATGTTTCACGTTGGCGAAACTGGGGCATCATCTCACGATGATGCAGGATAGGACCTGCAATCACATGCGGAAAAAACGTAACGAATAGAACGTACTCAACAAAATTCTGCGATTTCGTAAGCCCTGCGGCACTGTCTACAAGAAATCCTATCTGGGTGAACGTAAAGAAGGAGATACCCAAAGGCAGAATGGCACTTCCAAAAGCGATATCCGGATGCCCGATATGTAGACCCAACCACGTTGTAAAATCGAACATATATTTGTAATAGAATAACGCTGCCAAATTGGTAATGACACCAAACGCAAGCATCATCCGTGCACGTACATCCCCTTCTTCCTGCCGGGCAATCATCCTTCCGATACTATAATTGAATAAGATCGATATAACCAGCAGTGGCAAAAACGCAAAGCCAAGCCAGCTATAAAAGATGATAGATGCCAGCCCCAGAAAGGCCTGCCCTGCTTTAAGCGAAAAACGCCCTATAGAAAAAAATGCGACAAGGCATACGGGTAGGAAAAGCAGCAGAAAGCTGAGAGAATTGAAAAGCATGTTAATCCAGGCACAAAAACAAATCGGGACAGCCAGAAATTTCTTCCTGCTTGTCCCGATAGCCAAAAGGCGTGAAGATTTTTATACGATGCCTTTTTTTTCGGCAATCAAATCGACAAAATCGCCGACAGAATGAAGTTCTTCGATCTCTGCGGTGCGGAACTTGATGCCAAATTTCTGTTCCGCTGCGGTTACAATGGCAATGTGGCTCATTGAATCCCAGTTGGGAACACTATCAGCTGTCGTTGCCATGGTAAGGGTCAGGCTGTCATCGTCCAGAATATCACGACAGAGTTCGGTCAGTTCGGTCAGGATCTGCTGCTTTTGGGGGGAGAGAGACATATATCAGGCCTTTTCAAGATGGATATGATGGGGGAGATCGGGACGCGGGATGTCCAGCCGCCATAATGTGCTTCCATCCTCCTGTTCCCCGAACTTTGAGAAACCAAGACGTTCATACAGGTCAGCAACCATGGCATTACGATCCGTTGGCCTGTATTCGCCAATGATTGCCGTTTTTCCACGCTGGGCTGCTATCATTGCAAGCAGGTTAATTGCAGCCTGCTCAACCCCCCGCTTGAGAACACGACAGCTCATAACCCATCGTATGATACGAAGGTCGGAAGTTTTTTCTGTTTTATTACCATCAGCGTCCTGACAGGTAATAACTGAAATAATGCCATTATCGCCAAACGTGTCCTTCAGACGCATGACCAGCACTACAGAATGGGGATCATTCATCAAATGTGTGATCTCCCCTTCATCCGTCCGAATTGTCGTAAGGTTGAACTGGTTGGTCTTGTTTATGAGTTGCGTGACCCGAGGCAGGGTTACGGGAGTGATTTTGTCATTCCAGATCATCGTCATATCGAGATTGGTCAGATAGGCATCGATATCGGTGGTGACTTCTGCCAGTTTTCGACGTTGAATGTTTTCCTGATACTGTGCTGACCGTGCCAGGTCATCATCCGTGACACGTATTCCTTCGAAATAACCACTGCGTGCAAGCGCCCCTGCGTAAAGACCTGCATCTTCAGGCAGTTCAGGAACGGCAACCATCGGTAATTCCTGCCGCACGATTGCCCGTTCAGCCGGGTTGTCGTCCGCAAAGACAAGCGAATCAATGCCGATATTCAATGTCTGAGAAATCATACGCAGATTGGTCGCTTTATCAGTCCAGTTTGCAACGAAACAGGCGATATCCGACAAGCGGATTTTCATCTCCGGATGCTTCTCGAAGACCTCTTTCGCCACGCTTTCAGTATTTTTGGAGCATACGGCCAGAATGACCCCGCGCTGTTTCAATGCCAGAACATACTCCTGGAATGCCAGATAAGCCTCTCCCAATGCGCTCCCCTGGCCCAGCGCAATGCCTTCCATGCCGTCATCACCGATTACCCCGCCCCACAGGGTATTGTCGAGATCAAGAACCAGGCATTTTTTCGAGAGACCACGCAGTGCGGCCAGAAGGCGTCCCGCCATGTCGCCATACATGGCCGCAGCCATGGGATGGATTTCCTGCTTTGCGCGATACCAGAGCATCTGGTCATACCATGCAGCGAGGCCATCCTGCGCAACTTCTGCATCGACCGATAGCAGCAAAACATCTTCATGCCGCAGGCGGTCGTTCAACCATGTAATCGTGGCATTGCGACTATGCTCACATCTGACCTCATTGTTGCCTAACACGGTCGGAAACAGAGGCAGAAAGGTCTGCTGGATAACAGTCGCTCCCAATCCCTCTCGTGCAGTGCGCCATGCCCATTGCAAATGAGCAAGAAACTTTTCACGAGCGACAATTGGCTCCTTAGCTGAAGCGATAGAAGCTGTAGCGTGATGTGAATCGAGACTGAAGAGCACAATATCGGGCTTGAATGCATATAATGCAGAGCTTGCATCACTCAGTTCATGCACATATTGCCCAAAATCAGTCGTGTAAATATCTATCCACAGATTTCGCCGTGCCGCGGCCACACGAATTGCGGAGAGCAAATGGCCGATCGTGCAGGAAGAAAGGATCGCCAATCGGATAGGCGCATTGGGCAGTCCATCTGGGACGCCATCCATGAATATGGACGAAATCGCTTTATCCACTCTCCGGATATCAGATATAGATAGATCATATTGGCAATTTTTTCGTATAAATTCCCAACATTCCAGGTCATTACCGGATAATTCCATTCCTTCCACAAACTGTTTTTTCCATTCTGACGATGGTTTCGGTAGCCATGAAAGTTGTAACATCGGTAATCCTTCCGCATACAGAACTAAAAGTAAATTATTATAATGTAAACATATCAATTTTATATTTATTTATGATATATTTATTTTATTATTATTATTATTATTATTGAATCTATAAATCTTCCTTTTCCTATTTACCATTTATACAAATAACGGAGCAGGAGTTACCGGCTACCATATAGCGATCATAACTTTTCCGACCACGATATCGCTCAACGCGAATGGCCATGTCAATCACCGTTGGCAAACATGCAGACATATAGATATTCATGAACATGAAACCATCCAGATTTGCTAATAAGCGTAAACTCGGCTGCCTTGCTCCTCAAACGCGCGCAGGGCAGCCCTCTATGTCGGTCATGCGCAGCTTCATGGCCCGGCAGGCTCCTGCCCGGCTTGACCGCAGCCATATTGATCCTGCTCCGCTGCTGCTGGGCAATGATATGCTGGGGGACTGCACCTCGGCCGGGATCGGCAACCACATCCGCGCCACGTCCGTCCTGAACGGATTCCAGACCGACGTCACTACGCCGCAGGCCGTGGCGTTCTACTCCCGCTCCACTGGCTATGTGCCGGGCCAGCCGGGCACAGACCGCGGCGGCGTGGAGGTCGATGTGCTGACCACCGCGCTGCATGATGGGTATGCCGTGACCAACCAGACCCTGTTCCCCCTCTGGGGCAGCGCGGATCCGGGTGACCTGAATGGCGTGCGCAATGTCATGGCCGGGCTGTCGGCGGCCTATCTCGGCGTGCAGCTGGCCGACGCCGATCTGTGGGAAGATGAGAACGGTGCGCTGGCTCCGGTGTGGGATACCGACACCCCGGCCGGACATGGCGATCCGAACCCCACCCCCGCAAACGGCCATTGCCTGCTGGGCTGGGATTACACCGGCACGGATGACACGGACATCGTGACCCTGCTCACCTGGAGCACCACGCAGCGCGCGACCTGGCGCTGGGTGCGCTCGCGCATCATGGAAGCGCACGCGCTCGCCTGGCGCCAGCTGCAGCCCGCCATGACTCTGGCACCGAGCCAGCCGGACTGGGAGGCCTTGGTCGCGGCCAATGATGCATATCTGCGGGGTGTGGCATGAGGGCGCTTCTGGCGCTGGCCTGCGCCCTCGGCCTGTCTGCCTGCGCCCATCAGGCGCCCGTGCAGACCACGATCCCGCAGGCCATGGCCTCCATCCAGTCCAGTCTGGCGCAGGCCGGGGTGGTATCGGTCTCGCATGCGGGTGACCGGACGGCAGAGCAGGATGCCCGATTCACGCGCGCCGTGCGCGCCGCCCAGTGCAGCCAGCATACGCCCGACCCGGTGGTTGGCACGATTGCAGGCGACGTGACGCTACAGCTCTCCGGTCAGTTCACGCAGGGCGGTCAGTTCGGCGTGGGCGCGGCGACCACGGTGCCGACGTTCGGGGTGCAGGCCGATGCCAGCCGGACGCGCGGGCAGACGATCAGTCTGCCTGTGGCCTATGCGCCGCTGTCGTCCATGCCTGATGTGGAGATGTCCCGGCAGATCAGCTATGAGGCGGCTCTGCTTAACCAGAATGATGTCGTCCGGCGCACTGAGGTTGCCCATCTAATCGCAGGCCGCCACAAATTGTGGGCACGAGTGCAAGCTATGATGAATCATTGGAGTGAGATTGATTGCGCCAGCCTCGTGCCTGTCAGGCCATTTTTAAGTGGCAGCAACCATAGATCTGACCAGTAACGGCTGCATAGCAGGGCTTGAGCCGTCGCTGGAGCCCTGCATCAAACAAATACATAGTTAGAGTTGGTTAAGCTTCTCGCTTATGTGTCTCACCATCAATTGGTGTTGGTGCACCAGATCATCGTCCTGCTGTTGAAACTGGACCTGGTACTTCTGGCGGTCCTGCTGCAACAGATTCATCTTCTGGTTGAAATCATTGGTTTGCTGAGTATTTAAGCGTACACATTCATCACCCTGCCCCTGCCTTGCAAGCTGATCACATTTTCGGCCATTTGCATAAATTTGATTGTCATTCCAGTCAACTAACTTTTGTATTTTATTATCAGATTACTTCATATACTGATTGAGATGATTGTTTAATTGGGTTTCCTTGTCACGAAACTGCTTATCTTCTTCTGATTCTTGCTGTAGAAGCTGCTGACGCTTGGCTTGGCTAGCGCTATCGGCATGGGCCATGCCTGCGACAAGCATACCCCCAGAAAATGCCAGCGCTGCGAAAGGGTAGTAGCGTCTAAAAGAGAGAGAACCCATAACTGCTTCCTTGTGCTAAAAATATCTCTCTTTTTACAGACTTGTAACAGGTAAACTACCCCTGCTTTAACTAGAGGGGGTTATGTACTTTCGTTCCTGATTGGTGCAGTAATGAGAGATGGCACCCGCACGCAAACCGTATCCCTCTGATGTATCAGACGAAGAATGGTCTCTGGTCGTTCCGTATCTGGTCCTGATGCGAGAGGACGCGGAACAGCGGCATGATCTGCGCGAACTGTTCAACGGGTTGCGCTACGTGATCCGCTACGGGATTGCCTGGCGTGCGATACCAAACGATCTGCCGCCGTGGTCGGCGGTTTATCAGCAGTCTCGTCGTTGGATGGATGCCGGCTGCTTCGAGACGCTGGCCTGCGATCTACGTGCCGTCTTGCGCATGGCTTCCGGTCGCCAGCCGGAACCCACCGCAGCCATCCTCGACAGCCGGACATTGCGTTCGACACCCGAGAGCGGGCCTCGCGCCAGTTACGACGGGGCCAAACGCAAACGGGGCTCGAAGCTGCATATGGCTGTGGATACGCTGGGCCACCTGCTGGCCCTGCATGTCACGCCAGCCAACCGGGATGATCGCGCCGAGGTCGGACGCCTCGCCGCTGCCATTCAGGAGGCCACTGACGAAAGCGTCGAACTAGCCTATGTCGATCAGGGATATACGGGCTCAAAACCAGACGAGGCGGCTCGCACGCACGGTATCGCACTCGAAGTCGTCAAGTTGCCCGAAGCCAAGCGCGGCTTTGTCCTGCTGCCGCGCCGATGGGTCGTCGAGCGGTCTTTCGCATGGGCCACACGATGCCGCAGGCTCGTCAAGGACTACGAGCGTTACGCTTCAACCCTCGCAAGTCTCCATGTCGTCGCTTTCGCATGTTTCATGCTCAGAAACGCCGCTATACTCGCTCAAGGTGCATAACACCCTCTAGAGTGACACTTATGCCTCTCATCTCGAAAAACAACTGTAGTGCTAATTCGAATCGCAAAAGCTGTTAGTCAATCTTCAAACGACTCGTGATTCTACGGCATGCTGCATATGGGCAGTTTTTGACCAACATCTTTGATTTCATGGGGGAAATAGGAAAATCATAAGCCCTTGATCGGCGGTTCAAATCCGTCCATCGCTACCATCACGTTAGGGTTTATCTTCAGTGACTTAACCGACGTTTTTACGGCTCCGCCGCAGTCGCTGTTAGTCACTTTTTTCCCCTGTTTGAAAATGTTAGTCACTCCCTGCTTTCTACCCGCCTGTTCCAGGGGTCGGTTAGAGAGCTTGGCGATGGCATTAACTGCGCGTGTTTTCTGCTCAGCATAACGCACGTACACGCTTACTGATGCAGTAGTCGTGTGTCCGGTGATCGACATGATTTCGTGTTCCGTGCATCCCATTTCCGCCAACCACGAAGCTGCTGTGGCACGCAGGCGGCCATGCCAGACGATGCCGCGCTGCCCGGTGCCGAGCACCAGCAGCAATCGGAAAGCGGCCAGTTGGCGCAGGAATGTCTGGATTTCCTCACGCATGCAGGCACAATAAGCCCGGTTCGGTTCAGCCACGAAAGCAGTGCCGCAACCGTCCTTCAGCGGCTGGAGGAAATTCTTATAGCCCTTGCAGGCACTGAGCTTGATCTGTGCCCATTCGAGGTGTTAAGGCACGCCACTCTGCACTGCTGTGATAGCGCCAGAAAATCGCGGATATCGTCCGCCGAAGAGCCTTCGGTGAGGCTTTCGGACGGACTTCCCCGATCAGCATGTCCCAGACTGCATCATGCTTGTCATCAACAAATATACAATTCGTTCTGTTATTATTGAAATATTAAAGATAAATACTCCTATTTAACAGCGATTCGACCCGTATTGTCAAGGCGATTTAATAGAATCGGCTTATCTGAGAAATATTCATCGACTGCTTTTCGAGCACCTGCCCAGTATCCATAATCATCAATTATTAAAACCCCACCAGGAACCAAGCGCGGATAAAGGTGCTCCAGTTCATGTCGGGTCGATTCGTACCAATCTGTATCCAATCGCAACACTGCAATTTTCTCGGGAGCTTGCATTGGCAGAGTCTGTTCAACCATACCTTGCATAATGTTACTCGTTTCATATCATATGAGGTTGAGGCCATATTGATGGTCACATCTTCTATGGATGCGTTGCACCATATTTTGTCTGATTTCTTCGACAACCTGAGAAGTTCTGCCGCTGCGGTTCCGTCTTTAGCCCTCAGATCATGTGTTGACGGAGAAGACATGCCTTCGAACGTATCAAAGAGATAGATGGGGCGTTCCGTTTCACCGGCAGCAATAAAGCTGAGTGCAGCAGCCATACTGCTTCCGCCACGCCATACGCCGCATTCGACATAAGCTCCTGGAATTTTAGCATCAGTTACATAACGAACTGCTTGGCACAAGCCAGCAATACGCTCAGGTGAAGTCATCGTATATTTAGCAATACGATGATATATTTCACGTGTCTGCGCATCCACGTCTGGCATCCGGTATTTCAATGATAATCTGCTATTAGCTACCGTCTCAATGCAACGGTTTATGACGTCTCGAAGGCTCATATTTAACTCCCATCTTAAATTGTTCCGGCACTTCTCAATATATTTCTATTTTATTTCTGATAGATATGGAAGCGTCTCTCCGCTTACACCGGGAAATATTTTAGATGTTCCATGCAATAGGACCAGGGTCTGTCAGGTCTTGATATAATCTGCTGTAGCAGCATCAAGAGAAGAAGAAGGATACGACGGTTTTTTCGTATTGAATTGCGACAGGCCATCATTTCTTGAGCCTTACTCACAAGTTTTCGACCAGATGCCGGTGCCTGCAAGCCCATTTGGGACGGGCAACTTCACGATCATTCCTGCTTGGCAGGATGAGATAGGACGAGATCTCTGATTCCAGAGTTCTTCACAGAATTTGTGCGAAGCATACCCACGATTGCAGACGACATAGGTCGGCGGTCTACCCGGTTCGATCGCAGCCATATCGATCCTGCCCCCCCCCTGCGGCGGAGCAATGACGTGCTGAATGACTGTACATGGTAGCCTGCCCCCTTCCCTCCAAAAACGGCCACTACTTGCTGAATTGGGATTACACCGGCACAGACAATTACACGCTCACTTGGCGCCAGTTACTGCCTGCCACAACTCTGGCACCAAGCCGACTAGACTAGAAAGCAGCGGTCGCTGCCAATGACGTATATCTAAAAAGTATAGCATAAAGGCAGTACTGACATCGGCCGGAATAGATCCGCTACAGAAAGTAAAAAGTGGGCCGCCTATTTTACCTGACAGCCAGCCTCGTACAGGATATTGGCAAAATGTACATTATTTGGCTGCATGAGTTGGGCTCTTCTCTGACTGAATAGACCTTCAATAGGACGCAGCGCTTCAATCGGCAGCATCATTACACTTGGATGCGTAGAACAGAGCGCCTTAACGAAATTGTCTGACATGAGATCACCAATCAGCCTGACAGGCCGATTGCTCAGATCGGGTCGATTGAGAACCACATCCCAACCAAAAAGAGGAAGATCTATGGCTCCGGTATAAATAAAATAATCTGCATCCATGGAAGCAATGCGCTTACTCTCCTGCGAAAAAGTACTATAAAAATGATGAGAAAAGAACAGTTGCATCGGTATCATTACAATAGCGATACCTGCTGATGTATACACCATCAATGAACGCCATTTTGGCTCCTGCGGAACAATCATTTTCCAGCCATATACCGCCAGCAATATAAAATTGCCCAGCAATCCGTTAAAATAACGGTAACCAAAAGCATGGCCCTGATAGGGCATAATGATCATCATGACCATAAAGGTCAGGATAATGCCGCCTGCGAGAGCCTGCACAAGGCGTTGTCGCCAGCATAGGCTAACACCAATCCAGACCAGAGGCAGAAGCAGGAGATGATTCCACGCAATCAACCGCGCCATATTGAGGAGCATATAAGGAATGGCCATCAGACCATTTCGTGACACTGTTTCAACCAGTCGGGAAATATAGTCCGCGCCTGGAGGCGGGGCGACTCCCCCACTCTGCACCAGAGTTGATATGTAGGCAGGCCACTTCAACCAGAACAGGCCGATCACGGCATAACCGATAAAATAAAATGCCACGCGCGGCCATTGCCGTTGAAAGACCAGCAGGCAGAGGAATGGCGCGGCAAATAACGGATGCATAATGGGTTGATGCAGCCCAACTGTAAAAAATGCCACGACAAGCGCAAGGGTATCGGACCACCAGCGTTTCTGCAGGTACAACCATAGCCAGATAAGGTCGAAGGTCAGATGTGCAGGCATGGCGTAGGCCGTCATGCCCAGACATAGAATCTGCCCCGACAAGCAGTAAAGCAGGAGCGCGACCCATGGCGCCTCCTTATCCTTGGGCCACAACTGACGCACACAGGCCCATAATGCTATGGCACCCAAGGCTGTGATGAGTGGATTAGCCAGTTCCGGGAAGGCAAACAGGCGAAACAGAGCCCTTATGGCGGCATTGATGGGAAGATAGGCAGAAACCCATGCCCCACGATGCACGGATGGATAAAGAAAATTGGTATTCAGAACGTCCGAATTATCGCGCCATAATTCACTTAAAGGCGCGACCAGATGACCGGATGCAAAAATATAAGAGTCAAAATTCGCCATCTGCTCATCACGGCTGGCGTCGTATCCACATAAGACCAGCCAGTGACCGACCAGACAGAACGCGCACAGACCTGCCGCAACGGCCCAGATATATCTTGGCAAAAACGTCAATTTCAGGGGGAGCGGCCGTAATGCGGAAAACCAGTTTGCTAGACCGACAATCCCCATTGCTGCCAGCAAAAGCCATATATCTTGGTGGACATAATAAAATGCCGCCATGCTTTTATGAATATCATCAATGCGCGTAAATCTAAACAATAAAATTATAGAAATAATATAAAAAATATAATATAGTTTTTTGTTTTCTATTTTCATATTACATGCCCAATATACAAATATTATTTAATTCTATATTTATCGTATTAAATATGGAATTCACAAATATTTTTACCGATATCCATGATGCGCTCAGCAAATAGAGTCCAGTCATAATGTGTCTTGGCATAATCCATCATCTTCCGCCGTTCGCCAGCGCTCATTTCCAGCGCGTCAATCGCGGCACCAATCTGACTGGCTGTCTGTCCGGGCCTTCTCAAGTCAATGGTAACACCCCGTAGCCAAGTATGTGCTGCCGGATCCGCACGCGCACTCTCGCTTCCACACACAACAGGCAGGCCAGTTGCCATGGCTTCCTGTATGACAAGGGGATAACCCTCGCCAACGCTGGGGAGGAGCAGAAGGTCTGCGGTTGCAAACAGGCATGCAACCTCCTGCTGGGACAATCTACCTAGCACGTGAATATTGGGCAGATTCCAGGCCAGGGGATCAATCGGGCCGCTACCCGCCAGGGCGAATTGCAGATCTGGCCGGTTCTCGGCCAAGGATCGAAGTACATTCAGGCCTTTTTTTTCTACAAACCGGCCGACAAAGGCAACGATCCTGCCCTTTTCCGGTAAACCAAAACGCTTGCGCGCCGATGGCATCTCATGAAAAATACTGCTGTCAACGCCATTGAAAATGAGTTTGGGTGGCTGCTTTTTGCGATAAGAGGCGAAGTCATCAAGCACGGTCTGACTGATGAACACGACCTGATCTGCCGCGTACATCATGGAACGTGTCACGATATTATTGGCCAGTTTCATGACCAGCCTCAGCACAGGCGATGAAAAGGCGATTTCCGCGATATGTTGAATCATGATAACCGGTTTACGTTGCAGTCTGGCTGCCACCATTGCCATGATTGACGTGCAGTAAAGCGCGTCATGCACTACAACAATATCTGTATTGCCAATAGCGCGCCATAAGCGGTACACGGCCAATGGGCCGGGAATGGGCATGGGTAAGCCAGTCAGCGCTTCCGTAGGGTTAATGCACGATAGCGGCAACGTGCGATAGGCAACGCCTTGCGGTGCCGGATCTGCATTGCTTGCCGCCCAGACAACATCGTTGCCAAGGGCGGCGAGATGCTGACACATCTGCGCGGCAACCCTTTCCAGGCCACCACCATGACTGGCAAAAAAAGAAGTCACATTAAGAAAACGCGTTACGGTCATTTTTATTTTAATATACTATATTACGAAGGATCAAAACGCATCGTGGTTTCTAATCTATTTGGAAACAACACTGCAAAAAGACCAGAACGATATGGAATATTACTGATCTGGGCTGAAATCGTCCATCCAGTGTTATCGGCCAGAGATTGCCATTCCTGCTGTGACAGATACTTGGCCTTGATCATGCCGCCAAAGGGAATATTCCCGATAGCGTCCAAAGCGGTCAGACGGACATCATCGATCAGGCCAGTACTGACATGATCCTTGATATAGAGAGGACCATGTACAACACGTCGGATCTCGCGGAACAGATTAACTCTTTCCTCTACAGGAACATGATGTAAAACATTGTTAAGTGTTGCCGCATCAAAGCTCCCCGTTTCAAATGGTATGGTTCGTCCATCGTAAGAGTCGGTCGCAACGGTTAAGCTTTTGCAAAAACGGTCAACAACATCAATAGTCTGAACTTCATTTACCGGGAATAGCTGCGATATGGCCTGTGCAATCACACCGGTTCCGCCCCCCACGTCGATCAGACGTTTGGGATGGCCGGTCCATAAAGTGCGCAGGCTATTAAGCATCATCGTCTGATAATGCGGCATTTTGGACTTATACATTGGCAGATGTGACGCCAATATTTTTTGCAGGTCGGTCGCCTGAAAGGCGTTTATTTCCATTTCCTTATTCTCCTGCAATGGTCGGACGCATAATAGCCCAACGCACCAATAGATAATTTATGATAGTGGTACACAGACTTGCTGCAGGTGCTGCAATCCACATTGGCAAGGCCAATCCAACCTTCCAGCAATAAATGATAGGGATTGCGACCCCTACGCCCATCGTCATGCTGAGTATATACCGCCCGAAACCGGGGAAACTCATCGGTTGACGAAAGACAAAACTGCTATGGCCCGCATAACCGACGCCACCGACTATGCCGAAGGATACGACAATCGCAAGCAACAGCGGTACACCTAGAAAATCCAGTAAGATCATGATGATGTTATGTGTCATCATGCAAATGGCCGATACCACTGCAAACAAAATTTTCGAGCGGTGCCCCTTCATACAGGGCGAGCCTTGACCCAATAAACACAGGCATTATCCATGCACATCTGCGCCGATGTAATACAATCTTCCATCAACCCACGCAGGTTCATGATGACGGCAATAATGCGGGCCAGAAAACGACCCACTACGGGAAGCTTGCGTAACACATAAGCATACCCCGTAAGACGCAACATTGTTGTCGTGGCCAGAGGACCAACAAATCCACGCATTTCCTTGCCATGCAAACCACGCGTTTCAAGATCATGAATCAGGCCGGTACGTGTCCAGCGGCGATGATCCTCGGGGTGGGGATGATACAGCCATGTGCCATGCGTGGACAGGAACAACGTTCCATCAGGACGCAACAGGCGGTGAATCTCACAGCAATAACTGTCCAGATCACGGACGTGCTCCAGAACCTGAACAGACAGGACCGCATCAATGCTGTGATCAGGCACATCAACCTTGCCATCCTGGCTTATGCGGATATCCGCCCGACCATCAATATCCGCCCCGAGATAACGGATACCCTCATTTTCAATGATCTCTCTATACGGCATGTCTACACAGCCCAGATCCAGCAAGGTCTGCCCTGGTCTAAACGCGCTGGAGGTTTCTTTGCGAATGACATGCACCAGTTGGCGCAGAAGAAGCCAATCAGTATCCCATATACGGGGTCTGGAGCGATCAAGGGTCGTCATATTGTGTTTCCAGTTTCGTCCAAGCGCGCTTCTGGATTGGGTGCCTCCGGTGAGGTGATGACCAGTCGCGCACTATGCCCGGCGATGATTGCCAGCAGAAAGCCCCCCAGAATAGACTGGATGCCAATGGTGCCGATAACCGCGCACAAGACGATCGGGAATACTGAAGGCAAAGCGACAAAGCCGATGTGCGTCCAGTTCCAACCAATGCCAACCATGCCAATGATGGCCAGGAGAACCAGACAGGCTCCGCCAATCAGCGTGGTTTCCAATGTCAGAATCTCACGAAAGCGATTAATGCCTGGATGGAGATTTCGATACCGCTGGTTAACACCATGCAGATGCGTAACAAGCATCATGATGAGTGAAAGATGGCCGATCGTGGTCAGAAAACCGCCCACGATCACCCATGAATCACCAAACATGCCCTTGCCGGACAGAAGGCAGACATCATGCAGGCCAGCAATCCCCAGAATAACTGCGCCGACCACAAGCGCGCATAGCGCTGGCACGCCAAAGACCCATGTCGGGCTGAGCATGAACAGGTAGCGTAAATGCCGCCAGCCATCGCGCCAGGGCAGAAGATGAGGCGGACGATCACGCAGATCGGGAGAAAGGGTGACAGGAACTTCAGCAATTTTCAGTTTGAGCAACGAGGCCTTGACCACCATTTCACTGGCAAATTCCATACCTGTGCTTTGCAGGCCAAGCCGCTGGTAAGCCGCACGGGTAAGGGCGCGCAGGCCGCAATGTGCGTCATCAATACCCGAGCGGAAAAACAGGTTCAAAATACCGGTCAATATCGGGTTGCCGATATAGCGATTCTTCCACGGCATGGCACCGGGCGCAATGCCGCCCTGAAAGCGCGACCCCATGCACAGATCCGCTCCTGCGATCAGTTTGCCAATCATCTCTTTGCTATCAATGAAATTGTAGCTGCCGTCACAATCTCCCATAATCAGATAGCGCCCGTAGGCCTGATCAAATCCGCCAATAAGGGCGGCACCATACCCTTTCCGTTTGATATGGACAACACGCGCCCCCAGACTGGAGGCCAGGGCCTGGCTCCCGTCGGTTGAACCGTTATCGGCAATCACAATCTCGCCGTTCAGGTTATAAGCGGCGTGTATTAAATCCAATGCAGCATGCGCATTTCGAATACAGTGCTCTAGAGACTTAATTTCATTAAGGCATGGCATAACAATTGAAACATCAATCGCTTTAGGCTGATTCACAATACTCTTCATCCTCAAACAAAACCTACGCCCTAAATCTGATTCGGCATAATGCAGCTTATATAAAAATATTGATAGGTAATACCCTCAATCTTTTACCATCTGCATCCCGCAAAAATCCGGGGCGCGTCGTCAGGGACAGGATAACCGCCTTTCCTGCAGCGTCGATGATCACGTGGATTTTCGAGGTCAGCCTGCATACGAGACGGTCTGATGGCCTGATCTGCCCCCTTTTTATGGACTCCCCCACGGTGCTGATGTACCTTAACGAATGGTGTTATCAATCATCATGCGTTCATTGTCGGGATTGACAGCCAAATACCCGAAAATCCGCTCTATGACACTGCTTTCGCACCAGTAATGCAGATACCTGCAAACATTCTTCCAGTCACCAAAGCAGGTTGGCAGATCATACCGGGGAATGCCTGCTTGATAGCAATACAATACGACTTTAACAAACAGAAGATGGTTACTAGGGCCTGTTAGATCTTGAATTTCTTCCCATATTGTAGGGATGGAAGAAGGAGACAGAACAGGCACCTTTACGGACGAGACATGGGCGATCTGGGAACCTCTGATTGAGGAGGTTCGCCCGAGG
>NZ_JABJWC010000002.1 GCF_013155395.1 Komagataeibacter melomenusus | reverse complement strand
GTCATGGTGCGAGCTAATCGTATCCGCTCATAATATGCAATACGCTATATTAAATAGCACAAGAAAATATTATCAGGCCATGCCATGTTCAGGAGCAGATAGGCAGGCCGCGCAAAACCCGGCTTTTCTGCCTTGGCGTAGAATGGAAATCCTGCAAGCATTATGGACGGATAAATATATTTTATAGAGGGACAGGATATGAAAAAAGAAATAGAAAATTTTTATCAGGAAATAGGGTACGCCCTGGTCGAGGCGGTCGGGGGTGTATCAAAAAAGACTCTTCTGTATGTGGAAGGCGATGAAGGATATATTTCCGATGCCATTTATTTCCTGAATGATCAGGGCACGATCGAATTGAGAATGTGCTCTGACGCATTGGGTGATTTACTGTCTGACTTCTGGTATGAATGCAAAAATAACAATACGCAAAATGTATGGAGAATAATGTTATATAAAATAGAAAATGAAAAAATAAAAGTAGAATTCAGATATCCTGATGAAGTCAACATCTATGAAGAAAATACTTATCGTCAAGATGCAGTAAAAGATTTTTTCGGGAAATCGGACGTCGATTATTCGTATATTTTACAACAAATGAAAAAATGACAGCCATTAAGCGCATGTGGGGGGTGTGAACCCGATCATGCCGATGAATGAACCGGCCGTGCCAGGTCTTGCGTAATGCACGTATATTTTAAAGAATAGCTGTATTTGCGATTATTGTGCAATCAGCGCTTAGGGTGCTGCCAGCCTGTACGGGCGGGCGTTCATAGGGCCGCGGGGCAGGGGATCTGCCGCATGGCCCTATGCGCGTCCTGTCGCCGTTAGCGGATGCCGCCGCCCAGCGTAGCGCTGACCACGCCCGCGATCACGCCGGTGGTGATGGCTGTCAGCAGATACTGGTTGCCATAGCGCATCCACTGGTAGCCTGAGGGCGGGGCGGAGAGGCCACGGTGGTCCTGCCAGTCATTGACAATCCAGCGGCTGTTGCGCGGGCCATCATAACGCTCGCCCTGATGCCATACGCGGTTCATGTCCGGATTGTTGTCACGCCAGCCGCCATCGCGGTTGTCGCCGGGGCCTGCCATGCGGTGGTCGGGGCCGCCATGCGGGGCCGGGCGGTGCTGCGGGCCGGGCGCAGGACCACGCTGCCCGGGACCGTGCTGCCCAGCACCTGCATGCGGGCCTTCATGCCCTGCGGGGGCGCCCATGCCGCCCGGACCGGGGCCTTGTGGCCCGCCATAGGGCTGGGCCTGGGCCGATGTGGCAAAGCCCAGCAGGCATGCTGCGCCAAGTGCCAGAAAAGACTGTTTTTTCATTATGCTTACAGGCCTGATCCTGAGTGTTGGGGTCAACCCTGAACCTGCGGCATGCAGGCAGGGGTCACGGTAGTCATCACGTCCGTGCCGTGTAGTACCCCGCACGGAAATCGGACAATCCGGTCATGGGGCGGCGGTCTGCTGCCTTGTGCCGCTCCATGCAGACATCACGGCAAACCCGAGGAACAAGAATACCAGCATCATTCACGCAACCGGCTGCCGTTTCACCCATGTTTATACAAGCCTAACCATATCTGGAATATGGTAATTTCAATACGTTTCGTAATAAGGCATGTCCGCCGTTATCATGCATGAATGAAATGGAACCCGCATAAATCCGCTTACTGCCCCGCCTCAAGCGCCACGCGCCCTGCGCTGGCCAGCGCCACATCGGCCTGAGGGGTGTGGATGCGCGCGCACAGCACGTTGCGGTAATGCCGCTCGAGCGGGTTGTCCTGGCTCAGCCCCGGGTTGCCGATCGCGGCAAGGCCCAGTTCAACCGACTTGATGGCGTTTTCGGTCACCACATATTTGGCCAGGTTGGCTTCATGCGCGGGGTAGTTGCCGCTTTCTGCCCTGGCCAGCGCGGTTTCAATCAGGCTTTCATTGACCATCAGCAGCGCATCGATCTCGCCCAGCAGGGTCTGGAAGCGTGGCAGCGTGGCCAGTGGCCTGCCCAGCGCGGTCGGCACGCGCTCATGCAGGAAGGTGATCAGCCAGTCCCGTGCCGCGCGGGCCACGCCATCATACAGGCAGGCAATGGCCAGCACATGCCCCACCACCAGCGAGCCATCGCGGTTGTGCCATGCGTCGGGTGCGCGCAGGTCCACCAGCGCCGTGTCGGGCAGTTCCACGTTGTCAAACACGATGGTGTGGCTGCCCGTGGCGCGCATGCCCATCTGGTTCCAGCTGCGCTCTATGCTGACCCCGGGCAGGGTCAGGTCCACGAGTACCTGTCCCACGCGTGGTTCCGGCTCGTCGGTCGCGGCCCAGACGGTGCCCCAGCGCAGGGCGGTGGACCCGGTGGAATAGATCTTGCGCCCGTTCAGCCGTGGCCTGCCATCAACCCACGTGATGCGCGTGCCCGGCAGCCCCCCGCGTGAGGGCGTGCCCAGTTCAGGCTCGACCCGCAGCGCATTGATCAGCGCGCCTTCGCGCAGGGCGGTCTCGATCACCTGCCTGCGCGCGGCCTCCGGCCAGTGGGTGGCCTTGGCAATGACGGCGTGCTGCAGGTAATGCATGCCCACGATCAGCGCCGTGGTGGGGTCGCCTTTGGCCAGCGTGCCGATCACCTCGACAATCTGCCGCAGGCCGCCCCCCTGGCCGCCATCCGCACGGGCTATGGTCAGGCCCAGCAGGCCGGCTGCCTGCACGTCATCAAGGTTATCGGTCGCGATTTCCCCCGATCGGTCATAGGCCGCCGCGCGCTGCGCAAAACGGGCCGCCATGTCGGTCAGGGCGGCTTTGGTCCGGGAGGGCGGCGTTGCGTTCATGGATCACCTGTTTCCTTGCTACGGCTGTTCATGCCTGCGTGCGGGCGAGAGCACGCAAACGGTACCACAATACCCCCAGTGCCGGGGAAGACGCGCGGCATGACAAGCGCCATGTGTCTTTTCTGACAGATAATGCAGAATTATAACACCATCAATAGTGATTTTATGGTTTCACCATAATTAATGGTTCCATACGCGATCCCGTTCCTGCCCGGCGCCAACGCAACAGCGTTCCTGACGATACGAGATATGCGGGGCGGCCTGATGTCCCGCCTGGCGGAAAAAGATTCTACGCTTAAAACGATAATGATCCTGAAACGCTTATGTTCCGTTCGTTTTTCGGCCTGCTGGCGCATCGTGGCCAGGGCTGTCGCAGGGCCGTGATCCGTGTTTTTCCCGATATGCAGGGGAAGTAAAAAATATCCGTCTCGTGCATATGGTGCTGCCGACAGGGACAGGCGCGTGTTATACAGTCCTGCATTTATTTTGTGGGTGTTCTGGTGGTCCTGTTTTTTTCTGGCCTGATTGCGCTTGTGCTTCTGGTCGCGCTTAATATATTTATTTCGCTATCAGAAATATCATTTGCCGCCGCCCGTGATGTCCGCCTGCGCTCCCGCGCCGAAGCGGGGGATGAGCGGGCGGTTGCCTTCCTCAAACTGCGGCGCAACAGCGGGCAGGTCATGACCGTGCTGCAGATCTGCCTCAACGGCGTGGGCGTGCTTGGCGGCATGATCAGTTCGCAGATGCTCTCGCCCTCGCTCACGCATGGCTTTACGCAGTGGGGCCTGAACGAGACCACGGCCGGGACGCTGGCCTCCGTGCTGGGGTTCATGCTCGTTACCGGCCTGTTCGTGCTGTTTGCCGACCTGCTGCCCAAGCGCATCGCCATGAACGCGCCTGACAAGATCGCACTGGCCGTGGGGTGGTTTCCTGCCCTGGCGTTGCGGCTGCTCTTTCCCATCGTGTGGGTGTTTTCCAGGGTGTCGGATGCGATCCTGCGCGCGCTGCGCATTCCGGCGGCCTCGGCGGTGGAACCCGTAACGCCGGAGGACCTGCGCGCCATTCTGGCCGCCGGCACCGCCTCGGGCGTGCTGCTCGAGCAGGAGCACCAGATGATCCAGAACGTGCTGGGGCTTCAGGACCGCTCCATCACCTCCGCCATGACCCCGCGTGACGAGATCGTGTTCCTCGACCTGCAGGAAACCACCGAGATGCAGAAGGCCAAGGTGCGCGCCAAGCCTTATTCCCGCTACCCTTTATGTAATGGCGGGCTGGACAACGTGGTGGGTTCCATCCGGGCGGAAGACGTGCTGGCCGCGGTGGTGGACCGTGATCCGGCCACCGCGCCACCAGCCATGCGCACGGGCGGCCCCATGGCCGAGAGCCCGATCTTTCAGGTGCGCCGCGATGTGCTCTCGGTGCCCGAAACCATTAATCTGTGGGATACGCTGGCCCAGTTCGACATCCACGGCGTGGGTTTTGCGCTGGTGGTGAACGAATACGGGCTGGTCGTGGGGCTGATTACCTTCAAGGACATCATGGGGGCGCTGATGGGCGGGGTGGCCAACCCGTTCGAGGAGCAACTGATCGTGCGGCGTGACGCCAATTCCTGGCTGATTGATGGCGCGGCCTCGATTGGCGACGTGCGGCGTGAACTTGACGCCACCGATCTTGATGAAGCAGGACCGTTTGACACGATCGGCGGCTTCATCATGCACCGCCTGCGCCGCATGGCACGCAAGGCGGACCGGGTGGATACGATGGGCTTCCGCTTTGAAGTGGTTGACGTGGAGGGCTTTCGCATCAACCAGCTTCTTGTGACCCGCCTGAACGGGTAGCGGATGCGCGTGGGGTCACTTATCTCTGGGGGTGGGGGCGATGGATTGATATTCCAGTATCGGGCCGTCGCCATTGGTTGACTTGATCTTGCCCGTCAGCGTGACGTACTGGCCCAGATAAGACGTGAATTCGCTGATTGAATTCTTCGGGTCATGTTCCGTAATCGGGAAGAACGTCGTAGGCGTTACGTTGCTGTCTTCAATGTAGTCACCTTCCCCCGTATTTTCAATTTCCCTGAGCCGGTAGGGGGTGTCCGTTTTCAATATGGCGTATTTATAGTAAGAACCTGAATGTTTGTCCCTGGTTTCAACAAATTCTATTGTGCCCTTGATCGTAATATCGGACCCATCATCTACAGTGGTCGTATAATGTGGTGCGGAGTATTTGATAACCAGACTGGTATCATTATCGCCAGCATGGCTTTGGCTTGAAAAAACGCAGAGGACGGAAACGGAAATAACGAATGAGGACGCAAAAATCTTACCCCATGAGACAACAGTGCGGCGCATGTCGGGTTCCGTGCTTGTGTTGAAAGAAAGGGGGCGAACCGAACGCCAGCAGCCAGCGTCCATTCACGTGATAAACCCTACACTAAACAGAATTCCCTGATTGTCCAACGCACTCGGGGCAAGCCCGGCTGGCCGCCGCTGCGGGTGGCAGGCTGTTTTTGCCGCCGGATTCAGGGCCGGTTGGCCATCAGTCCCTGTGCGGCATGTCCGGCTCAAGGGTCATGCAGGTTTTTGCGGGGAAGTGCGGCAGCGCGGTGCAGCCTTCGGGCGTGTTGTTGCGCAGGCAGGTGGCGAAGTCGGCAAAGGCGGCCCCGCGCGGGTCGGACGCGCGCCAGACCAGCCCGATGGTGCGGCTTGCTGCGGGAATGGGCTGGACCGTGATCAGCCCTTCCCATTCGCCGCGGTTGCGCAGGGCGAGGCGGGGGATGAGCGAATAGCCTTCGCCCGCGCCAATCATGTGCCACAGCATTTCCAGGCTTGCGGCCAGGCGTTCGGGCTCGTGGTTCGATGACATGCCGCACAGGGCGAGCGCCTGGTCGCGCAGGCAGTGCCCGTCTTCCAGCAAAAGCAGGTCCGGCCCCTTCAGGTCGGGCATGGTCAGGTTCTTGCGCCCGGCCAGCGCGTGCTCGGCGGGGAAGGCGGCCAGGAACGGCTCGCTGAACAGCGGCACGCTATGAAAGCCCTCGCCACTGACCGGCAGGGCCGCGAGCACGATATCAAGTTCGTCATGGCGCAGCATGCGCAGCATGATGTCGGTCAGGCTGTCGGTCAGGCGCAGTTGCAGTTGCGGGTAGTTGCGGCGCAGCAGTGGCAGCAGGTTGGGCACGTAATAGGGGCCGAGCGTTGCAATCACGCCAATGCGCAGCAGCCCCTCAAGCGGGCCGGTGCGCACGCGCGCGGCCTCGATCATGGCGCGGGCGGCGGCCAGCACCTCGCGCCCCATGCCGATCAGCCGCGCGCCATCAGGCGTGGGGGCGACATGGCGGCGCGAACGCTCGAACAGGACCACACCCAGCAGCGCCTCCAGCTTGCGCACCTGCTCCGACAGGCCGCCCTGGCTCACGCCGCACCGCTCGGCAGCGCGTGAAAAGTTGCGCAGGTCATCGACCGCTACAACATATTCGATATCACGCAGGGAGAGGCCGGAGAGGGGAATATAGGTCATGCGTATAGATAGAACCTATTTTGGATCATTTGTAAAAAGGTTTCTCCTATCACAGACATTGACAGAAACAGTTTCTGCGCATTTCGTGTACGTGGGATAAGACCCCGTCGACAACTGACACGCGAAACCAAGGAGCAGTCCAATGGCACGCATCAATGACTCGCTGAAACCGTTTACAACCGACGCTTTCCATAACGGCCAGTTCATCAAGGTGAGCGATGCCGACGTGAAGGGCAAATGGTCCGTCTTTTTCTTCTATCCGGCGGATTTCACTTTTGTCTGCCCGACGGAACTCGAAGACCTCGCGGATAATTACGCCGCCTTCCAGAAGCTGGGCGTGGAAATCTACTCGGTCTCGACCGACAAGCATTTCACCCACAAGGCGTGGCATGACACGTCGCCCGCCATCAGCAAGATCAAGTACGTCATGCTCGGCGACCCGACAGGCCACATCGCACGTAATTTTGATGTGTATATCGAGGAAGCGGGCGTGGCCGACCGTGGTGCGTTCCTGCTCGATCCCGAGGGCAAGATCCAGTACATCGAGATCACGGCAGGCAGCGTGGGCCGCAGCGCCGCCGAACTCCTCTCCAAGATCGAGGCGGCGCAGTATGTCGCCTCCCACCCCGGTGAAGTCTGCCCGGCGAAATGGAAGGAAGGCAGCGCCACGCTGACCCCCTCGCTCGACCTCGTGGGCAAGATCTGACCATGCCTCCGGCCCGGTTCCTGCAACATGCAGGGGCCGGGCCGGAACCCCCGCACACCCTGCCTGAAAAAGTGGAGAGACGTGCCATGTTGCAAGATGCCATCAAGACGCAGCTCAAGGGTTACCTCGCCAGCCTCGCGCACCCCATCGTGCTCGAAGCCTCGCTGGATGACACCCCGCCCTCGCGCGAGATGCATGAACTGTTGCACGAGGTCGCCGCCCTTTCCGACAGGGTGCAGGTCAGCGAGCAGGGCGAGGCTACCCGCAGGCCCTCCTTCGTCATCAAGCAGGCAGGCGCCAAGACGGGGGGCGTCAGCTTTGCCGCCATCCCCATGGGCCACGAATTCACCTCCTTCGTGCTCGCCATGCTGCAGGTGGGCGGGCATGCGCCCAAATTCTCCGATGACATGGTGGCCCAGATCCGCGCCCTGCCGGGGGAATACAGTTTCGAGACCTACGTGGCGCTGTCATGCCAGAACTGCCCCGACGTGGTGCAGGCGCTCAACGCCATGAGTGTCATCAACCCCAACATCCGCAACGTGACGATCGACGGCGCGCTGTTTCCCGATGAGGTGACGGCCCGCAACATCATGTCGGTGCCGCAGGTCTACCTCAACGGCAAGCTGTTCGAGACCGGCCGCGCCGATGCGGGGCAGCTTCTCGCAAAGCTCGATGCGGATGCACCGAAACGTGCCGCGGCCAAACTGAAGGATATCGCACCCTTTGACGTGCTGATCATCGGCAGTGGGCCGGCCGGGGCCTCGGCGGCAATCTACGCGGCGCGCAAGGGTGTGCGCACCGGGCTTGTGGCCGAGCGCTTTGGCGGCCAGATGATGGATACCGAGGGCATCGAGAACTTCATCTCCGTGCCCGAGACAACCGGCCCCAGGCTCTCGGCGGCACTCGAAGCCCATGTCCGCGCCTATGATGTCGATGTGATACCGGGTGAGGTGGCGACCGAACTCTTCCCCGCAGCGCACCCCGGCGGGCTGCATGGCGTGGCGCTGGAAAGTGGCGCGATCCTGCATGCCCGCACCGTGATCGTGGCGACTGGCGCGCACTGGCGCCACCTTGGCGTGCCGGGCGAGGAGGAATACCGCAACAAGGGCGTGGCCTACTGCCCGCATTGCGATGGCCCCTTCTACAAGGGCAAGCGCGTGGCGGTGGCAGGTGGCGGCAATAGCGGGGTGGAGGCGGCCATCGACCTTGCCGGTATCGTGGCGCATGTGACGCTGCTGCAACGTGGCTCGCGCCTCAAGGCGGACAAGGTGCTGTGTGACAAGCTGGCCACCCTGCCCAACGTGACCGTGCTGACCGAGGCGCTGACCACCCGCATCGAGGGCAATGGCCGCAACGTGACCGGCCTGACCTATCGCGGGGGCGACGGGGCGGACCATCATGTCGACCTGGAAGGCGTGTTCGTGCAGATCGGCCTGCTGCCCAATACGGACTGGCTGAAGGACACGGTGGAGCGCAACGCATTTGGCGAGATCGTGGTCAATGACCATGGCGCGACCTCGGTGCCTGGCGTGTTTGCCGCAGGCGATGCCACCACCACGCCCTACAAGCAGATCGTCATTGCCATTGGCGAAGGTGCGAAGGCCGCGCTGTCAGCTTTTGACTACCTGATCCGCGTGCCTGCGCCGGTGGAGAAGAAGGTGCCGGCCTGAAGAGGGGCCGCTCCCAGAACTTCAGATCATTGAACTTCAGATCATGCCGCCTTCCCGAAAACAGGCGGCAGCCGGAAGCGCTTATTGTCTTGCTGACTGCATATGGCAGGCAACCCGCGTAGCTGCCTGCCGTTGGGCCAGAACAGGCAGCATGCAGGGGCCTGTCCATGCCCCATGATCGGTCATCGGGTCGCTCCTGCACGAAAGCCTGCATCATTTCGTACGGAGGCAGAGCAATGGCCTACAGGACCGTCAATCCGTTTACCAACGAGACCCTAGCCACATTCCCTGACCTGACAGACGCGGAACTGGCGCAGAAGCTTGATTGCGCCCAGGCCACTTACCGGCAGTGGTCAAAACAGCCCTTCAGCGCACGGGCGGCCATTGTGGGGCGCGCGGCCCAGCTACTGCGCCAGAACAACGACCATTACGCCCGCCTGCTGACACTCGAGATGGGCAAACTGTACCGCGAGAGCCTGGCGGAAGTCGAACTCTCGGCCGATATCTTGCAATACTACGCCGATCATGCCGAGGAATTCCTCGCCCCCCAGAAACTGACCGAAAAAAGTGGCCGGGGCGATAACGCCATGCTGATCAGCCAGCCGCTGGGCATCGTGTTCGCCATCGAGCCGTGGAACTTCCCGTACTACCAGCTTGCCCGCGTGGTCGGCCCGCAGTTCATGGCGGGCAACGTGGTGGTGGTCAAGCATGCCTCCAACGTGCCGCAATCGGCGGCGGCCTTCGAGCAGCTCTTCCGTGATGCAGGCGCGCCGGAAGGGCTGTACACCAACCTTTACGCCACCCGCGACCAGTTGGGCGAGATCATTGCCGATGACCGGGTGATTGGCGTGGCGCTGACCGGCAGCGAGGGGGCAGGGGCCATTGTGGCCGCTCAGGCGGGCAAGGCGCTGAAAAAAACCACCATGGAGCTTGGCGGCAGTGATGCCTTTATCGTGCTTGATGATGCCGACATGGAAAAAGCGGTCAAATGGGCAGTGTGGGGGCGCATGAACAATGGCGGGCAGTGCTGTGTCGCCTCCAAGCGCATCATCGTGGCAGATGCGATTGCCGATGAGTTCCTCGACCGGTTCGAGACCGCGCTGGCCAGACTCGTGCCCGGTGACCCGATGGACGAGAAAACCGGCGTGCCGCCCCTGTCATCGCAGGCGGCAGCGGACCAGTTGAACGATCAGGTCGCCCTTGCGGTCAAGCACGGTGCGATCGCCATCCGCGTGGGCGAGGCCCCACCCGAGACCGGCGCGTTCGTGCAGACCACCATCCTGACCGGCGTAACCCCCGAGAACCCGGTTTTCCACCAGGAACTGTTCGGCCCCGTGGCCATGTTCTTCCGCGTGCACGATGATGAGGAAGCGATACAGCTTGCCAATGACAACCCGTACGGGCTGGGCGGCTCGGTCTTTACCCGCGATACCGCGCGCGGCGTGCGGGTGGCCGAGCAGATCGAGACCGGCATGGTCTATATCAACCACCCCACATGGACCACATGCGACCTGCCTTTTGGCGGGGTCAAGCGCTCGGGGTTCGGGCGCGAACTCTCCTCGCTCGGCATTCAGGAATTCGTCAACAAGAAGCTGATCGACGTGGTGCCGATCGACGCGGCGCCGTGATCCCTGGCAACAGGTTCCGGGTGACGCCTTTTTTCAAAAAGGCGGCGTTATCACAAACCCGCTTTTACGAGGGATGGGGCGCCGCAGGCAACACGGCACTGGCATGCGCGCCGTCCATCGCCGCAGGCGGTGTGGCGGGCTGCGGGGCGGTTGCCGTAACGGGGGCCGCAGGCAGCCAGCCGCCCTCAAAGCCCGCGCGTTCAAGTCCTGTGCGGATATAGGGGCTGCGCTTCATCACGTTCCACACCAGCCCGCTGCGCCAGTTTTCAATCATGAGCAGGATCGGGCCCTGGTCGATGCCCAGATATTCGTGGTCGGTCCAGAACGTTTTTCCATCATGAAAGCTGGGGTTGAACGCATCGACAAAGCCGTACCGGCCATAAATCTGCTGGCCATAGCGCGCCTTCATGTCGCGCAGGGTGGGCAGCACGATCTCGGGCGCAAAGGCTATGGAACCGGCTGCGGCGGTGGGGGCGATGGTGCCGTCATCCTGCGTATAGTCGCGCCCCGCGCCACGGGCGGAATAGGCCAGGAAATGCCGCGGCTGCCCATCGATCTGCTGCGTGGCGTCACCGGGGCCATCGCACGCTGTCAGGCCCCACGTCGTGGCGCTGTAGCCCTGCCATTTGCCGGGGTTGGCAATGGCATAGGCCTGCTGGGCATAGACCGCGCGGCGGCTGTTCTCGAAGTAGTCGATCTGCTTCTCGCGCGCCCAGGCATCATGCAACCCGCGAAAGTCGATCCAGGCATGGGTGTACTGGTGGCCAAAAAGCGGGGCGAAGTTGAGAAAGGTCTGGCCGTAATAATCACCCCAGCGCTGGTTGTTGGTGGCAAGCCAAGCCTGCCACGAGGCGGGTTCCAGCCCGTGGGTGGGGGCGCCGAGGCCAAGGATGTAGGCCATCATCCCCTCGCTGTAGCCTTCCCAGTAATTGGGGATGAACTGGTGCTCGGGGCTCCAGCCCATGCTCAGCCGGTTATCGGGCCTGCGCATCCACTGCCAGTCCACGCGCTGGTACAGCTTGTCGGCCAGGGCGCGGATTTCGCGCTCGGGGGCCGTATTGCCGGTGTAATAGGCCTGCGCAAACAGCACGCCCTGCATGAGCAGCGACGTGTCGATGCTGGAGAGTTCGATATCACGGTTGAAGCGCAGGCCGGTCGTGCGGTCGAGGAAGTGGTAATAAAAGCCATGATAGCCAGTGGCCTTGTCCGGGCTGTCATTCTGCGGGCTCTGCATCAGGTAGCGCAGGGTGGCGAGCGTGCGCTGCACCGCCTGCGCGCGCGTGATATAGCCGCGCTCGGCCCCGATACCGTAGGCCGTCAGCCCAAAGCCCACGGATGCCACGCTGCTCAGGGTCTGGGGCGAGGGGTAGCGGTCGGGTATGAGGCCGGTGCGCGGGTCGCCCGCATCCCAGAACCACTGGAAGGTGCGTCGCTCAAGGTCGCCCACCATGATGGAATCGGCGGTGCCGGTCCCGATGGGCGTGGATGCTGCGACCGGGGCAGGTGCTGCAGGGGTTGCGGCCCATACGGGCGGGGCAGAGGTGCAGCACAGCACTGCCGAGAGGAACATGCCTGCATAGGCCCGCGTGTGTTTCAATCGCAAAGCCCGGTCTCCTGCCTGATACTATCGCATGCCGTTATGAATTCAGATCAGGCAAGATGGCAAGATCCCCGCCTCGCTTTCGGGGCGGAGTTGCATTGCAAATTGTAACGATCCGGTTACGCCCTGCCCGGATGCCTGGACCGGGTGGCATGCCATCAGGCGCCGGCCGGCACATCACCTTCATGGCAGGCGTTCGGTCTCTGCGGCGCGGCAGGCGGCAGGTAGGGCTCATGCGCACTGGCAGGGCGTGTCGCCTCAATGCGCCGGTTTGGGCCCGGTTGTGGGCTGCGGCGCGGGAGCGGATTGCCAGCCCAGGCCGAGTGCCTTCTGCACGGCGATGTAATCGGTGGTCATGCTGGCACGCGCCTGTGCCTGCTGCTGTTCGATCTGGATGCGCTGGCGTTCGACATCGAGCGCGTCAATGACCGAGAGCGTGCCCGCGCGCTGGCGCTGCTGGGCCAAGGTCCATGACTGGTCGGAAGCGGCGCGGGCCTCATCGAGCTTGAGCACGTATTCGCGCTGGTGGCCAAAGCGTGACAGGCTGCCTTCCGCATCCTGCAGGGCGGCGAGCACCACGTTCTGGTAATGCGCAAGGGCCGCGTCACGCCCGCCCTTGGCCTGCCCCACACGTGAATTGGTGCGGGCAAAGTTCAGGATGCTCCATTCCAGCGTCGGGCCGCCCATGTAGGAGAAACTGTCGCCCGAGAAGAACCGCTGCCCGTTCGCCCCGGTAAAGCCCACCGTGCCAAACAGGCTGACTTTAGGGAAATACTGGCCAATAGCCTGACCGATCTGGGCGTTATTGGCGGCAATATCGCGTTCGGCCACGCGGATGTCGGGCCGCCTGCGGATCATGTCGGCAGGATTGCCCACGGGCACGACCGCAGGCGGCACGGGCACCGGGGCGGGGCGGGCGAGCATGGCGTCAAGCTGGCCGGGCTCGCGGCCCACGAGGGTTGCGAGCGCATCCATATAGCTGGCCTGCTGGGCCTTCATCGGGGCAATGGCGCCTTCCACCTGTGCAAGCTGGCCTGCAAAGCGGGCCACGTCCTCCTGCGATACGGTGCCCTGTGCGCGGCGCTGGCGGGTCAGGTCGAGCATCTGGCGTTCGATCGTGATCGTACGCTCCATCAGTGCCAGGCGGTTCTGCACGTCACGCAGGCTGACATAGTTGCGCGCCACATCGGCCACGAGGCGCAGCCTTGTATCGGCCAGCTGGGCCAGTTGCGCCTCGCTCTGGGCGCGCGCGCCCTCATAGCCGCGCCGGTTGCCGCCAAAGGGGTCGATTTCCCAACTGGCATCGAAACCCGCGCCGTAGGAATCGGACTTGATGGCCGGTGGCAGCGTCATGGCCTGCTCGGCCCCGCTACCGCCCAGCACGGAGGTGATATCGCCCGTGGGGATGCGCGTGCGGTCCCAGAAGGCCGCTGCCCCACCACCGGGGAAGAAGCCCGCAAAGCGCTCGCGCTGGGTGGCGCGCGCGGTGTGCAGGCGGGCTGCGGCCTGCTTCACGTCCGGGCTGTTCTGCAGCGCAGTGGTGATGAGCGTGTTCAGGAGCGGGTCATTGAGTCCGGTCCACCACTGGGCCAGCGGCTCCTGCGCCGGGGTGCGCGTGGGGTCAGCCCGGTTGAAGGCCCGTGCATGTTCCGCCACGGGGGCAACATGGGGCGGGCCCTTGTAGTCCGGCCCGACCGAGCAGGCGGCAAGGGGGAGGCCCGCTGCAACACCCAGTACAAGGCGGCGCGGCGTGCGGCACAGGGAGGGGAAAAGGCGCGTCATATCTGTCATCCCACCGTCATGCCGGCATCTTTGGGGAGGGGTTTGATGAGCATGACCAGCGGCAGCATGGCCAGCAGGGCGATGCCGAATATCCAGAACAGGTCGCTATAGGTCATGACCGTGGCCTGCCGGGTAATGAGCGCGCTCAGGCGGGCAAGGCCAAAATGCTGCACGAAGTCCTGCCCGGCCAGGGAGTTGGCGGTGACCGTTTCCTCCAGCCGGGCGGTGTGCAGGTCCAGCCTGCGGTCATGCAGGGTGGCCACCGCCGCCAGCCCGAACGAGCCGCCAAGGTTGCGCGCGGCGTTGAACAGGCCCGATGCATCCTCGGCATACTGTATGGGCACGGCGCTGGTCGCGGCCTGGTTGAGGAACAGGAGCGAGAAGAACTGCGCAAACCCGCGCACGATCTGTGACCAGAAGAAGTGCTCGCCCGCGCTGTCGGGCGAGAGATGGGCATTCATGAAGCAACTGACCACATAAAGGAACATGCCAAAGCCGATGGCAAAGCGGATGTCGAGCTTGCGCACCAGGATGGGGAATACCGCCAGCATGAGCAGCGTGGGCACGCCGCTGATGGCCGCGACCATGCCCGACTGCTCGGAATTGTAGTCCGGCACGGCGGCAAGGAACTGCGGGATGAGATACAGGATGCCATAAAGCGCCCCGCCCACGCCCAGGCTGAGAATGAAGACGCCAAAAAAGCTTTTTTGCAGCAGTATTTTAAGGTGAATGACCGGCCGGGGCGAGCGGAACTGGCCAATGACCAGCAGCACCATGCCAATCGCGCACATGACGCTGAGTTCCCGGATCATGTCGGATTCAAACCAGCGTTCGCGCTGCCCTTCCTCCAGCACCACGGTCAGGCCGCCCAGCCCCATGATCAGGCCCGCCAGCCCGTAATAATCCGTCTCGCGAAACGCGCCCCAGTCGATCCTGCCCGCAGGCAGCCCCACGAACAGCAGCACCCCCAGCCCGATGCTGATGGGCAGGTTGAGGAAGAAGGCATAATGCCAGCTCAGGTTCTCGGTCAGCCAGCCGCCGATCACCGGCCCGATCACGGGGCCGAGCACGGCGGTCATGCCAAACAGCGCAATGCCCACCGGGCGCTGGGCGGGCGGCAGGCGGGTGGCCACGATGGTCATGGCGGTGGGGATCATCGCCCCCCCGGTAAAGCCCTGGCCCACGCGGCCGATGATCATGTGCAAAAGGTTGGGCGACAGCCCGCACCACATGGAAAAGATGGTGAACAGCACGGCGGCGATGAGCAGGAAGTTGCGCAGCTTGAAAATGCGCTCGAACCAGCCCGCCAGCGGGATCATGACAATCTCGGCCACCAGATAGGCGGTGGTGACCCAGGTGCCCTCGCTGCTGCTGGCCCCGATCTCGCCCTGGATGGTGGGCAGGGCTGAGTTGACGATGGAGGTGTCAAGCGTTGCCATGAGCGCGCCGATGGTGCCTGCCGCAACTGCCAGCCAGGCGGCGGCATCCGCCTTTTCGGGCGGGGCCTGTTCTTCAGCGGGGGCGGCGGTCATGGGCCGCCATCCGCCGCGGGTTCGACCAGCGTGTCAACTGCGGCCGTAACCGACAGGCCGGGCACCAGCACCGCGCGTTCGCTGCCTTCGGGCTGGATGCGGATGCGCACCGGCACGCGCTGCACCACCTTGGTGAAGTTGCCGGTGGCGTTATCAGGCGGCAGCAGCGCGAACTGCGCGCCGGTGCCCGGTGCGAAACTCTCGACCGTGCCCTTGATCTTGGTGCCGCCCAGCGCATCGACCGACACTTCAACCGGCTGGCCGGGCCGCATGCGGCGGATCTGCGTTTCCTTGAAATTGGCCACGAGATAGAGGTCCTGCACCGGCACGATGGTCATCATGCGCGTGCCCACGGTGGCGTACTGCCCCACGCGGGCGGTCTTGTCGCCCACGCGGCCATCAATGGCGGCGCGGATGGTGGTGGCGTCAAGATCGACCTGGGCAGTGCGCTGCTGGGCAATGGCCTGCTCGATGCGGGCCTGCGCCTGCAGGATCTCGGCGCTGTAGGTGGCAAGCTGGCGCTGGGCCGATTGCAGGCCGGCCGTGGCCTGGGCAAGCTGGGCATGGGCCTGCGCGCTGCTGTTGCGCAACTGGTCGTAATGCTCGCTGGTTTCGGCGCCGGTTGCGGCAAGGGCGCGGTAGCGGGCCACCTCGCGGTCGGCAAAATCGGCCTGCGCCTGTGCCGCCTGCACGCGGGCCTGCGCCTGCGCGATCTGGGCATCCTGCGCATCGATCTGCGCCTTGGTCTGGGTAATGGCGGCCTGGCCCTGATCGGCCAGCGCGCGGGCCTGCTCGAAGCGCGCGCGCGGGTCGCGCTCATCAAGGCGCAGCAGGACCTGGCCCTTGCTCACCTTCTGGTTCTCCGCCACCAGCACCTCATCCACAAACCCCGCCACACGGGTGGAAACCGTGACCTGATCCGCCTGCAGGTAGGCATCATTGGTGGACTCGATAAAGCGCCCGTGCATCCACCAATGCACCAGCCATGCGGCAAAGGCGATGAGTGCCAGGCCACCAATACCGGCCAGCACCATCCTGCGCAGGGCGGCCCTGCGCGGGTTTGCCGGTTTTTGGGGCGTGGCAGGCTGGCCTGCGGGGGTCGGGTCGGTCGGGGGGGTATCAGGCATGCGCCACCATTTATGGAACGGGTCGGTACGGTTTTGTTAGGATGGACAAGATGCCCCGGTCAAGCCACATAAGCGCGGGGCCCGCGCCCTGACCACCGCCAGACCGGGGAGAGCAACGATGCCGAACGTCATGACCCGACCGCGCCGCTCAGGCCGCCCCACGCCCGCGGATTCAGCCCAGCTTGACCGCTACCTGCTTGAGGTGGCGGGCGGCCTGTTCATCGCCCATGGCTATGCGGGTACCTCGATGGGGCAGATCGCGCGCGCGGCGGGGGCAAGCAAGCAGACACTCTACCACCGCTATGCCTCCAAGGAGGCGCTGTTCAAGGCGGTCATTACCCATTTATGCGCCCGCCTTCTGGAGCACGACACGCAGGTTTCGCTGCGTGATCCGCTTCAGGCCCTGCATGCGGTATGCCGCATGCTGCTCGACTTCATCATGCAGGAGAACGTGATCGCGACCTATCGCATGATGATAGCCGATGGCTACCGCTATCCCGCGCTGATCGAGCACGCGATGGACGAGATCGCCACGCCCTTTCACCAGCGCATCATCAGGCTGCTGCGCATGGCGGGGGCGGCGGGGCAGATCCCGCCCGGCCATGACAATGAAAAAACGGCCCGCCTGCTCACCGGCCTCATGACCGGCTGGGCGATACAGCAGCGCCTGCTCGGGCGCAACCCGCTGCCCGATGCCGCCATGCGCGCGACCTATGTTGATGAAACGTGGCAGTTCTTCCTGCACGGCCTCGGCGGGCGGGCAGGGGCGTGATCAGTCCTGTTTTTCAAACGCGCCAGCAATGGACAGGCTAACCTCGTCGCCCACCATGGGCAGGTAGGTCTTCATGCCGAATGCGCTGCGCTGGATGGTGGTGGTGGCCTGGAAGCCGACGGTATAGGCCTTGTCGATCGGGTTGATGCCCGCGCCCACATACTGCACCTGCAACACCACGGGGCGGGTGACGCCATGCAGCGTCAGGTCGCCGGTCACGCTGGCATGGTCGGCTCCTACCGGCACCACGCGGCTCGAGACAAAGGTGGCGGTGGGGTAGCGGGCGGCATCGAACCAGTCCGGCCCCCTGAGTTCGGTGGTCAGCACGGAACTGGTGGTGGTGATGCTGTCAATCGGCACGGTCACGTTCAGGCGTGATGCGGCGGGAAGGGCAGGGTCGAGCCGCAACGTGCCCGAAGCCCCTGCAAACAGGCCCGCATAGGGCGTAAAACCCATGTGCAGCAGCGAGAACGTCACCTGCGTGTGCCCCGGCTCGACCCTGTACTGGCCGGGGCGCACATCGGCCGCAGGGGTTGCGGCGGCAAGCGGGGCAAGCGGCAGGGCCGTGGCCAGTGCCGCAAGCAGGCATACGGGAAACTTCACGGTCATGGGCATCCTGTCCTTGCAGGCGAAAGGGGCGGCATGCCCTCAGCCAAAGCGGAAGCCGGACAGTGCCTTGCCCATGATCGTATCACTGTAATCCCGCCTGCCAAGGTCATTTCCCGCGGCCCCTGCGGCAAAGACCAGGGGCAGCAGGTGCTCTGGCGTGGGGTGGCAGATGCGCGCGCCGGGTGCCTGCGCCCAGTGGGTCAGGGCCTCGGCGCGGATGGAAGGCGGCGATTCCACCGCGCGTGCCAGCCACGCATCGAACGCACGCGACGGCGCATCGGACTGGGGATCGCGCCCCATCAGGTGGCGCACGTTATGGTAGGTCATGCCGGTGCCCACGATCAGGATGTTGCGCGCCCGCAGCGGCTGCAGGGCCGCCCCCATGTGCAGGGTATGCGCGGCATTGAGGTCGCGTGGCAGCGAGAGTTCCACGATGGGAACATCCGCCTGCGCAAAGGCCAGCATGAAGGGAATGAACACCCCGTGGTCAAGCCCGCGCCCGGCATCGGCCTCGCCGGGCATGCCGGCCTGGGCCAGCAGGTCGAGCACCCCGGCTGCCAGCGCGGGCGCGCCGGGGGCAGGGTATTGCAGGTGGTAGGTATGGGGCGGAAAGCCGTAATAATCATAGATCAGCGATGGATGCGCTGACGTGGTGACCATCGGCACCCCGGTCTCCCAGTGGCCGGACATGACCACGATGCCATCGGGCCTGCAGGGCAGGGTGGCGGCGATGCCGCGCAGATGGGCCGCCATGCGGTCCCACGTATCGGGCCAGTCCATGAAAAAGCAGGGACCACCGCCATGCGGCAGGAACAGCACCGGCTGGCGGGGTGGGGATGGTTCCATGAGGTGTGTTCTCCCGGTGGCGGATCATGGCTGGATACTGTCTGGAATAACCTGGTTTATACAGGGATCGGGTAAACGTCCCTGCACGATGACAGGTTCTCTCCACGGCAGGCCGTCCGGAGCGTACCTCATGGCAGACAGGGCCGGACGGGCTATGCCGGCCCTGTCGGGGGAGTTACTTTCCGCAGCTTTTCTCAAACTCGTTATGCACGTCCTGCTCGTTTATCTTGATTTCCCCGCGATAGACCGACTGGGGCTTGAGGTCCACGCGCGCGCCGCCCACCGTGACGGTGGTGTCGGAATTGATTTTCCATTCGCCCGAGGGCTCCTTGGACACGCTCTTGCAGTAATCGGGGTGGCCCTGCGCGAAGGCCGGGGTGGCCAGCGCAATTGCGGCGACAGTCGCGAGAATGGAAGTGGAGCGGATCATCATGGTCAGTCTTCCTCTTTTATATGTGCCTGTTATCGCCGATGCATCGACCCGGACAGTGTGCCCCGGTAAATGTGGCGAGCGTTTGGCAACAAAAAGTTACAAAACCCCAGATCCAGCATGAACGCGGCCCGCTACCGCTCAGAATTTGATCTGGAAAAGCGACATGATGGCATGAAAATGCTCCGGCACCCTGCCGGCGTTCTCCTGCCCGTATTCATACTGCACGGTGGTGCGGATGATGGCGGTGGGCCACCAGTTCAGGGCCAGCGCGCCGGTCTGCTGGTGGCCGCCATGCACGGTGGCGGAGTCAAGACTGACCTCGGAATAGCGGGCCGCGACCTCCAGCACGCCATAGCCGTTGCACAGGACATCCTGCCCCCGCGCGCATGTGGGGGAGGAAAAGGCTGCGCTGCGCCCTTTCCACTGGCGCGGCGTGCCGTTGATCGTATAGCCCAGCATGCCATACCAGCCATGAAAGTTCAGGCTCTGGCTGCCAGTAGCGGGGCTGGTGTCGAGCATGATGTCATAGCCTTCGCCCTGGAACAGCAGCCGCTTCCACGCCACGGCGGCCTCCGCGCCAAAAGCCCCGGCGGATGTCGCGGCCAGGCGGCCGGTATTGAGGTATTTCGAGACCGTGCCGGGGTTGAGTTCCGGGTTGTCGGATAGCGCAATGGCCGGGCTGGCATGCGTCATGGCGGCAGGGCGGAACACCCATTCCCCCGAAATGCCGGCATGCACCACCACGTCATGGCTGCGCACCGGCAGCCCCACGAGGCGGAAGGCCATGGCGCGCTGGTTGCCGTCCTCGCCGGGGCCTGCGGTGCCTGCTGTGGCGGAGAGGGCAAAATGGTAGCGCCTGCCATAGGCTTCCGCCTGCACGGCCTGGCGTTCGATGCCGGTGGCAAGGTTGCGGGTAATGGTGGAAATGCTCGAGCGCTCGACAAACACCGTATCGCCCTGCGCCTGCATCGATTCAAGGCCGAAGCTGGGTTTGAAGATACCGGCGGTAAAGACGAAATGCTTCAGCCCCGTATAGGAGACCTGCCCCTCGAACAGCCGCATCGGGCCGTTGGGGGCTGGCCCGAAATCCCATATCGCGCCAATTTCCACCTGGTCATGGATATTGACACGCACGCCATTGCGCAGCCGTGCCCCGCGCGCGCCGGTGCCGGGGTGGGCGGGCCCGGCCGAGACAAAGCCGCCCGTATCAAGCTGGTCTGTGGCGTAGGGCCGGATGGTGATGCCATCCAGCCTGACCACGGGCACGCTCTGGGCATGCACGGCCATGACCGGCACGACAGCGGCCACCATTGCCATGCAGAGGGATGCCATGCATCGGGTTTGCGGCCGATATGCCAAGGGTACGTGCTTTCTCCAGCCATAACAGATGTGGCGGGATAGCATGACGGGCCGGGCCGGGTATCTATCAAAAAGTTGCGCAAAACGCCCGCCCGCGGGTGAAGATTACGTGATGGCCGCGCCGTCACTGGCCATGCGCCCTGCCATGGCGCAGGCCTGCTGGTGCTCAAGCGGGTGGTCACTGGCGCGCATGACCCGGCCATGGCGCGTGGTGCCAAAGCCCGGCGCATAGCGGCCATCGGTCCAGACGTGCTGGCCTGCGATCATGACATGGCGCACCACGCCGGTGGGGCGGTTGATGACCTGGCGGCAGCCGAATTCGGAGCGGTGGACGAATTCATAGGTTTCCTCCGGGTTCCACCGCCGCAGGGCCTCGGGGTCGATCACGCACAGGTCGGCCTGCGCACCCACCCGCAGCCTGCCTGCGTTGAGGTTGAAGAAATCAGCCGGCAGGCCGGTCAGGCGATGGATGGCGAGCGCCACCTTTTCCGGCCCGTCGGGCTGCGCGATCTTGAGAAAGCGCAGGTTGCCATCATAAAAGGCGATATTGGCCAGATGCGCCCCGCTATCGTTGAAGCCGGGCAGGGTCTGGGGATTGAACAGCAGTTTCTTCAGCCTTGCCGGGTCGCGGTTGGCAAAGGTTGTCTCCCATCGCAGGTCGGTATCCCACTGGCGCAGCAGGTGCAGGAGGAAGGTGGCATCATCGCGCACGGGGTCGGGGAAGGTGGCGAAGAACGCGGCCTCCGCGGCACTGGCAGCGCCCTGCCGGCCCTTGGTGTGCTGCCAGCGCAGCAGGCGCTCATAGGGGGCAAGCAGGCTCTCGCCCTGCCAGTTGGCCAGCGGGCATTCGGCCACTTTCATGTCGGCCAGGCTGCGGGTGAGCACCGTTTCTTCCTGGCGCAGCAGGCGGCGCAGGCGGTCGGGTGTCCAGCCTGACTTGCCCTTGAGCCACATCTCGCGAAAGCCCGCGATCCATTCCGGGTCGTTGAGAATGCGCGCACGCCCCGCGCGGTCATCAAGCTCAAGTTCGTTCAGGGCGCGCAGTTGCGGTATTTCATCGGCAATGGGGTTGATTGCCCCATCACTCCAGATCCTGAACGAGGCGGCCAGCACCTGAAAGCGGAACATCCCGCCAAGCAGCCGGGAATTGAGCATGGCCGAGAGCATGAGGCACATCGAGACGGCGGCGCGGTTGGTCTGCAGGTCGATCGCGGCCAGCACCGTGGTCTTGAGCGGGCGACCGAACAGCCGCCCGCTGGTGAGCAGGAAACTGCGCACGGCATCGACAATGTCATCCTTGGGCGGCGTTGCCTGCCACACGCGCCCGTAGCGGCGCACCACCCCGGTCAACTGCCGCAGCTCGCGAAAGCTGGCATATTGCGTGGGGATCTTGCGCTTCTTGTGCGGGTCGTTGGCCAGGAAATGAAAGGGCAGGGCATCGGTTGAAAAACCGGCATAACCCTGCGCCATGCCCGCATCGACCAGGCGCTCCATGCGCGCGCGCTCGCGCCGTGTCGGGCGGCGCGAGATGGAATCACGCAGGCCCATCACCTCGATGCGCAGCATGGAATGCGGAATGAGCGGCACCACGTTGGGGCCAAGATTCAGGCTGGAAAAGTGGTCGAGATAGCTTTGTGAATCCGTCCAGTCACACGCATCGGCCACCGTGGAGAGCACGGCCTTGGGCATGTTCTCCACGCGGGCGAAGCAGTCCACGATCGGGTCTTCGCCCGCGCGGCGCTGGTTGCCGTAGGTGACGCCAATCGAGCAGTTGCCTATCACGACCGTGGTGGTGCCGTGGCGCACGACCTCGGGCAGGGCGGGGTCGAGTTCAAGCTCGAGGTCGAGATGGGTGTGGATGTCGAGCAGCCCCGGCATGAGCCACATGCCGTCGCACGCGATCTCGGTCGTGTGGCTGTCCGCCACGAGCATATGGCCTATGGCGGAGATCCTGCCTGCTGATACGGCAATGTCGGTTCTGGTGGGGCTGGCGCCCGTGCCATCGAAAAACAGCGCATTACGGTAGATGGTATCAGGCACGCAGGTCTCCAGCGGGATGATGGGCGGACAGCATGACGGGGCAGTATTGCGGCGTATTGATGGCATCCCCCGGGGCATGCCCCTGTTTCAACCACCTGTGGGGCAAAGGGTTGCATGCGGCCAATCCCCCCGGCCAATCCCCCCGGCCAATCCCCTCGGGCAATGCGCGGTGGCGATGCCGTTATCAGGGCAGGTGCAATACGGGCTGTTCACACGCAGGGCGGCCCGCTATGCACACGCCCTTGGCCAGGTGGCATGGGGCAGGGTGATGATGGCGATGGATGTCAGGGCAGGATGGACAGGCGGGGGCTGCGCATGCTGACGAGGCTTTTCCCCGTATGGGCGGTGCTGGTTTCGCTCGCAGCGGTGCTGGCGCCCGGCCCCTTCATGCATGTGACCCCGGCCATTACCCCGCTACTGGCCTTTATCATGTTCACCATGGGGGTCACCCTCACGCCCGCTGATTTCGGGCGGATCGCGCGCAGGCCCGCGCCGGTGCTGGCGGGGGTGGGGCTGCATTACCTTGTCATGCCGCTTGCGGCATGGGGTATTGCGCACATGCTGCGCATGCCGCCCATGATTGCCACGGGCATGGTGCTGGTGGGCTGTGTTTCAAGCGGCACGGCGTCGAATGTCATGATCTACCTCTCGCGCGGCGATGTGGCGCTTTCGGTCAGTATCAGCACGCTGTCCACGCTGGTGGGCATCATCGCCACCCCGCTGCTGACCCGGCTTTATGTCTCGGCGGGCGTGAGCGTGGATAGCTGGGGCCTGTTTTGCAGCATCATGGAGATGGTGGCCCTGCCGGTGTGCGGGGGTGTCGGGGTCAATATGCTGTGCCCGCGCCTCATCCGCCGCGTCTCCCCCGCGTTGCCACTGGTGGCCATGGTGTCGATCATGATCATCATCGGCAGTATCGTGGCGGGCGTGCGGCCTGCCCTGGCCAGTGTCGGCCCGCTCGTGTTGCTGGGCGTGATACTGCATAATGCCATCGGGCTTGCAGGCGGCTACTGGGGGGGCAGGCTGCTGGGGTTTGATGAATCCGTCTGCCGCACGCTGGCGCTTGAGGTGGGCATGCAGAACTCGGGTCTGGCCGCAACACTGGGGCGGGTCTATTTCTCGCCACTGGCGGCACTGCCCGGTGCTGTCTTTTCGGTATGGCACAACATATCGGGCTCGGCGCTGGCCGCCCTGTGGGCCGGACGGCCACCCCGCGATGGGGGGCACCTGTCATAATGCTTCTTCCAGCTCCTGCCGTGACACGGGCGGGGCATGCCGCACCGCACGCCCCGCCCGTGCCAGCGCTCAGGGCATGGGGGTCGTGCCGGGCGTGTGGAACAGCAGGAACAGTGCCACGACCAGGATGATGATGGGCAACAGCCCCAGCCCGTTGAACCCCGTACTTCGGGGGCCGCCGTACCAGCCGGAGCGATAGCCATACCCACCCCCGCCAATGGCGAAGATGAGGAGTGCGATGATGAGAAGAGTCAGCATGGGATGTACTCCGCAAAATGCCTGCTGACCCAACGTGGCCCCTTATGGATGGTTCCGCCCGCCGGACCTGCGTTGCGGGGGTGTTTTCAGGGCTGGTTCCCCCCATATCAGGGATAATGATACGGCATGGAGGCCTGTTGCGTGCGTGCGTTTTCCGTTCTTGACCTGTCCCTGATCACGCGTGGCGCCGATGCGGCGGATGCCTTTCGCAATACGCTTGACCTTGCCCGCCTGGCCGATGGGCTGGGCTTTGCGCGGTACTGGCTGGCGGAACACCACGCCATGCCGGGCATCGCCTCGGCTGCGACATCCATCCTGATCGGGCAGGTGGCGGCGGCCACGCGCCACATCCGCGTGGGGGCGGGGGGCATCATGCTGCCCAACCATGCGCCGCTGGTGGTGGCCGAGCAGTTCGGCACGCTTGAAACGCTTTTTCCCGGTCGCATTGACCTTGGTCTTGGCCGTGCGCCCGGTTCCGACCAGCAGACCGCCCGCGCCCTGCGGCGCGACCCGCATGCCGCTGAACGGTTTGCGGATGATGTGGTTGAACTGCTGCATTATTTCGAGCCGAGCACGGCGGATGATACCCATCTCGTACGCGCCATTCCCGGTGCCGGGCTGCGCGTGCCGGTATGGCTGCTGGGTTCATCGCTGTTTTCTGCCGCGCTGGCGGCCCGCCTTGGCCTGCCCTACGCCTTTGCCTCCCATTTCGCACCCGCATACATGGAGCAGGCGATTGCCCTCTACCGTGCCCGCTTCGAGCCATCCGCACGCTGCCCGGCGCCGCATGTCATGCTGGGCGTGAACATGGTGCTGGCCGATGACACGGAGGAGGCGCGGCATCTCGCCACCTCGCTGCAACAGTATTTCATGGCGCTACGGCGCGGGCGGCCCATCGCCTTTCCGCCGCCGGTCGAGCACCCTGCATGGCTTCCTGCCGAGCAGGCCATGATGGACCAGACGCTTGCCTATACCTTTACCGGCTCGCCCCAGGCGGTTGCACCCCGGCTGCATGATTTCATGGCCCGGCACCAGCCGGATGAACTGCTGGTGGCCCTGCCGGTTTATGATCACGCCCGGCGCCGACATGCGCTGGAACTCGTAGCCGCGCTGCGTGATGGACAGCTCGGCTGAGCGGGCAGGCGCTGGCAGCCAGCAATATGGCGCTCCTGCCCGTTGCGGTTATGCTTTCACTTGCGCACATGAGCAGGGCCGTTTGCACCGGGTGCAGGCGCGGCCTGTCACGCCACGGGCGTAGGCAGTGGCCTGCCCGCGAAATGGGCGGCAAGATTGGCCAGAACCAGTTCGCCCATGGCCAGCCGGGTTTCCACCGTGGCGCTGGCGCGGTGAGGTTGCAGCACGGTGCGGGGCGAGGCGCGCAGGGCCTCGGGCACGTCGGGTTCATGCGCGAAGACATCCAGCCCGGCACCACCCAGCGTGCCTGCTGTCAGGGCTGCCACAAGGGCTGCCTCATCCACGATCGACCCCCGCGCGATATTGATCAGCACGCCCGCCGGCCCAAGGGCTGCAAGCACGGCCGCATTGACCATATTGCGCGACCCCGCGCCGCCCGATGCCGCCACAACCAGGGTATCCACTCCCCGCGCAAGCGTGAGCAGATCCGGCACGAACGCGCAGCCCGGCAGGTTCTTGTCCTGGTGGTCGGTATAGGCAATGGCCATGCCAAAGGCCCGGGCGCGGACGGCTATGGCCTGCCCCACATGCCCCATGCCGAAAATGCCCATGCGGCGGCCCGATACCCGGTGCCCCAGCGCGGGTGCCGGGGCGTGGCCCCATGCGCCCGCGCGCACGTAGCGGTCGGATTCAGGCAGGCCGCGCAGCAGCGCCAGCAGCAGGCCCATGGCCATGTCCGCCACGTCATCGGTCAGTACGCCCGGCGTGGTGGTGACGCGGATGCCGCGCCTGCGGGCTTCAAGCAGATCGACCGCATCGGTGCCGATGCCGTTGATGGCGATGATTTCCAGTTCCGGCAGGCTGTCCATCAACGGGCGGGGCACGCCCGTGCCGCCCCCGGTGGCAATGCCGCGGATGCGCCCCGCCACATCCGCAGGCACGCCTGCGGGGTCCGGGCGGTGCACCACATAGGCTGCCTCGAGCTGTTTCTCGATGGTGTCCATCATGGGTTCAAGCAATAGGATTTCGGGCTTCACGGTCATGTCTCCCGCAAGGTCAGGCCAGATGGGCACGCACCGTGCCGATTGAGGGAAAGCTTGCGCGCACATCGGTGTCATGCACTACGAACATCGTGCCGGTTGTCGAGCCGGTCGTAACTAGGCAGCCCGGCTCGATGCCCAGCCCGCGGCGGGCGGCATGGTTGGCCAGCCATACCAGCAGGCGCAGCGGGTCGCCCGCGCTGTTGCCGCCTATGTGCTCGACGACCGTGCGCCCGTTTATGGTGAGGCTGACCGGCTCGTCCGTGGGGGTGATGCCGCGCCAGTCCGCACGGCCGGGGCCTACGATCAGCGCGCCATGGCTCTGGTGGTCGGCGGTGTGGAGCAGTTTGTGCTGTGAGCCGGGTTTTTCAAAGCGGGTATCGACAATCTCGATCATGGGGTGAATCGTGCCGATGGCGTCCATCACCTCGTCTGCCGTCCATTCCGCCGCGCGCGGGGGCAGGGCCTTGGCAAAGCGGTAGCCAATTTCAGCCTCCACGCCCAGGTGGCGGCAGACATAGGCGGGCACGGTCTCGCCATCCTCAAAGATCGTGGCGGCATGGATGGGGGCGGCAAATGGCTCGGACTGCGGGGTTTCGGCCCCCACTTTCCACCCCCGTACCGGCCCGAGATGCAGGCCCACCGCGTCCTGCACCGCATAGGCATCGGCCAGGGTGCGCGGGGTCAGGGCTTCATGCACGCTGGCGAGGGGATCGGTTCTGCGCTGCCTTACCGCAAGAAACAGCTCGGCCAGACTGGTCGGGGCAGGAGTGGGCATGGGGTCTCTTTTCCGGCTCGTCGTTTACGATTGTCACCTGCATGGTGGCATATCGCCCTGCGCAAGGCCATAGATGCCGCCATGCCGCAGGCGGGCAGGGCAGTGAAACATGACGGCGGCAAACGCCTTGCGCTGTTCGCCATGAACCGTGCGCGATATCCGTATTGCGCCGTAAAATCCGCATCATGGGCCTTGAGAATAAAATGCATCATACGGGTATTTGGTATATTGCGATGCAGTAAGTGCATGGTAGCGTGCAGCCCCGACCCCACTGCCGGTTCCGCACGAACCGGCCCACCAGAAAGTGGACCGTAATGCCCAACCCGTTCTCGACATTCAGTTCCCTATCGGCGCAATCGCGCTCAGGCGAGATGAAGGCAGCGCTGGCCGACCGCGCGAAGATCATGCAGTTATGCGATGCCAGCGGGCAGGCCGTCGTCATGCCTGCGGCGTGCGGCAACCTGCCCCATGCCCTGCGCTGCGCCATTGCCATCCGCATTGCGCGGGCCAATGGCTGTGCGGAACTGGCCACGATCTACGCCCCCCTGCTGGCCACCCTGGATGCCACCCCGGACGTTGCGGCCATTGCGGATGGTGCGGCGGATGCGGATGCGCGCGGGGCGGCCATCCTGTCCTATGTCGATACGGTGACACTCACGCCCGCCAGGGCCAGCCGCGCGCATATTGATGCCCTGCTGGGCGCGGGCCTGACCGACAGCGATGTGGTGAGTCTGGCCGAACTGGTGGCGTGCATCAATTTCCAGGCCCGCGTGCTGGCAGGGGTCCGTCTGGTCGAGGAGACATTCGCATGAAGCCCGTCACCCGCTTTACCACCGACACGCTGGACTGGGAGCCATACATCACCCCGGTGGACTATGACACGGCAACCCCCGCCCAGCGCGAGGCGCTGCAGGAAACCCCTTCGCACCGCAAGATCTCGAAATATACGCTCACGCTGGCCCATGACCCCGAGAGCCTGAAATACCGCTCGCCGCTGTTCAACCAGATCATGTACGGCAAGGACGGCCTGCCACGCGCGGAGCGTGAACTTGCGGCGGTGGCGACATCGGTGGTGAACCACTGCATTTACTGCGGCTCGGTCCATGCCGCGCGTTATATCGAACTGACAAGGCGGCCCGAGGTGATGGATGCGATCCTTACCGATGGCACCAAAGCGGAAATCGATGAATATTCACAGGGCCTGTTCGACTTCGCGGTTGCCCTTTCCAAAACGCCCGTTGCGGCAACCCAGGCTGACATAAACCATGTGCGCGATCTGGGCTTTACCGCGTTGCAGGCGCTCGATCTTGTGCTGGCCAGCGCCATTTTTGGCTGGGCCAACCGGCTCATGCACACGCTGGGGCAGGCGGTAGAACCCGCGGAATCCTGAAAAAACAGATAAAAACTTTTGGGTACCGCCTTTTTGAAAAAGGCGGTATTTCCTGAGGCTTTGTAAAAAAAAAGCTTTACCAAAAATTTTTCATGTTCCGGCCCTACGCGGGCGGGAGCGGATAGTGGCAGGCCACTTCATGGCCGGGGCGTAAGGCGCGCAAGGCGGGTTCCTCCGCGCTGCAACGCGCCTGCGCCTGCGGGCAGCGCGTGTGAAACCGGCAGCCCGCAGGCCGGTTGACCGGGCTGGGCACATCGCCGCGCAGCAGCATGGCAGGGGGGGCTCCCACCACGGGGCGCGGCACGGCGGCGGTGAGGGCTGCGGTATAGGGGTGAGCGGGCGTGTGCAGCACGGTGTCTGTTTCGCCACATTCCACAATCGCGCCGAGATACATGACTGCAACGCGGGTGGAGATCTGCCGCACCACCGCCAGGTCATGCGCCACGAACACATAGGTCAGCCCCAGTTGCTCGCGCAGGTCGGCAAACAGGTTGACGATCTGGGCCTGCACCGACACATCGAGTGCGGAGACCGGTTCATCCGCCACCACCAGTCGCGGCGAGAGCGCAAGCGCACGGGCGATGTTGATGCGCTGGCGCTGCCCGCCCGAGAAGGCATGCGGATACCGCGCAAGCGCCGAGGCAGGCAGGCCGACCAGCGCCATGAGTTCGTGCAGGCGGGCGGCAATCGCGGCCGCGCTGCGCCTGCGCCCGTCAGCCGCCGGATGCACGCGCAGCGGCTCGGCCAGCAAATCGCCAATGCTGCGGCGCGGGTTGAGGGCGGCGGTAGAGTTCTGGAACACCATCTGCATGCCGGTGCGCAGCGGGCGCAACCTGCGTTCGCTCAGCGTGGTGATGTCGCGCCCTTCAAACAGTACCTGCCCGGATGAGACATCATCGAGCCGCAGCATGCACCGCCCCAGCGTGGACTTGCCGCAGCCGGATTCCCCCACCAGCCCCAGCATCTCGCCAGGCATGACGCGCAGCGATATGCCATCAACCGCCCTGAGCCTCTGCCCATGGGGCAGGCGGTAGGTCTTGCGCACGTCGCGCAGTTCCAGCACGGGTGTGGGTTCGTTCATGGCTGCATGCCCTGTGCGATGGTGCGCGGTGGCAGGGGCGTGCCCTCGGCTGGCAGCACGCAGGCCGCAAGCTGCCCCGCCCCGATGGGGGCCAGCGCTGGCGGGGCTGGCAGGCAGGTGGCATGCACATACGCACAGCGTGGGCCAAAGGCGCAGCCCGCAGGCCGCTCCCGTGGGGTGGGCGGCACGCCGGCAATGGCGGGCAGGCGGTGCGGGCGCGAGCCGTAAAGCGGGGGGATGGAGTCCAGCAGCGCTGCGGTATAGGGGTGGGCAGGCCGGGCGAACAGGGTGGTTGTCGGCCCGCTCTCCGCCATGCGGCCGGAATAGAGCACGAGCGTGCGTGAGCAGGTCTGGGCCACCACCCCCATGTCATGCGTGATGAGCAGCACGGAGGAGCCGTGGCTGTGGCGTAGACCGCGCAGCAGGTCAAGGATCTGCGCCTGCACGGTGACATCAAGGGCGGTGGTCGGCTCATCGGCAATGAGCAATGTGGGCCTGCATGACAGCGCCATGGCGATCATGGCGCGCTGGCGCAGCCCGCCGGAGAGCTGGTGCGGATAGCGCTGCGCCGTGCGGGCGGGGTCGGGCACGCCCATCTCGGCCAGCAGTTGCACCGTGCGTGCCCGCGCCGCCCGGCGGGTGAGGCGCTCATGCGCGCGGATCTGCTCATCGATCTGCCAGCCGATGGTATAGACCGGGGTGAACGCCGTCATTGGGTCCTGAAAGATCATGGCGATATCACGCCCGCGCAGCGTCCGCAGGGCTTTTGCGGGCATGCCTACGAGTTCCTGCCCGCGAAAGCGCGCCGAGCCACGGACCTGCACCCCGGGGCTGTCGATCAGCCCCATCAGCGCCATGGCCGTGACCGACTTGCCCGAGCCGGATTCACCCACCAGCCCCACGATTTCGGCTTCATTCACGCAAAAGGACACGTTCTCGACCAGCGGGATCATGCCACCATTGCCGGGCACGCTCACGCACAGGTCGCGCACATCGAGCAGGGGCATGCGATCAGCGGGCATCACGCACCCTCGGGTCGAGTAACAGATACACCATGTCCACCACCGCGTTGGCCACCACCACGAAAATGGCGGAATACATGACCGTGGCCATGATGACCGGCAGGTCGAGATTGGTCAGCGCCCGATAGGTCAGCCGCCCCACGCCGGGCAGGCCGAACACCACCTCGGTCAGCAGCGCGCCGCCGCCCACAAGCTGCGCGAAATCCAGCCCGAACAGCGAGACGAACGTGACCAGCGCGGTGCGTAGCCCATGGCGCAGCATGACCCGCGTGGGCGAAAGCCCCTTGGCGCGGGCCGTGCGCATGAAGTCCTCGCCCGCCAGTGCCACAAGGTCGGCCCGCAGCACCCGGCTGTAGATGCCGATGAACATCACCGCCAACACCACCCACGGAATGACCAGTGCACGGAACCACCCGCCCGGGTCCTCGCTGAACGGCACATAGCCCAGCCCCGGCACCCATGAGAACAGCCATGTGTCATGATAGCGGCTCTGCGTTATCAGGTTGGTGACCTGCCCCAGCCAGAACACGGGTATGGAAATGCCCACCAGCCCGGCCAGCATGAGCGTGCGGTCCACCCATGTATCCCTGAAGGCCGCGGCCAGCGTGCCCATGATGATGGACGCACTCACCCAGATGAACGCCGCCCCGCACACAAGGCAGGCCGTGACCGGGGCCGCCTGCTCGATCTGGGGCACCACCAGTTCGCCCCGGTCGGCGTAGGAGGCAAGATCGCGGGTGATGAACAGCTTCTTCATCATGGTGGCGTACTGCACCGGCAGGGCGCGGTCGAAGCCGTATTCACGGCGCACTTTCTCCATGATCTGCGGTGATGCGTTGCGGCCAGCGATGCGCGCGGTCGGGTCGGCCCCCGGCGTTGCAAAAAACACCGCGAATACCAGCACCGACACGCCAAAGAGCACAAGCAGCGTCTGGCCCAGGCGGCGCAGCAGGGCGGGGATCATCGTGCGCCCTCGCGCCCGTCAAGCGCATCGCGCAGGCCATCGGCCACGATATTGAGCGCCAGCACCACCGCCACGATGGCCAGCCCCGGGGCCACGGCCACCAGCGGGCGGGTATAGATCAGGCCCTCGCCATCCTGAATGATGGTACCCCATGAGGCCTGTGGCGCCTGCACGCCCAGCGAGAGGAAGGACAGCGCGCTCTCCGCCAGCAGGGCCAGCGCCATGAGCAGCGGGCCGAGCGTTGCCAGCGTGGTGCTGATGTTGGGCATGATATCAAGCAGCATGATGCGCCACCCCGGCACGCCAAGGCTGCGCGCGGCGGTGACGAACTCCGCCTGCCGCAGCGCCAGCACCCGCCCGCGTATGGGGCGTGCGGCATAGGGCACGTAAACCAGCGCGATGATGAAGATGGGAATGAGCAGGCTGTCCGCCCCTAGCGTAAACGGACCCAGATGGATTTTCTGGCTGACCATGACAATGGAGAGCGAGATGGCGAACAGATAGACCGGCACCGCCCACATGATGTCCATGATGCGGGAAAGGACGGTATCGATCACGCCGCCGCAGAAACCGGCCACGATGCCCGCAAGTGTTGCCGCCACAAGGCACAGCACGGCGGCACAGGCTGCAATGAGTAAGGAGTTGCGCCCGCCATAGAGCAGGCGGGCGGCAAGGTCGCGACCCTGGCTGTCGGCACCCAGCAGGTAGGCGGCATGCCCCGTGGGGCCTATGGGGCTGAGGCCGAGATGCAGCGGGTTGTCATTGGGCTGCATGATGTCCACCTCCTGCCCATCCAGCACGATGCTGCCCGCCACGTTTGAGGCGAACGGGTCGCTATGGGCCACGTCATGGGCATAAAGCGGCGCCAGTAGGCAGGCGCAGGTGATGAACGCCAGCACGCCCAGCGCCCCCATGGCCGACCTGTTGCGCCCGAACGCGCGCGCGGCCTGCCGGCATGGGCCGGATGGAAGGGAGGAAGAAGGGGAAGACATGTTTGGTGGCGCACCCGGATGGCTTGCAGGACTGGTGGGGCACTATAACCCGGCCACGCCCCGATGCGGGAGGGCCTGCGGCAATTTTATGTTGCGGCCTTGCATCGGTGGGGGAGGGGGCGCTGCATGAAGGGCGTTTTCAGGCCAGAAGGTGGCGCATTTTCGTGCTGAATTGCTGCATGGCGTGCAGGTCTGTCTGCCATGTGGAAATCTTTTGTCCGTCTTCATCAGTAAATTCCATCTCTTCCAGATCGGTGTGGAAAGAGAGAATGTCACTCAGGCAATGCTGATCGGCAAAAATGATTTTATTTTGAATATAAACCGTTCCATCAATTACGGAACAGGGCCAGGACCAGAAGAAATTGGCCCTGTCGGGGTCATGAACATTCACCAGAAAATACGATTTCCCGTTTGCCAGCACTCTTTCCGCTGCCGCAAGCCACTGTTCCTGATACTGGCGTGCATTGAAAAACGTATTGTTGGAGAAGAAATTTTCAGAGAAATTTCCAATTTTTATGGTACCATTATATCCTGTTTCACCGTAAAAATGGCCTTCTCCAGTAAAAGAAAGATCAAACATGACTGCGCCCTTGCATATGACCTGAAAATATCTTTAGGAGTATCCTGTTATCATGAAACCGACCATGGTAAAAAAAACGGTTTCTGCTTGATTGATAGGAACAGGCCATGACGGAACTGCTACCATGCCCGTGCTGTAAATCATTGGAAATTTCAGAGTATGGGAATTATGAGATATGTCGCGTCTGTAATTGGGAAGATGATCCCGTGCAGTCAGCAGACCCGGACTATTCAGGCGGGGCCAATAAACTCAGCCTGAACCAGGCAAGGGCCCGTCATCAGGCTGAAGCACAGAGTTAATTTTTCAGACTTCGCAACAGGCGATGACAGCGCGGGTTCTTTCCATAAAATCAGGCGATTCATCATTTATCCGCCTGCATGTGGCAAATACTGATTCCTTGATGTTTTTTGAGGACAGGCTGAGCTGGGACAGGAGTATTTTCTTACACTTCTGATTATTTATTACCCTTAATAACGGCAATGTAGACCACTCAGGGGCGATTTTTATTAATTCAGGGAAGAATTCCAGAAGCTTTTTTATATAAACATGATCATCCAGACCTTCTGCGGCCTTGAGTATCAGGAAACTGGCTTCATCCCTTTCGTCTTTGTCTGACAGTAACCCCAACATATCTGGAACAAATTCAGGAACGGTGATAAAGTTTTTATGAAGTTCCGTAACCAGTTGATCTACAGTCAATGTATCCGGATGCTCCACTTCAAGCTGCTTCTTCAATGCCGCTATGGTTGATCCGTACGTTCCGTTCATATGACCATTTCCTGAAAATCGCGGGCAAGGGGCTTTATGGCATAGCGTGCCTTTCAGGCCCTAATTTTCCAGTCATGATACGGCCGTAGCAAAACTTGGCGCAAGCGGCAGCAGCGGCGTAATGGTGGCCTGCCAGGCGTGGTACAGGTCGGCCTTGCCCGCATAGACCACGGCTGATGGCCGGTTGTTGCGGTCCAGTTCCTGTATCCAGCCGCCCCGTTTGCGGTCGATCATGTAAAGGTCGATGTAACCTCAAATCATGCGGTACCAGTGTTCATATTGCGCATGCCCCGTGCGCTTGAGCAGGGCGAGGGCGGTTATGCACCACGAACTGGTGGTTCCAGTCGATGGTATAGGCCAGCCCCGGCGCCCCTTCAGCTTGCCGCTGCCGCGATAGCTCGCGCGGATATGCTCGGCCTGCGGGTTCATCAACTGCTCGACGCCGGGCTGGTGGGGCTGGCCCTGGGGGGAATGGTGCTGGTCATGCAGGCGCTCCGGTATGGTGGAGGAAGGGCAGGGTCGTGCCCTGCCTCCATCCAACGCCAGATGTTGCCCTGCACTGGCCGGGCGTTACCAGCGCCCGCCGGGGCCGCCGCGCATGCGCGCGCCATGGGGGCCGTAGCCATCACCGTACTGGCCATCCTGCCAGTCCCGATGGTGGTGATGGTGTCGCCCATCGTAGCAACTGGTCATGGACAGGGTAAGCGAAAGGATGGCGAGGATCTGTAGGGTCCGGCTCATGGGGATCTCCTGTGACTGCCGACTGGCAACGTGGCAGGAGGCGGAAGGTTTGGACGGATGCAAAGGAATATCTGATCACACCCGACCGTCCTGCTCTCTTGGGCAGACGGCGCAAAACGGGCCTGCCCGGCTTTTCATGGCCCGGCAGGCCCGATGTAAGGATTTTTTGGCTAGAGAAAGAAGATCATCGCCGTCGAGAGCGCGAAGGCGATGGCCAGCAGGGCCGGACCCATGATGTCCCACCGGCTGGCATAACCGGAGTTGCCCGTGCCGGCATGAAAGGCACGACGTAGATGAAGCTTCATTGACGCCTCCTGTATCCGGGGTGCATGCAACCGATCAGGCGTACCTGTCGGGCTGCGTGTTCAGATGAAGATAAAGGATAGCCACAAGGCCAGTGTCAGCAGGACCATACCCAGCCCAACCATGTCCATGACACTGGGGTTTGTGCGGTACCGTGTTCCCATATTCATGGCAACCTCCCTTACGGGCAGGCATGTCCTGCCCGATGGAGGTGACGTGGGATGCATCGGGGCTGGAGGAAAGAGGGGAGAGGCCGGGTAGAAGGGCCTGTCCCATCACGTTTGTGGCATCATCAGGCATATGCCCCTGGGGGCATATCCACCTGCTTGTGAAAGCCTTGGGGAATCAGGAAGATTTTCAAGGCCGCGCCCCTGTACCCCTGTGGCTCAGGGGTACAGGGCGGGTTCAGCTTTTTGCCTGTTCGGCGTCGATCTCAAGGGCAAGCTGCGCCATTTTCAGCGCGCCCGCGCGGCTTGCCGCCCCGCAGATGAAGCGGGCCGGGTGGGCGAAGACCGCATCGGCCACGCCTGACACGCTGGCCAGTGTCGCGCCATCAAGCCCACGCCAGGCCTCGGGCAGGGAGACGCGCTGGCCAAAATCACCCCGCACGGGCGGAATGGCCTTGACGTTCCAGCGATCGGGGGCAGCGGGGGAAACGACATAGACCACCGGCAGGTCATGGTCGAAAATCACCTTCTCGGTCGGCATGCCGGTTTCCATGAGCAGGATGCGCTTGTCCTCCGCCTGCGCATAGGCGGCGAGCACGCGGCTTTCCGCCTTGAGGCTGGCGCGCACGCGGTCGATCATGTTGACGAGATGCCCCGCCACCGCCACCGCCGCGTTGGCAAAGCCTTCGGTCTCGCGGGTTTTGGCGGCATCGGGGCCGTACAGCTCTACCGTATCCCATGTGGGGCGGCAGGCGGAGACGATATCGGCCAGCGAGAGCTTGCCCATCTTGGTCACGCCATTATCATCAAGATCGATGGGCAGCACGAGCGAGCGGTCAAGGCTCTGCCAGATGGCGGCGACTTCGGGTTCCGGCGCCGGGTTCTTGAGGATGCTGCGGATCGCGGCCATGCCGTAATCCTTCCACAGCAGTCCGGCCGCGCTATAGGGCGTGCCGTCCTCGCGCAGGGGCTTTTCCTTCATGTGGTGGTCGTAGCGACCGGTGGCGGGGTCGTATTTTCCGCCCACGTCAAACACGATGTCGGCTGCGGCAATGCGCTCGGGCGAGCGGGTGCGGGTGAAGGCCAGCCGCCCGTCCGGCCCGGTGCCCGTCACGCGCCCGCGCAGGTCGCCATCGGGTGCGAGCGCGTAATGCAGGATCACATAGCCCAGCGTCTCATCAAGGTGGAAGTTACCTGAATGCGTCACCGCGCTGACGGGTGCGGTGGGATTTTCAAGACCGATGGGCGTGTGTTCTGACATAAGGCGACCTGCTGCGGGCAAAAGTGAATTTGATACTGCCGTCATGCCGCAAACCCCCCGGCAAGACAATGGGCAGTTTCAGGTGCCGGGCAGGGGATGCCAGCCATCGGCCTGCCTGCCAAAAAGCGGGATATGGCCCAGCGCATGCACCTGCGGCGCGCTGGTGGGGCCGGTGGCCTCCAGCGCCGTGCGCCAGGCCCAGCCTTCGGTCAGCACGGCTGCAATGGCCACGACGCATGCCCCCGCGCGTTCAAGCAGGCGCATGGCGGCGGCAGCCGTGCGCCCGGTGTTGAGCACGTCATCAATCACCACCACGCGCCTGCCGCGCACGCGCTCCACCAGTGCCGGGTCAAGGTAAAGGTGCTTTGTCTGGTCCGGGCTGGTTGATGAGGTGAGCGGGATGGCAAGGCTGTCATCGTACCAGAATTTGCGTGAGTGCCCCAGCGCCACGTAGTCACCCATGCCCAGCTTTTCCGCCACGGGGCGGGCATAGGCCAGCCCCATGGTGGGCACGCCAACGATCGCCTGTGGCGCAAGCGGGCTGACCATTGCGGCCAGCAGGCGGATGAGGGCGTGCTCCACGGCAAAGCCGGTCTGGTTGGCCATGAGCAGCGCAATGGCCTGCGCCCCGCCGGGCAGGGCGCGCAGTGGCAGGGTCAGGGTGGAGCCATCATGCAGGCGCACCGGGTAGGATGCGCCATAAGGCGGCGCGGCGGCGGGTGCGCCATCAGGCGACCATGTGGCGTGGTAGGCGGGCAGGGTCACGGATCAGTTGGTCCCGGTCATGGCGTGTGTCAGGTCGGGGCGCGCACTTTCGCGCCCCGACCTGCATGATACACACCCCTGGCGGGTCAGGCGATGGTGTCGACCAGAATGATCTCGGCATCCTCCAGCGCGCGCACGCTCAGGGTCTCGATATCGGACAGGGCCGCGCCATCGCGCTCGCCTACCCGCACGCCCTCTATTTCCACCGCGCCGCGCGCGGGCACCAGGTAGCCCAGCCGCTGCGCACCCAGCCTGTAGGTGGCTGTCTGTCCCTTGGCCAGGGTGGCACCAAGCACGCGGGCATCGGCATTGATGGGCAGGGCATCGCCATCGCCTTCATGCCCCGAGGCGAGCACCACGAACTGCCCGGCCCGCTCATTGCGCGGAAAGGCCCGCGTGCCCCATGAGGGCGCATGGCCCGCGCGGTCAGGCATGATCCAGATCTGGAACAGGCGCGTGGCCACCGCGTCGCGGTTGTATTCGCTGTGACGGATGCCGGTGCCAGCCGACATGACCTGCACGTCGCCTGCCTCGGTGCGGCCGGTATTGCCCAGGCTGTCGGTGTGGGTGATGGCGCCTTCGCGCACGAAGGTGATGATTTCCATATCCCGGTGCGGATGGGTGCCGAAACCGGTGCCGGGCGCGATCATGTCGTCATTCCAGACCCGCAGCGCACCCCAGTGCATGCGGGCGGGATCATGATACCCCGCAAACGAGAAATGATGCCGTGCATCAAGCCAGCCATGGTTGGCGTGGCCCAGCAGGCCAAAGGGTCGGACTTCGATCATCGGGCTTTTTCCTTTCTGTTGCCCTGAGGGTATCGGACCGGGTCCGGTATTTATATGGAAATGAATGAAATGTTTCATTTCCAATTTTTGCATCTTCAGCCCTTGACCAGACAGGGTAGAGACACAGCCCGGCAGATAAGTTAGGGAAACATATGGCACATACCCTTTCCCGAGTTTGCCGATGAGACTGCCGGATTTCGAGGCCTGGGCCATTTTTGCCAAGGTGGCGGAGCGCGGCTCCTTTGCCCGCGCGGCAGAGGAGATACAACTCTCCAAGCCGACCGTATCAAAAGCCATCAGCCGGCTTGAGCAGGCGCTTGGCGTCGCCCTGTTCAACCGCAATTCACGCCAGATGTCACTGACCGAGACCGGCCGCCAGTTACTTGGCCACGCCAACACGATCCTGGCCGAAGCCGAGGCCGCCGAGACACAGGCCCGCGGCGGCACGCGCGCGCCATCAGGTCTGATCCGCATGGCCGCGCCCATGACATTTGGCATCCAGCACCTGGCCCCGGTTCTGCCCGAATTCCTGAGCCGTTACCCTGAAATCGACCTCACCATCGATTACAGCGATGCGCTGGTTGACCTGGTGGCGGGGGGATATGACCTTGCGCTCAGGATTGCGGCGCTGGCCGATTCATCGCTGCGCGCCCGGCGGTTGTGCAGCGTGCGGCTGGCGCTGGTGTGCACGCCTGCCTATCTGGCGCGCATTGGCGCGCCAGGGCATCCGCGCGCGCTGGAGGGGCACAAGAGTTTTGTCTACACCAATACCTCCGCCCCCGGCATGATCCGCCTGCGGCACGAAGGGGATGGGCGGGAATTCGTACTTTCGCAGACAGCGCGGCTCCGCGCCGATAATGCGGCAGGCTTCCTGCCCGCGCTCGAGGCGGGGCTGGGGTTCGGCATGTTTCCGGAATTCATGGTATGGGAGGGGCTGAAGGCAGGCCGCTTCGTGCGCCTGCTGCCCGGATGGGAGGTGCCGCCCGTGGGGCTGTACCTGATCACGCCCGCAAGCGGGCTGCGGCCCATCCGGGTCAATGCGTTTATTGATTATCTGGTGGGCGCCTTTGCCCACCCGCCCTGGGCGCGGGAAGAAGGCTGCCTGTAGGCGCCAGGGCAATCCCCCCGGCGCCACGGGCCGGGGGGGGCGATCAGGCGGTGAGCTTGCGTGCAAGGCCCGCCACATGCTGGCCAAGGTAATGCGCCCCATCAAGCTCGGTGGGGCTGGGCTGGCGCGAACCGTCGCCCGCCGCGATGGTGGTGGCGCCATAAGGCGCACCCCCTGTTACTTCATCAACCCGGAGCTGGCCCTGAAAGCTGTAGGGCAGGCCGGTAATGACCATGCCGTGGTGCAAGAGGTTCGACATCAGCGAGAACAGCGTGGTTTCCTGCCCGCCATGCTGCGATGCGGTGGAGGTGAACACCGCGCCCACCTTGCCGACCAGCGCGCCCTTGAGCCACAGGCCGCCGGTCTGGTCCCAGAAATTGGCCATCTGCGATGGCAGGCGGCCAAAGCGGGTGGGCGCACCCACGATGATCGCATCATATTCCGGCAGTTCCGCCGTGGTGGCCAGCGGGGCACTCTGCCCGGTCTTGAAATGATGGTTTTTGGCAACTTCCTCAGGCACGAGTTCAGGCACGCGCTTGACCACGGCCTCCAGCCCGGCCTCGCGCACGCCTTCGGCCACGGCATGGGCCATTGTTTCCACATGGCCGTAGGATGAGTAATACAGTACGAGAACCTTGGGCATAGTCATGACCTTCCGCTATGTTTCATGTTGCGCTGCCGGGCTGCCCGGCAGGAGCCCCAACAATACGGCCCCATGCGCCTGCCGATACGCCAAAATTGGAAACGCTCCGTTTCCGGGCCTTGAAGCCTGCCCGCGGGCTGGCCTGCCAAAAAGACGGCGTTGCCTGAATCCTGTCACGCCGACAGTGGCAGGAAAATGGCAGCCATGACCCCATCCCCACGCCATTGCAGTCAAGCAGCTTGACGCAATCCGTGCCCTGCCCGAGAACGCGCGCGAGATCCGTGGCCGTAAGCGACGCACGTGTTAACATGTCCGCACGCTACAGCAAAAGAACCGGCGGAAGGCAGGCAGCCCCTCACGCACCCTGTTTCGCGCGCCTGCCCATGGAAGTGACTTCCGGCGCAGCGGCCTTTATAGAAGGGGCAACACGGGGCCGGGCATGGGGGCAGGCCCCGGCACCAACGGACAGGCACCATACGGATACAGGCGGAACCATGCGATCGATTATAGAACACGTCCGGCAAATCAACGCGGAGCGCACACTGGTCATGAACCTGTGCGCCTGCCTGTGCGTGGTGCTCATGCTGGGGCTTGCCAACCTGGTGTGTCGCTACGTGCTGCATACCGACATGTCTTTCCTCATGCCCTGGATGCTGGCGGCCACGGCGCTGTATTTCTTTATTCCGGCGCTCGTATTGTGGATTGCAACGGGCAATCCGTCCGGCAAGTAATTGACGGGCGGCGACGCTATGGTGCGGGCCCAGGGCAGGGTGTGAGGGTCCATACGCTTTCCCATGCCGGGCAGGCGCCTTTCAGGCCGCCGGGCACGGCCTGCCGGGCGATGCGCGCTGGCAGCAGAGTTCCGGCATAATACTGGCGCACCATCGTTTCATCCACCGCAAAGGGCGGCCCTGCGCGGCATGACTGGTCATATTCCAGGCAGATGAGCAATTGCGGCGCGCTGTGGGTCAGGGCAACGAGGTGGCGGGCATAGGCCACCCGCATGGGCGCGGGCAGGGCGATCAGCGCCGCGCGATCATAGACGGCATCCACCGCTCCAAGCTGTTGTGGGGTCAGGTCAAGGATATTGCCAGCAAAAACGCAGAGTTTGCCCGCCTCGAAGCGATCAAGCGCGCCGCAGGGTGTAACATGCGGCACCAGACCCAGTGCTGCAAAGAGGCGTGTTACGGCAATGCGGCTGAGTTCGCAGCCCGCCACGCCGTAGCCCTGCGCCAGCAGCCAGTGAATATCGAGGCTCATGCCACACAGGGGCACGAAAACCCGCGCGCCCGCAGGCAGGTGCAGGGCTGGCAGATAGCGGGTGAGCAGGGCGTTGGGGCGGGGTTCATGAAAGCCGGTCTCGCCGCGTTCCCACTTCGCCTGCCAGAAAGCTTCATCCATCCTGTCTGCCTTTATGCCCGGATTCATGCTGCCTGTGGTAGCGCGTTACCTATGGCGTGAACAGACCGGTTGCCACAGGCTGGCCCCTTATTGCCACGCGCCAGCCTGTGTCATGCATTCTGCAAAGAAGTTACGGTGCGAGGCCTGGCTGATCCCGATGGTCGTGGCCGTAGAATCGCTACCGAGCGAACGGCCCTCGCATCGGGCCTCGATGTTGCGGTAACGGCTGCTCTGCCGGGGGATGGCAGCGCTATGCCCCGCCATGTAGCCATAGACCGAATTGACATGGTTATGCGCATGCAACCGCGCGGGCAGGCCAATATGATAGCTGTGGCTTGCCGCAGGCCGGGGGACTGCGGCGAGCATCGTGACGGACAGGGCCGCGATGGTGATTCTTCTGGGCATTGGCAAGACCTCGGGTGGTTTTGCAATACCTGTAAGGGGTCAATGTAACGGCATTATGTGCAGAGGCCGTTTTTGTGTTTCAGATGGATTATATATTATTCATGTCATGGCAATAAAAGCGGGTTCTACCAGCCCATGTTACCGGGTCCGCTCCAGCCACCGCCCAGGCTGCCCCACTCACCCTGCGGGCCACCATTGCCATGATCCGCTGCGGCGCGCGCGTTATCATCAAGGCGCGGATTGTGGTCAGCGCAGGCGGCAAGGCCAGCAATGCAGGCAAGAAGCATGAGAAAACGCGGGAGCAGACGCATGGCGGCAGGCTTCCCATCAGGCTGCGGGCCAGCAGGCAGGCAAGATTGTGCCGTAGCGGCGCCCCGTTGCGACAGCCATGCGCCGCGTGCAAAGGCATGACGCGCATCCGGCGGGTGCGGTCCCGGCGCAGGTGGATGGCCGGGCAAGCCGGGACCGCAGGTTCCATGATACGCGACATCTGCCATACACTGCGTAAAGAAACCTGACCAAACGTAACGGCAGGCAGAACCGGCATGAACGGGGCGTGTCTCAAAAGCCAATCCGGAAAACTCCTGTCAGCAGGAAGACGGTTCTGGCGCGTATCTGTTACAGGGCATCAAACCATGCCCCGTGTGCGGGCAGCGTGCAGGAGCACTCAATCCATTCTGGCTGCGAGCAGCGCAAATTGCGCGGGCGCGTAAACGGCCACCCCATGGCGGCGTAAAAGAGCCGTGGTCACCCCCATCCCGGCATGGCGCGTGCCGGTAAACGTGCCATCATAAATAAAACTGCTGCCACATGACGGGCTGCCATCCATAAGCAGCGCCAGAGCGCAGTGATGCTGCCGGGCCATGGCCAGGGCAAGATGGGCGCCCGCTACAAACGGGGCCGATACATCCTGCCCTGTCGCTTCATGAACGCAGCCCCACCCGTCAAGCACCGCTACACCATCGCGCCCCTGCGCAATTTCAGCCGGGGCGCGGGGAGTCATGAGGCCTGCCTGCGTTTCGGGGCAGGCAACCGTCACACGCCCTTCCGCCCGCCATCGCGCCAGACTGTGCTCCATCAGGGGGCGGGCCGAGCCATCATAGCGCACCGGCAGGCCCGCAAGGCAGCCACTGATCAACAGGTTGGGTTTCATGCCGCCCAGCCTGCCACGAACGGGTGGCAAGGAAAACCGTTACGATCATGCGCGCAGGCAAATAAGGGGGGGTAAAACAGCAACGGCAGGAGCCAGGGCCCCTGCCGTCCGGTCTTTCTTCATCACGGATGTGCCGACCTACACATGCAAGCAGGTTTAAGGTTGTTATGACAGGATGTCGCATGAAAAAAATGCACCCCTACCATCCGCTAAAGCATTGCTGGAAAAGCCCATACCCCCGGCTCCACACATGCGTTGCGATAACGAAACATATACTTTTGCAATGGCAGCCTGTATGCTGGCAGGAGAGGCCCCGCCACGGGCGCGCGCAAAGCAGGTGAGGCAGGAAATGCTGGCAAATCAAGGCGCAAGGGTGCACACGCCTACCATGAACAGAGAATGCCTGGCGGGAAGGAACGATAACGCGTGACCCAGTGGAATATGATTTATCAGATTTCCATCGTAATCCGTAATGGCATCCTGCTGTGTTTTTTAACATGGGCGGTGATGCGGCTGGCCATGTGGGCGATTGAATTCCTGTTCGGGTCGGGTGGCGAGGAGTGAGCGCATACGGGCCTGCGCGGACCCGATTATCGTGCTTTTTCCGTTACATGCGGGCAGGCGGCTTGACCGGCATGGGGGGAGCACGGATGATGGCAGGCAGATTGCCACCAGGGATTGACCGGGCATGCAGTGGAACACGCTTCTCAGGACCGAACGCCTCAACGACCCCGACTACAGGCAGGAAAAACACCGCCCCGCCTATATGCAGGACATGGACCGTATCCTGTTTTCGCCGCCTTTCCGCAGGCTCGCGAACAAGACCCAGGTTCACCCGCTTTATGATAACGACCATGTGCACCACCGCCTGATCCACAGCCTTGAGGCCGCGACGGTGGGGCACTCGCTGGGCACCGAGGTGGGCTCATGGCTGGCCGATGACCTCAAGGCCCTCACGGCTGATGAGGTCAAGGTCGTTGCGGGCCTCGTGCAGACGGCCTGCATGGCGCATGATATCGGCAACCCGCCTTTCGGCCATTCCGGGGAGGAGGCCATCGGATCATGGTTCAAGGAAAAATTTGCGGCAGGCCACGATATCATGGGCGAGATCACGCCCGCGCAGCGTATCGAATTCAATGCCTTTGAGGGGAATGCGCAGGGTTTTCGCATTCTCACGCGCACCGAGATGTATCGCAACAGGGGCGGGATGCGGCTTGCGCTGGGTTCACTGGGGGCCTTTACAAAATATCCGGTTTCAGCACCTGTCCGGCTGGAGGCGGGGGTCGGGGGCGTGGTGGACGGCACGCCCTATATCGGTCTCAAGAAATACGGTTTTTTCGAGAATGACGTGCCGACTTTCGCGCATGTCGCCACGGCACTTGGCCTGCGGCGCACGGATGTGCTTGATGCCAGCGGGCGGGTTGTCGGCTCATGGTGGCGGCGGCACCCGCTGGCCTTCCTGATGGAGGCGGCAGATGACATCTGCTACAATATCATGGACTTGGAAGATGCCTACCTTTCGGAAGATATCAGCTTCGAGGTGGCAACCACCCTGCTTGGCGCGCTCACGACCCGCTCGCGCAGGGATTACCCTGAACGCAGCCGGGCCGATATTGTCTCCATCTACCGCGCCAAGGCCATCAGCGGCGCGATTGCCGCCTGCGTGGAGGCGTTTCGTGAGAATTACGATGCCATCATGGAGGGAGACTTCCCGCGTTCGCTGGTCGAGGCATCACGGCTTGGGGCGGAATTCCAGGCCATACGGCAGGTGGCGCGGACCGAGATCTTCAACGCGGCACGCAAGACGGAACTCGAGGTTTACGGGCGCAACGTCGTCTACCGCATTCTGGATGGGCTTCTGCCATTACTGAATGAATTGCGGGCCGTGGAATGGGACAGCACCCGGCTGAGCGCCTATCACGCGCAGGTGGTGCGCGCATTGCGGCTGCCGGTCGCCCATGTCACCAACGCCTATGACGCGCTGCATGCGCTGACCGATTTCGTATCGGGCATGACGGACCGCTATGCCGTGAAAGTGGCGGATATCGTGGGGCGGCGATAACCGGACTGGCGGTGCAGGGCATGGCCTGCGTGATGTGAGGGGAACCAATCGCGTGCCGGTGCTGTTTGTTCAGGCAGGGAAACGGTGCTGACGGGTTGCTGCGTTTTCCTGCTTTTTCGGAAATACGGAGCCTGCCTGCATGAGTTTTCCCTTCGAGGCCCTGATGGCCTGCCGTGCCGAACTCGAGGCGGAAGCCAGCGCGAATGATGCGCAGGCGGTTTTTCCCACGCACGGACTGGCGCGGCTGCGGCAACTTGGCGTCCTGTCCGCAGCGCTGCCATTGGCGCTTGGCGGCTGCTGGCCCGATGCCGCGCCGGAGGCGGCCGCGGCGGGCCTGCTGCGCCTGTTGCAACTGGTGGGGCAGGGCAGCCTGGCGCTTGGCCGTGTGGTGGAAGGGCATGTCAACGCCCTGCGCCTTGTCAGCCGCTACGGCACGCCGGCCCAGTACGCCGCCCTTGCGGCCGATGTGCGCGCGGGCGCGCTCCTTGGCGTATGGGTGACCGATGGCGCGCGCCCCGTGCATATGGACCAGACCGCGCAGGGCCTGATCCTGCATGGGCAGAAAGCCTTTGCTTCTGGCGTGGGTCATGTCACGCGGGCACTGGTGACGGCCCGCACGCAGGCGGGCACGACGGGCATGCTGCTTGTGGCGGTGGGGCAGGGGTGTGTCATCCATCCTTCCATCGGCGGGCTGAGCGGCATGCGGGGCGCAGGCACGGGGCAGTGCGATTTCGAGGGGCTTTGCGTATCTCCGGACAGCCTGATCGGGCAGGCGGGCGACTATCTGCGCCAGCCTGAATTTTCAGCCGGAGCATGGCGGCCCATGGCCGTAGCCCTTGGCGGGATTGAAAGGCTCACCACCGTGCTGCGCGAACAGCTTGCCGCACGGGGGCGGGCGCAGGCCCCGGCCCAGCTGGCGCGGATCGGCCATGCGCTGATTGCCGCCCAGACCGCCCTGGGCTGGACACGCAAGGCCGCGCTGGTTGCCACCGCACAGGATCGCTACGACGCGGGCGATATTGTCGCCACCGTCAATCTGGCGCGCATTGCCGTAGAGCGGGCAGGGCTGGACGTGATTGAACTGGTCCAGCGCGGGCTGGGGCTTTCGGCCTTCATCAAGACCAACGTGGCAGAACGGCTGACCCGCGATCTGGCCACCTACCTGCGCCAGCCCGCCCCTGATGAAACATTATGCGAGGCGGCTGCATGGTTCATGCAGCGCGACCTGCCGCCTGCGGCGGCGGCTCTGCCATGAAAGCGGGCAGCCTGCACGCGGCGTGGCGCAACCTGCCACTGGCCCCGCTGCCTGATATTGTGCCCGGCACGGCCCTGATCCTGGCCCCGCATGCCGATGATGAAAGCCTGGGCTGTGGCGGCCTGATTGCCGCGTGCTGCCAGGCCGGGCGGCCGCCTGTTGTCGTTATCGTGACGGATGGCGCGGCCTCGCACCCCCACTCGCGCCAGTGGCCTGCCACGCGCCTGCGGCAACAGCGGCGGCAGGAGGTTCTGCATGCTGTAGCCTGCCTGGGGCTGGGGCCGGAGCGTGTGGTCTTTCTCAACCAGCCCGACGCCGCTACCGCGCATGAGGGGCCGGTTTTCGACCGTATCGTGCAGGAACTGGCCAGCCTGGCCGTGCGGCACGGCTGTACCACGGTTTTCGCGCCCTCGCGGCTTGATCCGCATTGCGATCATGAAGCCGTTTGGAAAATGGGCCTGGCCCTGCACCGCTGTCATGCCCTGCCCCTGCTGACCTATCCGGTGTGGGGGTGGCTTGTGGCGGCGGAGACGGATCTTGATCACGGGCCACCTGTGGGAATGCGCCTTGACATCACCCCTTATCGTGCGCTCAAGGCCCGCGCCGTCAGTGCGCATGAAAGCCAGTATGGCGGCCTGATAACCGATGACCCCACCGGCTTTAGCCTGCCTGCCAGCCTGCTGGCGGCGCTGGTCACGGATTTTGAGGTTTTTCTCGCGCCATGAGCAGGGCAAGCTGGCCGCGCACCGTGTTCGAGCGCATCCATGCTGCCAGTCCCGATCCATGGGGCGTGGCAAGCCGGCCCTATGAACGCGACAAATACCGCCACACCCTTGCGCTGCTGGCGGGCAGGCGGTTCCGTCACGCGCTGGAACTCGGGTGCTCCATCGGCATCATGACCGCCCGGCTGGCGCGGCAATGCGATCATCTGCTGGCCGTGGATGTGGCCGAGACTGCCCTTGCGCAGGCACGCCGCCGCTGCGCGGGACTGGACGGGGTAGCGTTTTATCGGGGGCAGTTGCCCGATGCCTTTCCTGACCTGCCAGCAGCGTCGTGTGACCTGATCATGATTTCGGAACTGCTGTATTTTCTCTCGCGGGCCGATATTGCGCGGCTCGCCACCCATTGCCTGCGTGTGCGGCAGGCGGACGCCCCCATCGTGCTGGTCAACTGGACCGGCCCGACCGATACCCCGTGCGATGGAAACGAGGCCGCCCGCCTCTTCACGGCAACCTGCCATGCCGCCGGGCTGCGGGTGACACATGCCCGACATCATGCCCGTTACCGGCTGGACATGCTGGGCGCATGTTGCAATGGCGGATAACCAAGCAAAGCCTTTTTCGGCATGCTTCAAAGAACGCTGGCTTATGCCTGCGTCACCCACCAAGCGCGGACAGGGCTGGCGCCCGCGCATGCAGCAGGCGCAGCACAATCCGGGCGGCGCGCTGGTGTTCGACCGCAAGGCTCGCGCGCCTGACAGGATGGCGGCGCAGGAGGGGGCTTGCAGCCTCGACCCGATCCCACGCCAGGCCAAAGAACGGTTCTGCGCAGGACGCGACAAGCGTGGCGGCGGGCAGCATTAACTGGCCAGCAAGTCTTTCGGCCCGTGCCAGCCAGGACATGGGGCGCACGGGCTGGCGCCACAGGGCACGCAGCGCCGCGCGGGCCTGGGCGCGATGCAGGCAGGTCATGGCAGGTTCAAGGCTTTCATCGAGCATTTCATCCTGCCGGACCAGGCGGCGGGCCATGGTATCGGCCATGCCGCCCCGCGCGCGCCCCGCGATCCGGCCGGATACGCTCACCCACACATCAGGCGCATGGCGGATGGCGGCATCCACGCGGCGCAGGGCCGCCAGAAACCCCCGGTCCTCGCCCAGGGGCATGGCGGGAATGCCGCCTGCGCGGTGGTACAGGCCAACCCGCACCGCAATACTGGCCCCGGAATGCTCGGCATGCCGTGGCCATGGGTCATGCGGATCAGGATCGGCAAGGTCATGGATCCGGTCGAGCAGGGTGGCATAGGCGGTTTCCGCCCGGTCATCTTCATGCAGGCAGGCGGGCAGGCGCGCGGCTTCCACCGGGTCGATCAGCGCGCGGCCACATACGGCATCGGCCCCTGTGGCAAAAGCGGCAAGCGTATTGGCAAGCCAGTCAGCCGCCACCACGGCATCTGCATCAGTGGTGAGCACGATGCCCTCCGGCCCAGCAAGTTCAGCCGCGCGCGCCATGGCCGCGCGGCGTGCGGTGCCAGCATGAGCGATCGGGGGCGGATAGGTGCGTTCAACGACATGAAGGGCAAAAGGCAGACGGCCGCTTAGGGCCTGCGTGGCGGGCAATGTCGCATCGGTGCAGTTGTTGAGCAGCAGCACAACATGCGTCAGGCGTGCCGCGTGCTGGCGGGCGAGGGCGCGCAGGCAGGGGCCGATGCGCTCAGCCTCGTTCCGCACGGGAATGGCCGCGACAAGGGGGCGGTAAGGCTGCATGGGTCACCTGCGGGCAGGGAGAAAGTGAAACGCCCGATCGGTCGGCCCGGTTTCATGGGCACCAGCATGTCATGATGCCCGGAAACGATGACGGTCAGGCATGGCCGTTCATGCACCTGCCCCGTGGGCGGCTCTTTTTGGTAATGGCTGCCGCACTTGTCGGCGTCAATCGCAATACAGCGACAGTGTATGACTGCAAATTGCGAGAGATCATCGCAGGACAGATTGCTCATGGGGCGCCGGTCTCAGGTGAAATCGCAGTCGATGAGAGCTATTTCGATTGACATCGCAAAGAAAAACGGGGCCGGGGCGCTGCCGGGAAAGTGGCTGTCTTTGGCCTGCTGAAACGACATGACCGTGTCCACGCCGTCATGATCCCCAATGCCGGACACCAGGCGCTGATGTCGATCATTGGAAAGAAAATGCAGCCTAATTCAATCGTCTACAGCGATTCCTGGCACGCTTGCAACAAACTGGATGTCTCGGAATTCCATCACGAACGCATCTTGCCCTGGGCAGAAACCACATCAACGGCATCGAGAATTTCTGGAACCAGGCGAAGCGGCATCTGCGGCGATACAATGGAATACCACGCAAGGACTTCCACCTCTTCCGCGCCGCGTGCGAGTGGCGCGTCAACATCCGCTCGCCTGCAAAACTCCTGAAAATCCTTGCTCAATGGGCCCAACTGCCCGCGTGAATCGTCCCAAGCAATGCTGACTTATGCCAGCCCCTAAAAGTTTCTGGGTGCCCCCTTTTGAAGCTTCTTGAAAAAAGCTTCACCAAAAACTTCTTTATGCCTGAAGATCCTGGCTGAACTGAAAAAAAACCTGCCACGCCGGGGTGATGTGCCCCGGCGTGGCAGGTTGAAAAAGGCGTGATCCTGAGTGCTGCGTGTCAGTGCAGGTTGGGGTCCGCCGTGTTTGCAGGCTGCCACCCCGCGCGCGCGTTCAGCGCGCGGTGACGGATGGCCGAGGGCAGCATCTCGCGCAGGATCTTCATCGCAGCCTGTTGGGAAAGGCCCGTCTGGGTGGAGAAACGCTCGAGTTCCGTGGGGCGGAACAGGGCCTGGATCGTGCTTTCATCGGCATGCGGGGCCTTGTCGTGCTCCTGCCATGAGCGGATCAGCGGCAGCATGCCTGCTTCCTCCGCGCGGTGTTCGAGCATGCTGGGTTCGTCTGGCGCGGGCAGGGGGCCGAGAATGTCGTTCAGCACCGACAGCGCACCGGAACGGTCGCCCTGCGCGCCTGTCAGGAAATCACCGATGCGGGTGGTCATGTCGGTTACATTACGCGAAATCGTCATGTGAGCCTCCGAAAAAACGGTAGCGGGGCACGGCCTGGTTGTGGCGTGCCCCGGTCACGGGACGGTATTATCTACCCTGCACGGTGTCCCGGCATGCAGGCGACAGACGGGTGACCTTGCGGTGCATGCAGGCTTCGACCTGTCTTGTATCCGGTATGTCCAGCGGGCACAGCCGCAGGGCATCGGCCTTGCAGGCCGCGACCTGCTGCGGTGTTGCCGGGTCATCGGCATATGCATCTGCTGCCAGCCCGATCCCCAACCCTAATGCGATGGGGAGGGCGGGGAAAACGGTGAACCGCATCCTGTATCCTCCTTTGTTTTTTTCAGTAGGGTGGCAAGGGTCAAACGCGCCGGGCGACGGCGGGTTCAGGCCGCCCGGCAGGCGTAAAAAACACGTTGCCGTGACTGCGCGCGCAGCCCCTGCCACGCTTTACATGCCCGGCGCGCTGGCGGCGCCGGGGCTCTGGTCCTGTCCCGCCTGCTGGGGCGAACCGGTGGGGCCGCCCGCGCCTTCGCCCACGGCATTGCCCGAGGGGGCTGCCGGATCATGCCGGGGCGCATCCGTTTTTTCTGCCGATTTCTCTGCCGAGCAGGAAATGCAGGCATCCTCCCCGATGCGCCCGCTACAGGCCACGAGGGGCAGGACAAGCCCCATGCCCGCCACAAGGGCGCATGAACGGGCCATGACCCCCAGGGACAGGATGCGGGGCGTGACAGTGGTTGCGGCTACGGGCACGGGTTCTCCTCCTTGTTGCTTCACAGGAGGCTGTTTCAGAAAACACCATGCTGGGTAAAGGACGGGTCAGGGCCACCACAGGCAGCAACCGACCGGCAGGGGACCTTGTGAAACAGCCTGCCTACCCCCAACGGTCGACCTGCGCGACAGTTGCATGCGGCATGCCCCCGGTGGTGATGATGCGCCCTGCTGGCCAGGCGATGCCGTGGCAGTCGGGCCGGGGTATTTTAAAGCGTGTCTGAAAGCAGATTATTGATAAAGGAGGACAGCTTTCTGCCGTCGCCTTGCTTTGAAGAAAGTAACGTTCATCTTTAAGTAACGTTCATCTTTTCGGGCGCTCTCCTATCGCATGGCGGCACGCGGGTGGCGGGGCACGATGCGCGCGCCTGCCACGCCTGCGCCCGGTGGCAGGGTGCACAGCCCGGTATGGCCATCAGGCGTTACGCGCCATGTTCCGCCGCGCTGCCTGCAATCCTGGGCCGGGGGCAGGTTGCGCGCCATCAGCGCATCGCCACAGCCTGCAAGCCCGAGCAGGGCCAGCAGGGCAAGGCGGGCAGGGCGGTGCGACTTCATCGTGGCCCGGCGGAATGGTTGCGGCGGAACAGGGCCCATTCCTCGATTATGGTGCCATCAGGCAGATGACACCACCCCGTCGTGCCCTGTGGGGAGGAGCGCAGTTCAAGCCTGCCGCCCAGATGCACGCAATAGGCGGAAGCCGGGTTGGGCATGCCGATCCGTGCAGCCTGCGCCCGGCCAGAAGGGGCTGCGCAGGCACCCAGCACAACCACCGCGCCAAGGGCTGCAAGCCGTATCAGGGTGGTATGGCCCGCGATGGGGCTGGACTTCATCATCTCGTTTCGTGCCACGTGCAGCAAATAAGGTGGGGTGGGGTCTTGATAACAGGCCAGCGCCCATCGGCCAAACCGGTCAGGGCACATGCCGGGCCGGGGGCAGGGCGGCCTGCACCGCGCCGAGTGCCGCGCTATGACCCAGTGCACGCAGCATGATGGCCAGGTTGGCATGGTCCATGACCGCGCTGTTGGTCAGGCGCGGCAGGCCATGGGCATCATACCACATGAGCCAGAACCGCGTGCCTTCCGGCCCGATGACATATTCCAGCCACAGCGTATCACCCGTATCGGCCTGTGTGACCAGTGGTGCCGCCAGCACGCTGCCCCGGGCCTGCCCCGTGCCGTGGGGGTGGCCGTGGCGGGTATCGGTGCGGTAGCGGGCATTGGCGCAGGTAAACGGCTGGGTCATGGCGCCTACCCCTACGCCACCCCTCGCAAAATGTGAATGACCCGATGGACACGGCCCCTGCCGGCGCGTATGGGAGGCCGCATGTCTTCCATAAAGCCCCCCCATGGCGTGCGGCTTGGCATAGATTTCGGCACGACCAATACCGTTGTGGTGGTGCTGGACGCCAAGGGCCAGCCGCAGCCCGCGCGCTTCCATTTTCCCCATCATCCGCCTGCCGAGACATGCCGCACGCTGCTCTGCCTGTGGCATGACGAGATGCAGCCCCGTGGCGCGTCGCTCCAGGAGGCCATAGGGGCTGCGGCGGTCGATGCCTACCTTGAAGACCCGGCGGAAAGCCGCCTTATCATGTCCATGAAGTCGTACCTGGCGCAGTCATCCTTCCGGCAGACGCGGCTGCTGGGCCAGGTGATGACGCTGGAATCACTGGTGGCGCGTTTTCTGTCATGCCTGATGCGCACGCTCGATATCGATCCTGCTCAGGTCAGCGCCACCGTGGGGCGGCCGGTGCATTTTGCCGGTGTCCGCGCCGATGATGCCTTTGGCGAGGACCGCCTGCGGGCAGGCTTTGCGCAGGCGGGCTTCCATCATGTTGACGTAGCCCTCGAGCCCGAAGCGGCAGGCTGGCACTTTGCCCAGCGCCTGACAGCGCCCGCCACCGTTCTGGTGGGTGACTTTGGCGGCGGCACGAGCGATTTTTCCATCCTGCGGTTTGATCCTGCCAGCGGGCAGGGAGCGACCCCGCTGGGCTATGCGGGCGTGGGCATTGCAGGCGACCAGCTTGACTACCGCATCATTGATAACGTGATCGCGCCCGAACTCGGTCGCAATACCACCTACCGCGTAATGGGCGGCCAGCCGCTGCCGGTGCCGGCCGAGTGGTATGCGGCCCTTGGGCGGTGGCACCGGCTGGCGCTGATGCGCACGCCCCAGACACTGCGCGACATGGCCGACGTGGCCCGCACCGCCGCCGAACCCCAGAAGATACAGGCGCTGATCGACATCATCGAGGCCCAGCAGGGCCAGGCGCTGTATCGCGCCGTAGGCCAGGCCAAGCGGGACCTGTCCAGCGCGCAGGGCACCACGCTGGATTATGAATTTGGCGATGTGCGCATTCACCGCACCATAACCCGTGCGGAATTCGAGGGCTGGATCGCGCCCGACCTCGCGCGGTTTGATGAAGCGGTGCAAACCGCGCTGGAACGCGCCAGCCTGCCCGCAGGCGCCATTGACCGCGTGTTCCTGACCGGCGGCACATCCTTCGTGCCCGCCGTGCGCGCGCTGTTCACCCGCCGCTTTGGCGCAGACAGGGTGGATATGGGGGGTGAGTTCGTATCCGTGGCGGAAGGGCTGGCGCTGATGAACGGGTGATGGCACCCTGACACCAGCGGCACGGGGCAGGCATGAAGCACATCAAGGTCATGGCGGATTATGCATGCTACCCGTTATGGCATGCCGGACCGCGCGCGGGAGAGGGCGATTTTGACCCCGCTACCCTGCCGATCTCTGATGGCCTGAAGAAGGACCTTGATGCCTGGCGGTGTGAATTCGATGCCATTCTGGACTGGAACGACCCCGGCGGCCCCAATACCGGATTTGAAACGCCAGATACCCGTGATGCCTTTGACCGGCAGGGGACTGAACTGGCTGCGCGGCTGCAGTCGGAGTTGGGCACGCAATACCGGGTCAGTGTGCAGCCTTGTGGTTCAGGCTATGTCAGGAATCCTTCAAGGGGTTTGGACCGAGGGCCCTGACACCCCTTGATTCCAGCGATTCCTGATACCCGGTGGCAGGAGACGGATCCTGCCCCGATCATACGCGCAGGCCGACGGCATCTCCTGCAGGATTGCCCCCGTCGTTTATGCCGGGCCGAAAGAGGCGGCGCGCAGGCCATGCGTGCCGATTGTCTGTTCCATGCGGGCCAAAGGGATGCTTAACCTGCGGGCATGAAATCGATCATGCCCGGCACGCTGCCTGCTGCCCCCATCCGTATCAACCGCCGCCTGCGTTGCGCCAGCCTGCTGGCCGCAGCCCTGCTTGCAGGGTGTGCCGGGCCGGTAAGCGTGCGGCAGGTCTCGCTGGTGCACAGCTACCGTGCCGCCACGCGCACGGCGCTGGCGGGGCGTGAGGCCAGTGATAATGCGCTGATCGTGCTGCGTCGCCACGGCCTGCTGCCACTGTGGCGCAACCAGCCCGATCGCGCCATTGCCACCCTGCGCGCACAGGCCGCAGGGCGTGATGATGAAGCCGATGTGCTGTTCGCGCTGGCGGAACTGAGTTACAGGCAGGGCCTGCGCCACCATCATGCACAGGATTTTCTGGCCGCAAGCCTCTATGCCTATGCGTATTTGCAGCCGGGACAGGCGAATGGCCCCAGCCCGTATGACGCACGTTTCCGGCAGGCCTGCGACCTGTACAATCTTGGCCTCGCGGCAGCCTTTCCCGCTCCGGTCAATATTGCCAGCCAGAGCCGCGCGCTGCCGTCTGGCACGCTCGAGTTGAGTGCTGATCCCGCCCAGTTGCGCTGGCACGGCCGCGTGCTGGAAAACATCCGCCCCACCGCGACCCTTGGCGTGGGAGGCATCAATAACGTCTATCATACCCCCGGCCTTGGCGAGGCGCTGACCGTGCTGGCCCGCGCCGCGCCCGATGCGCCCGCCCGCCCGGCCAGCGGGGAGCAGACACTCCAGCATGCAGGTGATCACGCGCCATCCGCCGTGGCGGATATTGCAGCACCCGCACAGGATGACGCAACGCGCAACCGCGCCACGCCCCAGGATCAGGCGCCCCCTGAAGGCACGTCCGATGGCAGCTTCGTCATAGCGGAAAAACTGCGCCTGCCCGCAAGCCTGGTGCTGGAAATCGATAACCCGCGCGCGCAGGTGCTCGGCAGCCACCCCAGCGGGCGGCTGGTGCTGCGCATCATGGATGAAAGCCCCGACACCCCCATCGCCCATGCCCGCGTGCCCGCCGCCTATGACCAGACCACCGCCCGCGCCCTGAGCCTGGTTGATACCGCGCTGGGCACCAAGGAATATCGGGGGTTCTTTGATGGCACGACCTATGACGGTACCCGCCCGCGCCTGATCGCCATGAACCCGCACCATCATGGCAGCATGCCGGTGGTGTTCATACACGGCACGGCCTCCAGCCCGTACCGCTGGGCCAGCATGGTCAATGACCTGCTGGAGGACAGGCGCATCCGCAACCATTTTGATTTCTGGTTCTTCTCCTACGCAACGGCCAATCCCATCCCGTATTCGGCGTGGCAGTTGCGCCATGCCATTACCGAGGCCGTAAACAGCCTGGGCGGCGTACAGGCCGACCCCGCACTGGGGCACATTACGCTGATTGGCCACAGCCAGGGCGGCCTTCTGGCGCGCATGCTGGTCATCAACCCCGGTGACAGGCTGTGGGATGGCACGGCTGGCCGGCCACTTTCCAGCTTTCACCTCAATGCCGATACCCTGGCGCTGATCCGCCAGACCATGTTTCCCACCCCCATGCCCGAGGTCGACCGGGTGGTGTTCATCTCCACCCCGCAGCATGGCAGCTACCTTGCAGGCAAGTCGATTGCCCAGTTCGTGGGCGGCATGGCCAGCCTGCCACTGCGGGTAACCGAAACCGCGCGTGAGATCGTGACCGGATCGGGTGACAGCACGCATGTCAATAATCGCATTCCGCGCCTTGGCAGCGTGTATGCCATGTCGCCGCACAGCGCGTTCATGCGCACGCTGCCCACCATTCCCATCATGCCCGACGTACATGTGCACTCCATCATTCCCGTATGCGGCGCAGGGCGGGATCTGGCCCATGCCGATGATGGCGTGGTCTCCTATGCCAGCGCGCATATCCCTGATGTGGAATCAGAACTGGTCGTGCGCCATTCGGAACATTCCACGCAGTCCAATCCCTTTACCATAGCCGAGGTACAGCGCATTCTTCTTGAACAGCTGGCACAGGCTCCGCCAGCCTTGCGGCAGGCCCCGCCACGGACAGACGGCCCATGATGGCCCCCCGGCCACACGGCACAGGCTGGCGCGGGAAAGGGCATGACATTGCCGTAGCCGCCGCCATGGTGCTGGGTACGGCCGCACTGTATTATTCAACCATCCGGCCCGATGCGTTACGGCTGGGCCTGTGCACGGTCTTTCCCGCCATCATGATGGGTAGCGCATGGCTGCGGCCGCCTGCGTTGCGGCATGTGGTGCGGGGGGCGACGGTGGCGGCGCTGGCAGGGTGGTACGTAACCGACCCGCCGCGCAATGACCGGGTCTGGGCAGAGGAATACGCCATACCCGCCGATACGTGGCGCGAGGGCAATATGGTGCATGTGCGTAACGTGCGCAATTTCCGCTACCGTTCGGTCACCGATTACCTGCCTGCGTGGTATGACGCGACCTATGACCTGAGCAGACTCGACCGGGTGGATCTTGTTACATCCTATTGGGCTGGGGAAAATATTGCCCATGTATTCCTGAGTTTTGGCTTCAGTGACGGGCAGCATCTTGCCATATCCATCGAAACCCGCAGGCAGGCACGATTTGCATATTCCACCATTGCGGGGTTCTTCCATCATTATGAACTGTTCTATGTGACCGCTGATGAGCGCGACCTGATTGGCGTGCGCACGGATGTGCGCCGCGAGCGGGTCTATCTGTACCGGCTTGACCTTTCGCCCGCCGTGCGCGCGCGGCTGTTCCTGAGTTATGTTGATGCGATCCATGACATCATTCGCCACCCGCTATGGTACAACACGCTGGGTGATAACTGCACCACGGGCATCCTGGCGCGCGCGGGCGCAAAACTGCGCTACCGTCTTGACTGGCGCGTCATACTGAGCGGCCACACCGCCAGCATGGCCTATGACATGAACCTGCTTGGCCCCTATGACGCGAAGCACTACCCCGATTTTACCGCCCTGCACGCTGCAAGCCGCATACAGCGCCCGGCGGGTGCGATGATCGGGCCGGATTATTCCACCGCCATCCGTGCCGCACTCCCTCCGCCAGAAGGGCCGGGCCTGCCATGATCCTGCCTGCGGCATAGGCATAGAAAGGGCGTGGTGTGGTAAATCTATGATTAATGACCTATTATTTACCATAAAAACAATACATATTATAAAGAATGTATAATTAATACATATTTAATATGGTATTTAAATTATTTTTTCTGACATAAAATTCAGAAATTCCAGCTTTCACCCTAGATTTTTGTCCATGAAGATTATATTCCAAACGCCGGATATCGCGACTGCCGATTGGTTTGATGCTTTTCCATTACTTGTTAGGAAATGGTTAATGAACAAGGTTTCCCTTGCAGCGTGCCTCGCTGCCGCTCTTCTCGTTGCTGGTTGTCAGTCTTCGGGCAATACCTCGATCCGGAAGGAAACCGCCGAGACGGTTGACCAGAAGATTCAGGATAACGTGACCACAAAGCAGCAGGTCCGCACCATGTTCGGCGACCCGATGAACGTGCACTTTACCGATAGCGGGCATGAAGAATGGCAGTACAGCTATGAATACAGCCGTCAGAATGGCACGAACTTCGTACCTTATTACGGTTCTTTCTCTAACGGGACACATGGGCGTGAAAAGAACCTGACAATCATTTTTAACAATGATGTCGTGTGGCATCACAGCCTGACATCTTCCAAGGTGCAGGCGCATGACGGGCTGTAATATTACACATCCGGTCCAGTTCAGCCGCACATAAAGAAAATTTGAGTCGTCACCACTGGCGTGTCTTTTCTTCAGGGAAGAGGGCACGCCATTTTTTATGCTGCCATTGCAGGCTTACTTTTTTATGATTATTCAATGTAAGGTATATATAATATTTTTATAAAGTATTTCCATGTTATAGAGATGTAAATTTATCAAATACGATAATAATCAGTTCCATAGGGATATGCCGCATGATGCAGGAAGCTACAGATCGTGGCGACATGCATGCAGTGCATGACCTCCCGACCTCGCCCCTGACGACAAGTGTGTAACCCGGGTCTGGATAGGCACCGGAACACTGGGCTACCCGCCTGCGCATTCGCTGCACCTGTCATGCCGGTTGCCATGTAAAACTCTTCAGGAATGGCGCGCGGCGTATCGAGAAAGCAAGGTCCTGCCGGCATGGCATGCCTGCCCTTGCGGCAGAGATACGATACGCCCATTATCGCGGCCACTGAACCGTGGAGACGTGATATGCCAACCCTGTTCACACCGCTTAAGGTCGGCGCCCTTACGCTGCCCAACCGCATCGTCATGGCGCCATTGACGCGCCTGCGCGCGGGACCTGACCACATTCCCAATGACCTGATGGCCGATTATTATGCCCAGCGCGCGCTTGCGGGGCTGATCCTGTCAGAGGCAACCCCGGTCACCCCACAGGGCATAGGGTATGAAGACGTGCCGGGCATCTGGTCGGAAGCGCAGGCGGAGGGATGGAAAAAGGTCACCGCTGCCGTGCATGCCGTGGGCGGGCGCATTTTCATGCAGCTATGGCATGTTGGCCGGATTTCGGACCCGTATTTTCTCAATGGCGAGGCCCCGGTCGCGCCGAGCGCGATTGCGGCAAAAGGCCATGTCAGCCTGCTGCGCCCCAAGCGTGATTATGTGACCCCGCGCGCGCTCCGCACCGATGAAATTCCGGGCATTGTCGCAGCCTTCCGCCGTGGGGCTGAACTGGCCAAGACAGCCGGTTTTGATGGCGTGGAAATCCATGGCGCCAATGGCTACCTGCTCGACCAGTTCCTGCAGGATTCCACCAACCACCGCACCGACCAGTATGGCGGCCCGATCGAGAACCGCGCACGGCTCATGCTTGAGGTGACCGATGCGGCGATTGATGTGTGGGGCGCAGACCGGGTGGGCATGCATCTTGCGCCCCGCTGTGACCTGCATGACATGGGGGATTCCAACCCCGCCGCCACCTTTGGCTATGTCGCGCGTGAACTTGGCAGGCGTGGCATTGCATTCATCTGCGCGCGTGAGGCGGAGGGGCCGGACAGCCTGGGTCCGCAACTCAGGCAGCAGTTTGGCGGCGTCTATATCGCCAACGAAAAATTCACCCCTGCCAGCGCGGAAAAGGCCATTGAGGCGGGCCGGGCGGATGCCATCGCCTTCGGTCAGGCGTTTATTGCCAACCCCGACCTGCCGGAACGCCTGCGCATGGGTGCGGAGTTGACCCCGCCGGACCCGTCCACCTTCTACACTCATGGCCCGGAAGGCTATATCGACTACCCCACGCTTGGGGCGGCAGGCGACTGAACCTGATCTGATCGGCCCCCGCCCATCAGGGCGGGGGCCGTGCGCGATCCTGCCAGCTAGGGGCGGGCGGCGTGCGCTCTGCCTTACTGGTCCTGGCGCGTGCGGGCGATCAGGTCATAATCGGCATGGTAAATCTGCCTGATGCGCCTGATCTGCCCGGGGCTGGGCAATTCGCCTTTTTCATGCGCGGCTGTTGCATTGACATGGGCAATCGGCCCGCTGCCAAATGGCGCGATAAAGCGTGCGACACGCGCCATTTCATCAAGCATGAACAGCCGGTTGACCCCAATGGCGCCATCGCGTCCGGTCAGGTACCATGTCTGTGGCCGGAAAATATGGTCGACATGGTAGGGGGTGCGTGCCTGTGCCACCAGATCAAGCGCATCATCAAGGTCACGCAGCGCCATGTACGATGCCCGGAATCCTTGTGCCACCTGCCGCGCCCTGCTGCCGCCCGCGCGCGCGTAGCGATACGCCGAGAGAAAACGCTGGACCGGATCGCGCAGGATGGCAAAGGAGGGAAAGCGCACCAGATCAGGCAGGCGGCGCTGGAAATACCGGATTGTTTCGTGCCCCACATCCATGCCGTACAGGGCACGGGTTATGGATGTCCCGGCATTTTTGGGCACGTGAATGAACAGGAGGCCACGCTCGCGCACCATTGCCGCGCGCCGTTGCCGTTTGGGGCCTGGGGGGTAGGGAATATGGAGTTCACCCAGGCGTTCATGCACATCGCTGGACATTTTGACACGAAGCACAGGCTGCAACAGCGTTTGCATATAAAACGGGTCCGATCAGGCCGGAAACTCAAGGAATGATGCAGTCATTATCCTGCATAAAATGTTACCGTACATTATCAAATCAGACCGATTGCAACAATGCCTGCATGATTTTGTAACATACCGCCCGGACTCTCCTTTCAAAAGCGGACTGAAACACCGGCAGGAAGCCTGTTTTCCATAAGAAACCTCGCTTCTTTTAAAACACGTTAAAAAAAAGCCGCCTTTATGCAAAAAGGCGGCACCGGCAAACTGTATGCCGGAAAACTGTATCAAAGAAGCGTTGGGCTATCCGTTCTCAGATCGTCATGCTGCCATCAGGTCGTGTATTGACCTCGCCCGCACGGTCGGGGGCCTCCGTCTGTTCGGGCAGGCGGTCGGCAAGGAGGGCACGGGGGCGACCGATCCATAGGCCGTCGCGCAGATGGTCGCGGCGGGGATTGGTCGTGTTCGGATGCACGAGAAGGCTCAGCCCGCCATGGTTGAGCATGAGCCAGGGCACGAGGGTTGCGAATAATCCCGTCTCGAACGCGATCTGGTACATGGGCGCCACGTGCGGCCCGACCGCCACGTCATGCCAGCGCCCCAGCCTTACGGCAAAGCGCTCGGCAATACGGTCGCGCATCTGGCTTGCGGCCTGCCGTGTCGTGGCATCATCAAAATAGACATGCACATGATAGCTTGCAATCTCGGCCAGGGTGCGGGGGGCGGTCGTCTCATCGGTCATGTGGCGTGCACTTTCTGCGCGGCGGGTTAGCGGGATGGATTGGGCAGGGTGATGCGCGTTTCGGTGCGCATGGGCTGCCTTACGGTATGCAGCATGGTGGACATGCCCCATTTGCGCCCGTCGAACGTGCCGGTGCTGTCAAGCATGCTGAGCGTGTTGCCGGTAAAGTCCATCCGGGTGTCAAACATCATGGGGTGGGTCTGGCCGCGCAGGGTCAGGTGACCCACCATGCGCGAGGCCACGCCGCCATTGACGATATGCGGGCGGCAGTCACCTACGTAGCGCGCGGTGGGCCAGCGATCCGTGCCCAGCATGCCGCCTGATTGCGCGGCCTTGCGCGCGAGTATGGTGTCCATGTGCACGGTCGTGGCATCCATGGTCAGGTCCACATGGCAGGTCTGGCGCGACAGGTCATAATCCAGCGTGCCGGAAACCTTGCCGAACTGTCCGTCCATCGCGCCGATGACGCTGCTCGCGTGCAGCAGCACGGCGGTATTGTCTGGCGTGAGCGTAAGGTGCTGGGGCGTGGCATGGACCGGGCGCGCAAGGGCAGGAAGCCCGAGGCAGGCCAGTGCCATGACAAGCAGGCGCGCCAGGCGCGGGGCAGGGCGGAGAGCAGTGTCTGTCATGGCAGGCTTAACGCACGGTGCCGCGTGAGGTTGTGCGCACATGGATCATCCGGCCCGGATGGGGCCATGACCAGGCGCGGGAAAAGGCATGACAGGATGCATGAACACCTGCCTACGCCCCGAATGCGGCGCCAGTAGGGCAGGGGCGCGGTTCAGGGGCGGCGCCAGCTGTCAGGCCATGACATCGTGGCTGTATTTTACAATGAAATCAGCAAAGCTGGGGGCGTACAGGACTGCTTCATCACCAATCTTGCGCAGAACCGGGTATTCCCCCTGTGCATCGACACGGCTTGCATCGAGCACGAATATTTCCGCGAAATCCGTTTGGCACAGAATGATTTCCGTAGGCTTTATGGCGTTCTGGCGGCGATAGAGCAGGGTGCGCTCGGCAATGTCACCGCTGGGTATGTTGCGATCGAACTCCGGGTAGATGGAAAATATTTCATCGCCAAAAATAGACGCAAAACCATAATGCCTGACAAAGAACAGGTAACTTGGCGGCAGTTCCTGGCCCAATATGCTTTCGACCCCGGCAATATCTTCAGGGGTAGGTGCCGTGCTTTCATCACCAACCTCAAGGGAATTGCACGCATTATTTTTTATGCAGGCAACCAGATCATGAAAAGGCATCCTTTTACTTCCATACCCATTTGCCAACCACACGTCCATTGATCACGAGGTCAGAAGCATCGACCTCATCAACCGGATAGGTCGGGTTGACGCTGATGATGCGGATGCGCGGCGGGCGGGAATTGGGCACCAGCATCAACTGCTTGATCACCACGCCCATGCCGTTCCACAACACATACACGCCGTCGGGCGAGGGGATGCGGTGGCCCGTATCGACCAGCACGCGGTCACCCGCCACGAATTCCGGCTCCATGGAATTGCCCGCTACACGGATGATGGCAAGCCCCCCGGTATCAGGCAGGTAATTGCGGATGAAATCACGCGGGATGCGCCATGAATCCAGTGTGGGGTGGTTCTCGCCTTCGCCCGCGGCCGTGTGGTCCACAATCGCGCCTCCACCGGCCTGGGGTGAAATATCATATTCATGCACGGTCACTGCGCCATCCTCATTATGCACCGGCATGCTGGCGCGTTCGGCACGGCTTATGCTCTCGTTCAGGTCCGTGGCGCCAGGCACGATGCCGCACAGGGCCCAGACTTCGGATGCGGCGATGGGGGGATCGCCACGATCAGTCAGCAGCGGCACCAGTTTGCGCACCAGTTCGACGGGAATAAAGTCTTTTTTCAGCTTGTTCTCGTAAAAAGCATAGCTGGAAAACTTCTCCCCCATGCCTATGTCGCGCGCCAGCGCCCGCACGGTGTAACCGGCCCGCTCCCGCAAAGCCTTGAGCCGCGCGGCGGCGGCACTGGCCCCACCACCGCCGCCACGCAGTAGATCGCTTGCGGTGCAGCCCAGCACGGCGGCCACTTTTTCCAGCCGGTCGCCCCCGGGATTGCGGGATTTGCCACGCAGGATGTCGTGCACATAAGTCTCGTTCAGTCCGGCCAGGTCAGCCAGGCGTTTTTTATTGAGGTTCAGCCGCTCCATGCGGCGTTCGATCTCGGCGGCAGCGGGGGAGCGTGTATCATCCATAATGGGAAATATCCCACATCGTTGGCACAAAGGGTAGAGGGGATATATCCCATTATTGCTTAATTTTTAGGATATGTCCCATTTTTAAACCGGCTGTCTTTTACAATATCAAGCATGTCCGCATTCTTGAATGTCGACGCATCGGTGGGGCCAGCCATGAACCCCACAAGCGGTACATCACAGATAAGGATGCCCTACGGCAGGCTAAATAACACCGTGTCACGATACGCCCGTAAATACGATGGCATGAGAGTGCGTAACAGGCAAGATGGCGTTCATGCGGTAATATCCACCCGGTACAGGCTCTTCCGCAAAAACGTTTACAGATGCATTCCTGCCGGTCTGCCCCGTTTGCGCGCAGGCCGCGCAGCAGGAATGGACCGGCACGACCGGGGACACGGCATCCGCTATGACGCAACCGCAGGCACCGGCACGATGCGGGCGATGGGCGGATGTGCATTGTCATCCTTCAGGGCCGGGTGGTGGCCCGCGGCACTGGCTTCGCCATCGTGGTGCATGACGAACATACGGGCTGCAACTCAATGCCACCGCAGGCCCTGAGGCAGGGTGCAGCAGGCGGGCGGAACTGCCCGCCTGCACATTATGGCGATAATATGACCTTGTTGCACAAAGTCGTACAGGAACTGCTATGCCCGCGCCGCGTATCCCCTTTTCCCCCATGCCTGTCCATGCTGCCGCCGTGCTGCGGGCCGAGCGCCGTGCCCGGTTGCGCGCGCGTGATATCGCAGCGGGACTGAAACCCGATATGGGCGCGGATGGCCCCGCAGCCCTCATGCGCCCGGTGGAACAGGCCCACGTGCAACTTGCCCCCCGCGCGCGCCCGCACACCGTGCGCCGCCTGACGGATACATGCGAACTCGACCGGCTGTTTTATCGCGCCAATGCGGCCCTGAGCACCGAGCAGCACACGATCGGGCTGCGCTTCAGGGCCTGCTGGCGGCGCTGCACGCGCACGGGGCGGCTGGTGCAGCGTTACAGCCCGCAGGCCGCTCAGGGCGCAGGCAAGCTGGAGGAAACCGAAGCCAGCGTAAACGCCCGGCACGCCATTGACCGCGCGCTGGCCCTGCTCACGCCTGCCCGGGCGCGGGTGGTCTGCGCCGTATGCGGTCTGGACGAGCACCCCGGCACGCGCATCCGCACCCTGCACAGGGCGCTGGACGTGCTGCATGAACAGTGGCGGTAAAAACGGTGCGTGGGCGCTGGAATAGGGTTTGGGCCGTGTTTTATGGACTGCCCTGTGTTGTCCCGATCGGCTGGCGGTGCAGGTCGAGCAGGTCAGGGTCAAGACGGTCGAGGTCATCCTCGAACCGGCGCCACCCCTGCGCCCTGATATAAGCCTTCTCGGATTCATAAACCGGGATCAGCCAGATCATGACAATCGGCGCCCCGCTGCCTGCCGGTTCAAGGCAGGCGAAATCAGACGGGCAGAATGCAGGCATCGTGCAATACAGTCCGGTCAGCAGCGTGCCGGGCAGGATGGGGGCCGTGAACCTGATCACATCGCCACGCAGCAGGGCATCTTTTGATCGGCCAACAAGTTCCGACACGCCCAGCATCATCCGCACGATGTCATCCGTCGGGCCGTCCTGATGGGCCGCGAAAATGAGTTCGCAGTGCAGTTCGCGCCCGTCTGGCATCCGGGCAGCCTGCCTGCCCAGCCCGCAGGTGGCAAAAAAGCGCTCATTCTGCGCTGACGTTCCGTCAAACGCGACGAGCCGCATGGGCCACCCGGGCGTGCGATCGCGCCAGTCCTGCGCCACCGGGCCAAGGTAGCGGGTATAATGAGCCAGCACGCGCGCCGCGAAGGCATCATCAGTATTGCCGGTCATTTGCAGTACAGGCGTGCCGCCATGACCGGCCAGCGCCTGTGCCGCGCCGGTGTCAGCCCTGAAAGGTGCTGCAATGATGCCGCGGGCGGTAGGGCTTGGCCTGAAGGTTGCATCCGGTTTGACCACAAACGCCATCGCGGCATCATCGGGCAGGCGGAAGGCGCTGCGGCCTGGCTGGCGGGCAAGGCCCTGTTCGTGTTGCGTGGCATGCCAGTGATCTGATGGCCAGCAATCCCGATATGGCCCTCAGGCATCTGTTATCTCTTTCCCATGCATGACAGCGGGGAATATGACATGATATGTCACGGTTATGAAGACCACCGGCCTCTGCCTTGCCCTGCTTTCCGCCATACTGTTTGGCGCGAGCACGCCATTTGCCAAGCTGCTGCTTGGCGATATGTCGGCCCAGATGGCAGCGGGCCTGCTCTATCTTGGCTCCGGGCTGGGGCTGGCGCTGGTCCTCGGCGCACGGGCGGCCCTGCGCCTGCCCACGCATGATGAAGCCCCTCTTGCGCGCCGCGACCTGCCGTGGCTGCTGGGCGTGATCGCTACGGGTGGCGTGGCTGGCCCGCTGCTGCTCATGCTTGGCCTTGCGCGCACGGATGCGGCGAGTGCTTCGCTGCTGCTCAATGTCGAGAGTATTGCAACACTGCTGATTGCCTGGGTGGTGTTTCGGGAAAATGTCGATCGCAGGCTGCTGTTTGGCGCCGTATGCATCGTGCTCGGGGCGGCTGTGCTGTCATGGCAGGGCCATGCGGTCCTGGCGCCGGGCGCGCTTTACATCATTGCCGCATGCCTGTGCTGGGGCATCGACAACAATCTCAGCAATCGCCTCTCGGGTGTAGATCCGGTGCGGATCGCCACGCTCAAGGGCCTTGTGGCGGGCAGCGTCAACCTGCTTGCGGCACTTGGGCTGCAACATGCGCACCTGCCGGGGCCCGCGCTGGTGGCGGGGGCGGCGGCTGTTGGCTTTCTGGGCTATGGGGTCAGCCTCGTGGCCTTCATGCTGGGGCTGCGCCATCTGGGGGCGGCGCGCACGGGGGCGTATTTCGCGCTGGCGCCGTTCGTGGGGGCGGTGGTGTCACTCGCGCTGTTTCCGGCGCAGGGCATGGCGCGGCTGCTGGTGGCGGGCCTGCTCATGGGCATCGGGCTGTGGCTGCACCTGACCGAGCGCCACGACCACCTGCATGTGCATGAGGAAATGGCCCATACCCATCGCCATGTGCATGACGAGCACCATCAGCACGACCACGGCCCCGATGACCCGCCGGGGGAGCCGCACACCCATTACCATGTCCATACGCGACTTGAGCACAGCCACCCCCATTATCCCGACATGCATCACCGCCACGATCATGACCACGAGGATGGGCACAGCCATGCTGCCTGAACACGCAGGATGCGCCCTGCGCGGGTCGCCGCCCCGACAGGGTGCGGGGTGACGCACGGCACTGAACGGATGCAGCGGATGCCCACGGCATGCCCGTGTCGTGCATGAATGGATGCTGGATTGACAGGTTTCGCATGCCAAACGTAGCCTGAACGCCGCTACAGCCAGCAAGGACGGCGCAATGAATCAGTATGCAGTTGGGAATGACGCGGATCGACCCTGCTGGCTCAGCACGCCACCGCAGGACTTCACCGCGCTTGTCGATTTCATCATGCCGGAAATAGAAGCCAGGCTGGGGCGCGATGGCGTTTTTGCGCCCTTTGGTGCGTTGATGGCGCGCGAGCCCTATCGTGGCGCCATTGAACTGCATGATGTGCCCATGCCGGACAAAAAGGATGGCAACGCGCAGCTCGACCATCTCAAGCAGGCCCTGCGCGACAGGGTGGCCCGCAGCCACCAGCGCGCGGCGGTTGTGGCGGCCAACTGCACCGTGCTGCTGCCCGGCAGCGGCAAGCAGGCCGAGGCTGTCGTGCTCATGTGCACGCATCGCGATGGCACGGCGGCGCACTACGTCTATCCCTACACCATAACCAACGGCAGGGTCACGTTCGCGCCGCTTGAAATGGCGGAAGGTGCCCAGGACATCTTTCCGCCCATCCGCCTGCGCCCGTGGATACGCGAAAGCTGCCCGCCGCGCCCGGTTGGCTACACGGTTGGCCTGTTCCTGTTCCATGGTATCGACCGGGAGGCCGTGCTGCGCCGCATGAATCTGACCGATACCGGCATGCCGGAGGGAGACGCCCCGCCGCCCGCTGCTACGGCCAGCCTGCCTGGCGGATGGACGGTGGTATGGTTCAACGATCCTGCCACAGCCCTTCATCACGCGGCCCGGATCGAGGCCTGTACGGCAGGGTGCACAGCGCTTTCCCTGTTCGTCGATGAACCGGATTATATGACGGAGGCCGCCGGCTACGCCAACGGATCACGGGTGTGGACTGTGCGCCATCTTGGTACATCGCGCGCCCGTTCGCAGCCCGGTGGCCCGCATGACCTGCACATTACCGGCACGCCGCCCGAGCAACTCGCCGCCATTGTCACGGCCATGCAGAAGGAGGAGGCGGCTAGTGGCTACCTGCCGGATATGATCGATTTCTACTTCGACATACCGGTGGAACTCATTCATGCCCTCACCGGATTTCGATACTGCCAGCATGAGCATGATGGCGGGCGCGTAACGTTTAACGCGCTTTTGCCGTCCTTGCCGGCAGGTTAAGCGTTGATACACCCCCCAAGGCGGTATTGCACCGCACAGGAAAATTGTTGCCTGCACGATTTTCAGGTATAAGAAACATATCCTGACAGTTCTGTATCCATCCCGCCTGCACGATACCTGGGCAGGCAGGATCACAATACAGGAAATGCATCAGAAAAAATCGTCAATACCATGCATATGACGTGCAGTTATGCGCATGATACACCGTTGTAGAAGGTTTTTCGAAAACTGTATTTTCTGCCTGCACGGTTTTTCAGTATAAAGATCCTATCATGACAGACCTGCGCCCGGCACCATCCACGTGGTTGCCGGGCGTCATGCATTTACGGAGAAACAGCATGCCCGAACAGGCCGCCACGGGCACGCGGCGCAGCACCTATAGCCGCAGGCTGGCCGACGAGATCTGCCTGCGGCTGGCGGATGGCCAGAGCCTGCGCGCCATCTGTGCTGATCCGGCCCTGCCGCACCGCGCTACCATATTGCGCTGGCTGCGTGATAATCCGGCTTTTCGTGCGCTCTATGATACCGCACGTGACGCTGCCGCCGACACGCTGGCCGAAGAAATCATCGCCATTGCCGACCGTGCCACGGGCCGCGAGGATGTACCCGCCATAAAACTGCGCATGGAGGCCCGCATGTGGGTTGCAACGCGCCTGCGCCCACCGGCCTCCGCCACACGGGGCGAGGGAGCGGGCGGCATTTCCATTACCATCACCACAGATGACGCAGCGCTTTAGCCTTACACCCGACCAGCATGCCGCCAACCGGCTGCTGGGGGGGAGAGCCACCCACATCCTGCTGCGCGGCGGGGCGCGTTCGGGCAAGACATTCGTGCTGGTGCGTGCGGTGATCATTCGCGCGCTGCGGGCGGCGGGCACGCGGCATGGCATATTCCGGCACAGGTTCAACGCCCTGCGGGCCACCGTCGTGGCTGACACGTTTCCTGCCGTCATGCGCCGGTGCTTTCCCGCCGTGCCATGGCAACTCTCGCGCACCGACTGGAGCGTGACCCTGTCCAATGGCTCGATCATCATGTTTGGCGGGCTTGATGATGAGGAACGGACCGAAAAGATACTGGGGCTGGAATTTGCCACCGTCTACCTCAACGAAGCCAGCCAGGTCACTTATGGCGCGCGCAACATGCTGCTCACGCGGCTCGCGCAGAAATCGCCCCTGGCGCTGAAGGAATATATCGATGCCAATCCGCCCACCACCGCGCACTGGCTTTACCGCGTGTTTGAAGCCGGTATCGAGCCTTCATCAGGCCAGCCCCTGCCTCAGCCTGCGTGTTACGCCACGATGCAACTCAACCCCGAGGGCAACCGGGCCAATCTCTCGGCGGAGTATCTGGCGCAGCTTGCGGCCCTGCCGGAGCGTGAACGCAGGCGCTTCGTGTTGGGGGAATACCAACAGGCTGTCGATGGCGCCTTGTGGCGCCTGGAAGATTTTCGCCGTGCCGCTGCCATAACACCGGCAACCCGCCACCAGGTGGGCGCGCAGATGCGGCGCATCGTGGTGGCGGTTGATCCTTCGGGCTGCGCCGGGCCGGAGGATACCCGCTCTGATGAAATCGGCATCATCGTATGCGGGGTGGATGGCGCAGGCTGTGGCCATGTGCTGGCCGACCTGTCGCGCCGCGATACGCCTGCGGGCTGGGCGCGGGCGGCCCTGCAGGCCCAGGCGGACTGGGCCGCCGAGCGCATCGTGGCCGAACACAATTTTGGCGGCGCGCTGGTCGAGGCCACGCTACGCGGGCTGAACCCGAATGCCGCCCTGCGCATGGTCACCGCCAGCCGGGGCAAGGCGGCACGGGCCGAGCCGGTGGCAGCGTTGTACGAACAGGGGCGCGTGACCCATCATGGCATATACCCTGAGCTGGAGGAGCAGCTCTGCCAGTTCTCGGCCAGCGGGTATCACGGCGCCCATTCCCCCGACCGGGCGGATGCGCTGGTCTGGGCGCTGACCGACCTCATGCTCTCCGCGCCGCCTGCCGCCCCCGCGCGGTGGGCACCCACGCGCTTCAACCTCGGGCGTTAGAAGCCTGCCTGCCTCAGCGGGCGTCGTGCCATCCGGAACAGTCCTGAATACTTTCAGGAATGATTTTCATAAATCTCTATATATATATGTCCTTTTACTGCGTGAATACTGTTCCCGCTCCACCTGCGGGCAAACATGACAGCGCAGGCTCACCCCATGCCGGAGATAACCAGATCATGGACTGGCAGGAACTCAAGCGAACATACCCCCGTGACCCGGACCTGCCCGCACGCGCACACGCGCTTGCAGCGCTCGCGCGCGTGCTTGAAGGCACGCAATATGATGCCATACCCAACCCCTTTGGCACCGAATATAACGGGGCAGGGGAATACATACCGCTTGGCCAGCGCCGCCCGTCGGTGCGCACCAATATGTGCCGTGCGGTGGTGGATGATGCGGTATCCCTCCTGTTTGGTGCCAGCCACTGGCCCGCCACAATAGCCACCGATCCCGCGCTGCCCGGTATTCTGGCGCAGTTCGGGGCGGAGACCGCCCTGCCAGCACTCATGCTTGATGCCGCCACGCGTGGGGCGAGCGGATCAGTTGCCGTGCTGGTCGAGGCCGTAGCGCGCCACCTGCGCGTGCAGGTGCATGACACCCGTTACCTCACCCCGCAATGGGATGGCGCAGGGCGGCTTGCCTCGGTCACCGAGTGCTTCAAGGTAACGGGCGCCACGCTGGCCGGGCAGGGCTGGCCCGTCGCGGCGGACGACGTAGCCACCATTTTCTGGTGGCAGCGCGTATGGGACCGGGCGGACTGCCACGTTTACGTGCCCCAGCGTGTCGATGCCGGGCTGCCCACCCGGCTGGATGGCGCGCGCAGCACCCATCACGGTCTTGGCTTTGTGCCGTGGGTGTGGATGGCCAATCTGGCGGCACCGGGCACGGTGGATGGTCCATGCACCTTTGCCCCGGCCATTGATACGGTCATCGAGTGTGATTACCTGCTCTCGCAATCCGGGCGGGGGCTCAAATACAGTGCGGACCCCCGGCTTGTCATCCGCGCGGGGCCGGACCCTTATGCCGATGGCACGGCCGCCAGCACCGGCGGCGCCTCAGCCGCCCTAACCCTGCCGCTTGATGGTGATGCCAAGCTGCTGGAAATCAATGGTGACGCTGCAGGTGCGATGCGCGACCATTACCGTGAACTGCGTGCGAGCGTGATGGAGCAGATCCATGGCAACCGCGCCCAGGCCGATCGCCTTGCGGCCCCCACATCGGGCCGGGCGATGGAAATGCTCTATCAGCCTCTTTTATGGCTTGTGGACCGCATGCGCCTTTCTTACGGCGAATATGGGCTGCTGGCGCTGTACCGCATGGTGTGCGCGTTTTCGCATGTGCTTGAAGGCGGCGTGCATATTGGCGGGCAGGATTACGCCAGACTCGATGCAGCGGGGCTTGCACTGCAATGGCCGCCCTATTTTGCCGATACGGAAGCCGAGCTGGCACAACTGGCGCAGGGGCTGGGGCTTGCCGTGCAGGGGGGCTTCCTGTCACGGCAGAGTGCCTGCGCCATTTTTGCTACCCGCGCGGGCGGCCCGGCCCCTCATGCGGAATGGGCGCGGCTGAACGCAGCCGACCCGACCTGATTTTTTTTTCGTTGATGGAGAGACATGATGACCCGTGCAAGCGTGCCCCAGACCCCCGACCTTGAAACCCTGCACCGCGAGATGGAAACCCTGCGTGCCGAACGTGATGCGGCACTCAGTGCCCGCGCAACACTTGAGGGCGACCTTGCGCGTGCCACCGAGCAGGTCAGCACGGCGCGTACCCACGCGGACCGCGCCATCATCCGCGCCGAAGCCCGTGCCCTTGCCGCCCGCATGGGGGCGGTGGAACCTGCCGATGTGGTCCGCCTTGTTGACCTGAGCGCCGTAACGCTGGGCGAAGATGGCACCCCGCAGGGGCTGGACACGATCCTGGCCGCCGCGCGTGAAAGCCGGGGCTACCTGTTCGGGTCGCCACAGGGGGCATCGGGCGCTGCGCGTGGCACAACGGCCGCAGGCCCCGCGCCCCGCGCAGGTGATCCGGCCCCGTTCGATGCCCGCACGGCGGGAACGCGCGACGTAAAGGCCGCGGCTATGGCAGCAGGATTGCGCTGGCCGGTGGCGAATTAGGACGTGAGCCGACAGAGTGCAGAATGGTTTATGGCCTGACCGTGGAAACAGAGTTTAAAATGAATGCAGGATCTCCCCCAGGGAGATCATATTTCGAATTTTTATGATGTATATTTATTGCATTCAATATTAAAAAATAAATATAGACAATACCCATGTGCATTTGAGGAAACAAAAAATGAGCGTGATAAAAAAGGGCATTGTCAGGTCTGGCGAATATAATGGATGGAAAGTAGAGGTTGATTTCGATGAAGGGGATACGAAGGGATATTACATATACATAATAAAATCACCTGCCGAGGGGTATGACGCCTGGTGCAAGGATATGGAAGGCGTGAATGATGAATTGGAAAAATGGAATGTGGCATGGGAATAAATACGCCAATACCGCACCCTGCCTGAAGGGATGGACCGTAGCAGGAAGGCAAAACGTACATCCTGCCCACCCATTGCGGTCAAAATAGCCAATTATTCATTCTGTGGAGCGGGGGCGGGTAGCGTGCAACGCCAGTCACGTGTCGGCCCCGCCTGCTGCAGGAACTTCTTCATAAACCAGAGCAACGTTACCACGCGCAATTGTATCGACCTGCGTGCCATTATTGCCCGCAGGGCAAGGGCGGTCTTTTCAGGCAACCTTGGCCAGCCTTCCGCGCTGCGTGACTCTTTGGAAATTTACTTTTTATACTCAGAGAGCCATATATTATTGTGCATTATTTTATAAAAACAACATACCTGGAATAATAGTTCAATACTCTACACGCCCGTTACCTGTTCCGCCCACGCTCAGGCCGCCTGCGGAACAGGCAAGGGGCGCATGATCACTCAAATACATCATGATCGCGCTGCTCTGTGCGCCACGGCCCCTTAACCACCCGGACCGGCCATAGATGGCACCTTGCTGCCATGGCCCGTTACCCGCCGCTCCTGCATTGCGCATGGCGGCTTTTTTCGTTTTTTCAAGGAAATGAAATTCATGGCCATTGCCAATTTCCCCGCTGCCCTCCAGCCTGTCATCCAGCAGGGGTTCCTGTCGCGCGCGTTCCAGGATGCGTTGCAGTCGCGCCTGGGTTTCCGTTCCATTGCCGACCAGATGGAATTCCCCGCCCGCATCGGCCAGACCATTACCGATACCCGCGCAGGCCTGCTGCCGCCCGCCACCACGCCGCTCAACCCCACCGCCAATACCAGCTTTGACAATGGCATGACGCCCGCCGAATGGTCGGTCGAGCAGTACACGCTTACCATCAACCAGTATGGCAACACCATGGACCTCAACCAGGTGACCGAAGGCGTGGGCATTGCCAACCAGTTCCTTGCCAATGCCTCGCGCCTTGGCATCAACGCCCGCCAGACGCTCGACCGCCTGGCGCGCAACACGCTTTTTGGCGGGGCGCAGAACGGGGTGGGGGGCTACCTTGGCGGCAATACGCGCGTAAGCGTGACGCTGGGGGCTGCTGGCAGCACGGTTGCGGTGGATGACATCCGCGGGTTCCAGAACATCCTTTCCGCTGAAGGGCAGGTGGTCTCGGTGGGGACCTCTGCGGGCATGACCGTGACCATCGGGGCCGGGTCCTACACGCTGGTGGGTACGACTGCGGATGCCACCAATACCTCCACCGCGCCGGATGGCATCTCGGGCACGCTGACAGTCTCGGAATCGGTCAAGGTGGCCGATGGCACGGCGGGCAATCCGGTCATGGCGGCCACGGCACCGCTGGTGCTGCGCCCCAATGCGCGGGCCACCACGGCGGCCCTTGCTGCGGGCGACCTGCTGACGGTCCAGTCCATTCTGGGCGCACTCGCCACCCTGCGCGACAACAACGTGCCCACGCCCGATGGCGGGGTGTATCACTGCTATCTGGACAATGCCCAGCTTCTGGGCCTGTTCCGTGATGAAGACTTCAAGCTGCTCTATCGCGGTCAGTATGGCTCCGACACCTACCAGAGCGGCCAGATTTTTGATCTGCTGGGCGTGCGGTTCATCCCCACCACCGAGGCGCCGCAGCAGGCATCGCTGGGAGCCGGTGCGATCCATCGCGCCATCATCTGCGGGCAGGGTGCGCTGATCGAGGGGGATTACGCCAATATCGGCACCCATTACGCGCCTTTGCTCGATGGCGGCGAACTGACGGATGTGGAGGGCGTGTGCATGATCACCCGCCCCGCGCTCGACCGGCTGGCGCAGATCATCGCGCAGTCCTGGTCGTGGATTGGCGGTTTTGCGCTGCCGACCGACCTGACTGCTGATGCATCGGTCATTCCCACCGCCACCAACAGCTACCTCAAGCGCGGCGTGGTGATCGAGAGCCTCGGCGCGGGCGCCTGAGCCCCTGGCGCGCGCGGCATCCTTATGGGGCGGCCGCGCGGGCCATGACCGCCAGCCACGCCACACCATGCACGAAAGGCAGGCATGACAGACATGACGGGAACAGCCAGCACCACGGATACCACGACCACATCGGACACCGGCACAGCCGGGACAGGCACGGCGGGGGCCACCACAACGACCAGCCAGCCTGTCGTGCCCTGCCCGGATCAGCCCCTGGCCTGCGCCATCACGGCAGCCACCATGCCCGACACGGCCCTGACCGACACCGAACTGGCACAGGCGCGGCGTTATATGGGCTACCCCGCCATGGGGAACGCTGATAGCGGCATGCAGTCGTGGCGGTTCTTTCGGGTTTATGGCTTCAATGAGTGGCGGCTGGGTCATCTCTCGCCCGCCGAATGCGCCCAGGCCCGTGCCTTTTTAGCGCAATGCCAGATGCTGGAGAGCGCAGTGATGGGGGCAGGCAGCAACCTTGATACCGACCGCGCGGCGGTCTGGACACGCAACCGCACGGAAGTCACGGACCGCTTTACGCTGTACACGCGCTGGCGGGTGCAGCTATGCAACTTCATGGGCGTGCCGCCGGGGCCGGGCCTGCGCGCCGTGGGGGAGATCATCATCTGATGGATTTCAGCACCCTGTACCGTCTGGCCACGCGCGGCTTTGCGCGCGCAGCAACCTCTATCGGTGCTGCAACCGTGCAGTACCGGCCCGTCAGCGCGCTTGAGCCCTGTGCCAGCCCTTATGGTCAGGGCCGAGCGGCTTTCAGCAATGACCGGGCCTTTGGCTTTGCCGGGCCAGCCTTGTGGGATGTGCCTTTTGTCTATGCCCTGACGGACCTGCCCGACCTGCAGGCAGGAGATATCCTGACCTGCGGGGCAGAGATCTATTTTATTGCCCGCGTGGAGCCCTTCCGGCCGCCTTTATGTGTGTTGTGCAATGCAGTGGTCACGCTGACCGGCACCGAGGCCGTGCAGACCGATGCGGCCAGTCCGGGGGGGTATGCCACATCGGGCGATGCGGGCGCGCAGGCAACACTCGCCACCGACTGGCCTGCCATGATCCGCCCCGGCAGCGGGGCAGGCGTGCCCGGCCCCGCACAGCCCGGCGCCATCCGCCCGGGCGGGTTCGAGATGTTCCTGCCCGCCATCCCGGGCGTAAGCCTGCAGGCCGCCATGTGGGTCCAGGACGGGAGTGGCCCGCGCTACACCATCGGGGCCGCGCGCAGCAGCCCGTGGGGCGTGCGCTGCCAGATGGCCCAGCAGCAGGTCTGAGGTTTTTTACAGCCATAACAGGAAGCGCCATGACATGGCCGATATCGCCACCATTTCCACCGCCATTGCACGAGCCCTTGCCGCGGCGCTCTGCCCGGACGGGAGCAGTGCCAGCAGTTGCACGGGCCGCCCCGTCATCATCCGCCGTGGCGACCTGACACAGGCGGATCTGGGCAATGCCCTGCATACCCTGCATGAAGGCTGCGACTTCATCAGCATTGCCGACATGCCCGAAAGCTGGACCCGCCTTGATGAACCGCTTGGCCGCCCGTGGCGGATGGACAGCACGCAGGCGGTCACCGTCAGCATCAGCATTACGGGTGGCACGGCAACGCTTGGCCTTGTGCCTGATGCGGTGCCCGGCGGCATTGTCGGGCTCCGGGTGCAGGGGCTTGCGGACATTACGGGCAGCGGGTGCTGCCTGCATGGCGCGCAACCGGGTGATACGGCGGCCAGTATCGCAGCGGGCCTTGCCGCGATGGTGCCGGGTGCCGTGGCGCAGGAGGGCACGATCACGCTGCCCGCTGGTGTCACGGCACAGGCCATCAATGCAGGCACGGCCACGGCGCGGTGCGTGGCGCGCAGGCAGGAGCAGATGTTCGTGCTTACCGCCTGGTCAGCCAGTCCGGCCGCGCGGGATGCGCTGGGGCAGGCCATGGCCGATGCGCTGGCCCTGACCGACTGGCTGGTGGATGCGAACGGCTCCACCTTCCGCATTGAGGCACGGGTGGCGCGCAATGATGATACCGCCATGAACCGGGGCATCTTTGCCCGCCCCGCCCAGTATCTCGTGACATTCGATACCGACCTGACCCGGCCGGTACCATTCATGCTGGCCGGTGGCATCGGAACCGCAGAAGGCGTGGTGGCAGGCGATGTACTGCTGGGCGCACAGGTCACGCCCTGATTATTACGCCCCATTCTTGAACCGTTTCTTCACGCGGCATGCCGCGCAACAGGGAAGACGCATAAAATGACCATCTATCAGTCCGGGCAGCTCAATACCAACAGCCTGAGCGTGCCTGATCTGTACGTGCAGATCCTCAAGCCGCAGACCCTGGCGCTCAATGGCGTGGCAACCGGGCGGATTGGCCTGGTGGGCACGGCCGTCTGGGGGCCGGTGGCCTCACCCGTCATCATCGGCAGCATGGGTGACTGCCTGAGCGCCTTTGGCCCCAAGCAGGCGCAGGCGAACGATATCGGCACGGCGGTGGACATCGCCATCGTGCAGGGCGCATCCGACTTTCGCTGCGTGCGGGTGAGCGATGGCACCGATGTGGCGGCCACCGGCACGCTGGCGGGGGTGACACTGACCGCCGCCCATACAGGCAGCGCGGGCAACGCCCTTGTGGCGACGCTGGCGCAGGAGCCGATCATCACCACCAGTTACACGCTCACGATCAGCCACGCGGTTCTGGGCAGCCGCACCTATCGCGGCGCGACATGGCCGGTCCTGGCCGCCGCCATTGCCGCCGATGGCACGGCCCTCGCGCGCGTAACCGTGCCCACGACCGTGCCAGCGCTTGAAGCGGGTTCGGCAACATTTGCCGGGGGCAGCGATGGCGGCATGCCCACGACCGCACAGTTCCTGGGCACGGACGGCACGAGCCGCACCGGCATGTATGCCCTGCGCGGGCAGGGCTGTGCGATCGGGCTGCTGCATGGCGTGGTGGATAATACGTCATGGACCACGCAGGCCGCTTTGGGCCTGGGGGAAGGGATGTACATGATTGCCTGTGGCCCTGCAGGTGATACGATTGCCAATGCGGTTGCCATGAAAAATGCCGCGGGGCTGGACAGCTATGCCGTCAAGCTGATGTTTGGTGACTGGCTGTGGTGGGATGATGACACCAATGGCGACATGCTGGTGCCGCCGCAGGCATTTGCCGCCGGTATTCTTGGCGGCCTCTCGCCCGAGCAGTCGAGCCTGAACAAGGAACTCTATGGCGTGATTGGCAGCCAGAAAGCGGGCCTGGCCAGCAGCGGGCAGGCCGCGACCTATTCCGGTGCCGAACTGTCGGCACTATTCACGGCGGGCATTGACGTGATCTGCAACCCCGCACCCGGCGGCAGCTACTGGGCGGTGCGCGGCGGGATCAATACGTCTTCCGATGACGTGACGGATGATGACACCTATACGCGCCTGACCAACTATATTGCCGGGACGCTCAACGCGGGCATGGGGGCATTTGTTGGCGCTGTCATCTGCGCCACGCTGTATGGCGACATCCGCGCCGTGCTGCTGGGCACGCTGTCGAACATGGTGGGCAGCGGCATACTGGGGGCCAGCACGGATTACGCCGTGCTGTGCGATACGAGCAATAACCCCCAGTCGCGCACGGCGCTGGGTTACGTGCGTGCTGACGTGCAGGTGCGCTATCAGGGGATCAACCGCTTCTTTGTGGTCAACCTGCAGGGCGGGGCAAGTGTTACGGTCAGCACCGCAACAGCAGCGGCCTGATCCCTGGCTTAAAAAGCGGAAGAAAGTTTTTGGTGAAGCTTTTTTCAAAAAACTTCAGAATAATGCCATACCCAGGAATTTTTATTTTATAAACAGCCAGAATTTCTGCGCATTACTTCACAAGCCACCTTTCGGGGTGGCTTTTTTCATGGAGCCATGAATGTCCCTCAAACCCTTCAATATCGGCCGCGACTGCCGGGTGGTGCTGGTCTATAATGGCGGCCGCATCGACCTGCCCACGGTTACCGGCTTCAATGCGGCCCAGCGTACCCACCAGCTGGAATCAAACCCGCTGAACGACATGCCCCTGTTCTATGACGTGCCCGGGGGGTGGGGCGGGCAGTTTTCCTTCCAGCGCGATGGTTCGGGGGCGGATGACCTGTTTGCCGCGATCGAGAGCGGGTTCTGGTCGGCGGGTACGGTCATTCTGGGCAGCATCTACCAGTATGTGACCGAATGCGATGGCTCGCTGAGCACGTACGAATTCATCGGCGCATCCCTCAAGCTGTCGGATGCAGGGCGCTACCAGTCTGAAACACTGGTCACGCAGACCATCACGTTTACGGCCCGCGCCCGCAACCGCATTTCCTGATCTTCCAACCGGATTAAGCCGACATGACGGAAAAAACCGTAAAGACCCCTGATGGCCGCACCCTGACCTACCGCGAGCGCGGGCCGGGCGATGTGCTGGCCCTGCTTGAGTTCGGGCCTGATGCGCCTTCGACCGCGTGGCTGGAATATGCGCTCATGGTCTGTTCGGTCGAGGCGATCGACGGCGTGCCCGTCATCCGCCCGCAAACGCGCGTGCAACTCGAACAGCTTGCCAACCAGATCGGCAATGACGGCATCGAGGCGCTCAGCACCGCCCTGTTTGGCCCGGACGCGCAGGCCACCCCCGATGCAGAGGCCCAGGCCGCAAAAAACTGAGCAGGCACCCCGTGCTGATCGAAGTGGCGGCACTCGTCGGGCATGGGGTGCCGTGGGATGTTGCCATGTCCATGCCGCGCGTGCGGCGCATGGCCTTTCTTGTCGCCTTCGGGGAGCTTGCAGGCGGTCGCTATGACTGGAGCACGCAACAATGGGAGTATCCTGATGGCTGAATCCGCCCAGGCCACGACACGCCCGGTCATGCGGCTTCAGGCCGCAGGGCACGGTGGCGTTTCAGCAGTGGTCGCCCGCCTGCCGGGGCGGGGCGGGCACGCGGCAGGCCCCATCGCGCAACTGGCTGCGGCGGTGGGGCGCATGTGGCATGGCGCGACCCGGCCTGCCATGGCGGCCCGTTCTCGCTGGCCTGCACGCCGGCATAAAACCCACGGGCAGGCCGTACCGACCGGGCAGGGAGAAGCCCGTGATGCGTGGGTAACGCCGTCGCCACAGCCCATTGGCCGCCGTGCCATTGTCTGGCCCGGCCATGGTGTAAAAAAGGGAAGATACAGGCGCGGCGCAGGGTCCGCCGCCACAAACGCTCCTGTGCCAGCCCCCCCCACGAGCGGGCAGGATAAAAAAATACGTGCCCTCGTGCCTCATGGCCCGCGCGTGATGTCACCGCTGGCGCGCGGGCCAATACGCCTGCCAATGGCCTTCACATTCAACGCCCCTGCCGCTGCCGCCGCGATCCCTGCGGCCAGGGCATGGGGCAGGGCCATGCACCGCGCCATGCCAGCGCCACGCAGGTCCGGGCCTGCCGTCAAGGCGGTTCCGGCGCGGGGTCATGTCGTGTCCATTCCTCCCGTGGCAGACAGGCAGGCCGTGAAGTACAGGCCCGGCTTGCTGAACGATCATCCGAACCGCCATAAGGGGTTGCGCAGAGTACTGCCTGTCGGCGTTCATGACCCCAAAAACGTTATGCCGTTTCGCAGCCAGCCCCACAGACAGATGCGGCCTCCCTTCATCAGCCCGGCGCCCATGGGCCGCGCCCGCACGTCTGGCCGTGCAGATCCGGGCATGTCCGGCGCGCCAGTCCTGCAGGTCACCATTCCCGTGACACTGGCGCATCATGAGGTGGGGCAGGCCATGGCCCGCATAGAAACCAGCCGCGCCCTGCTTGAACATCGCGCCACGGGCACTGCGCCTGATGGGATACAGCATGTGCAGCTACCCGGTCGCTCCGTGGGCGTATGAATATCAAACGCATACGGTTCCTTACCGTGCGCCCGGCATCCGTCCTGAGTGGAAAAATACATGTCCCTGACCCTTATGAATACCGAGACCGCCATCGGTGCGATCGGGCGGCTTTGGGCTTCGGCCCCCGTCACCATCGGCAGCCTGACACTGACCGGCATGGAGGTGCCTCGGCTTATCCGTGATGGGGGCACCCAGCAGGTGGCCGTGCACCGCCTGCCCGGGGGCGGCAGGGTGATCGATGCCGTAGGCAACGACCCCGACCGGCTGGAACTGACCGGCACGTTTGTCGGCCCCACCGCCATTGAACGCGCGCGCGTGCTCAAGCAGATGCGGATTGCGGGCGTGCCGGTGCCGTTCAGCGGGGCGGGACTGTCGCTTATGGTCCGCATCGTACAGTATTCCTATGATTACGCGCAGAAGGGCGTGGTCATTCCCTATCGGCTTGTGCTTGAGCAACCGCCGCAGGTTGCCGCATCCACCAATGTGGTGTCCGGCCTTTCGGCGCTGGTGGGGGCCGATGCGGGCTCCGCCCTGTCCGGGCTTGCGGATGCGCTGGCCGATGTCTCGACCATTGCAGGCAACATGACCGGTCAGCTTGGCACCATCATCGGCCAGGTTACGCCCATTGCCGACATGACGGGGGCCGGTGGCGTCCTGTCCGGGGTGGAGGATAATCTGGGCGTGGTGGGCGGCCTGTCTGGCGCAGGGGTCAACCTGGCCTCGGTGCCCGATAGTGCGGCCAGCGTGGTGTCGGGGCTTGCGGCATCCGGCGCCGGACTGACCGGTGCCATCAGCCAGACCGGCGCCAATATGGAAGGGATCGCGCCTGATAATGCCGCCAGCCTCTCCGCCCTGACCCAGAACGCACGGTTGCACAGCGCCACTCTTAACAGCGCGGGACTGGTCAACCGCGCCTATGCCAACACGCTACTGGCAACGGGCGGTGTGCAGGATGGCCCGATTGCCAATAACTGAGCAGGAGGTAACACGCCCATGGCGCGCACCATAAAGGTCACGGCGGCAGATGGCACGCTGTACCACGTCGCGGCCCGGCAGTTGAATGATGCCACCGCCTGGTGGCGGATCGCACAACTCAACGGCATGACCGATCCTGACCTGTCCACGTTCACGACACCCGTGACACTTGTGCTGCCTGCCATCGATACCGCGCTTGACAGTGGCGTGCCGGGGGTTTCGGCATGAGCGGCAGTCTTTCGCTCACAACCGCAGGCCAGGCCATCTGGCGCGCGCCGCGCGCGCGGCTGCTGGTCAATGGCACCGAACGGACGGAAACCGGGATCGAGCAGTTCACCCTGACCCGCACCCGCTACAGCCGGGCCGATACGCTTGAAATGACACTGGCGCTGGACCGTGCGGCCATGCCCGCCAGCGGATTGTGGTTTGACCTCCCGAACCCTGCAGATGGCAGCGCCCTGACCGAGCTGGGCATAACGCTGCAGATGCGTGACGCGGCGGATGACGGCGCGCAATGGACTACCGTATTCACGGGCATCATCGACCATGTCGCCCTCAGCCCGGCGCAGACGACGGTTGCCATCGCGTGCCGGGACTATCTGGCCAGGCTGCTGGACATGCGCATCTGCGCCGAGTGGATGAACATGACCGGGGCGGAAGTGATCACGGCCATGGCCATTGCGGCGGGGCTTACGCCACAGGTCAGCATGCCACAGGCCATGACGGGCCAGTTCTGGCAGGTGGAGCACAAGCGGAGCAGCGCTGCCAGCCACAGCCGGTTCCAGACAGCATTCGACCTGGCCAGCACGCTGGCCACCGGGGCGGGCTGTGATCTGTACACCCGGGGCACCACACTTGTCTGCGCGCCCTATCCCGCGCCCACGCAGGCCAATACCCATCTGCTCGACTATGCCGATACCGGGCCGGAGCAACCCGTCAGGGCGGGGGCTTACGACCTGAATTTCACGCGTGATTACCAGATTGGCCGGGGTATCATCGTGCATGTCATGGCATGGGACAGCCGACAGCGCACGAAGGTGGATTACTACTGGTCGGCGGCTGGCGGTTCCACCGCGCCTCCCACGCAGGCAGGCACGCTGCACAGCTTCAGCCTGCCGGGTGCGCGACTGGATACGGCCCGGCAGATGGCACAATGCAAATATGGGCAGATCATGGCCCATGCCCGCACCATTACCGGCACCCTGCCGGGGTGTATCACGCTCCAGCCCCGTGACTTCATGCGGCTGACCGATACCGGCACGACATGGGACGGCACGCTGGACGTGGATGCCGTAAGCAGCCGTTTTTCATGGAATGGCGGCTTTTCGCAGCAGGTTACGCTGCGCAGCCGCAGCATGACAGGAGATGAAACTGATGACTGATACCCGCATGGTCGCCGCAGGCCTGGCGCACGCGCAGGCCCAGCCCGGCTTCGGGCTGGTCAGCGCCGTGGACCCGGTCAACCATGCCGTCAAGATCATGCTCCAGCCTGCCGGGGTGGAGAGTGGCTGGGTGCCCTGTGGCGCGCTCCAGGCAGGCAGCCTGCGTATGGCCTGCCTGCCCGATATCGGCACGCATGTCATGACCCTGCCGGTCGAAGGTGATGCCGAACACATGGTCATGGCCTGCCCGGTATTTGATGCCGTGGTCATGCCCCCCACATCGCCCGCAACGGGCAAGCCCGCCCAGCCCGGCGAGATGCTGATCGTGGCAGGCTGCCCCACGCCGCCTGCCAATAGTGCCGCCACGCAGGGCGAGGCCACGCAGAACGCCCCGTGGTGGCACATCACAAAGAACACGATCTACAGCGGGGCAGGGAACGCCACCGAGACCCTGACCGCCACCGGCAAGGCATGGAAGGTGGGCAGCGTGGGCATGACGTTTGATGCCAACGGCCTTGCCGTGACCGGCGGCCCGATCACGACTGACAAGGACATGACTGCCCAGGGCACCGTCACCGGCAAGACGGATGTGCTTGCGGCAGGCATTTCCGGAAAGGGCCACACCCACAGCGGCGTGCAGCCGGGCAGCGGCTCGACGGGGGCGCCGCAATGAGCGCGCTGTCGCACACCATGGGCGGCGACCTTGACCTGTCGGGCACCGGCAGCGTGGCCGTGGTCACGGGCGCGGACCAGACAAGGCAGGCGCTGATGCGCAGGCTGTGCACCAATGCAGGCGCCTATATCTGGCAGCCCGATTACGGGGCTGGACTGCCCGCAAGGGTAGGCAGCGTGATGGATGAAGCCAGCATCCGCGCTCTGGTGCTCGAGCAGATGCAGGCCGAAGGTGGCGTGGACCAGACGCAGCCCATCACGGTCACGATCTCCAACCCAAGGGTAGGGGCCTACCTGCTGGCCATTGCCTACACCGATGCCGATACCGGCACGGTGCAGGAACTGACACTGAGCACATGACGGGCGCCTCACGGGGCGCCTTTTTTATTGGAGGTCCGTCTTGGCCCTAACCTTCCAGTCTTTCAGGACCACGCTGGGCAACATGGTGGCCTCGGCACAGGGTGCATGCCCCTCGCTGCTCGACCTCAATGTCGGCTCGCCCGGTCGCGCCATGCTCGAGGCCGTGGCGGGGCTGGGGCTGTGGTTCCAGTTTATCGCGCTCCAGATCCTCTCGCGCACGCGGCTGGCCACGTCCATTGGCACGGATGCCGACAGTTTCGTGCAGGATTTTGGCCTGACCCGCCTGCCGGGCACGGCAGCCACCGGCACGGTCACTTTCACCTCGTTCTCGCCCGCCAGCCAGTCGGCCACGGTCGCGGTAGGGGCATCGGTGCGCACGGCGTCCAGCCTCGTGTTCAGCGTGGTGCAGGACGAAAGCAATCCTGCCTGGTCCACCACTGCCGGGGCTTACGTCCGGCCCGCAGGCACGGCCTCGATCACGGTGCCGGTGCAGTGCGCCTCGACGGGGGCGACCGGCAACGTCGCGGCAGGCGCCATCTGCCTGCTGGGCACGGCCATATCGGGCATTGATACGGTCACCAATACCGCAGCGCTCACCAATGGCAGCGATGGCGAGACGGATGCGGCGCTGCGCACGCGGTTTGTCTCCTACATCAACAGCCGCTCCAAGGCGACGGTCTCGGCCATCGAGAACGCGGTGACCGATGTATCCGCCGACCTGATCTATCAGGTGCTTGAAAACGTGGACACGTCTGGCGCGGCCTTGCCCGGTAACGTGGTGGTGTTTGTCGATGATGGCTCGGGCGATGTGTCCGACAGCGTGATCGACGCGGTCTATGCGGCCGTGGATGACGTACGGCCTGCCGCCGTGTCCATTCAGGTCGTGCGGCCCACCGTGGTGCGACCGCCCGTGACCATGACGGTAACCGTGGGCCGCACCGGCGACCTCGCTACCGTGCAGGCGACCATCAGCACCAATATCGCAACCTACCTCAACAGCCTCGCCATCGGGGCCTCGGCCAGCTACTCGCGCCTGATCCAGATCGCCTATGCCGCCAGCACGTCCGTGACCAACGTGACGGACGTGACGCTGGCAGGCGGCACGGTGGACCTGCCCGCAACCACCGGCACGGCCTATCGGGCGGGGACGGTGAGCTTTGGCTGATGTAACGCAGAACGGCTTCGCACGGCGCATCCGCGCGCTGCTGCCCACCGGCTGGTTCCCCGCAGCGCCTGGTACGGGCGAGAGCGAACAGGCTCCAGTGCTTAACGCCCTGCTGCAGGGCTTTGGCAGCGTATTCGCTTGGGTGTGGGGCCTGCTGGCCAGCACCAATGACCAGACCCGGCTTGCCACCATGACCGGCGCGTTTCTCGACATGTTCGCTGCCGACTTCTTCGGCACCACGCTGACCCGCAACCCGGGCGAAAGCGACGACGCCTTCCGCACCCGCATCGAGGAAGCCCTGTTCCCCTCGCTCGGCACCCGGCCGGACGTGGTGAACGTGATCACCGATGAAGTAGGGCAGGCAGGCCGCGTGATCGAGCCGCGTAATGCCACCGACTGCAAGGGGCTGAGCACGCTGGCCAGCCCGGCCATTGGCGGTGGCTACGGCTATGGCGTGGCCGCCCTGCGCTACGGCTCACGCGGCGTGCCGTTCCAGCTTTTTGCCCAGTTGCCGACCGGCGACACCAACCTGCCCGCAACCCAGACCCTGACCCGCATTGCCAACGTCATGCCCGCAGGCACGATTGCATGGGTGCAGGACGTGGAGACACTTGACTGATGGACAGACAGATCGTCTACCCCGCGCAGATCCCGCTCGACAGCGACCTGCTCAATGCCCAGCGCAATGCCTTCGTGGGCCTCGGCCACCTTGCGGGCATGGCTTATGGCGACAATACCGTGGCCGCTGGCGGCTTTGCCTGCACGCCGGGCACGGGGCTTGCCGTGACCATCGCGCCAGGCTCGCTGCTCGCCGCTGGCGTGGTGGACGGCACCGCCTACGGCACGCTGGCCGCCAATGGCAGCGTGCTGGCGCGCCAGTATGTCAGCCGCGATCCGGTCACGCTTACCGTACCGGGGGCAGGGGCCACATACACGGTCTACGCCACGCCCGCCACGGTCGATGCCGATGCCACCGTGCTGCCCTTCTACAACGCTGCCGACCCGGCGGTGACCTATGCCGGGGCCGATAACAGCGGCAAGGCCGCGCCCACCGTGCGGCAGGACCTGGCGCAGTTGGGCATCGCCGCCACCGTGCCGGATGGGGCCTATCCGCTATGGAGCATCACGGTGCCCGCCGCAGCCACGTCCATTACGGCGGACATAATCGCGCAGGCCACTGGTGCGCCGTTCTATCTGACCATCCCTGAATTGCAGGGGCAGTTCGTCAAATCGGTGCCGTCAACGGGCCAGACCCGCATTGAGGAACTGGTGGAAAACGCCGATGGCCGGGCGGTTTTTGGTGACCGTAATACTGATACGGTTCTGGCAAATCTGGCCGACCTGCCGTTTTCTGACACAACACAAAAGATTCAGGCTTTTACTGTGTCTGGCTCCAGTAGGACTATTACCTTTCCTGTAGCCTTCAAACCCGGGACCATCCCCGTTGTAGTGGTCACAGGCAATATGGCGTATGACGCAACATGGGACGCATACGCAGTAAGTTATTGCTTTAATAACCTATCTTCAGATCCTTATACCCCCGCTATCACGAACGAGTCCATAGTAATTGATGCAACTTATCTAACTAGTAGGATAAATCCACCTATCGGCCAATCCAATGACACAAGTGTAATTCATGTCGTAGCGATAGGAGAAATTTGATGAGTGTTCTGGAAACTTTACAGGCCACGTATCCAGCACGGTACTATGCAACGCTCGATACCCCATGCGCGTGGTACGATATGTGGGTTTATTCATCTGTTGATGGGTTGCCGCCCGTATCCCAGCTTTTCCCTATGACTTCAGAACAATGGGCAGCTAAGGGCGGCAATGTTGGAACCAAAAGCATGGCGGTTGTTAACGGCCAGTTGGTCGATTACACGCCTCCCGTCGTTCCCGTTCCCCTGAAAACGCAGGCAGCCAGCGCGCAATCGTGGATCATGCAGCAGGCCAATCTGGCGACAGCCATGGGTGAGGTTTTTACTGCTGACATGAAAGCCTATGCGATGGCCATCAACGCGATTGCCGGTGGCACGGACACCACCAGCACCGCGCTGCCTGCCCAGCCCACGGATGTGATGACGGCCAGCAGCACGGCGGCTGCAACCTGAAACGCCTGCCTGACCTGCGCCTGCCATGCCGCCCCTGAGGCGGTTTTTTTATGAGAAAATAAATGAGCGAAACAACAGCACCCCTGACGCAGGGCAACGCCATGGCAACAATGCGTTGCGCCACGGTGGAGGATCTGGCCCACGTGCGTGAGCGGCTGGCCAGGGTCGAGGGCGGCCACGACAACCTGCGCGACGGGCTGAACACCCTGTCTGTCCAGTTCGCGGAATTACGGCGCGACCTGACAAAAGCCGTTTCCGACAACGCCGCCCGGACGCGGCATGAAATCATGGAGCGGGTGGACGACATGACCGATACCGCCACCACGCGTGACAACGAGATATCGGGCAGGCTGGCCCGCATCGAGGGTGGCCTGAAACTCACATCATGGGTGACCATGACCTTCATCGTGCTGGCCACCGGCCTGCTGGGATGGGGCCAGATTGGTGATGCCGCATGGGCATTGTGCAGGCACATGTTTGGATATGCACCATGAGCGGTCTGGACCTGGGTCAGTTCAAGTCAGAAATCGTTGTTCCTGTGCTGGCCTCGATTGGTCTGGGTGGCGCTGCGGCGGTGAATCTGCTGACAGGCACGGCACTGGCCGAAAGTGGCCTGTATGCCCTGCGCCAGCGTAACGGCCCGGCGCTGGGCCTGTGGCAGATGGAACCCTTCACCCATGATGACATCTGGGCCACCTTTCTGTCAGCCCCGCGCCAGTCCGGCCTTAAGACCATGATGCTGGCCATGCTGGCGCGCGATGCATCCGGCGGTTCTGACCAACTGATCGCAAACCTGCGATATGCCTGCGCCATGGCCCGGCTGAAATACTACCGCGCGCCCGAGCAACTCCCCGCAGCGGATGACGCGCGGGCCCAGGCGCGAGTGTGGAAGCAGATCTACAACACGTCGCTCGGAGCAGGGACGCCAGACCCGCAACATGTTGCCCTGTTCCAGCAGGCCATCGAGGCATGACATGAACATTCCCACAAAACTGGGCGGCCTTACGGCTGTTATACTTTTTCTGCTCAATAGCGTGCCGGCGCAATACACGCTCTATGCGGCGCTGTTCGTTCTTGTGTGTTCGGCCATATCAGCGCTTGTGCCGCCGCCCCATGCGGGCAGCCGGTGGGTTATGGCCTACCAGATCATGACCACCATCGGGCTGAACATCGGCTGGGCGGAAAACCACTTCAAGCCAGGGCAGTCGGGTGTGCGGGTGCCGCTGGCCGAAAAACCTGCCGCCAAGCAGGCCGTGGCCGCAGCCGGCATCCCGGTTCTGAACAGGAAGGGCAGGGCCGAAATACTGAAAAAATAAAGGTGCAGCTCCGGCGCTAGGTGGATGGCCGATGTGAGCCGAAGCTGCGCTCGTTATTCTACCCTTCATTACGGCAAAAATAAGTCACGTATGGCTGCCGCCGCCAGGGCGGTTTTTTTACAGGAACAGGCACATGAATCTTCTGCTCTCCCGCCGGTGCGTGCTGCACATGGGGGCTGGAACGCTGCTGGCCAGCGTGCTCGCTGGCTGCACGCTCACCCGCTCCGGAAAGGTCACCACCATCACCCTGAACGTGGCTGAAGTAACGGATTACGGGAATGCCATCGTATCATTTGCCAGTACCGCCACCAGTCTTGCATGTGTCGCGGCAGCCATGGGCCCCGCAAATGTTGCGCTGGCCAATACGGTGATCGGCGCACTGAGGGAAGCGCTCACCGCGTTTAAGACTGCCGCCGGGTCAAGCGCATCCGTGAACTACGACAGCACCAGCATCGGCACGGCGTTTGATAGTATTGTATCCGATATCGAGCAGATCAATACGCTTGTCATCGCGGTCATTACCGGCATGGCGGCCGATCTGTCGGACTCTGTGGTCTCGGAGGCGAAAACGGCAGCAAATGCCGCGTCGACGCTGATCTCGCTCCTGAAGGCCATGGTGGACATGGCGACACCGCGCCTGACGGTTGGCGCGGCCCTGCCTGCGCGGGAAGCGATCGGGCGGATTACGGTTTTCGTGGCAACGCATGGCGCATGAACGGCCATGACCGGAGGAAGCAATATGGAGCATGCCGCAGCAGTTATTCCCTTCCTGTACGGCATTGTGGTAGGCAATGCCATCAGCCTGCTGGCGGGGGGGCTGTTCATTTTACGGCATTGGCACAGGCAGCGGATGCTGCGCGAACGTCTCGGGCCACCAACAGCGTGAGACAAGCCGGTAACCGACAATTTTATTCTTCATCACTTCCCGGCTTTGAACGTGCGGGCAGCCTGATTTCACTTGCCAGCACGCCAGCCACGATACAGCCCGCGCCCAGAACCGAGGTGACAGGCAGCGGGTCACCGGCCATGCGCCCGACAATGCCACCCCACACGGGCTCACCCGCGTAGATAATGGTGGCCCGCGTGGGCGAGACGGCTTTCTGCGCCCAGTTCATGGCCAGTTGCACAAGCATGCTGCCCGCGCCAAGGCCTATGCCTCCGGCAACCCAGATCCATGAAAAGGCAGGCAGCCGCTCGCCCGCAACCGGCATGGCCAGCAGGGCAAGAAGCCCGGCCACCAGCAACTGCACCACGGTGATGCGCCTGCTGTCGCCCAACATTGCGCAACGACTGATCAGCATGATCTCGGCTGCTACCGATACGGCGCACAGCACGGTGGCCCATTCACCCCGGCCAAATCCACCCTGCGTGGCCCCCGTGCCCGCCAGCAGCATCAGGCCACCAAAAGCCAGCCCGATCCCCACCCAGTTCATGAGGCGTGGCGGCCTGCGCAGCACGATCCATTGCAAAAGGGGCACGATCGGCACGTAGAGTGCGGTCAAAAAAGCGGAACGGCTGCTGCTGATGGTCTGAAGTCCGTAGGTCTGCAGGGTGTAACCGGCCCATATCGTAATGCCGATCGCCACGCCCGCGCCCATCTCGGCCAGGTTTATCCGCCGCAGGGCGCGATGAAAAACCACGCTGCCGATCAGCCCTGCCGTCATGAAACGCAACCCCACGAAAAACAGCGGCCCGCAATGCCGTAGCGTGACATGCACGATCAGGAACGTGCCACCCCAGAACAGTGTTATGGCCATCAGGGCCAGTTCCTGCCGTGAGGGCAGGTTCATGATCGGCATGCGTGCACCGTCCGCTGTTTTATTTCAATCTGCATCCTTCCCTCCAGATAACCAGGAATAAAGCGGGCCCGCCCCGTGGGCTGGCAGGAAACCGCACCTTCCCCCGCGCTGTTTAACAGCCAGGCCCGTGGTTTGACGCAGGGGAGGGCGGCCTTGTCACTTTTTGCCAATATGTCATCGGGGGAAGGCTGGCTCCAGCTTGGTGAACTCGTGCTTGCCTTCATTTTGTCAGCACTGGTGGGGATGGAACGCGAGTTCAGGCAGAAAAGCGCCGGGCTGCGCACTTATACGCTGGTCGGGGTCGCGTCCGCGCTGTTCATGCTCGTGTCAAAATACGGGTTCAACAACATTCTTGATACGGAACGTGTGGTACTTGACCCCTCACGCATCGCGGCACAGGTGGTATCGGGCATCGGGTTTATTGGCGGTGGCGTCATCTTCATGCGGCGTGACATCGTGCGCGGGCTGACCACCGCAGCATCAGTGTGGCTGACGGCGGCACTGGGCATGGCCTGCGGGGGGGGGGCTGATTACGCTGGCGGTGGCGACAACCATTGGCCATTTCATCATCATGCTTGGCTTTCCACGCATCAGCCACCTTATACCACGCGATCATACCGCCCGTTCGGTCGGGCTGTTCCTGTCCTATCCCGACGGGCGTGGATTGCTGCGCGTGATCCTGATCCGCTGCACCAGACTGCGTTTCACCATTACCCGCGTCAAGCTCGAGCCCCCCGATAGAGCCCTGCAGGACCCCGAGGCCATGCAGGACTGGCGCGACCGGCAGCATGATGCGGAACTGCCACTGCCGGGTGAAAGGCCGGGCCATGGCACGGTCACGCTGTTCATCAGGGTGCGCGGCAGGCGGCCTGTCTCGCATCTTGTTGCTGCATTATCGGATATTGACGGCATGATCAGCGTAGAAACGGATGAGGGCGATCATGACCCCGAATAGGCTGCCTGCACCATGCGGGTCAGGCCGGAAGTTGCACGCGCCCCTGTGCATCACGGGTTACGGCCATGGTCGCCACGACCGCGCCAATCGGCAGGGCGGCATACAGGTGCGGAAAAAGCTGCCCCCCGCGTGATGGCTCCCAGCGCACCGCGGCCGGATCGAGCAGGCTCAGGTCAACGGCAAGCAGCACGAGACCGGTCTGCCCTGCGAAATGCTTTTCAAGCGTGCCATGCACCTGCGGCCCGGTGGAGAAGTGGATGAAGCCATCCGCCACATCGGCAGGCGACCCTTTGAACAGGCCCGCGCGGGCAAAATCTTCATGCTCGGGGGCAGTCAGGATTTTATAGACGATATGTTCTGTCATGGTGTTGTGGTCCGGTCAGGAGAAGGGCGCAGCATAGGGCAGCACGCCGCCATGGGAAATACGTTAGCTGCCGTAATGCCGGCCCGCGCGTAACACGAGCAGAGCCACCCCGGCCAGCCCGGCACTGCACGCCAGAACCGCATAGGGGCCAGCGCCGGACAGAACCACCCCGCCACACAACGCTCCGACGCCGATGCCGCTATTGAACCCGGTGACACAGAACGAACAGGCCGCTTCACGCTGATGGGGGGCCAATGCGATCGCATAGCTTTGCGGGCCAAGATTGATCAGGGCGGCAATAATACCCCATGCCGCCATATCAACCCACGCCAGCCACGGCACCCAGCCGGAACCGACCAGCAGCACATGGCTGAACATCAGGGCAACCAGGGCCATGCCAATCGTGCGCCCCGCCGACCACGGCAGGCGACCGCCCAGCCAGTTGCCCCCGATCCCCACCACGCCATAGACCAGCAGCAGCAGTGGCACCAGTTGCTCTGGCGCGTGGGGTATGGCTGACAGGAGTGGAATGATATAGGTATAGGCCGTGAAATGGGCGCTCACCACTACCGTGGTCAGCACCGCGATGTAACGCAGAACCGGCTGGCGCAGCAGGGCAGGAATATCAAGGTGCCTGCGCTGCGAAGGGAGCGCGGGCAGCAACGCCAGAACGCCCCCCATCACGGCCAGTGCCGCAATGCCGCACACCACGAACGCAGCCCGCCAGCCCAGCCACTGCCCGATGGCCGAGGCCATGGGAATGCCACCAGCGAACCCGACGGCAACCCCCGTAAAAGCCCATGCCGTGGCACGCGCCACCGGCATGTGAGGGGCAAGGCGCACGGCAACCCCCGCTATGGTCGACCAGAAAATACCATGCCCGAGCGCCAGCGCCACCCGCATCACCGCCATCAGCGCGTAATGACTGACAAAGGCGCAGGCTACATCCATCACCCCCGCCAGCCCCAGCAGCACGGCCATGAGCGTACGCCGGTCCAGCCCCGATGTCAGCAACGTGAGCGGGATGGCCGTCAACGCCACCAGCCAGGCATAGCCCGTGACCAGCAGCCCGATACGGCCAGGCGAGACATGCAGGCCAGCTGCCATGTCCGTCAGCAGCCCGATGGGCAGCACCTCGGTCACAAGCCAGACGAATGCCCCCATCGAGAGCATGACGATACGCATCATAAGCCCATTTACCCCCGGCACGCCGCGTGCTTTCAAGCACAGCGGAACCGGGCCGCTTTAACGCCATATCCGCAGGGCGAAAAGGGGCGTGATGCGCACAATTGCGGGCATGATGCAAAATCGGTCTGGTCATTGCCGCGCCAAGGGGGCACCGTGGGCCAATCAACCGCCACGACGCATGAACAGACGGAAAGGTTCGCATCATGATGCCCCTCCCTGATACCGATACGGGACCCGCCGTGCTGCATTTTCCGCGCCGGACCATCCTCCCGGCAGGGGAAGCATCGGATTACCTGGGCATCCGCCCCCGCCACCTGCACGCCATGCGCCTGCTGCGCTGCGGGCCGAAAACCATCACCATCAACCGCGAAACGCTCTATACCGAAGAAGACCTGCGCAACTTCCGCCAGGGGTTGCTCAATATGGTGGGCGTTACGGAAAACGGAGGGCTTTACCGCGAACTCAGAGCGGGCGAGCGGACCCAGGCCAGCGCGTGTGATCCGCTGATCGTGCTCCTGTCGCGCCATGTCATTCGCCGCAAGGCAACCCTGGTCGGGCTGTGGGGCATGATGGCGGTGGGAATTGGCATCGACCTGATTCTGTTCTGAGCAGGGCGGAGCGCCAGCCGTAACGGCCTGCCTGCGCCCTGCTGGTGGGGCGCAACAAGGCTGGGCACAAAAAAAGGGGCTCCATACGGAACCCCCTTCTTTGACACATGGTGTCAGACAAGCAGATTACTGCTGGCCGTGATCGCCATGCTCGTGGTCGTGGTCGCCGTGCTCACCACCATGGTCACGATCGCCATGCTCGCCACCGTGCTCATCGCCACCGTGGTCACGGTCACCATGCTCGCCACCGTTCTGGTCGTGACCTTCATGACCGCCATGACGGCCGCCGTGGTGGCCACGGTGCTCGCCGTGGTGCTGCTCGTTGTTGTCATCCGCATGAGCGGCGACGGGCAGGGCCAGGCCAAGAGCCGCAGCAAAAAGCAGTGCTTTTTTCATGTAATCTATTCCTTCCTAACGAACTGATTTTTTTCAAATCAGATATTGCCTTATAAAATAACGGCCCGATGATATAAAGGGCATAGCGCTATTTCATTTGTAACCGAATGCATCACTTATATCTCTAAAGGTCAATACCTGAATTTTGCGCGATGCTGCCATGCATCTCAGGCATCATCATACAGAAAACCTTCATCGGATGCTGTATGCACGGCATCGTGCGGGCGGGCATAGCCTTTTCTGCTCCGCCAGGCGCGCAGCAGGGCTTCGCGCCATTCTTCATGCGGCTCTTTGCGGGGTTTGGGGGTGGAATCGGACTGTGCGTTCATGCTCCGGAAACCTCTGAAAAAGCCCGCCAAAGCGCAGGCAGGGATACATAACAAATAAGGAACACAACGAGTGTGACGATTGTATGAATCCTGTTTTGCAGGGCTGCGGCTTTTTTTCTTGCGTACCTGGTTCAGATCATCCTGTCGGTGGTATTGTTAGGAATCTATTCTTTTCGCACGCCAGATGCACGTCTGCTGCGTTGCATGCATCACAATTACAGAGAAATTACCCAGACCGGGCCAACAGACATGGTTTTGCGGCCTTGGCCTGTGCATCCCTCTGGTCCACCGGGGTCATTCATGGTCTTCTGGGAGCGAGAAATCAGGGGCACGGACATGTCCCGCCTGCAGGGAAAGGAAGACCGGTTATGCAGATTGATCTGACAGGCCGCACGGCCATCGTAACGGGATCGACCGGCGGGATCGGCCTGGCCATTGCCAGGGGCCTGGCTGCAAGCGGGGCGCATGTCATCATCAACGGTCGGCGCCCGGCAGCCGTGGCACAGGTGGTCGAGGCCCTTGGCGCATTGGGCAAGGGCAGCGTGACCGGCTTTACGGGTGATCTGGGCACGGCGGAAGGGTGTACGGCGCTGGTAGCAGCCCACCCGCAATGCGATATCCTGATCAACAATCTGGGCATTTTCGAGCAGAAAGATTTTTTTGAAACCCCGGATGCTGACTGGACCCGTTTTTTCGAGGTCAATGTCATGTCTGGCGTGCGGCTTGCACGGGCCTACCTGCCGGGCATGCAGGCGCGTGACTGGGGGCGCGTGGTGTTCATCTCATCGGAATCGGCGTTCAATATCCCGGTCGAGATGATTCATTATGGTTTCAGCAAGACCGCGCAGGTCACCATCGCCCGTGGCCTGGCGGAGCGGATGGCGGGCACCAACGTAACCGTCAATTCCGTGCTGCCCGGGCCGACCCTGTCGGAAGGCCTGGCCGACATGCTCCGGCCCGAGCAGGAAAAGACCGGCAAGACGATGGAGGAAGTCGCGGCGCAATTCGTGATGCAACACCGTCCGTCCTCCATCATCCGCCGCGCCGCCAGCGTGGATGAGGTGGCGAACATGGTGGTTTACCTGTCCTCACCGCAGGCATCGGCCACCACGGGCGCGGCCGTGCGGGTGGACGGCGGGGTGCTCAGCACGATCTGACCCTTGCCCTGCGCCCGTGCGTCCCGCGTCGGTCATGGCCGGGGCGTGCCGCACCCCCTCCATGACGGGGCGGATTGCTGGTAGGAGAACGGGGTCTGTCCACCTTCATGCCGCAGGGAATTTTATGTCCACCACCGTTCTTTATTCACCAGACGGCGTGCGTGCCGCTGGCAGCAACGTGCTCCTGATTGACGTGCGCGACCCGAAGGATTTCGCGGCAGGCCACATTCCCGGCGCGGTCAACATGCCCGACATCTTTACCTACCTGGCCGAAACCACGCAGGACGGACTGCACAAGCTGCAGCAGACCTTTGCCACCCTGTTTGCCGATTACGGGCTGGATGGCACCAGAACCGCCATCGTGTATGAAGATGCCCTGCATACCCGCTATGGCGCGTCATGCCGGGGCTACTGGATCCTGCGCTACCTGGGTTACCCCAAGGTGGGCATTCTTGATGGCGGGCTGAGCGCGTGGCGCGGGGAAGGGGGCACGCTGACCACCGAGGTCACCCGTCCTGCCCGCACGGACTTCCCCCTGCGGCCCGAGGCCAGCCTCATGGCCACACAGGCCGAAGTCCGGGCCGCACTGGGTTCTTCCACCATCAAGCTGCTCGACAACCGCGACAGGGTGGAATGGCTGGCGGAAAGTTCATCGCCCTACGGGGTCGATTTCGCGCCGCGCAAGGGCCGTATTCCCGGTGCCGTATGGATCGAGTGGTATGACTTCATGAAGGTGACCGACAACCACGCCGCCTTCCGCACGCCTGATGAAATCCGCGCGCTGGCCGCCACACGCAACCTGCATCCTGATGATGACATCATCATTTACTGCTTCAAGGGCGCGCGTGCCGCCAATACCTATGTGGCGCTGGCCTCGGCCGGGTTCAGCAGACTGCGCATCTACATGGGATCGTGGAACGAATGGTCGCGCAACCCGGAACTCCCGATTGAAGGCGGACTGCCAAAAGCCGCCGCACCTTATAACGGCGGCTAAGAAACTGCCTGAAAACAAAATATTGATAGAAATGATAAGCGTTTTTGGGCGCCGCCTTTTTGAAAAAAGGCGGCGTTCTTCGGAACTTTAAAACAAATATCCACAAAAAACTTTCATCATCCCAGTATGTTATCGGTTTCACCCTGCCGGGCATGGCTGGCCATGATGTCCCGGGTCATGGCCTCGACCTGTCGCGTCAGGCGCGAAAGCTGGCGGGTGCGGTCATGCACCAGGGCCAGCGTAAGGTGGGGCACCTGTGCGCCTGCAAGCGGCACGAAGGCGAGTTCCCCGCGCAGGACCTCGGCCATGACATCAAGCGAACTGAGAAAGCAGATCCCGATCCCCGCCGCCACGAGTGAAAGCATCATCTGCACATTGTTCGCCCGCGCGGCCACTGGCGGGCTGACGCGCCCGCCCCGCAGCAGCCTGTCGAACACGGTGGCAATGGCAAGCGGCTGCTCGGGCATGATGACGGGATAATCCATGCACTGCGCCAGCCTGACCGTGCTTTCCCGCGCCAGCGGGTGGCCGGGCGGGCAGACGAAGCCAAGCGGGAACGTCATGCGGTGCAGCACCACGATGTCGCGCATGTCATCAGGGTCGAGCACAAGGGCCAGATCTCCTTCACCCGACAGGAGGGCCTGGCCGATCCGTTTATTGTCACGGATGTTCACATTCAGCACCACGCCCGGATGGCTGGCCTTCATGCCCGCCACAAGCTGCGGCACGAAAGCGCGTGACAGGGCCTCGGGCGCCAGCAGGTCAACCTGACCACGACGGATGCCCTTGAGGTCATCAATCTGGCGGCTCAGGTCATCAAGATCCTTAACCCAGCGCCGGGCGCAGGCATAAAGCAGTTCGCCCGCCGCTGTCAGGCGCATGCCGGTGGGCAGGCGCTCGAACAGCGGTGTCTGCAATTCCTTTTCACCCAGCAGGATATGGCGGTTGATGGCCGAACCCGCGATGTGCAGCGCCTCCGCTGCGCGGCGGATGGATTTATGGCGCGCAACCGCCAGGAAATAGACCAGAAAGCGTGAAAAGGGATGCATGCGTTCTCATTTTGAGAATGAAAAAGTCTCAATTATGATATATATGAGATCATGCCACGTGTGAAATGATCTTCCTGAAAGCCCGTTCAGGAGACCACACCGTGACCCTTGCCGCCACTACCCCCTCCTTGCCCCGCAACATGACATTCGATGCCGATGACTGGCTGATCCTGGCCCGTTGCTGGCACCCCGTCGCCCTGGTGCGCGACCTGGGCACGAAGCCGATGGGCGTGACCCTGCTTGATGCCCCGCTGGTGCTCTACCGCGCGGGTGACACGATTGTGGTGGCCGATGACCTGTGCCCGCATCGTGGCGTGCCGCTGAGCATGGGCAAGGGGGACGGACAGACCGTTGCCTGTGCCTATCATGGCTTCCGCTTTGGCCAGCAGGGGCGGTGCGTCAAAGTGCCAGCCCACCCCGACAACGCCATTCCCGGCAAGCTGAACCTGCGCACCTATCCGGCGGTGGAGCGTTACGGCCTGATCTGGACCTGCCTGCGCCCCGATGAGGCGCCGCCGGTCATTGCGCCCATGCCGCACTGGAATGACCCGGCCTACCAGCAGATCAACTGCCCCTTTATCGACATCGCCGGTTTTGCCGGGCGGCAGGTGGAAGGCTTCATTGACGTGGCCCATTTCGCCTTCGTGCATACCGATACCTTCGCCGACCCTGAAAATCCGGTCGTGCCGCCTTACAGGACGCGCCTGACACCCGACGGGTTCGAGGCCGAATATCGCAGCACCGTAGGCAACTATCCCATTGGCAGGACGGATCGGGGGCGCCCCGGCTTTGAATGGCTGCGTCATTTTCGGGTACATGTGCCCTTTACGGCCACGCTGGAAATTCATTTTCCCGATAACGGGCGGCTGGTCATCATGAACGCGGCCTCGCCCGTATCGGCGCGGCAGACACGCATGTTCGCGCCGATGTGCCGCAACTTCGACAAGGACCTGCCGCTGCAGGATGTCTATGACTTCAACCTGCGCGTATTCGAGGAAGACCGCGCCCTTGTCGAGGCCCAGAAGCCCGAGAACCTGCCGCTCGACCCCACGCTTGAAGCCCATGTCATGGCTGACCGCAGCTCGATCGCCTATCGCCGTGCCCTGCGCACGATGGGCCTGAGCCAGTTTTTTACGGCATAACACCATGTCAGCTCTTTTTCCTGTTATCGTGCACGACGTCATGGCGGAGGGCGCCGATTGCGTCCGCCTGCAACTGGCGGCTGCGCCGGGGCAGGGGGCGCTGCCCCGCTTCACACCCGGCGCGCATGTTGATGTGCTGACCCCCTGTGGGCTGGTGCGCCAGTATTCGCTGTGTGGCGATGCCGATGATCCGGCTGTTTATGAACTGTGCATCAAGCGCGAGCCGACCTCACGCGGGGGATCTGACTCCCTGTGCAGCAGCGTGGAAAAGGGGATGGAACTACACATTTCACCGCCCCGCAATGCCTTTGCGCTCCCGGCCGCGCTGCGTTATGTGCTGATTGCAGGCGGGATCGGGATTACGCCGCTGCTGTCCATGATGGCGCGGCTGCAGCGTCAGGGTGCGGAGTGGGAACTGTATTATTACACCCGCAACCCCGATCAGGTACCGTTCAAAGAACGTCTGCTTGCCGCCCCCTATGTGAACAGAGTGCATATTGCCAGAGGCCTCAAACAGGGCTATCCCGCCGCGCTCTCCTGCCCTGAAGCCGATACGGCCATCATGCTGTGCGGGCCGGATGGTTTCATGCAGGCTGTTTCATCCCATGCCATAGCCACCGGCTGGTCGCCTGCGCAGATCCATACGGAATATTTCCGCCCTACGGAAATGGCGCCGGATGATGAACAGGCATTTGAAGTGGTTCTGGCCCGCTCCGGGCGCAGCATAACCGTGCCACCTGGCCAGAGCATTGCCGGCGCCCTGATGGCGGCAGGCATCGAGGTCAGCCTCTCGTGTGAACAGGGCATGTGCGGGGCCTGTGTCGTGCCACTTGTAGCCGGGGAAGGCGACCATCGCGACATGGTCCTGACCGAGGATGAGCAGGCCAGCAGCATTGCCCTGTGCTGCTCACGCGCCCGCACGCCTTGCCTTACGCTGGACCTGTAATACTCACGCTACGCCCATGAAGACGTTTCTGGTGCAGGAGCCTGTTCGAATTATGGAAAATACCGCACCAGACCGTCCGGCTCTCTCCCCGTGACCGTTCACTTTGAACAGTCGCTTAATCCCCAGGTTCTTTTGCGTTCAGAACGCGCGCCATATCTCCCTTGATGAAAGCGTCAAGGACACCATCAAGAAAAGTGGCCGTATCTTCACGCGGGTTTTTACTGCCTGAAAACGGGCCAATGGGCGCATGGGCAATGCACAGGCTCGATAAGCCACACAGCATGGCGTAGAGGCCGTAACCGACCTGAACTTTTTTCTCCAATGTTTCTACATCATTGGGGTCGCAATCATCGGTCAGGGTAAAAACCCGGTATCCGTAAATCAGCTCCATCAGGTCCTCAAGCGCTGCACCTGCGGCAAGGCGATAGTCGTGATGGGCATACGCATCGGGCAGGTAGCCGAACATGAGCCGATACAGCTCGGAACGGGTGCGGCCAAGATCTACCCAGTAGAATGCAATGCGCTTGAGTGCATCGGTGCGATGGGCGGAGGTACGACGGATATGGGCGATCTGCTCGCGCAAGACCTGAAAATGTTCCACGGCAATTTCCAGCAGGAGATCATTCAGGCTTCCGTAGTGATTATAGAAATTGGCCGGGGCTACCCTGACTTCCTTCGCGAGGCGGCGCACCGACAGATCTTCGAGCCGTTCAGATTCAAGTATTCTGACGGTGGCAATACGCAGGTCTTGAGGGACATTTCCTTTATGGTAGCATTTTGGAATGGGAAGGCATCCTTCTGGAAATCCGCGCCATGAACGCATGACAGCGATCTTAATAATCAGGGATTATCTTGCGATTGAGTATTATGAAAAAAATGATAGATTTTATGCGACATACGAAATAATTCCTATTACCTTAGTCAGTCGTCACAAAACTTTTCCATATGATAAAATTTTATCACAAAAATCCTACTCGCGCCTTAATCGGCGCAAAGCCGTATCGGTAAGGCCCAGCCTGATAAACATCAGGATGGGTGGCATTGACATGGGAACGGATTTTTTCCTTGACAGCGCAGCCAGGCATTGCGTGCCCGTGCGGGCAATGCCTTTCATCACCAAGCAGCAACACAACGGGGGCAGGCATCGTTTACGGCCTGTAGGATTGTATTCCTAAACCTCGACAGCCAACTTCATGAACAACGTTTATATAAACATCTGACGAGATGCGCCCCGGGCATTTTTCCGCGCATTATTTTTACAAAAAAATGGATGTCCATATACATTATTACATAAATAGAACGTAATAAAAAACTCACTTAAACATATGGAAAAATAACAAAAATTTCTATTTTTACTTGAAAAATGAAAATAATTATTTGCCTTTAAAGAGGCATTTATTCTTCTTGACAGGAAGTTAACGAGAAATTAATACCGTTGAGCCAAGAAACGAAAAAACCTCTCGCCCAGAAAGCAAATCACGATTCTATTCTATTGTATTGATTTATAATTATTGAGACTCAGATGCGGGAACCGGATTTGGTTTAAATGAACATCATTCATACCAGGTGATCGCCTTCCGCCGCGTGGTGATGCCCTGGAAAAGCACGATTGAATATTAACATTTGCAAGGCAGCGACATAGCCGGACATGGTCAGGGCAAAACGCATAGCGGACAAAGTCACGCTCCTGATGAAAAAGACACCACTCGGCCGGATGCCCCCATGGATGCCGGTTGTTATTGGTACATCCATCATGGGGTTTGCGGGGTCCATCACGCTCAGCCTGTATTCACAGGGCCTGCTGTGCCTCGGCACGATCACGCTCCTGCTGGTGTTCGGCCAGAACCAGTTGCAGTTCAATTTTGACGCCCGCCCCATCGACCGGGGTGCGTGCCGCCGCACACCGGTCGATATCCGCATGAGCGTGGATTCAGATTCCACCCTCGATTTCCGCCGCGGCTACCATTATGCCGAACTGCTCAACCTGTCCTATTTCGCCGAGGCCGCCTTTCCGTTCTCGCGCATGGCCGATCTGTCCGAGACGACGATCATCCTGCCGCAAAGCCCGGATGCGGGCACGGCGGGCTCGTTCCTCGATCTCATGGGCTTTTTCGGGGCGACAACGTGGTATCCTGCCGCTGGCGTGCATGTCATGACGGCGGACCAGATAAAAAATGCCACGCTGCAGGGCGATATCATCCTGCTCTCTACCGCCGACCGGCTGAATCCGGCCGCCACCCTGCTGTCACGCTCGCCTTACGTAATCAGCGACGGGCATGTGCGGGTTGGCCAGCACATGGGGCTGCAGGGCATCTGGTACCTGTTTCAGGACCGCGACCATACGGGCCTTCTCAACGGTGTGGCCGCCCACCTCAATGCGCCGATTGCCGAGGCAGGGGTCATGATCGGCGCACAGTCGCCCTATGACAGCCATCGTTCGGTCATTGCCTTTGTGGGCGATACGCCACAGCGCATCCATGACCTGGTGCTCAGCCTGCGCAACACGCGGGATCTGTCCTCCATCCAGGGGGATCTGGTGCTGAAAAACGCCGAGCAGTTTACCAGTTACCGCACCGCGCCGACATACACGGTGGGCGCGGTGCCGCTGTGGCTGCAACTGGACCGGCATCTGAGTCATCATCCTTTCATTCTTTACCTGACCGGTCTATCAGGGGCGGGGTTGACGGCCTTCGGGGCATGGAGCTGGCTGCGTGCCAAATCACGCAGGCGCGTTCTGGATGATGGCAGGAGCGAAGAGGCATAGGGCATGCCGCCCCCTGCAGGCCAGCCCCCAAAAGGCATGGCCTGCAGGGTGGGCAAGCCGGTCGCGCCGCTCCGGCCCATAAATAAGTTCTTGTATGGAGAAGTAATTCATGAGTGCTCTTCTTGCTGGCCTCACGCTGCTGATCATCGGCGATAGCCACGTCACGTTCAAGGACTCCCTCCTGTCGGTGCTGCCGGATGAATTCAGCCGCCAGGGCGCCAAGGTGGTCACCTACGGGGTGTGTTCCTCCACCGCGGCCGACTGGGTCGTGCCCAACCCCAATAATGGCTGCGGCGCGGCCGAGCGCATTGGCGATGCCCCGATTGGCGCGCCCAACATGAAGCCCGCGTCACCCCCGCCCGTCAGCGACCTCGTGGCCAAGTGGCATCCTAACGTGATAATGGTGATTCTTGGCGATACTATGGCAGCCTATGGCCAGGCCGCCGTGTCAAAGGACTGGGTGGACGAGCAGGTCAAGACCCTGACCTATGCCATTGGCAAGACCGCGTGCATCTGGGTCGGGCCGACATGGGGCCAGTTCAGCCCGCGCTACGGCAAGACCGACCAGCGCGCAACCGAGATGGCCTCCTTCCTCAAGGGTGAAGTCGCACCGTGCAGCTATGTCGATGGCACGGCGCTGCTCAAGCAGGGCAGCGTGAACACCATCGATGGCATTCACGCAACGCCGGAAAGCTACAAGGTATGGGGCAACGCGATCGTGCAGGCGACGCTGCCTGAACTCGAAAAGCTGAAAGACGCCCCGCCTGCCACCGGCCAGTAGGGCCGCCCCTTACGGAAGCAGGCCCGGCGCCGCGTGGGGTGCTTCCGTATCTGCCCATGACGGGCACAAGACGTGGAAACCTGTTGATGCTGCACCAAAATGAGCCTGCCCCCACGACAAGCAGGTGGCGTGAAATACTTGAGAAAGACTTTTTTCCCCTCAACCGTCGGCGTGATATTGACGGGCTGCGTGGCCTTGCCATTGCCTTTGTGGTGCTGTTTCACGCAGGCTGGCTGCAGGGGGGCTTTATCGGTGTCGACATCTTTGTGGTGATCTCGGGCTATTTCATGGGGCGCTCGGCGCTCATGCAGCATCCGTTCCAGCCGCTGCGCTTTGTCTGCCGCAGGCTTTACCGCCTGCTGCCCGCGCTGGTGTGCATGATTGGCCTAGTCTCGGCGGGCATGCTGTGGTGGGTCCTGCAGAGCGACCGGGCCGATATAGCCATCAACGGGGCCTATGCGCTGGTGTACCTGTCCAACATATGGGCTTCGGGGCATGTGGGGTATTTCCAGGGGCAGAGCATTGCCTATCCGTTCCTGCATACCTGGTCGCTCTCGCTGGAAATGCAGTTCTATGCCATCATCTTCCTGATGGCGCTGCTGCTGCCGCTGACAAAACACCGCAAGCTGGTGCTCTCGGGCATCTTTACCGCCTCGCTGGCCTTCTGCGCGTGGAGCTATGTCAAGGGCGATATGCAGGCTTATTACAATATATTCGATCGCCTGTGGCAGTTTTCACTTGGCACCATGATCTGGATATTGCCCCGGCCACGCCTTTCCCCGGTTGTTGCCAATATTGTCTATGCCGTGGCGCTGGCGGTGACCGTGGGGGCCGGGCTGTTCTATACCCTTCAGTTCGCCTGCCCGTCCTACATGACCATCTTCCCCTGCCTCGCGGTGGCCACCATCATCATGCTGCCGCAGACACAGGTGGGCAGGCTGTCCCTTGTGCCGATTTCGCCGCTCGGGGTCATTTCTTACTCGGTCTATCTGTGGCACTGGCCGGGTATCGTGGTGGCGAATTACCTGTTCTTCTTCCAGGTGCATGGGTGGATGATGGCTGCCGTTCTGGGCATCGTTCTTGTCATCAGCGTGCTGAGCTACGTGTTCGTGGAACGCACCGGGCTTGATTATGAGGACCGGGTCGGGGTTGCCGCCCGCAACCGTGGCGCCGCCGTGCTGGTCGGTACCTGCATGACGCTGGCTGCGATCCTGTTCTATATCTCTTATGTATCCCGTGTTCATTAGACACGGCATAAAAGGACGATACCACGCCGCCACCACGCTGCCTGCGGGGCGTGGGTGGCGGCGTGCGCCTGCGGCCTGGGTCATGGCGCCGCAGCCCATGCGCCCGGCAAGCAGCACGCTGAAGTTCATCTGCGGCATGATGGCAGGGGTCATCCTGTCGGGCGAGGTGGCGCAGGCAGACCCCGCCCAGATCACGCAGAACAGCCCGACAGCCGCTGACGGCACCACCATTACGGTCACGCCCACACAGGAGCAGGATGCCGAACGCGCGCACATGGCGCATGCAGCCGCCGTGCTTGAGCTGCTGCTCAACCAGGGCTATTACTGGCTGGGCCAGCACAACCTTGACAAGGCCCATGAAACGATAGAGCGCGCGATTTCGCTCGAGCCCGACAACCCTGAAGCGCTTTACCTGCAGGGCCGCCTGCTCATGGCGCAGGGCAACGCGGCGCAGGCTTCGGCCGCGCTGGCCCGGCTGGAGCACACTGGCACGGCACCGGGGCTGGTAGCCGACCTCAAGGCGCAGATACAGGCCGGCCCCATAGACCCCAGGGCTCTGGCCGAAGCACGCGCCCTTGCGGCGGCAGGCAAGATGATGCCGGCGATGTTCAAGTACAAGGCCCTGTTCAAGAACGGTGACCCGCCACCTGACCTGGCGCTGGAATATTATCGCGTGCTGGGCGCCACCATTCTTGGTCGGCAGGAGGCCCAGACCAAGCTGACCACGTGGGTGGAGCGCAACCCGCGCGATCTCGATGCCCGGCTGCTGCTCGACCGGATCCTGACATACCGCATCACATCGCGCGCCGAAGGGATGGACGGGCTGCGCGAACTCGCCCGCTCCAACGCGCCTGCTTCCATCAGGGAAGGGGCGGTGGCCGCATGGCGCGAGGCGCTGTTGTGGGAGCCGATCACAGGCCCCACCATTCCCCTCTATAATGAATGGCTCGGCCAGCACCCCGATGATGCGGAAGTGAGCGAGCTGCTGCACAAGGCGCAGGAAACGCAGAACGCCATCGACGCCGCCACCGCCCACCAGGAAGGCTATGCCCTGCTGGCCCGCCATAACCTGGAAGGGGCGGCGCAATGCTTCCACCATGCCCTCGCGCTCAATGCCCATGATGCCGATGCATTGGGCGGGCTGGGGCTGGTGGCGCAGGCCCGGCAGCAGCCCGCCCAGGCCATGCAGTATTTCCTGCAGGCGATACAGGCGGACCCGGGCGCGGCCCCCCACTGGCGGGCCGCCATCAAGACCCTGCAATCGGGTGCGGGCGGCGGGGGCGTGGACCCGCTGGTGATGCGGATACTACAGGCCATCAATGCCGGGCACTATGATATGGCGCGCACCGCCCTTGATGCTCTGGGCCGCCGCCCCGGCAGCAGGCTGACCTTCCTCTCGCTGGAAGGCATGCTGGAGCGCAAGCAGGGACATGATGCGCAAGCCGAGTGCCTCTACCGTGAAATCCTGGCCCGCGCACCCGGCAATGCCGATGCGCTGTTCAATCTGGGCGGCATCCTGATCGAGACCGGGCGCGGGGCACAGGCGCAGGATATCATCGCCCGCCTCAAGCCGCTGCGCCCGGCGCTGGCGGACTACCTGCAGGCCGCCGATCTTTCCGCCCGCGCCGACCACATGCGTGATCCCGATGAACGGGTTGCCCTGCTGCGCCAGGCGGCGGCCCTTGAGCCGACAGATCCATGGATCCGCCTCAAGCTCGCCCGTGCGCTTGATAATGCTGGCGGCCATTTTCAGGCGCAGAGCCTGATGGATGACCTGACAAACGCCGCCTCCGTCACGCCAGATGCCCTGCAGGCCGGGATCATCTACGCCATGGGCCAGCATGACCTGACCACTGCCGAGCGCCTGATGGCGCGCCTGCCTGCAACCGGGCGGAGTGCGGGCATGCTCAGCATTGCCAGCCAGATTGACCTCGCCCGCCACATCCAGGCGCTCAACCGCGCGCCGCGCGCGGATAATGCCGCCCTCGTGGCGCTGGCCGACCAGCCCGACCCCACGGGCGACCGGGGCATACAGATTGCCGGCGCCCTGATCGACCGCCATGCCACGCGGGAGGCCCAGCAGGTGCTGGCCGAGGAAGAACGCCTGACCCAGCCGCCAAAGGCCGCGCAGATGCTGGCCTATGCCGGGCTGTACCTGCGCCTGCACGCCGCGTTCGACGCCACGCGCTGCCTCAGCACCTTTGATGCCATGGCGCGCGACTTTCCCGGTTATGCCACACCGGAACAATTGCGGATAAGAAACGATATTGCCATCGGCCTGGCCATCATGACCGCCGATGAATTTGACCGTTACGGCCAGACCACGCAGGCCTATCAGGTCATGGCGCCCGTGCTGCGCGCCCACCCTGAATCAGCCGAGGCCCATCTGGCCATGGGCCGGATATACCAGGCCCGCAACATGCCCCGGCGCGCGCTGGAGGAGGACCAGATTGCCCTGCGCCTCAAGCCGCACAACATCTATGGCCTCGCCGCCGCCGCGCGTGATGCGGGCGGCACGAACCAGGTGGCGCTTGCCCGGGGCTATGCCGAGCGGCTGGCGCATGAAGACCCCGATGGCCCGATGAGTTGGGAAGTGCGCTCCGATGTCGATCGCGTGGCGGGCAACACCCGCGCCCAGCTGGCCGACGTGGAACAGGCCCGCCGCGCCCAGCGCACGCTGGATGGCGAAGGCACGCCCCAGGGCCATGAAAGCTTCCTGCCGGATTACCGCTGGCCCTTCATCGACAGCAATTACATCGACCTGCAGGGCGCAACACTGCCTGCGACCTATCATTACATCCCCGAGGATGACGGCGCTGAGGCGATGGACCGGCAGATCGTCTATCTGCGTGATTCCGTATCGCCACAGATCGATGCCAACAGCTTCGTGCGCAGCCGCACGGGCATTGCGGGGCTGGGGCAACTGACGGAATTCGCCGTGCCCATCACCGGCACGCTGCCATTTGAATCCTGGGAGCACCGGCTGTCCTTCTCGGTCACGCCCACGCTGCTGTTTACGGGTGATGCACTGAACAATCCCTATTCCGCCCAGCAGTTCGGCACCTATTCCGTCAATGGGGCGCTGCCGGGGGCGTACCACCATTACTATACGCAGGGCGTGGGGCTGAGCCTGAATTATGTCAATCACTGGTTCTCGGCCGATGTCGGGTCTTCCCCGCTCGGCTTTCCCATCACCAACGTGGTGGGGGGGGTGGAATTCGCGCCGCGCCTGACCCGTAACCTCGGCCTGCGCATAAGCGGGGGCCGCCGCATGGTCACGGATAGCGAACTGTCCTATGCGGGCATGCATGATCCGGGCACGAACCGGGTGTGGGGCGGGGTGACGCGCATGTTCGGCCATGGCGCGCTGGAATGGTCCGCGCCGGGGTGGAACATCTACGCTGGTGGTGGCTTTGCCTACCTTGATGGCACGCATGTGCAGAGCAATACCGAGGTCGAGGCCGGTGCGGGCGGCACCGCCACGGTATGGCAGGCCCATGACCGGCAGTGGTTGCGCGTGGGGCTGGACCTCATGTATTTCGGTTACAGGCGTGACAGTTACTTCTTTACATGGGGGCAGGGCGGCTACTTCTCGCCACAGCAGTATTACGGTGCGATGATACCGGTTGAATGGTCGGGGCATAACGGGCGGTGGACATGGTTCCTGCGCGGGGAGGCGGGATTCCAGCATTATCATAGCAACAGCGCCCCCTATTACCCCACCAGCACGACCCTGCAGCAGCTTGCGAGCGCGAACCCGCCCGAGTATTTTGGCAGCGAGGATGCAAGCGGCCTTGTGGGCAACATGCGCGGGCGCCTTGTCTATCAGTTTACCCACCGGCTGCGCGTCGGCATGGAAGGTGGCTACAGCCGGGCTGGTAACTGGTCGGAAACCAGCGGCATGTGGATGGCGCATTACACATTTGACGGTCAGTAATACAATCGATCCGGGGCGGTTTCATGCCCTACACCTTATGTTCAGGAACAGCATTACATGGAAACGCGCGGAAGAGTTCTGGCCTGTATCGCGGCCATCGCCGCTGGCAGCCTGCCCGCCGCCGGCATGGCGGCACAATGCCCGGCAGATGACCACAAGGGCGCGGAAACCTGCATTCCCGCCAACAGCGCCGCAAACCAGGGCCTGAACCGCCCGCCCGGCGCGGGTGATGACGGGAGCAGGGGGTACGCGCCGGGCGATCTGTGGCAGGCAGGCGGGCAGGCCTGGCGCGCAACGGCACTTGCGCAGGGTGCGGCGCAGTGGACCCCCGTGACCACATCGCGCGCTCCGGCCGATACGTTTGGCCCGCATGCCGTCTTTGCCGGCGGGCCTACGCAAATGGTCGGTGGCTATGCCGGCCCCGCCGTGGATATCGAAACGACGGCAGGCGGCCAGACGGTTGCCACCACGCTGGACATACGCCCCGATGGCACGCTCGATACCGCAACCCTTGCCCGCGTCCTGGCCGCGCGCGATGCGGGCACCTTCGCCACCGTGACACGCGTGTATGACCAGACCGGCCACGGCAACCACCTCGAGGCCACGCCGGGGCACCATGTCGTGCATATCGGCGCAGTACAGGTTTCGGGACAGGAAACGCTGTCATGGGGCGAGAATAACGGGCCGGGTGGCTTTGTGCTGCCGCAGACCCTCAAGGTGCCTGCCAACAGCTTCTTTTTTGGCACCACGGGCACGTATGCCTCATCCAATTCCGGCTACTCGGCCTTTCCCGTGCCGCTCATGCTTGGGCAGAAGGGGCAGGAATTCAAGGTTTTCATGGGTAGCTACACGCTTGATGGCTTTGTGCATGTAGCCGACATGCGCAGCCCGGACCGGCGCACGGACCTGATCATCAGCAACGACCCCGCAGCCTTCGGCCTCAGCGCCACGCCGGCTGGCTACCGCCTTGAAAATGGCAACAACCATGCCGAGCTTGGCGGCGCACTGCCCGAGGGTACGTTCTCGGGCGGGTATATCGGCTATAATGCCGATGGCGGATCATGGTTTGAACAGGGGCGCAATACCGGGCAGTGGACCGGCATCGTCATTGCCGACCAGGCCGCCACCGCCGGGCAGGAACAGGACTTTGAAGCCGCCGCCGCCGTGGCGGGCGACCACATGCCGCAGCTGCGCGATACGGTCGTGGCCATTGGCGACAGCCGGACGGAAGGCTACGGCCTGAGCGATGGCACGAACTGGCCCTATCTCATGCAGCGTTATGCCCGCTACAAAAGCTACAATCTTGCCGTATCGGGCGCCACGACCAAACAGATGCGCGACATGGTGCCCGCAGCCGAAAAGCTGGCCCGCCAGCCCGGCCGCAAGGTTGCGGTCGTGTTTGGCGGCTTCAATGACCACCTGCACCATATCGGCACCGGCGAGACGGTCCATAACCTCGGGCAGGTCACCAAACGCCTGCGGCAGGCTGGCTACCACATTGCCTTCCTTGATGAGGCCGGGACACAGGGCGCCCCGCGCAAGGCGCTTGCCAGCGCAGTCGAGGACGGAAAGATCACGGCTGATACCGAACTCGATCTTTTCCTCTCCGGCGAGCCCCTTGCCAATGTGCTTGACCAGACAAAGTGGCTTGCCGACACAACCCACCCCAACCAGGCCGGGCATGACATCATCGCCCGCAACGTGTGGCAGAATATTGCCGATTTCTTTAAAAAATAAGAGCGTGGCATGACCAATGCTGCCCGCAAGGCGGGGCAGGCCGTTTCCTGCGGAAGCCTTTGCCATCAGGCTGGCGCCGTCGGGGCAGCATGCCATAATTTCATAAATGTTCCATAAAACGGCACGCCGTGTGGTGTTATGCCCACCGGGCCACCGGCGCCGCCTCCATCAACGCGCATGGCCCGCTACCTTGATTGATTGGGGCCTGATCGTATTGTACCGGCAGCCGCCGCTTATCAGGACAGGAATCTGATGCAGTCTCTGGAAATGATGAACAGGTTCGGCTGGGGCACGCGGGGCACGCAAACACTGGCAGACACGCCGCATGACTGGCTGGCGCGCCAACTGCATGAGCCCGATGCTGCCCGCTTTACCGGCGTGGGCACCACGGCGGATGGGCTGATTGCACTGCACACCCAGCGCATGAACAGGGTACAGGGCGACCCGCTGGTCAAACCGATCTTTCAGGCCGAGGTGGCGACCCAGCTTGACAACCTGCTCCTGACCCGCCAGCCTTTTCGTGAGCGGCTGGCGTGGTTCTGGTTCAACCATTTTACCGTCAGCCTGCGTCAGGGCGGCACGCGCGCGATCATTGGCGCCTATATGCGCGAAGCCATACGGCCCCATGTAACCGGCCGGTTCGTGGACATGCTGGTGGCCGTCATGCGCCACCCGGCCATGCTGATGTATCTTGATAACGCCTCATCCATCGGGCCGGACAGCCCGGCAGGGCGCAGGGGGCACCGGGGCCTGAACGAGAACCTGGCGCGCGAATGCCTTGAACTGCACACCCTCTCGCCACAGGGCGGCTACACGCAGGCCGATGTCACGGCCTTCGCCGCCATCCTCACCGGGTGGGGCGTGGACCTCAAGGCAGACCGGCCCGGCTTTGTCTTCCGCGAAAAGGCGCATGAACCCGGCCCCAGAATGCTGATGGGCCACCGCTTTGGGGATGGCGAGGAAGGCGGCCTGCAGGCGCTGCATTTCCTGGGCACGCATCCAGCCACCTACCACCATATTGCCACCCGGATGGTCACCCATTTCATAACCGACACGCCTGATGCGCGCGACGTGACGCAGGTCAGCGGTGTGTTGGAGCAGACGGGGGGCAACCTGGCCGCCGCAGCCCTGGTACTGCCCACGCTGGTGGATACGGGCCCGCAGGGCGGCAAGTTCCGCTCGCCCATGGATTATGCCACGGCAGTGATGCGCGCGCTGTCGATGGGTGGCGCGCCAAGCCGGCCCGATGATCCCCGCTCGCCCGCGCACACGCTGTTTGCAGCCTTTGCCGCGCTGGGCCAGCCACTATGGACCGCGCCGCTGCCCAATGGCTGGAGTGACCGCGCCGCCGACTGGGCCGCCCCCGCCGACATGCTGGCCCGCAGCGACTGGGCGTGGCAGATGGCGGGGCAGGTGCGCGATGGCGACCCGCTGGATATTGCCCATGCCGTGCTTGGCCCGGCACTCCGGGCGCAGACGCTCACGGCCATGCAGCATGCAGGCTCACGGCAGGATGCGCTGACGCTCCTGTTCTCCTCCCCCGAATTCCAGAGGCGTTAAGTCATGTTGATCCGTCGTCGCGCGGCCCTGCTGGGCCTGGCCACAAGCTGGACGCTGGGGTGTGCCTCGCTGGCCATGGCGGCCCCGTCCAGCCATGAAGATGACCCGCGCCTTGTTGTCATCATCATGCGCGGGGCGCTTGATGGCATGTCCGCCGTCACGCCCTATGGCGATCCGGACCTTGCCACCCATCGCCGCGCGCTCATCCTGCCCCCGCCTGGTACTGCCGGGGGGCTGCTTGACATGGGCGGCTTCTACGGGCTGCATCCGGCATTGCAGAACATGCACGCCCTTTATGGCGCAGGCGAGTTGCTGCCGGTGCATGCCGTGGCGGGAAATTATCGCAGCCGCTCGCACTTCGAGGCGCAGGATTACCTTGAAAGCGGCGCGGACGGGCGCATGGATAGCGGCTGGCTCAACCGGGCCGTCTCGCTCATGCCCCAGCGCGATGCGGGGCCGGATGGCTACGGCCTGGCCATGGGGCTGACCGTGCCGCTGCTGCTGCGTGGCCCGGCGGAGGTCGGCTGCTACGCGCCCGCGGCCAGCCATCACCCCGACCCGGATCTGTACCGCCAGATCGCGGCCCTTAACGCGGATGACCCGGTTACAGGCCCTGCGCTCCGCAATGCCCTGCAGGCCCGTGGCTTTTCCGATACCGTGATGGAAGGCAGCAGGACTGCCCCCGCCGCCCCGCGTAAGGGCCGCAGGCCCGATGCGTTCCTGGCCCTTTCAACCGCGGCAGGCCGCATGCTGGCCAACCGGCGTGGCCCGCGCATCGCCGCCCTCGAAATTGGCGGGTGGGACACCCACGCAAGGCAGGTTGACCGCCTTGGCCGCCCCCTGGCGCAACTCGACCGCGGGCTCGCCGCCCTGCGTGATGGCCTTGGCCCGGCCTGGTCGCGCACGGTGGTGCTGGCCATGACCGAATTTGGCCGCACGGTGCGGATCAACGGCACGGGTGGCACGGATCATGGCACGGGCACGGTCGCCTTCATTGCAGGTGGCCCCGTGGCCGGGGGCCGGGTAGCAGGCACGTGGCCGGGCCTGCGCCCTGACCAGTTGTTTGAAAATCGTGATCTTGCGCCCACCACCGACCTGCGCTGCGTTGCGGCGGGGCTGCTGTGTGATCACATGCGGCTGGAGCCTGCGGGCATGGCCACGGTCTTCCCCGGTGCGACGGCAACCCCGATGCGTGGACTAATCCGCCAGGCGTGAGGCGCTTACGCTTCATGCCGCGCCCAGATGGCCTCGATCTGGCTGCACTCACCCATCGCGGCATGGGCTTCGTACACTGTATCGTAAAAAGCCCGCGGGTCCGCCCCATCAAGCGCATACAGCACGGCGTTGACCGACCGGGCCTTGCTGAACCACGCCATGGCCTGTGCATCGTAGCCATCGGCCTCCTCCTGTGAATCGAAGCAGGCGTTATCCAGCCATTCGATAACGGACCCGATGGCATCCCGGTTCAGGCATGGACCAGCCCTGCCCGTGGCAAGCCAGGCCCGCACGCTGGCATCAAGATATGGTTCGGCGTGGCTGACATGGCAGGCCCATGCCGCCACCGCGCGGGCGATGGCGGCCCGTTGCGCCGGGGCAAGCCTGCGCCCGCGTTCGACAAGATCCGGCCTGACGAGATCGAGCCGTGTGTCTTCGTTCATATGATGACCCTGCCTGGTTTCATGGTGCCACAGGCCGGAGTCCGGAGCAGATGCTCGATAAACAATGAGTCAGAGCAATTCTACTAAACCTGAGTTCAGTGGAATTGCTCTAGCAGTTTTCAGGGCCACGGCACAGGCAGGGCAGGGACTGGCCGGTCAGGCCGGATGGGCCGCCCCCATGGCCGGGTCGGTGCGCCCCGGCTGCCCGGTCTCGATACGCCCTGCGAACTGATACAGCAGTTCCGGCTCATCCGCACTCGACACGGTAAGATCATACCACAGCATGCCCTGCATCAGGTCAAACGCCACGGCCACGCTGCCGCCCGCCGCCACATGCACCGCGCGCGTGGCACCGGAGGGGGCCATGGTGCAGGTCAGGCGCACGTTTTTCGCGCCATGGTTGCTGAGGGTCACGACCAGATCCTGCCCCGGCCCGCGCAGGTAGGTGCAGGCCGCCTGGAGCCGCAGGCCGCCCTTTTTGCCGCTATAGCGCCGGTAAAAGCCGTTGGGGGCATGCACGTCCACATCATAGACTCCGTTGCGGAAGGTGGACTGGGCAAAAGCCGCGTCAAGCGCATCGCCTGCTGCAACAGCATAGGTGCCCGCCTGCATGCCACTTTCGGCTGTAACGCCATGGCGATAGATATTGAACGGCACGCCCGCGGCACGGGCACCAAAGCGGGCCGTGCCCGCGCGCAGATGCACGGCCACCTGCCTGCCATCCGCCGAGACCCCGCCATCGCAATACGGTTCATAGGGCAGGGGGGAAGCAGCCCGCGTGCCGGATTCCTGCATCACGCTTTCCCGCACCTTGGCCGGATTGTTGCGCAGGGCGGCAATCGTGGCATCGTCAAGGGCCCGGTAGCCACCTGGCAGGGGCCGGTTGCGCGCGCTCTCGATGGTGTGCAGATACGCATCGCGCTCAAGGAAAGGCAGGTGGGGCACGCTGCCATCATAGGGGCGGAAGCACGATGTCAGGTCGCCGCTGATGGCCCGCCGCCACGGCGAGATATTGGTCTCGGTCACGTCCTTGCCGAATCTGGCATGCACGAAAGCCTCAAGGAAACGCAGCGTGGAGGTATGCTCGAACAGCTGCGAGTTGACCCATCCCCCCCGGCTCCAGGGCGAGGCAATGACCATCGGCACGCGAAAGCCCAGCCCGATCGGCCCGCTGCGCGCAAGGCGCTCTGGCACGCCACGGTCGATTTCATCCTGCGCGCTGGTATATTCCAACCCCTTCTGTCCGATACGGCGTGATGACACGCCGGTTTCAGGCCGATTGGGGTCGGGGGCGGCATAGGAACAGCAATGGTCGAAATACCCGTCATTTTCATCATAGGTCATGATGAAGATGGTTTTCTTCCACACTTCGGGGTTTTCGGTCAGGATATCCATGATCTCGGATACGTACCACGCCCCGTACCAGGGCGAGGTCGGATGATCGGAGAAATGCTCGGGCGCTGCCAGCCATGACACGGTGGGCAGCCTGCCCGTTCTCACATCGTGGCGGAACTGATGCAGCACGTCGCCCTTGGGCGCCTGCATGTGGATGGCCTTGCCGCCATCATGGAATTTCAGTTTTTCCAGCTTGCGGTAATTCCTGTCGCCCGTGTTGGTTACGAAGGCTTTCTCGAACAGGGCGCGTTCCGCAGGCGTCAGTTTCTCCGGTGTCTCGCCCACAGCAGCACGGCGGCGCGTGAGCACGGCCAGCAGGTTGCGCGCTTCGGCCAACTGTTCGGCGTGCGTGCCCGATACGAGCATTTCATGCGTGTTCAGCCGGTCGATATGGGTCTGGCATTCACTGATGCGCTCCTCAAGCCACGCGCCAAAACCGGGATTGGCGCCAACATGGTACTGATCGAAGCACTCGAGCACATTGCACCCGAAATTGGAGAGCCACGCCCGCTCCGGCCCGCTCATGCCGCCTGATTGCGAGAGTTCGTTCTGGTAGAATTTCCACGCAACGCCCGCCTGTTCCAGCCGCTCGGGGAAGGTGCGCCACGTCATGCCGCCTTCCAGGATCTCGCCATTGCGCATGTACACGTTCGACGTGGGGTCCTGCCGGTCGCGCACCGTGCCGGTCCAGAACAGCAGGCGGTTGGGGGTGGTGCTGGTCATGGCGCCACAGTAATTCTGGTCACATACCGTAAAGGCATCGGCCAGGGCGTAGTAAAAGGGCAGGTCCTCGCGCGTGTAATGCCCCATGGTCAACGGATAGCGGGCATACTCCCTGTGGTGCGACTTCTTGGCATCAATCCACCGGTCATGGCCGCCCCTGTTCCACGCATCGACCTGGCTGTCGCGGGAGTGGGGGATGGAGCCCATCCATGTCACGCGCGTATCGCGGATATTGAGCCGCCACGGCAGGTAGGTCTCGCCAGACTGGCTGGACTGCACAAACGCCGGGTTACCGTTGGGCAGGCGCATGGCACGCGGGTCGTTGAACCCGCGCACGCCCTGCAGGGTGCCAAATACATGATCAAAAGAGCGATTTTCCTGCATCAGGATCACGACATGCTCGGCATCCTGCCAGGTGGAACCGACGTCGGGCGCGATGGCGAAGGCCCGGCTGATGGAGGCGGGCAGGCGGGAGGATGCTCCCGCGGCACCGGTCAGGAGGGCATATTTCAGGAAATCTCTACGTGTCGTCATGGTTCGCTCGCGCAGCAGCAGCAGCAGCAGCAGTAGTAGGGATGGATCGGGGGAGGCGGGGGCAGGCTATCAGAAATTGGCGGAAAGGGTCGCCATGACCACGAAGGGCGCGCCGATGACATAGGTGGGCGCAGAAGACTTGCCGCCAACACCTGCCGCCGCCGTCGCATTGGTTGTGTAGGAATACATTGAAGAGAGGTAATGCTCGTTGCCAAGGTTGGTCAGGTTGATCTTGAGGCGCGGCTTGACCCGGCCAACCTGCGGCAGGGTGCGGCCAAAGCCGAGATTGGCCGTGACATAGCTGGGAATGCTCTCATCGTTCATGAGGGTGGCATACTGGGAGTCGGTATACTGCAAGGTGAAATTGCCGAACCATTTGCCATCATTATACGTCAGGCCAAGGGAGCCGGAAAATTTGGGCGCGCCCACTTCCTGCTTGCCCTTGGTCTGCAGATAACCGCCGCCATAGGCAATGTTGTTGCCATTCTGGGTGTACATATACTGCCCCGAGGCATAGAAACTGACATGGTGCCACGGGCGGGTGGCGAGTTCGGCCTGCAGGCCCCACGCTTCAAGCCCGCCCGCGTTGATCACCTGCGAAATCTCGGTCGTGGTGCCCGGCTGGTACGTTTCCGATGAGACCTGATGGTTCGTTACATTGTAATGAAAACCCGCAACATTGGCCATGAACAGGCCGCTGTAGCGGTAGCCCAGTTCCTCGGTAATCATGTATTCGGGCTTGTACTGGCTCATGGCCATCTGCAGGGGCTTGCCGGTCGTGTAGCTGTATTCGGGCAATTGCGAACTTAACGAGGCGGGCAGATGGTAGCCCGTGGTGCCATTGACGTAGATCTGGTGGTTGGGGTTGAAGCGGTAGCTGATCAGCACCTGCGGGGCGGGGATGAACAGGTTGCGGATGGACGGCGCCGTGCTGACCCCCGGCAGGTCCTGTGTGAACTGGCGGCTGACCATGGCCATGCGGATGCCGCCATCAATGGTCAGGCGGTCATTCAAAAACGACAGTTTATCATCAACGGCAAAGCTGTTGAGCTGCTGCTTGCCGTTTTCGTTATCTTCACCGATGGGAATGCCGCCTGCGGTCAGGTACGGCTCGGACGTGCTCCATTGCCCCTTGCCATTGACGGGATAATAGCGGTCGCGCGCGCCTTCGGTTGCGTATGAATACCAGTAGGAGAACGTAAGCGTATTGAATTTGTGGTGCCATTTGCCAACCAGCGTCAGGCCGGATGATATTGTGTACCAATCCGAAACTTCTGCGGCGGTCAGTTTCTTGCTTGTCGGATCATAGCCGGGCAGGTTCTTGTAATTATCAAGGTATTTATATTTTTCAGACCCGACATAGCCGCTGGATACGGCGAGATTGCTTTCGCCGTATTCATACGGGCCATGGAATTCGACCGAATAGGCCTCGGCATCAAGGCTGAGGCCATGCCCGAAGCTGAAATGGTTTTTCAGCGCGCCATATATCGACCCCGTGTTCTTGCCATCAAGCCCGGCATAATGCGTGTCGCCTTCATAATACTGGTCATTCAGCCCATAATTCGTGCCATAGGTTTTCCAGTTGGCCATGGAGGGATAGAGCCATTCATTCTGCCTGGCCTGGGTCCAGCCAAATATGGCTTCCGTTTCATTGCCCTTTGACCATGTCTTGACCAGGGCTGCATCGACATGCCACTTGCGTACCTCGCCCGTGCCGCGCCACATGTCGCTGCGCGCATAAGACCCCGATACAAAGGCCCGCACCCCTGAATGACCGATTTCACCCGTATCATAGCGGATGAAATCCTTGTTGGTGCTGTAAGACCCGCCGGAGGTCGACGCATAAATGTTCTGCTTGGCGGAAGGACGCCTGATGGAGGTTGAAATTTCAGCGCCCGTGGCATTGTAGGTGGGCGAATTGATATCAACCGCGCCCTGCATGACATTGATCTGCCCGATGTTCTCGCTATCAACGAGCGAGGGGGTATAGGTGCTGTAGGTAAAGGGGTTGGCGCCCGGAATGCCCTCGAACGTGACGCCGATCTCGGACTGGCCCATGCCACGGATATGGATGGTGGAGAAAGAGGTCGTCAACGGGCCTTCACTGGCCGAGACAACACCGGGCAGCGTCTGGATAAGGGATTCAATCGTGGATGTTGGCGATTGCATGTCAATATAGTCATGCGTAAGCGAACTGACCGTCTTGGGCGTGGTGTGATAGGCCATCATGCCGCCGCCTGCTTCTTTATGCGTGGCGTGCACGGCAATCTTTTCCCCATCCTCCCGCATCCTGTCGTGATGCGGATCGGCGGTGGCATGGTCTGTCTTTTTTGTGCCACCGTGCCGGTTATCGGTTTTTTCTTTGGCAAATGCCGTTGTGTTCTGGGCAAAAAAACAGACTGCACTCAGAAGTAAAACTTTTCTCATTGCCATGGGGCGTTCCAAAATGAATCTTAATGGAGGCCCTCTAACAAATTCCCTGTTCTGTTTATACACCGCTATATTCTATTTCATCTTAACTTCATTCAATATTCTTAAAAATTTCATATTCGAATGTGTCATCATGCCGGCCCGTGCCCGTCTTCCGGTTCAGACACGGCAACATCGAATTCCCTGCCCGGAAACACGCCGCCTTCATATTCCATGAATTGCGGCAAGAGCAGCCTGCCTGTGGCCAGCACGTCAATGCAGGTGCCGTTGAAAGCGATATGGGACAGCCAGGGCAGGCTCAGGGGTGGATTACAGCCCTTGCCCATTGGGTCGGGGCTCAGGGTTTCCGGTCCATGCACAGGGCTGTTACACTTTGAAAAGGGACATATCCGGCATAGCAAAGGCTCTTTTCTCGCTATTGCGGGGCAGGGGGTGTAGAAGCGGGCCTTCATCCTGATGGAAGATCTTTATGACGACCGTGTGCCGGACTATCGCCATTTCACCACTGCGGGATCCACCCATCCACGTATGCCCCACCCCCGATCGGGGAGGCCGTTCTGATCATGCGAAGGAGGCACGCCAAAGGATTTCATCATAATGACCGAAACCTGCAAGGTCCTGATGATCTTCCCGCTTTTCAACGCCAATTCATTCTGGAACTACAAGGAAGCCTGCGACCTTGCGGGCGCACGCTATCCGGCGGCCCCCCTTGGCCTGGTCACGGTCGCAGCCCTCCTGCCCCGGAACTGGCAAGTCCGGCTGGTCAACCGCAATACCGAAGACCTGACGGATGCCGATTACGACTGGGCCGACATGGTCATGACCGGCGGCATGCTGCCGCAGCGCAATGATGCGCTGCACATCATCGAGACCTGCCGCGCGCGCGGCAGGCCGGTGGTGGTGGGTGGCCCCGACGTGACCTCCAGCCCATCGCTTTACAGCGCCGCCAATTTTCAGGTTCTGGGCGAGGCCGAGGAGATCATGGAGGATTTCATCGCCGCCTGGCGCAGCGGCGTGCGGCAGGGCGTGTTTGAAGCCCCCATGGGCAAGACGGATGTGACCAAAAGCCCGTTGCCGCGCTTTGACCTGCTCAAGCTGGACCAGTATCTGCATGTGGGCATCCAGTTCTCGCGCGGGTGCCCGTTCAGTTGCGAGTTCTGCGACATCATCGAACTCTATGGCCGGGTGCCGCGCACCAAGACCAATGCTCAGGTCATGGCCGAACTCGATGCCCTTTACGCGCTTGGCTACCGGGGCCATGTCGATTTTGTCGATGACAACCTGATTGGCAATAAAAAGGCGCTCAAGAAATTCCTGCCCGACCTGAAGCGCTGGCAGGATGAGAAGGACTTCCCCTTCGAATTCTCGACCGAGGCCTCCATCAACCTCGCTGATGACGCCGACCTGCTGCGCAGCCTGGCCGACACGAACTTCTTCGCGGTGTTCGTGGGCATCGAAAGCCCGGATACGGACTCCCTGGTGCTGATGCAGAAAAAGCAGAACACGCGGCGCAGCCTGCAGCAGAGCATCGAGACGATCCACAGGGCCGGCATTTTCGTCAATGCGGGCTTCATCGTGGGGTTTGACAGCGAGAAGGGCAGCGTCGCGCCGGGCATGATCGAATGCATCGAGGATACATCGATCCCGGTCTGCATGGTCGGCCTGCTTTATGCCCTGCCGACAACGCAGCTGACGCGCCGCCTGCTGGCCGAAGGGCGGCTGTTTTCGGGCAGCGAGCAGACCCAGTCGGGCGACCAGTGCACGGCGGGGCTGAATTTCGAGACAAAACGCCCGCGCCGCGACGTGCTGAGCGATTACAGGACGGTGCTCAGCACGATTTATGACCCTGTCGCCTATTTCGGTCGCGTGCGCAGGCTGGGGCGCCTGCTCGGGCGCAAGCGTAGCCACCGGATGGTGAAGGGCGATCTGCGCAGCTTTATAAGGCTTATGTTCCGTATCCATCGCGCAGGACCGGGCACAGCCGGACAGTTCTGGCGCATGCTGCTGGACTGCGCGCTGCATAATCCCAAAGCATTGCCCTATGTGGTCATGACAAGCGCGCTTTACCTGCATCTTGGCCCGTTTGCGCGGCAGGTTGTCAGCGAGATCGATGGCGAGATCGAAAATGTTGATACGGGGCACTGGCAGGCGCCACCGATGCTCAGGCCCGTTGCGGCGGAACCTGTGCCTGCCTGAGCCGACCAAGGTTTACCGGCGCGGGAACGGGCCGAGCCGCCACCGCGCCACTATCCCGCCAGGCAGGCAAATCAGGCCTTGGCGGCCCTGGCTGCCGCCCGGGCGGCGTTCTTCTCTTCCTCGGTCCAGATCTTGCGCTCGCGCGTTTTCTGCGGCTTGACCTGCTTGACCGGGCCACCCCCAAGAACAGGGGGGCGCATGGTGGAGTGGCGCGCGGCCTCGGAATGCCACGGATGGTCCGCCCGCACATCAAGCGTGCGGCCGATTTCGCGCTCCACGCCATGCAGCCAGGCGCGCTGCTCGGCATCGCACAGCGTTATGGCAAAGCCCGTGCGGCCCGCGCGCCCGGTGCGGCCAATGCGGTGGACATAGCTTTCGGGCAGGCTGGGCAGGTCATGGTTGAACACATGCGTCACCGTATCGACATCAATGCCGCGGGCCGCGATGTCGGTGGCCACCAGAACCTGTGCCGCGCCACAGCGGAAGGCCTCGAGCGCGCGCTCGCGCTGCCCCTGTGACTTGTTGCCGTGCAGGGCCTCGGCCGTAATCCCCGCCTCGGTAATGAAGGCGCAGACCTCGTTGGCGATGTTCTTCTGCAGGGTAAAGACCACGGCCTGGCCCATGCCCGGCGTGCGCAGCAGTTCGAGCAGGGCGGCCTTCTTGTCAGCCGCATCGACAAACATGACTGACTGCTCGATCCGCTCCACGGTGGTGGAGGGGGGCGTAATCTCGACCCGAGCCGGATCACGCAGCAGGCTCTCGGCCAGAACAGTGATGGATCTGGGCATGGTGGCCGAGAACAGCACGGTCTGCCGGTCTGCGGGCAGGGTTGCGACAATACGCTCGATGGGCTTGGCAAAGCCCATGTCGAGCATCTGGTCGGCCTCATCAAGCACCAGCGCCTCAAGCTGCGACAGGTCACATTCGCCCTGGCCAATCAGATCGAGCAGTCGCCCGGGGGTCGCCACGATGATGTCCACCCCCTCCTTGAGCGCATTGATCTGGTGAAACGGGCTGACACCGCCAAAAATCGTCGTGATGCCGGGCTTGAGATACCGCCCGAAACCCGTGAAGCCATCCGCGATCTGGGAGACCAGTTCGCGCGTGGGCGCCAGCACCAGCACGCGCGCGCCGCGTTTGGGCGCGGGGCGTGGATTCATGGCAAGGCGGTGGAGCAGCGGCAGCGCAAACGAGGCCGTCTTGCCCGTGCCGGTCTGGGCCATGCCCAGCAGGTCGCGGCCAGCAAGCAGCATCGGGATGGAGCCTGCCTGGATGGGGGTGGGGTGGGCATAGCCTTCCTCGGCCAGTGCGCTCAGGAGTTCTGGCGCCAGGGCAAGATCGGCAAAAGTCATGGACATGGTCAAGCAGCGCCTCCGGCGCTTTGTAAAGGCTACGCCTGTTCGGGCTTCGCTGGTGCGGGAGGGCGGACTATTACGGGGGGCACCGTGCCGCGTCAACGCAGCATGGCAGGCTGGAACTGGCTTTTGGGGAGCCTGAACAGAAAATGCGCAAGGAACGGAATTCCGGCAAAAGGGCAGGGCCGTCGCTGCTGGCCGGAATGACACAGGATGTGCTAGGCTCGAGGCCATAACACCATACCTGCGAGGATCGGGAAAAATGTCCATGCGCAACGCATTTTATGCCATTGCCGGCCTGGCTCTTGCCGGGCCAGCCATGGCGGCTTCCCCCGCCAGCCAGCCCCTCCATGAAGCGGTGAACGCCCCCACGCGCGATCCCGATCTGGTCAGGCGCGACAGCGCCCGCCATCCTTACGAACTGCTTTCCTTCTACGGCGTCACGCCGCACTCCACGGTTGTCGAGATCTGGCCCGGCAGTGGCTACTGGACCGAAATCCTCGCCCCGCTGCTGCGCGCCCATGGCACCTATTATGCCGCCATGGGGGTTGCCGATGGCACGAAGGTCGAACGCGAATACGCGCGCTGGCCCGCCGCCATGCAGGCCAAGATCGATGCGCATCCGGCACTCTATGACCAGATTCACTACACGCAGTTCGGGCATGATCACCCCGACCTCGCTCCGGCTGGCAGCGCCGATGTCATCCTGACATTCCGCAATGTGCATAACTGGATGAAGGATAACGATGCACCCGCGATGCTCGCAGCGGTGCACAAGGCGCTCAGGACCGGCGGCATCTTTGGCGTGGAAGACCATCGCGCCCGCCCCACCAGCCCGCAGGACCCCGCCGCCAGAAGTGGTTACGTGCGGCAGGATTACGCGATTGCGCTCATTGAACGCGCGGGCTTCAAGCTCGTTGGCACGTCAGAAGTCGCAGCCAACCCCAAGGATACGACAGACTGGCCAAAAGGCGTATGGACGCTGCCCCCCACATACGCACTCGGTGCCGTGGACCATGCCAAATATCAGGCGATTGGCGAAGGCGACAATTTTGAGTTGAAGTTCCAGAAAGTCGATTAGGTCGCCCCGACAGAAGAGGCGGTGACTGGCCCGCTTCTTCCGGCCGGGCGTGGGCAGGGGGCGCGGTCAGGGACATCTTCCCGGCTTTCTCCCTGCCAGCCATGTGACAGCGACAGCTTCCGTCAGGATTGGGCTACGGCTTGACGAGAGCCCTGTCAGCAGAACCTAGTCCAAAAGGGGCGTGCCCTGTACCGTGTTGCCAACAGGCGTATCGGGGGCAGGGAACATGGCGCGGCAGGCCGGGCGGAGCCGCTCGCGGTTGGCCTGCAGGCAGGCTGCAATTTTTTTCTTGTTGGGAATGTCCCTGCCGCAGAATTTGAAGGCATCGTTTTCACAGGCATGCGCTTCCCGCGCGCGGGTCGTTTCGGCGGCTTGGCATATGTTCATCCCCAACAAAATGAGCGCAGTGCCTGCCATCAGATTGATGAACGTCTTCCCGTCTGCATATCTTTTCATTCTGGCAGGCATCAACTTTCCTTTTCATCCACATAAAGACCAAGGATGCCCGTCACATGGCTCAGGCCGGGCGCCCTTTATCCATTTATATAAACGAAACGGTATCGTTCCTCAACGAGGCAAAACGGAGGGCACGGCATAGCGCGCCGCCCCAGCGATTATCTGCCACGGAGCCGGGCTGCCAGTGTATCGAATGCCGGCTGGTAGATCAGGGTTGGCATGCGCGCCTGCATGGCGGCGGCATGCTCCGGACGGGCCTCAAAGCGCCCCTTCCAGCGGATGAACGTGCGTGCACGGTCCGTTACAGGCAACAGCATGATGGTGGAGCGATAGTTCCAGATCGGCAGCGCTGACTCGATGATCGAAAACGTCACCGTATGATCCGTATCGGAAAGGGCAAGAAGCTGCTCGCGGATAAGGCCGACATCGCCCATTTCAACCCGCCTGATGGCACCGACACGCTCACCCGGGTCATTGCCTTCGATCTGGCAGCTTTTCACACCGGGCAGCCAGTCCCCGATCGCCCCGAAATCCCGGATATGGGGCCAGACAGAGGCAACGGGCGCATCGAGCACGGTGCTGGCCATGACGTCTATCATCGTATTTTTTCCTGGGCGCTGTAGGAAGGTATCAAAGCGACTGGCCGCCCGTCACCTCGATGCGCTGGCCGTTCACCCAGTGCATGTTGCCAGACAGAAGGGCTGCGACGGCTGCGCCAATGTCATCGGGCTGCCCCACGCGCCCAAGCGGCGTGATCTCTGCCAGGCTTTTGTTCACCGCAGCGTTGTCACGCACCAGCCCGCCCCCGAAGTCGGAGGCAATGGCACCGGGGGCTACTGCATTGACGGTAATGCCGCGTTCGCCGAGTTCCTTTGCCATGTAGAGCGAGATCACCTCCGTCGCGCCCTTCATGGCGGAATAGGGGCCGTGATCAGGCAGGTAGAAACGCGTGGCCGCCGAGGTGATGTTGAGAATACGCCCCCCGTCACGGATCAGCGGCAGCAGCGCCACGCTCAGCAGATACGGCCCCTTGAAGTGAATGTTGTACTGGTTGTCGAGCTGTTCGGGGGTCGCTGCATCAAAACGGGTGTGAATGATGTTGCCGGCATTTTGCACAACGTATTGCAACGCAGAGGGTGCAAGCTCGCCCTCAAGCAGCGTCCTGACCTGCGCCGCAAAGGCTGCGAAGGTGGTATGGTCTGCAATATCGAGTTTCAGCATGCGCAGCCTTGCGCGCCCGGTGCCGAGGTCTGCCTGTGCGGCCCGCGCCTCGGCTTCATTGGTGTGATAGGTGCCGATCACGTCAATGCCCGCCGCAATCAGATATTTGGCAATACTATGCCCGATCCCGCGATTGGCACCCGTGACAAGGGCTGCGTGCTTCTGGTTCATGACCGGCTTCCTTTGATTGCAGTGCATGGCGCGGGCAGGGGATGATCGTGCCAGACTTAAAGAGCAATCGATACATAAATAGGGAAGGGCGATCCGTCAATTATTTATGGATTGACCGATACAGATTAATTGGCGGAGCAGCCGCGCGGCCTATTGGGCGCGCGCGCCACCGGCAGGGGCTGGCGCGAGACTGTCCCAGACCTGCATGAGGGTCGTGATCGCCGCATCGAGCTGACCGGCCCCATCGCCATCCCTGGCTTCGCAGGCCATGCCGTGCAGAAAGGTTGCCAGCAGGGCAGGCAGGGTTTGGGTTGCGGGTGAGGCGGCCAGTTCCCCGCCTGCCACCGCGCGCTCCACGCAGGCGCGGATTCCCTTGCGGCTCCGCTCCCGCTCGGCAGCCAGCAGCGCCTGCACGGCCTGGTTTTGTGGCGCGCAGTTGCTGGCCCCGAGCACGATCAGGCAGCCGGCGGGGTGCGAGCGGGCTGTCTGCATGCGGGCGGAGCGGCGCAGGGTCTGTTCAATCGCATCCCGCGGGGCGAGCGTTTCATCCCATAGCGGCGCCATGACCTGACCATAGGTTGCCAGGTAACGCTGCACGACTTCGCGGAACAGCGCTTCCTTCGACCCGAATGCCGCGTAGAAGCTGGCGGGCGAAATATCCCCCATGCAGGCCTTGAGCTGGTTCAGCGAGGTCGGTTCATAACCCTGTGCCCAGAACAGGCTCAGCGCGGCCTCGAGCGCCTTGTCCCGATCAAACGCACGGGGCCGTCCTGTCCGGGCCATGTGGTGCCTCCCTCCGCGTGGATAAGTTTCCATACTAATCGGTCCGGAAATGGATGGCCAGCATCACGCGCTGAAGCCGCCGTCAATGGTCTGCATGGCCCCGGTAATGCCGCGCGCCGCATGCCCGGCGAGGAACGCGACATAAGCGGCAACATCCTCCGCGCAACCATGTTCCTTAATGGCCATGACGCTGTGCATGAGATCGGCCTCGGGGCCATTGGCCGGGTTCATATCCGTATCCGTCGGCCCTGGCTGAACGACATTGACCGTAATGCGCCGCCCCCCAAAGTCGCGCGCCAGCCCGCGCACCATACTCTGCAGGGCGGATTTTGTCATGCTGTAGGCCGCCAGCCCCCTGAAGGGCACCCGATTGGCGTTTGTCGAACCGATCAGGATGATCCGGCCGCCATCGGGCATGGCGCGGGCCGCTTCAACCGCGCCGTGATAGGCTGCGCGAATGTTGATGTCGATCATGCGATCAACGTCATCAGGGTTGAGCACCAGCGGATCACCGGCAATGCAGATCCCTGCGTTGAAGACGAAAATATCGATCGGCCCGGCGTCGCGCGTGGCGCCGAGGATGGCTGAACGGTCGGTTGCATCGGCCCGAATGGCCTGCGCTCCGGTCTCGCGGGCAATGTCTTCGGCCCTTGCGCGCGAACCGGCCCATGTGAAGCGCACCGATGCGCCATCACGGCTCAGGCGCCTGACGATCGCAGCACCAATGCCCCGGCTGCCGCCGATCACGAGCGCCTTCCTGCCTGAAAAAACACTCATTACCTTATTCCCTTGCGTTCTGGACCGATCAATACAGAACATGGAGGCAGCAGCATGCAAGCGAATTCTGTATTGATCGATATGGAACAGGTTCCCTCTGCCCACCTGCACTGAAGGGCCCTTGATGGCTCCAGCCACGCATATCGCAGCGATCGGTAGCTGAATCCGGGCCTCTACCGGACAGACCCTGCGGCATGCCCGCCCTGCGGTGACCCGGACTTGCATGAAATCAAGTCCCGCACCCTGTATTTCTCCTGGTAACCTGCTCCAGAAACGAAATGATAATCATTTTCATAATATAAATTTCCACTGTAGAATGAAGTGTTCAGGTTCGCGTCAGGTTTCTCTGCTATCGCTAAAGTGTCATCATCGTGATGGCAGGAATTTTACGCCAGATGGAGGAACAGACGCATATTATGCGAAGGATATTGCAGGGCAGCCTGTACACGGCCTGTATTTTCTTCCTGATGGTGCCGACCAGCCGGGCAGCGCGTGTGACAGAAGGCATATGCATGACAGTCTACAAAGGCATCCGCCTGCATGTGGATGGCATGTATGGCGGCTATCCCCATTCCGTACTGCGTGATGCCGTGCTGCAGGGCGTGGCGTGCCCCTCCGATGAGGCTGAACGGCATGCATTCGGTCTCATTGCCACCCCGCCGCCGCACCTGCGCATTTCCGTTACCCGCCCCATCGGGCAGGGGCAGCAGGGGGCGATTTCGGCCCGGCTGTTCTCGCAGGGGCATCTTGTCATCGGGGAACGCATGTCCCTTTCGCCCCTGGCGCGTTCGCAGTCCCCGTTTTCGGTCACGTCCGACATCAATCTGCTGATGGCGCGGCTGTGGAGCGATCTCGCCGAACGGATCAGCCATGGTGGTCCCGCCATTCCATGATGGCCTGAAGCATGAACCGCGCCATCCCCTCCATCGTCTCGATCGCCATGGCCTGCGCCCTGCCATGGATGGCCCTGGCCCAGGACGCCCGCCCTGGCCCATCCTTCCATGAAGCCGTCGGCATGGCCTGGGCGATCGATCCCGTCCGCACCGAACTTCAGGTCGGCCACCATTCCGCCCGCGCCCGCGCCAGCGCTGCCGGGTCATGGTTTGCTGGCGGCCCGACCCTGTCGGGTGAATACATGGATGACCACATGCTGGGCAGTAACGAAGGCTATACAACCTATCAGGGCGGCGTGTCGGTGCCGCTGTGGCTGCCGGGGCAGGGCAGCGCCACGAAACAGGTCGCCAGCGCGGAAGCAGCGTCGATTGATGAACAGCTCAATGTCGAACACATGGCGCTGTCCATCCGGGTGCTTGATGCAGCCGCCGCCGCCCTGATCGCCCGCAGCCGGGTCGATGTGGCCCGCACCCTGTATGATGCGACCGCGCGCATGGCCGCCAGCGCCACGCGCGCGGTGCAGGGGGGCGAACTGGCCGCGACCGACGGGCAGGTGGCGCAGGCGGCGATGGAAAACGCCCGCAACGAACTGGCCCTGGCGCAGGAGGAGGCCGAAAACGCGACCGCTGCGCTGGACGTGCTCCTCGGCCACCCGGTCGTGCCGGATCTCGCGCGTTATGGGGAAGGCGATGTCACCCACGCCCGCTTCATCGCCCCGCGTGACATGGAAGACAATGACCCCCGCATCAAGGTGGCGCACCGCAATGTTGAAGCCGCCGAGGCCAACATGAAGCTGGCGCGCCGTTCCTTCATGCCCAACCCGGAAATTGGCGTGGATGCCATCCATGAAAAGCAGTACGGCAGCCCGTGGGATGACCGCGTGGGGCTGAATTTCAGCATTCCCCTGCCCAGTGAGGTCCGCAATACCCCCATCATGTCCGAGGCACACAACCGGCTGGCCACGGCCACCAGCCAGGAAACACAGGCACGGCGCATGGTGCACCTGGAACTGATCCGCGTGCGCGAACGCCTGATCACGGCCACCACGGCACGGCAGGCCACCCGCAGCGCTGCCGAAAGCATGGAGAAGCGCGCCGCGGCGCAGGAACACGCCTGGCGGGCAGGCGAAGCCAGCCTGGACACGGCACTTGCCGCCCGGCAGGCGGCAGCCAATACCCGGCTGGCCAGCGCCCGGGCGGAGGTGGAGTGGCATGTGGCCAGCATCCGCATGCTGATCGCGACAGGCATCGTGCCATGAAGCCCGTTGCCGTTGCCCTCGCCCTGCTGTTGCTCATGCCCGGCTGCCTTCCGGCCCGGGCGGAGGAAGCCACGCTGCCGCCCGTGGTCAAGCTGGATGCGGCGGCACTCGGCAATGAAGGCATCAGCGTGGTCACGGCCACGCCCGGCACGGTTGCGCCCGTGCTGCCGGTCATGAGCCGGGTCACGCCCGATACGACACGGGTTGTGCACATCCACCCCGCAGGCACCGGCAAGGTGCTGGCGGTGCTGGTGCAGCCGGGCACGCATGTCGCGCGCGGGCAGGCGCTGGTGCGCTATCAGGATCACTCCCTGCATGTCGCGCGCCTGCAGGCAGCCCAGATGCGCGCCGCACTCACGGCGGCCATCGCGGCCCGCGCCGATGCCGCCGGTGCCGTGCAACGGGCGAAAGCGCTGGCGGGCGAGAGCATCTCCATGGCCGAACTGCGCCGCAGGCAGGACGTGCTGGCGCAGGCAGACGCCACCCTGCGCGCCCGGCAGGCGGATGTGGACACGCTGGGCCACCGCTTTGCCGAGGAGTTCAATTCATCATCGGAACAGGACAGCAAGGGCACGGAAGACGAGACCTCGACCCTGATTTCCCCGCTCGATGGCACGGTGCAGGCGATCAATACATCGGTGGCGGGCGACGTGGACCCGACCATGGATGTGGCGACCGTGGCCGACCTGTCCGGCATATGGCTTGTCTCCGACATCCCGCCCGACCAGGCGGCGCGGATCGGATCAGGCGGCCAGCAGGTGACGCAGGTACCCGGTGGCCCGCTCATCTCGCGTATCGATACGGTAGATGGCATGGCCAGCCCGCTGACCGGGCTGGTCCGGGTCATCAGCACCGTGGCCAACCCTGGCGGCGCCCTGGTGCCCGGCATGGTGCTGGATGCCACGCTGGCGCAGCGTGACAGCGTGGCGGGCATTGTCGTGCCGTCCGAAGCCCTTCAGCATATTGACGCGCGCAGCGTCGTGTTCGTGCGGGTGAGCGAAACCGATTACCGGCCCGTCGTGGTCGATGTAGCGCTTGATGACGGAACGCGGGCTGTCATCCGCTCCGGGCTGAAAGGCGACGAGCCGGTCGTATCCCATGGCAGCTTCGCCCTGCGCTCGGTCATCGGCCTTGCCGGGATGGATGCGGACTGATGGCGCACAGATACCTCGAGGCCCTGCTGCGCGCGCGCATGCTGGTGCTGGGCGGCCTGGGCCTGCTGCTGGCGGCGGGCATCATGGTGGTGCTTGGCCTGCCTGTGGAAGCGGTGCCCGATATTTCGCCCAGGCAGGTGCTCGTCTCGGTCGTCGCCCCCGGCCTTGCGACGGAGGAAGTGGAAAAGCTCATCACCTTCCCGCTTGAAGCCAGCATGACCGGCATTCCCGGCATGACCGACCTGCGTTCCGTCTCCCGCGGCGGGGTGTCGGTGGTGTATGTGCAGTTTGCCGACGGGACCGACATCAACCTCGACCGCACCCGCGTCAATGAACGTATCCAGCAGGCGCGCGCCAGCATATCCGTGCCCGGCATCACCGTCAGCATGGGGCCGCTGGCCACCGGCATGGGCGAGATCATGCAGTTCCAGATCCGTGGCGCCGGGCGCTCGCTCATGGACCTCAACCGCATCATGAACTGGACCGTGGTGCCGCAGATGCGCCTCGTGCCCGGCGTGGTGGATGTCAACGTCAATGGCGGGGCGGAGGAAACCTATGAGGTGACACTGGACCCCGCGCGGCTGATTGGCAGCAACCTGTCGGCAGGCGAGGTCTATCGCGCGGTCGATGCCAGCAATGCGGCATCGGGCGGCGGGTGGATCACCCACCATGCCGAACAGCAGAGCGTGGTCGGGCGCGGGCTGGTGGGTAGCCTTGCGGATTTTGGCAATATCGCGGTGCGCACCAACCCTGATGGGTCCGCCGTGCGCCTGCGCGACCTTGGCCGCATCACCACCGGCGCGCGCACCCGCCTTGGCGCGGTGACCCGTGACGGGCAGGGCGAGATCGTGATCGGCGTGGTGATGATGGAAAGCGGGGCCAGTTCCAACGCCACCCTTGCCGCGATAGACCGCGCCCTGCCGGGCATAAGGCAGGCGCTGCCCGCGGGCGTTACGCTGGAGCCCTATTACACCCGCGCCACCCTGACCGGGCAGACCATCGCCACCGTGCGTGACAACCTGTTGATGGGGGCGGTGCTGGTGGTGGGCGTGCTGGTGGTGGTGATCGGGAGCTGGCAGGCGGCGCTGGTCATTGCCTCGGTCATTCCGGTGGCGCTGGTCTGCGCCATGGCGGGGATGCGGCAGTTCGGCATCTCGGCCAACCTGCTCAGCCTTGGCGCGATCGATTTCGGCATGATCGTCGATGGCTCGCTGGTGGTGATCGAGCATGTGCTCTCCCGGCGCGAGGAAGAGCCGGAGATGGAATTCATGCCCCTCGTGGTCTCATCCGTGCAGCAGGTCATGCGCCCGGTGGGGTTCGCCATACTGGTCATCATCATGGTCTACCTGCCCATCCTGACCCTGCAGGGGATCGAGGGGCACATGTTCCGCCCCATGGCGCAGACGGTCATCATGGCGCTGCTGGCATCGCTTGCGTACTGCTTCATCTGCATCCCCGTGCTGGCCAGCCTTGCGCTGGCGCGCGTGCGGCCAGCGGGCGATACGCGGCTGATCGCCTTCATGCGCCGGCCCTACACGCGCATGGTGACATGGGGGGAAGGGCATCCGCGCCTGCTGTTTGGCGGCACGATCGTGGCGCTGGTCCTCTCGGCGGGGCTTGCCATGCGGCTGGGTGGCGAGTTCATTCCCCAGCTTGACGAGGGCGCGCTGGCGGTCACCACCACGCGGCTCCCCTCGGCCTCGCTTGACACCGTTCTGGCCTCGGTCACGAAGCAGGAGCAGATCCTGCGCCACTTCCCCGAAGTGCGCTCCGTGGTCAGCAATACCGGCACATCCGCCATCCCCACCGACCCGATGGGCATGAACGAGACCGACAGCTTCATTTTCCTCAACCCGCCCTCCACATGGAAAACCGCCCGCACGCAGGCCGGGCTTGTCGCCGCGATGGACGACACGCTGCGGCGCGAACTGCCCGATGCGCTGTATTCATGGAGCCAGCCGGTGCAGATGCGCATGGATGACCTGCTCTCTGGCGTGCGCACGCAGATTGCCGTCTCGATCTTTGGCGATGACCTGGCCACGCTGGCCGAACTGGGCAACAGGGTCGTGGCCGCCATGTCGGGCGTGAAGGGGGCGGCGGACGTGGCGGCTGCGGGCGATGGCACCGTGCCGCTGATCGTGGCCGACATCGACCGCACGCAGGCGGCAAGCCGCAACGTGGCGGTGCAGGACATTCTGGACACGGTGGAGGCGATTGGCGGGCATATCGGCGCCCGGCCGGTCATTGTCGATAACGCCATCATCAGCACGCAGGTGCGCCTTGACCCGCGCATTGCCGGTTCGACCGCCGCGATCGGTGCGCTGCAGGTCCGGCGCATGGACGGGCAGGGCAGCGTCATGCTCTCGCAGGTGGCGCATGTGCATGAAGTCGATGGGCCACCGCGCATAAGCCGCGACCGGGTGCGTCGGCGCATGGTGGTGCAGGCCAACGTGCGCGGGCGGGATCTGGCCTCCTATGTGGCCGAGGCACAGGCCCGTGTCGCACGCGACGTAAAGCTGCCCGCAGGCTATACCATGCAGTGGGACGGGCAGTTCCGTAACCTGCAATCGGCCATGCAGCGGCTGGAAATCGTGCTGCCCATCGCCCTTGGCCTGATCTTTGCGCTGCTGGTGGTGGCGTTCGGGGCCATACGGCCAGCGCTGCTGGTCTTCATCAACCTGCCGGTGGCGGCGACCGGCGGCATCGTGGCGCTGACGCTGCGCGGCCTGCCGTTCAGCATTTCAGCAGGGATCGGCTTCATCGCGCTGTTCGGGGTTGCGATCCTCAACGGCGTGGTGCTGCTCAGCGAGATCGCGGCCCTGCGCGCGCGCGGCATGGAAGTGGCGCAGGCGGCCTTTGCGGCGGCCGAATCCCGCTTCCGCCCGGTCATGGCCACGGCCCTTGTGGCCAGCCTCGGGTTTTTTCCCATGGCGTTTTCCGATAGCGCCGGAGCGGAGGTGGAACGCCCGCTGGCCAGCGTGGTGATTGGCGGGCTGGTCACCTCCACGCTGCTGACCCTGCTGGTGCTGCCATCACTTTATGCCCGCGTCATGCGCGAGAAGGGCCAGGACTGATGCGTATCCTGATTGTGGAAGATGAACATGACCTTGGGGCGGCCGTGCAGGAACGCGTGCGGCTGGACGGGCATGCCGTGGACTGGTTCACGACACTGGAAGACGCGCGCGCGGCCATGGCCACCGTGGAATACGACTTCATGCTGCTCGACCTTGGCCTGCCGGATGGCAACGGGCGCGACCTGCTGCGCGAGATCCGCCGTACATCATCGAATATCGCCATCCTCATCACCACGGCGGAGGACCAGATCAGCGACCGCATTGCCGGCCTGTCCGAAGGGGCGGATGACTATATCGTCAAGCCCTATGACCTGAACGAACTCGTGGCCCGCATAGCCGCCGTATCACGGCGGTATGCAGCCCCGCGCAGGCGCGCGCGCTACCGGATTGGCGATATTACGATCGATCGGGAAAATCGTGCCGTATCGCGCGGGGACCAGGTGCTGGACCTGACCGCGCGTGAATGGGCGATCATGGAACTGCTGTCGCGCCATCCCGGCCGGATCTATTCCCGCCAGCAGATCGACACGGCCCTTTACACGCTGGATCAGGATGTGGACAGCAACACGGTTGAAGTGTTCATAAGCCGCCTGCGCAAGAAGGTGGGCAACATGACCATCAGGACGGTCCGTGGCCGCGGGTACTGCCTAGCCGATGGCGAGGCCGCATGAAAAGCTGGAGCCTCGCCACCCGCATTGTCAGCAGCGTGCTGAGCGTGGTGACCCTCAGCCTGCTGGCCCTCAGCCTGGCCGTGGCTGGGTTCACCCGCTACGAAATAACGGAACGGCTGGACAATTCCCTGCAGGAGGTTTCCGAACGGTTGCAAGCCACCATCGCCACACAGCCCCACGGACCACACGATACCGTTGCATGGGTGCCCGGTGTCGGGCCACGGACACTGGCCTATCAGGTCGTTGACCAGTCAGGGCACGTGGTTTTGCGCTCACAGAATGCGCCGGTCCAGCCTTTTGTGCCCGACATCCATACCGGGTTTGCCGATACGCCGCGCTTCCGGGTCTATGTTGCGGCCCCGACCGCCACCGCCTATCGCGTGCTGGTAGGGGAGCCGACATTGCACCGCCGTGGCGCCACATGGCGCGCAACGGCGATCGCCATCGTGCCCATCCTTGTGTTCCTGCCTGTCATCTGGCTGCTGGTCCGCCTTATCGTGCGGCGCGCCCTGCGCCCGCTGGACCGCCTGCATGATGAAATGCAATCGCGTGGCAGCGGCAACCTGCGGCCCATCCCCGCGCTTGACCTGCCTGTCGAGCTCGTCTCCATCGAGCATGCCGTCAATACCCTTCTGGCCCGACTGGAGACCGCGCTCTCCACCGAGCGGGCCTTTGCCGCCAGTGCCGCGCATGAACTGCGCAATCCGCTCGGTGGCCTGCTGGCGCAGGTGCAGATGCTGGGCCGCATGGTGCCGGAAGGTTCGGACGCGGGCAGGCGGGTGGACCTGATTGCCGGGCGCACCCGCCAGTTGGGCCGGACGGTGGAAAAACTGCTGCAGTTTTCGCGCGCCTCATCGGGCATCGCCTTCCGGCGCAATCGCTTCGATGTGATGAGCGTGCTGTGCGTGCTGGCTGACGATATGGAGCCGAATGCGCATGATGGGCACGGCATCATCCTGACCGCAAACGGAATCAGCCATATATTCGTGCATGGCGATATGGATGCGACCGGCATCATGCTGCGCAACCTGCTTGAAAACGCATTGCTGCACGGGGGGCGTGAGACGCCCGTGCATGTGACCGTGATGCCCGACGGCCGCATTGACATCACCAACGACTGCCCGGCACTGGCGCCGGACATGCTGGCGCGGCTGACCAGCCCGTTCGTGCGCGGCGGAACAGGCACGCGAGGCAGCGGCCTTGGCCTGGCCATTGCCAGCAACATCGCCCGGCAGATGGATGTGACCGTGGACCTGCGCTCCCCCCTGGCCGGGTCAGGCAGGGGATTTGGCGCCTGCATCACCTTTCCCGACCCGGACGTGACGCGGTCACCTGATGAAGCCTGAGAACCGGGCGCAAGAAGCAACCTGCGCGGCAGCCCTGACAGGAGACCCCGCATGGCCATGGAACGCAGGCAGGCCGGACCCCTGATGTCGGGGGCTGTTGCGCTGGCTGGTGAAAGGCAGGGCATGTCGTCGCCTGCACGACTGGCGCGGGTAGCGCCGGGGGGCATGGAGCGGCAGGCAGGAAAATGACTGGCCGATCCATGTAAATCGCCCCCGCCAATGCGCTGTCGCAGCAGTTACCGACCGTGCTGACCGAGGCATCAATGCCAGCCAGTGCCAGGCATCTGGTCGATCGGATCGACCGCTATTGTGATGCACGAAGTGCACCATCTGGCGGATATGCGCCATCAGTTCCCTATCGCGTCGGGCATGTATGCTCGCTATGGCCGCCTGATGCTGGAACGTGGACGGGACAATCGGTGCGGCACATGCCATCGAGCAATACCTCCAGCGCGGCCGGGATCGGGGTTGCCCCGACCTTTTCTTCCAGCAGTTGATTGCTGATCGCCAGCATGGCCAGGCCATGCACCTGCGCCCAGCCTGCCGCGGCCAACGCGCTTACAGCAACCGGACGGAAACTTCCGTCACGCTGGCCCCTTTCCAGCAGATCCAGAAGAATCCCGAAGGTCTTCATGGCCGCATCATGCAGTTGCGGGTCTATCGTCTTGTCGGCATCGGAACTGAACATCAGCCGGTAAAGACCGGGGTTCTGGCAGGCAAACCCGATACAGGCCTGCGCCGCAGCCATGAAGTGCGCGCGCGTGGACGGCAGCCCCGGAGACATGGCCCCTGTCAGGCTCTCCCCCAGTCGAATAAAGCCGATCCGGGCCAGTTCGCGTAACAACGTCTCACGATCACGGAAATGCTTGTAGGGCGCCGCGTGGCTGACACCCGTGCGCCGGGCCACCTCCCGCAATGTAAAAGTCCAGTTCTGGTCTTTGGCCAGCATGTCCAGCGCCGTGCCGATCAGGGCGCGGCGCAGGTCACCGTGATGATAGGGGCGGTCCGTGGTTTCACGCATTCGCGAGGTCCATGTTTACACAAGAAACTTTCATTGACACCAGATCGTCATGCTTCATATCCTGCCTGCATAAGTTTCTCCTGTAAACATGGAGGACGCGATGTCCGATGTTACATCCACTGACCTGCACCATATTCTCGACCGCCAGCGCGCGGCGTTCCTGCAGGCCGGGCCACCCGACCTGAAACAGCGCCGGACCGATCTGCGCCGCCTGAAAGCTGAAATCCTCAAGCAGCGCACCGAGATCGTGCGCGCCCTGAAAACGGATTTCGGCCAGCGCTCGGAACGCGAGAGCGCCATCGTGGAACTGATCCCGCTGGTGCAGTCGATCAATTACATGATCGCGCATCTGGGGTGCTGGATGAAACCGCAGCGCCGCCACGTCTCGGCCTATTTCCAGTGCGGTCGTGCCTGGGTGGTGCGGCAGCCGGTGGGTGTGGTGGGCATTATCGCGCCGTGGAACTATCCGGTCTCGCTTGCCCTCGTGCCGCTGGCCACGGCGATCGCTGCCGGTAACCGGGCCATGCTCAAACCATCGGAATTCACACCGGCCACATCGGCAGTCATCGGCGAGATCGTTCAGGCCATCTTTCCGCCAGAGCAGGTTTCTGTCGTAACCGGCGATGGCGATGTGGGGGCCGCGTTCTCGGCCCTGCCGTTCGATCACATCCTGTTCACCGGCAGCACGGCGGTCGGGAAGAAGGTGGCCGAGGCAGCGGCGCGCAATCTGACCCCGGTCACGCTTGAACTGGGCGGCAAGTCACCCGTGGTGATCGCGCCCGGCTTTTCCATGCAGCGGGTGGCGGACCGCGTGGCATTTGGCAAGCTGACCAATGCCGGGCAGACCTGCATCGCGCCGGATTACGTGCTGGTGCATGAAAACGACCGGGACGCTTTTGCCACGGCCTATCAGGACGCCGTGAAAAGGCAGCATCCGAACGGTTATGCGGGGTCGCCTGATTATACGGCCATTCTCAACATGCATCATTACGGGCGCCTGAACGGTCTGATCGACAATGCCGCGGCACAGGGGGCGCAGGTTATCCGGCTGGGCAGTGATTCAGCTGCAAATCATGTCCTGGCGCCCGTGCTGCTGCTGGATGTGACACCGCAGATGGCGGTCATGCAGGAAGAGATTTTCGGACCCGTCCTGCCCGTGCTGACCTATCGCACGCTGGATGACGCGATTGCCTTCATCAACGCGCGCCCCCGGCCCCTGGCCCTGTATTATTTTGGCGATAACCGCATTGAACGCGACAGGGTGTTGAAGAACACGGTTTCAGGAAACGTGACGATCAACGGTACACTGATGCATTATGTGCAGGACGACCTGCCATTTGGCGGCGTGGGGGACAGTGGCATCGGGGCATATCATGGCAAGGAAGGCTTCATGGCGCTCACGCATGCCCGGGGCGTATACCGACAGGGGCGTTTCAATGCGGCAACCCTGCTTCAGCCACCCTTCGGCAGGCTTGCCGATACCATCACCAATCTGATCCTGCGATGACGACGCGCGTTCTGCTTATCGGGGGCACCGGGCTGATCGGGCATCTCGTTGATGCGGCCCTTGCCACGCGGCCCGATACCATCGTCACCAGCCTGACACGCCGGCAATCATCCGGCGCCGATCATGTCATTGATTTCGAGCACCTGTGCGCAGCACCCGAAGCGACATTACAGGCTGTGGCCCCTGCCAGCGCTGACGTGGCGATTTCGTGCCTGGGCACGACAATGCGCGCTGCCCGATCGCAGGCGGCCATGTTCCGCGTCGATCATGACTATGTCCTCGCTTTTGCCATAGCGGCGCATGCGCTTGGCGCACGCCGGTTCATTCTCGTATCGTCCGTAGGGGCGGGTGGACCCGGTTTTTACCTCAGGACCAAGGGCGCGATCGAGCGCGACATCAGGGCACTCGGTTTCAGCCGCGTGGACATCCTGCGCCCCGGCATGCTGCTGGGCCACCGTGCACAGGCACGACCGATGGAGGCGATCGGGCAACGACTGGCGACGGTTCTGGCACCACTTATGGTCGGCAGGCTTTCTGCATATGGCGGCATTGATGCGAAAACCGTTGCGAAGGCGATTGCCGGGCTTGTGGAGCAGACGGGTGATGGATGCCGGATGTATGACAATGCGGACCTGCGCCGCATCGCCCGTCAGGCTGCAAGCCGATGAGAATGCCCGGCTTGGAAGCATCGGGTTCCGAAAGCAGGCAAGCAGGAAAGCAGGCAGGCAGCCAGATGGTCAGATCCCGGATTTCGGCCCCGGTGACCGTATGATTCATGGCAGCCAGATCGCGCCACCGCAGCGTTGCGGCAAGGCCATATTCCTCACGGGTTATGGCACCTGTCTGATGATCCATTCTTCCAGGGCCCTGACGTTTTCCGTCATTTTCATCCTGCCAGGCCGGATCAGCCCGTAAGATGTTCCATCCGCATCGAACCCGACCGGCGCTGCCAGCCGGCCGGTGGCGACATCGTCCGTCGCGATGATAGAGGGCGACAGGGCGACGCCCAGACCATTGGCAGCGGCTTCCAGCATCATGAAATGATGGTCGTACAGACGGATGTCGCGCGGCGTGGGCCTGTCGGGCCGGGATGCCAGCCAGTTCTTCCAGGCCTCGGGCCGGGTGCGCGCGCCGAGCGCCAGATAATCCCCGCTGGCGAAGCGTTGTGCCCTGTCAGGGCGCATGACCGGCCCCACCGCTTCCTGCGCAAGGATCGTTACTGTCCAGTCAGGATCGAGCGGAAAGTCGAGGCGCCGGATCGCCAGCGTGACGCGGTCGCGCGCAAAATCCAGCGCGCCGCCGCCGGTTGAAAGATGCACATCGATCCCCGGATGGCGGTCCTGAAAGTCGGACAGGCGCGGGATCAGCCAGCGCATCGCCAGCGAGCGCTCGCACGACAGCACGATCGGCTGCACACCGGATGACGACCGGATCGCGGCCAGTGCCGCCGCGATCCCTTGCATCGCATCGGTTGCCGCTTCTGCCAGACGCAGACCTTCCCGCGTCGGTCGCACGCCGCGCCCGTCAGGTTCCAGAAGCTGGAGTTTCAGGTCATCGGCCAGCTTGGACACCCGGCGGCTGACCGCCCCGTGTGTCAGAGCCAGTTCCGTGGCCGCCGCCCGCACCGAGCCGAGGCGCACAACCGCGGCAAAGGCACGCAGGTCGTCCAGCGATGGCATGTCTGAGCGTTTCATTGGTCAGTTTTTATCACCAGAACAGGTCAGTTCATATCGATTTTCCTCATGGATGGTTTCGTTATTCTCACCGAATGATCAAAGAAACCACCCGCCCCACCTTGCCGCTGGCTGTCACGATGGGCGATCCCGCCGGGATTGGCCCGGAGATCGTGGCCCGGATGTTCCTGCGGCGACCGGCCCAACGGCGCTGGATCGTGGTGGGCGATCCGCTGGTGATGCGCCACGCACTGGCAGCCCTTGACCCATCGGCCCGCATGCGCCGGATTACGACCCCAGCCGATGCCCGGTTTGATGACGGGGCACTGAATGTGCTGTTGTCATCGGAATGCGTAGCCCGGCCGCAAGTGGGGCAGGTCAGCGCCGAAAGTGGCCGCGCAGCCCATGCGGCAATTACCAGCGCGATCCGGCTGGCGAAGGCGGGCACCATCCGGGGCATCGTCACCGCGCCGATCCACAAGGAGGCGCTGGCCGCCACCGGGCTGCCCTATCCCGGCCACACGGAAATCCTGGCCGAACAGGCTGGCGGCGCGCGCGTTGCCATGATGCTGGCGAACGAGGACATCCGGGTCGTTCTGGTGAGCATCCACTGTTCGCTCAGGGATGCGATCCTGCGTGCTGATTTTCCGGCCCAGATGGCGGCAATCCGGCTGGCCTGCACGGGAGCACGCGCATTGGGGATCGAACATCCGCGCATTGCCGTGGCGGGCCTTAACCCCCATGCCGGGGAAGGGGGCCTGTTTGGTGATGAGGAGACCCGCATCATCAGGCCCGCCATCGCGCAGGCACGCAGCGAGGGCATTGATGCGTCCGGTCCCTGGCCCGGTGACACGGTCTTCATGCAGGCGCGCGGGAGGCGCTTTGATGTCGTGGTTGCGCAATATCATGACCAGGGGCTGATTCCGGTCAAATACATGGGTCTGGCGCAGGGGGTGAACATTACCCTCGGCCTGCCTTTCGTCCGCACCAGCCCTGACCACGGTACGGCTTTCGATATTGCGGGGCAGGGTATTGCTGACCCCTCGAGCCTGGAGACGGCATTCGATTACGCCCTTCGCCTTACGACCGGAGCCACGACATGACCCGACCCGATTTCATCTTCATGCTGACCCGCCATGACCGGACGGTGGAGAACGCTGCCGATCTGCTCGAAACCGCCCGCATGGCAGGCATCCGCCATATCGGGTTCAAGGATATCGGGCTGCCGTTTGCCGCACTCCAGGCGCTTGCCAGCGCCATCCGCCAGGCCGGGGCGAAGGTCTATCTGGAAGTCGTCTCGCTCGATCGCGATAGCGAACTGCGTTCGGTGCAGGCCGGGATCGCGCTGGGTGTCGATTACCTGCTGGGTGGCACCCATGTCGATGATGCGCTGAGGCTGCTGGAAGGCACGACGATCCGCTATTACCCTTTTCCCGGCCAGATCAGCGGGCATCCAAGCATTCTCGAAGGGACCGAAAACGCAATCGTGCGCAGCGCGGTCGATCTCGCTTCCCGGCCCGGCGTTCATGGGCTGGACCTGCTGGCCTATCGGTTTGCGGGAGATGTGCCCGGCCTGATGCGGCAGGTCTGCGCCGCTGTGGCAGGCAAGCCTGTCATCGTGGCCGGTTCGCTCGATCGGGCGGAGCGTATCCGCGCCACCGCTGCGGCAGGGGCAGCCGGTTTTACGGTCGGCACGGCGCTTTTGGATGGTGCGTTCCCAACGCTACCCGATCTGGCGCGGCAGATTGCCTATGTCCAGACGATCGTTCAGCAACTCTGACAGAGACATTCAATGGAAAAAATCAACCTGGCTCAGGCTTTCACGGCATTTTCCGATTACTGGAGCCCCCGTGTGGCGGGCGATATCAACACCTTCCAGATCAAGCTGGCCAAATTCAGGGGCACGTTTGACTGGCATCATCACGAGCATGAGGACGAACTGTTCCTGGTCATCGCCGGGACGTTGCGCATGCATTTCCGGGATCGCGACATTGATGTCGATGCGGGCGAATTCATTATTGTGCCGCATGGGGTGGAACATTGCCCCGAAGCCTTGGGGGACGAATGCCATGTTGTTCTGCTGGAGCCGAATACAACCCTTAACACGGGCCATGTAACCAGCGACCGTACCGTGCACACGCCATTGCGGATATAACGTAAAAACCCCGGCAATACGTCACAAAGCGAAAGATGATCTGCACACGAAGCGAGCCAGACATATTTCCCGCCTAAACGGCCTGCCTGCTCAAGGGTGAAGGCCGTTGCCAGTTGACCCGCCATGCGGGCAAGGTCCGTTATAACCGCAGCACACCGGCAATCAGGGTTGTTGTCACCCCGCCAACCCAGATTTTTCCATCTTCCAGGTCAACATGCACGCGCCCGGCCCGGCCAAGGCAGGTGCCCTGGCTGGCACTATAATGCCCAGGCGCAAGCCCGCTGCCTATGAGCCACTGCGCCAGCCCGGCGTTCAGACTACCGGTGACGGGATCTTCGTTCACCCCACAGGCCATGGCGAAGGCACGCACCTCGAACTGTGGCTGCTTTCCATCCTGTGCCGCATCCCAGGGACCGATAACGCCGATACACAGGTCAGACAGGGCCGCGTAATCGGGTTCAAGCGCCAGCACCTCCCGGCGCGACCCCAGCATGACGGACAGCCATCCCGGCCCGTTATCAGTCCAGGCCGCGGCCCGGATGGATGAGGCGGGAATCTTCAGCCCATCCGCAACCCGGTGCAGCAGGGCAGGCTCCACCGAACCCGATCGCTGCAATGGGGGTGCTGCAAAAGCAAGGCAGCCATTATGCGCGCGCACCGGCACAAGGCCCAGGCCACATTCCTGCACGATCATGTTCCCGCGCGGCTGGCCGCCCGCCGCCAGCCAGGCATGACAGCTACCCAGCGTAGGGTGGCCAGCAAAGGGCAGTTCGGTCCGGGGTGTAAAGATACGCACCCTGTAATCTGCTTCCGGGGTGGTGGACCGGAGCAGGAACGTGGTTTCGCTCAGGTTGGTCCAGTTGGCAAAAGCGGCCATCTGCTCGGTAGTCAGGCCGTCTGCCCCGATCACCACGGCGACCGGATTGCCCCTGGTCGGCTCAGCGGAGAATACATCGATCTGTTGAAACTGGAATTCAGCCATGGGTGTGTCTGTTTGCCAAGGTTATGATCAGAGATGCAGAGGCCGCGCCGGATTGCCGGCTACGGTTGCGCCAGAAGGCACGTCACGGGTTACGACACTGCCCGCCCCGATAATGGCATGATCCCCGACCGTGATGCCAGGCAGGATGATGGCGCCCCCACCAATCCAGACATTGCTGCCGATAGTGACAGGGCGGCCAGATTCCAGCATTTTCTGGCGCAAGGCCGGGTCGCGCGGGTGGTCGGCGGCCAGGATCTGCACGCCCGGACCGATCTGCGTGCCATCCCCGATCGTGACCGGCACCACATCGAGCACGATGCAGTTGAAATTGAGGAATACGTTGCGCCCAAGGAAGATATTATAGCCGTAATCACACTGAAAAGGCGGGCGGATGCAGGTATTCTCCCCAACTGCACCCAGCCGCTCGGGCAGGGAGCCGTTGCCGGTGTTGTACCGGGCAAGCCACTCGGCACACTGCGCCAGTTCGCGCTGCAATTCGGGGTCGCTGGCTACGTACAGTTCGCCTGCCAGCATTTTCTGTTTTTCGCTGCGGTGGGGCATCATGTCAGGTCATGCAGCGGCTTGTTAAGCGGTGGGGTCAGGTGCCAGTCAGAAAAACGCACCTTCAGGCCCTCACGCTCAGGCGTGCAGCACATCGGCCCGACCAGATAGGACCCAGCCACGGGGAAGGGGGCCAGGCGCACGAGCGGCCAGGTTTTGCCATCGCCCGAGACCTGAAGCCGCAGCACGCCATCGGCCACGCTTGCGCGCATCCAGAAATCTTTCGGGTCACCTTCGTAAGGAGCCGTGGCCCAATCCGATCGGCCATCGGTGAGCACGCTGCTGAGCATGGCGCGGCCATCCGAGAGTTCGATCCCGGCCTTGACCCAACGCGTCTCGTCAATGCGCACCATGAGACCGGCCTGATCGTACAGCTTCTCATACTCAGCGCGGATGCGAAGCTGCGCCGTGAAGCGGGCAGGGGCATGCATGCCGTAGAAATGGCCGCTATCACGCGTGAAGCCATAAAAGGTCTCGCGCCAGAAGTCGGAGCCCTTGTCCGTTGTCATCTCAAGCGTATCGGCCCTGATCGCGCTGTGGCGTGGTTTGTTGAGCCAGACCCCGCCCCGCCATGGTCCGCGCGTGCTGGCATGCGCCCCGCTGCCCAGGGCCATGCCACCGGCTGCTGCGCCCGCTGCAATGACCGTGCGCCGTGTCATGCCGGGCTGCGTGTTCTTTCCGGTATTCTCGCTCACTGCTACCATCCCGCATCGTTGAGATATTCATCTTGTGTACGAACGTACATATAGCGCAAGGCTAAACCTGTTTCCTCATGTCAAGCAACCCTTCAGCCATCCGTCGCCCTGACCCCGACCGCAAGCAGCGCATCATCAATGCTGCCCTGGACGTGATCGTGGAATATGGCGTGCAGGGCACGACGCACCGCCGCGTGGCGAAGGCGGCGGGCGTGCCGCTTGGCTCGATGACGTACCATTTCAACGGCATGGACGACCTGCTGCATCTGGCTTTCACGCAGGTGGCCCATGCCAGTTCCGCAGCGTTTGTCGGGCGGCTGGCCGAGGCCGGAAACCGGGAGGAGGCAATACAGGCGCTTGTCGATATCATTGCCGGAAACATCTGGTCCACGCCGCGCACGCTGCTGCTGAGTTATGAATTATACGCCTTTGCCGCCCGCAAGCCCGAACTCGCGGCCATCATGCGCGACTGGATGCAGGCCAGTCGGGAGGCGCTGGGTCGCTTCTTCGATCCGCTGACCTGCCGCGCACTCGATGCCCTGGTCGAGGGCATGGGCATTCATGGCTCGGTGGCCCCCGCCAGGCTGGACCGTGGGCAGATAGAGGACATCATCCGCCGCCTCTGCGCGCCGTGCGGCTGAAGAGCACCCGGCAATGGCGCATGAAAAGGTTGCCAGCCACGCGCCTGCGGTAGGCAGCGGTGGAGCGCATGTCATCGATCGGCGTGATTTCGGACATGGCCAGGTCAGCCACGGCATTGAGATGCGCGTCATCCCGCATGCCTGAGGCAAGGGAATGATGCGCCTTCGGGCATGTCATGGGAACGGGACCGACCGCCCCGAACGCAAAGCTGATCCCGGCCGGGTCATCAGGCACGCCGACCGTTGCGAGGGACAGTTTCGAGATCGCCTGCGCCCTGCGCGGGCCGACCTTGGTAAAGAGTTGCGGCTGGCCCAGGCATTTTGCGGGAATGACAAAGCCAGCAATCAGTTCTCCCGCCCTGCGTTGCGTGCGCCCGGCCCCCGTGATGAACGCGGCAACGGGCATCTCCCGGCATCCATCGCGATGGATGAGCCGGACATGGGCCTGAAGGGCCACCAGCGCGGGAAGCCCGTCTCCTGCCGGGGAGGCGGTGGCCACATTGCCGCCAATGGTCGCGGCATTCCTGACCTGCGGGCTGCCAACCCCATGCGCGACATCCCTGAGAATGGGCACAAAACGCGCGATGACAGGATTATGCAGGATGTCCTGCCAGCGCATCAGGGCACCGATGACGAGATTGCCATCCTCCCAAAAAACCTGATGCAGTTCCGGCGCATCCAGCCGCTCAAGCGAAAACAGCCGGAGGGCGCCAAGAGCATGGCCCGCCCGCACCACAAGGTCGGTGCCCCCTGCGATCGGGACCAGTTCAGGGTTTTGGGCCAGACGGGCCAGGCCGTCCTGCAAGGACAGGTCCGCCTTGCCGGAAACGGTGCCCCTGTGTTGCGGCAGGCAGGGTGCCTGCTCCAGTGCTGCGCGGATTTTCACATAGCCCGTGCACCGGCAGAGATTGCCCTCAAGGGCATCATCGGGGGTGTCATCACGGTGTCGCCCGGCCCAGGCCATGACAATACCCGGCGTGCAGAACCCGCATTGCACACCGCCCGCGCGCGCCAGGGCGGAACAGATTTCCGCACCAGTTGGCGTCCAGGCCAGGGCTTCAATGGTCGTAACCGTAGCGCCTTGCAGCGTTTCGGTGACCACAAGGCAGGAACAGACCGGCCGCCCATCCACCAGCACCGTGCAGGCCCCGCATTCGCCTTCGCCGCAGCCAGTCTTGGCGCCGCTGAGGTGCAGATCATCGCGCAGGACCTGCAACAGGGTCTTGCCCCCATGCGCTATCCGGACCGGCGCGTCATTGAGCTGGAACGTAATCATGACAGGGCGTTTTCCATGACCGGCAGAATGGCCTCCGGCGTGATCGGGAACTGTTCGAAGCGATGGCCAAGACAGCGCGCAAGGGCATTGGCGATGGCGGGCGCCGCAGGTGTCAGCCCGACTTCCGCAATGCCGCGCGCGCCCAGCGGGTTTGATGCATCAGGGTGATTGATCAGGTGAACACGGACATCCACCGGCACATCGCGGATGGTGGGCAGGATGTAGGACGAGAAACGGTTGTTCAGGACACGCCCCTCGTGCTGCACAAGGTCTTCACTCAGGGCAAAGCCCAGCCCCTGCGCCAGACCGCCTTCGATCTGGCCTGTCACCCCATCAGGATTGATGACCGTTCCAGCATCGAGCCATGTCTCGACTTCTTCCACCGTGACATTCGCAGTCGCGGTATCCAGCGCAATGCGCACGGCCTGTATGCCGTAGGAATACCCTACATGCGGCGCGCCCAATGTCAGTTTTTCGGGGAAATCGGGGGCAAAATGCGCGGTCTCTGCAAGCGCTCCGTTTTCACCCGCATCAATCCGCACGGCTAACTGACGGGCCGCCTTCGCCACGGCATTGCCCGTTACGACCACCGAGCGGGAGGCGTTCGTGGACCATGAATTCGTATTATCCGTGCTGCCGCTATCAAGCCCGATGTCATGCGCCGCGCAACCCAGCATTGACGCCGCAATCTGCTGGAATGCGGACAGATTGCCCTCGCCCAGATCCGCACTTGAACAGTCCAGCCAGAACTGGCCGTTCGCGTCGCGGCGCAGGGTGACGCTGGAACCGGGTTCGGCCCCGGCTCCCAGCCCGAAGCCCTGCCAGACAAAGGCAAAGCCGGTCGCGCGCAGCCTGCCATCTTCATCTGGCCGCAGGGTTTCTGCCTCAGGCGCACGAAGCAATGGCCCGTTGCGGGCTGCTGCAATCAGGCGTGGCAGCGTGACATCATTGCGCACGATATGCCCGGCCCCGGCCCGGTCACCGCCGCGAAGCAGGTTCTGCACCCGGAACTCAATGGGATTTTGGCCACATTTTGCCGCCAGCGCGTCCATCGCCTGCTCAATGCCCAGAATAACCTGCGGATTGCCAAACCCGCGAAAGGCCGAGGCATTGCCGGTATTGGTATGGACGGCCTTGCCCTGAATCCGGCTGGCCTGAAAACGGTAAGGGCCGGAGGCATGTTCGGCTGCAAGAACAAGAACAGCCGGCCCCAGCGTCATATACGCCCCGGTATCGGCCAGAAGGCCGGCCCTGAAGCCCGTCAGCCTGCCCGTGGCATCACAGCCCACCGCAACATCGACTTCGAAACGATGGCGTTTGACGGAATAGCCAATACTTTCTTCACGCTCATAGACATAGCGGGCAGGGCGACCCGTAGCATGTACCGCCAGTGCCAGATGCGCCTGAACATTCAGGTCCTCCTTGCCGCCAAAAGCGCCCCCCATGGGTGGATGCGACACATGGACCTGCTCCAGCGGGACACCAAGGATGGCGGCAATCTGCTTCTGGTCCGCAAAAGGGTTCTGTCCGCCACAGGTTATGGCGATCCGCTGCTTCTCATCACGCCAGGCGATGCCCGCTTCGGGCTCCAGAAACGCATGTTCCTGCCGCCCCGTGCTGTAGGTCAGGCGCACGACATGGGCAGAATCTGCCAGCGCCGCATCCACGTCGCCAAAACCCAGATCGACCTCATGGCACAGATTGCCGTCTGGCCCGATCTGCGGCGCATCGGGGGCGAGTGCCTGCCGCGCATCCAGCAAGGCGGGCAGGTCTTCATATTCGACGTGAATCAGCTTGCAGGCATGACGCGCTTCCTGCTCGCTTTCGGCCACGACAAGGGCCACCGCATCACCACAAAAGCGCACCCGGTCATGGCACAGCACGGGCTGATCGGGCGCGATCAGGCCAAAACGGTTGAGGCCCGGAATATCGGCATGCGTCAGAACCCGCACGACCCCGGAGGCCTGCCGTGCCACATTCGTATTGATTGACACGATCCGGGCATGGGCACGTCCGGCGCGCAGGACCCTGAGATGAACACAGCGGTCGCGATACAGGTCAGAAGGGTAGGGGAAAGCCCCCCTGGCTTTGTCGAGGGCGTCCCATTTCTGGATGGATTGTCCAATCACAGGTTTGCTCCGGTGTCTGTCCTGTCCTGACCGTTATCAGGATGGGACCAACACTTACGATACGCTCCGTATCGTAGTCAATAAACGATACGGAGCGTTGCGCAAAACAGCGGGCAATGGCAGTTTTCCCGTAGCGCGCTGGAGAACGATCTTGAACATCCCCGACCCATCTCATGCTGCAAAAACTTCCCCGGCGGGAAGCGGCCGCAAACGCAGTCAGGAAGCGACCAGGGCAGCACAGGCGGCAGCGCTGCAACTCGCCTATGACCTGGGACCGGAGCGGGTGACGATGGAGGCGATCGCAAGCCATTCAGGCGTGGCGAAAACAACGCTCTACCGGCGCTGGAACAGTGCCGCCGCCGTTGTGATGGATGCATTCCTGTCGGAACTGACGCCGCAGATTGCCTATAGAACCGGGCAGGATGCCAGGCAGACGCTCGTTTTCGCCCTTGAGGATCTCAGCCATGCGCTGGACGAATCTCGGCGTAAACTTTTGCGGCACATGATTGCCGCCGCCCAGTCCAGTGCGGTGCTCGAACAGGCTTTCTGGGATCGATGGATTGCACCGAGACGCAAAGCAGGCGTGGAAGCGCTGGCGCAGTTTGGCGTATTGCCAGAGGCGGGAGAACGCATTCTCGATCTGCTCTATGGCGCATTTTATTACCGGATGCTGATCCCGTATGCGCCCATCACAAGCACATGGATCCAGAAAATCGTGGATCAGGTTTCCTGAACACTGTCATATTTTCTGCCCGGTTTTTTACAATATCAAGCGGAGCCGCGGGCCAATTTCCGCAAACCCGTTGTCGCGATAGAAAGCGAGGCTCCCCGCTCCCGCCGGAAGGGCGGGGCGCCGACTTCAAGCCGTTTCCAGTCGCGTGCGCAGCCTTCCGTCACCGCCTGGACGATCAAGTGCGCGGCGATGCCGCGCGATCTCATATCGGGCCTTATATAGAGTTCGGATATTTCCCCAAACCGACCTCCCGCATAGAGTGCGATACAGGCGTTCAAGGTCATGAACCCAACTGGCTGCTCATCCACACATGCGAAAAAAACGGTAACATCCTGGCTCGCAAGAACGACGTCTGTTGTCGCGAGAATGGCGTCGCGCGCGGGAGGCTGCCCTCCTTATATCTCGTTCAGCAGGTCGTAGACGAACCCGGCGATTATCGCTCTATCCGTGGAGTCTGCATAACGGATCGTCACGGATGGCAAGGCAGCTTACCCGGCGGCAACTGGGTTTATATTACTCGGCACGTCTGTTCGACTCCTTATGCAACGCGGTCAGGTCGTTCATGTGGGCACAGGATGCATCATCAAAGCGGACAGACCGGTCACGCCTCATTTCGGACATTCATACATCAACTATCAACCTAAAATAATCATTTATCGGCTTTTATAAACCGTCTCCTTGAGTTATGTGTGATATAATTTCACATTGACTTAAATAGTTTTTTTATTTGGTGGTAAAAATGAAAATAGAAGCTGCAGATATTGATATATCAAAACTATTAAGGATGGGTATAATTGTAATACCTAGATTCCAGAGACCCTATTCTTGGAAAGCTGAAAATATAAGAGATTTTTGGAATGACATAACCAGTTCAGACGAAGGATCGTATTTCATAGGATCAATGGTTATATACTCCATGAAGCAAGATTGTTTTGGGGTTGTCGATGGGCAGCAAAGGCTTACTACAATAACTATACTTTTGTGCGCAATTAGAGATCATCTTAAGAACTTAGGTGAGCACGAATTAGCACAGGGTGTTCATAATTATATTGAAACTCGTGATCGAGATAATGTTAAAAGTTTTATACTTAAAACAGAGACTTCGTTCCCTTATTTGCAGGATAGGATTCAGAGCTTTGACGATGCAGAATTAAATACTCAGCCTAGAGAAGAAGAGTTACGTCTACAGCAGGCTTATGACAATCTCAACAGATATGTTGATAAATATCTTCAGCAGAGCACTTCAGGCCTGTTAGACCAAGAAGAAAAAAGGCTGCAAAAATATCAGCCTTAAAAGGCTTGAGAGAAATAATATTTAACCTAAAAGTTATTAAAATAGAACTGGATGATGAAGATGATGCTTATATAATATTTGAAACATTAAACACAAGAGGGCAAGACCTAACTCTTTCTGACCTAATTAAGAATAGTATTGGATCGTTGTTTGAGAAAAATGGAGATATTGATGTACTAAAAATATTATGGCAAAAAATAGTTGAAAATATATCGAATTGCGGTGATGCAGTAAAAATAGATAATTTCTTTGTTCATTCTTGGGTCTCTCGCTTTTCTGCTGTTACAAAACAAAAGGCTTTCAAAGCTTTTAAGTCGAAGTTGCGAGATGGTATTATTGCTGCAGGAGAATCTTCAGGACGAAGTATCGCGCTGTCTCACTTGAAAGCTTTCGATAAAGATTCTGAAAGATATTTCAGGATATATCGTCCTGATACGTTGTTTAAAAAATATCAATATGTTCTGGCAGACTCTCTGAGGGCTATGAGGATTTTCAATGTTGAACAGCAAATACCCTATGTACTGTCCCTATTAAGATCTTTTGATGAGGGAAAAATAGCTTATAAAACGTTAAGAAAGGCCATGAGATCGGTTGAAAACTTTCATTTCCAATTTAATGCAATTACGTCGCAACGATCTTCTGGCAGTATTGCGTCAATGTATGGTAGGGCGGCCAGAAATCTTTACGAAGCTGAAAGTTCAGATGCTGCTGGCATAGTTATAGAATCTGTAAAAAATGAACTACGCGAAAGAATACCAAGCAAAGAAGAGTTTGCACTTCATTTTAGAAGTATACAATATAATAAGATGATAAAAAGTAATTCTTTAGTTAAGTATATTTTATTGAAGCTTTCTTATATAGAAAATATACTTTTTGACGTTAATGTAGATAGATTGACTATTGAGCACGTGCACGCTCAGTCTAATTTTTCAGAAACATGGCCAGATAATATTATAAATTCTCTTGGAAATTTAATTCTTTTATCTGAAGAGCGGAATAAAATTCTATCCAACAAAAGCTTTCCACAAAAGAAACAGATCTTTAATGATTGGGGAAATGCTGTTCCAAGTTTTGTCGTAGAAAAAAGTGACTGGACTCCTGAAGATGTAATTTCAAGGGTAAATATAATGACAGATATAGCATACAATAGAGTTTGGAAAATATAATTATTTATATAACATCCTCTACGAAGGGATAAGTGGTATGCCGACTTTAATAGCGTTCTCGACAGAAAAGTCGACATTCCGCTTACCCCCCATTACCGTCATCTGACGATATAGACGTATGAAGCATACCGAAATATATCTGGCCAGTCTCACGAAGATTTTGCCCTGAGTGCCATCCGTCGCCGCCCTATAGCTATTTTATGGCGCCGGGAAGAAAATCCTGTTCGACAAACATCGCTTCGTAAGCCCCGATCTTCAGGCGCAACACCCAACCCTAATCTGTATCGATCATTATTGCATGGATTGTATGGTATATGGTCGAATGGAATCTCATCGAATGTATGGAAATTCCATCCCATGTCCGCATACCCCTATCTCGCCCACTGGAAAGAAGAGATCAGCCGGAGTCCGAATGCGATTTACATGACGCTGGCCGATGCCCTGGCGCTTTCCATCCGCAAGGGCGACCTGCGGGAAGGGGACAGGCTACCACCACAGCGAACGATCGCAGACTGTCTTGGCACCAATCTGACGACCGTGACCCGGGCCTTTACCGAGGCCCGGCGGCGCGGCCTGATTGACGCAACGGTCGGCCGGGGCACCTTCGTCCGCGTCGGTGCGGGGGAAAGCCACTGGCGCCATACCGGCCCAGCCGTAGTTGACCTGACCATGAACCTGCCGCCCATCCCGCAGGACCCGCCGCTTCAACGGATTATCCAGAGCGACATCGCGGCCATCCTGAAGCAGCAGGATCTGAACAGCCTGATGTCCTATCGGGTCACCGGCGGCACACTGGAGGAACGCCAGCTTGGTGCGAAATGGATCGCGCCCGTGATCGGTCAAAGGCGAACGGACGAAATCCTTGTCTCACCCGGTGCCCAGAGTGCGCTTGCGGCGATCGTCAGCACGCACACCCAGCCCGGCGATGTCATTGTCACCGATCGCATTGCCTATCCCGGTATCCGAACCATCGCGGCGCAATTCGATCTCATTCTGGTCGGTGTGGACAGTGACATGGAAGGCATGATGCCGGACCAGCTTGATCGGGTCTGTGCCGAACATCATCCCCGGCTGCTCTACTGCATTCCGACCATCCACAATCCCACCACGGCCACGATGTCCCTGCAACGACGCAAGGATATCCTGAAGGTTGCCCAGCATCACCACCTGCATATTGCGGAAGATGACCCCTACAGCCTGCTGATGGACACGCCGCTTCCGGCCCTGGCAGCCCTGGACCACAGCCGTGTCAGCTACGTGGCTACCCTTGCCAAGACGCTCAGTCCGGGCCTGCGCACCGCCTATGTGGCCCTGCCCAATGCGGACATGACCCGACGGGTCGCGGCGGCCATCCGGGCCATTGCGCTCACCAATGCCGGTCTGCTCAGCGCGCTCACGGCGCGATGGATGCAGACAGGACAGGCGCATACGATCCTGCACGCCATCCAGAAAGAACTGCGCCTGCGCCAGTCCATTGCCCGCAGGGTGCTGGGGGAGGGGCACTGCATGAACCCCGACGGGCCGCATGTGTGGCTGAAACTGCCGGACTGGTGGGGCAGTGCGGATTTTGTGGCCTATGCCCGCAGGCGGGGGCTGGCGCTGGTGCCCAGCACCGTTTTCACCATCAGTGGCGAGCCGCCGCAGCGGGCCCGGATTGCATTGGGCAGCGCACCGGATGCCGCAAGCCTTGAGGAATCCCTGCATGGCGTGCTGTCGGTGTTGCAGCACAAGCGCTCACCCGGCTTTGCCGATATTGTGTGACCTGCGCGCAGTGTCTGGAATCGATGGGCACATCTGATTCCGGGGTGCGCCGTGCGGGCACATGGAAAAACAAAAAGGCACTTCATTCACGACTGCGTGATTATTAAATTACGTTAAAACAGTCCCTTATGGATGCCCCTTACGATTGTATGGTTGTCGTATATTTTTTGTATGTCTCTGTCTTGGCAGGATAGCGGCATGTAATCTGATTTGAGCCGTTTGTACCTTTTTTATAAAGCATACAATATTTTGGCTCTCCGTCCTCCCGTGCCACGTTTGCCTCGGCAATGCGGTCAGTCCCGGCTCCCTGCCGGAGACCGCAGCATCACGGGAGAGATACCATGCCGAAAGTCGAACACGCTCCGTACAAAGACGGCGATTGCTTCGTCAATTATGAAAACAAGGTCTTTGAGGATGTCAAAGCCCAGCCCGGCGAAAAAGCCCTTATCACCTTCCACACCGTCGCCAATGAAGGTTCGGTCGGGTTCGTCAACCTGCTGCAGGCCACCCGTCTGATCCGCAAGGGCTTCGAGACGTCGGTGCTGCTGTATGGACCGGGCGTTACCCTTGGTGTGCAGCGCGGCTTTCCCCGCCTGGGCGACGAAGCCTTTCCGGGGCACATGAACTGCAACAAGCAGATCGCAAAAATCCTCGAAGAGGGCGGCAAAGTCTATGCCTGCCGCTTCGCGCTTCAGGCCCTCTATGGCTACGGCGAGCAGAACCTGATCCCCGGCATCACGCCAATCAACCCGCAGGACGTGCTCGACATCATCCTGCTGGCCCGGCGCGACAACGCCTTCATCCTCAATACCTGGACCCTCTGAAGGCCGAAGGGAGGACCGCACGCCATGTCCCGTATCGTTCGCGCCGCAGCCATCCAGATCAGCCCCGTCCTTGGTGACGATGGTCTGGGGACTGCCCGGAAAGTCTGTCAGGCCATCCGCGAGGCCGCCGAAAAAGGCGTGAAACTGGCGGTCTTTCCCGAAACCTTTGTGCCGTACTACCCCTATTTCTCGTTCATCCAGCCGGCTTTCCGCTTCGGTGGGGAGCATCTGGAACTCTACGAGCGCGCTGTCGTCATTCCCGGTCCGGTCACCGACATGGTGGCCGAGGCCGCGCGCCAGACCGGCATGGTCGTGGTGCTGGGCGTGAACGAGCGCGATTTCGGCACGCTCTACAACACCCAGATCATCTTCGATGCCACGGGTGAAATCCTGCTCAAGCGCCGCAAGATCACGCCCACCTACCATGAACGCATGGTCTGGGGGCAGGGCGATGGCGCGGGGCTGAAAGTGGTAGAGAGTGCGGCCGGTCGCATTGGCGCACTGGCCTGCTGGGAGCATTACAATCCGCTCGCCCGCTACGCGCTGATGACCCAGCATGAGGAAATCCACTGCGCGCAGTTCCCCGGCTCGCTGGTCGGGCAGATCTTTGCCGACCAGATGGAAGTCACCATCCGGCATCACGCACTGGAATCCGGCTGCTTTGTGGTGAACGCCACGGGTTGGCTGACGGACGGGCAGATCAAGGAAATAGCGGGCGATCCCGCACTGGAAGGCCCGATGCGGGGTGGGTGCTTCACGGCCATCGTCTCGCCTGAAGGGAAGCTGCTCGGCACACCACTGACGGAAGGCGAGGGGATGGTGATTGCCGATCTCGATTTCGCCCTGATTACCAAGCGCAAGCGGATGATGGATTCCGTAGGGCATTACGCCCGGCCCGAACTGCTCAGCCTGCTTCAGGACCGGCGGCCTGCCCGCACCGTTCATTACGTTGGGGAAGCCAATCCGGTTCCCACATCTACAGATGAGGCTGCGTCATGACTATTCCGACGCTCGGTACACTTTCTGGTCGCAAGCTCGTCACCGACCTGCAATCCTTCGGGCTTCAGATCAGTGAGCAGACCGGCGGCATTGCCCGCAAGGGAGGCGCCGGTCCTTCGGATCACAAGACGATTACCATTGCAGGCCAGACCGTCATGGTCCCGGTCTATACATCTGGCGCGCGGCATTCACCATTTCAGGCCAGCCCGCCGGACCAGCACGGGGCCAGCACGCTGCTACGCGATGGGCAGACACTAGGCACCATCCATTTCCCAGCCGCCCCGCGCTTTTATGGCCTGAGCACGGCGGACGGCATTCCCTACTGGAAGATCGCGCTGCTGCATGGGCGCGATACGCTGGCGACCACGGTGCACCAGACGTGCATCCGGTATGCCGACCGGCGCACGTCCTGCCAGTTCTGCGCCATCGGCCAGTCGCTGGAGGCCGATCGCACCATTGCCTACAAGACGCCAGCACAACTGGCCGAGGTCGCCAGGGCCGCCGTGGAACTGGACGGCGTGCGTGACATGGTGCTGACCACCGGCACGCCCAATGTGGTGGACCGGGGCGCTGCCGTGCTGGCCGAGTCAGCCCGTGCCATCCGGGCCGCAGTGGATCTGCCGCTTCAGGTCCAGTGCGAGCCGCCGCGCGATCACGGCTGGTTCCAGCGCCTGCGCGACGCCGGGGCCGACAGCCTGGGTATGCATCTCGAAGCCGCAACACAGGCGGTGCGCGAGAAGATCATGCCCGGCAAGGCCACGGTCAGCGTGGATCGCTACATGGACGCTTTCGCCAGCGCCGTGCCCCTCTTCGGGCGCGGGCAGGTCAATACCTACATTCTGGCGGGTCTTGGTGACAGTGCCGCAGATATTCTGGCGCTGGCCGAACGGCTGATCGTGCTCGGGGTCTATCCCTTCGTGGTGCCGTTCGTGCCGATTTCCGGCACGCCACTGGAAAATCATGCCCCGCCTTCCGCCGATTTCATGAAGTCCGTGCTGGCCCCGCTGGGGCGCATGCTGCGCGAGGCGAACATGAAATCCACCGATATCCGGGCCGGATGTGGCCGGTGTGGCGCCTGTTCCTCGCTTTCGGCGTATGAACAATGACCACGATCCTCGAAGGCGTGGACGACCGCCCGTTCATTCCTACGGAATATGTCGTGCGGCTGGCCCGCACGCCGTGGGAACGGGCTGGCTATCATGCGCTGCGCCGCGACGTGTTCTGCACCGAACAGCAGGTCTTTGCGGATGATGACCGGGACGCAATCGACGCGGTTGCCATTCCCATCATCGCGGCGTGCTGCATGGCGGGCATGCCGGACCGGGTGGTGGGCGCCGTGCGCATCCATGAAGCCGAACCCGGCGTCTGGCGCGGCTCCCGTCTGGCCGTCCATGAAGACCATCGCAAACTGGGACGGATCGGGGCGGAACTCATCCGCATGGCGGTCAGCACGGCGCACGGGCTTGGGGCCAGGCAGTTCCTGGCCCAGGTGCAGGAACAGAACGTGCTGTTCTTCCGCCGCCTGCACTGGAAAAGCCTTGGAGCCATGACCCTGCATGGGCTGCCGCATCACGACATGCAGGCCGACCTCTCACGCTATCCGGCGCATGGCCAGGATCAGACCTGGCTGCTGCGCCCGCAGCCCCGTAACCGGCAGGTGGCATGATGGCACACGAACTGACGACACTGCTGCGCACGCTTCGACACGGTCGGGCCCTTGCGGGCAAACAGGATATTGCCGAAACCGTCGCAATTCTTGGTCGGGATACAAG
>NZ_JABJWC010000029.1 GCF_013155395.1 Komagataeibacter melomenusus | reverse complement strand
GCCACACCCACACCCCCGACCGACCGACCGCGCCGTGGGCGGCGCGTGCTCTACCTGGCGGGCGGGGCGCTGGCGGTCATCCTGGCGGTCGCTTTCCTGCGCCCCCACGGCGACACCCACAAGAAGCACGCCGCAAGCGGCGACCAGCCGGTGGCGGTCACCGCCGTAAGCCGGGGCGACATGCCGGTGGTGCTGACGGAACTGGGCACGGTGGTGCCCATCACCAACGTTACCGTGCAGTCGCGCATCGATGGCTACCTGATGCAGGTGCTCTTTACCGAGGGGCAGCATGTGCACAAGGGCGACCTGCTGGCCCTGATCGACACGCGCCCCTATGAGGTGCTGCTGGCCCAGTATGAAGGCCAGCTGGCGCAGGACGTGGCCCAGCTCAGGGCCGCCCAGGTGGACAACGCGCGCTACCAGCGCCTGATCCAGCAGAACAGCGTCGCCGCCATGACGGCCAAGGATCAGCAGTACAAGGTCGAGCAGCTCGAGGGCACGGTCAAGGCCGACCAGGCGCTTGTCGATAACGAGAAACTCCAGATCACCTACTGCCATATCGTGGCCCCCGTTGACGGGCGCGTGGGCATCCGTGAAGTGGACATGGGCAACTACATCACCGCAGGCCAGACCAACGGCCTGGTGATCCTGACGCAGATGCAGCCGATCTCGGTCATCTTCACCCTGCCTGAAAACGACATCGGCCCCGTGGCCACCCGCCTGCGCGAAGGCACGCCGCTTTCGGTCGATGCATGGGACAGCGCCAACCTCAACAAGATCGCAACCGGCCAGGCCAGCGTGCTTGACAGCCAGATCGATACCTCGACCGGCACGGTGCGCATGCGCGCGATCTTCCCCAATTCGCAGGAAGAACTCTTCCCCAACCAGTTCGTCAACGCCCGCATGCTGGTCAGCACCGACCATGATGCCCTGCTCGTGCCCACCAATGCCTTGCAAAATGGCCCCAACGGCCAGTTCGTGTACGTGGTCAAGGCGGACAGCACGGTCGAGGTGCGCAACGTCAAGACCGGCCATGCCAACAACACCATGACCGTGGTGACAGACGGCGTGAAGGAAGGCGAGCGCGTGGTGACCGATGGCGTGGACCACCTGCGTGACGGGGTGAAGGTGAGCATTCCCCAGGTCGACAGCCCCGCCACCGCGCAGAAGGGCAAGGACTAGGGTGCGCGCCCGCCTGCCCACCCCCCTGCCTGACCTGCCCTGCGCGTTGCCGGAGATTGCCGCGTGAATCCCTCCCGCCTTTTCATCCACCGTCCGGTCGCGACCACGCTGCTCATGCTGGCCATCCTGCTGGCGGGGCTTCTGGGCTATCACTTCCTGCCCGTATCGGCCCTGCCGGAGGTGGAATACCCCACCATCACGGTGCAGACCTTCTACCCCGGCGCCAGCCCCGATGTGATGGCCACCTCCGTCACCGCCCCGCTTGAAACGCAGCTTGGCGAAATGTCGGGGCTGGAGCAGATGACATCACGCTCATCGGGCGGCTCATCGGTCATTACCCTGCGCTTTGGCCTGACCATGACCATGGACATTGCCGAGCAGGAGGTGCAGGCCGCGATCAACCAGGCCAATTCGCTGCTGCCCACCGACCTGCCCGCCCCGCCGGTCTATGCCAAGGTCAACCCCGCCGATACGCCGGTCGTGACCCTTGGCATCTCGTCCAAGACCATGCCGCTGACGGAGGTGGAGGATTACGTCGATACCCGCCTGGCCGAGAAGATCAGCCAGATCTCGGGCGTGGGGCTCGTGACCCTTTCGGGCGGCAACCGCAAGGCGCTGCGGGTGCGCGTCAACATCCCCAAGCTGACCTCGTTCGGCATCGACCTTGATACGCTGCGCACCACCATCGGCAACGTGAACATCAACTCCCCCACCGGCACGTTCGATGGCCCCAAGCGCGCGACCACGCTGCGCATTGACGGGCAGATCACCGGGGTGCAGCAACTGCTTGACCAGGTCATCGCCTATCAGAACAACGGCCCCGTGCGCATCCGCGACGTGGCCAGCGTGGTGATCGGGCCGGAGAACACGGAACTGGCCGCCTGGGCCAACCGCACGCCTGCGCTGGTCATGAACGTGCAGCGCCAGCCGGGTGCGAACGTGATCGCGGTGGTGGACAACATCAAATACGCCCTGCCCCGACTGCAGGAGGCCCTGCCGCCGGGCATCACCATCACGCCGCTGACCGACCGGACCACGACCATCCGCGCCTCGGTGGAGGATGTGGAGTTTGAACTCGGCCTGGCGCTGGTGCTGGTCGTGGGCGTGATCTTCGTGTTCCTGCGCAACGTGCCGGCCACGCTGATCCCCAGCCTGTCGGTGCCGCTGTCGCTGGTGGGCACGCTGGCGGTGATGTACCTGTTCGGCTTCTCGCTCGACAACCTTTCGCTCATGTCGCTCACCATCGCCACGGGCTTCGTGGTGGATGACGCCATCGTCATGATCGAGAACATCGCCCGCTACATCGAGATGGGCGACACCCGCATGCAGGCCGCACTCAAGGGCGCGGGCGAGATCGGGTTCACCATCATCTCGCTCACCGTATCGCTGATCGCAGTGCTGATCCCGCTGCTGTTCATGGGGGATGTGGTGGGCCGCCTGTTCCATGAATTCGCCATGACGCTGGCGGTCACCATCATCCTCTCCGCCGTGGTGTCGCTCACGCTGGTGCCCATGATGTGCGCCCGCCTGCTGCATGAGCACGACACCAAGCATGCCGAGCCCGCCTGGTCAGCCGCCATCGAGCACTGGACGGTCGCCACGATCGAGGGCTATGGCCGCGCGCTCGATGTGGTGCTGCGCCACCGCAGGCTCACGCTGGGCGTGTTTGGCGCGACATTGATGCTGACCGGCGTGCTGGCGGTGATCATTCCCAAGGGGTTCTTCCCCGTGCAGGATACGGGCGTGATCCAGGGCATATCGGTCATGGCGCAATCCACCTCGTTTACCGCAATGAAGCGCCACCAGCAGGAACTTGCCGAGCGGATCTTGCAGGACAGGGACGTGGCCAGCCTGTCCTCCTTCGTGGGGGTGGACGGGCAGAACGTCACCCTCAACCAGGGGCGCTTCCTCATCAACCTCAAGCCGGTGGGCAAACGTTCCTCCACCGCGCAGCAGGTCGCAACCCGCCTGCGGGCCGAGACCGCCGACATACCGGGGGCCGAACTGTACGTGCAGCCGGTGCAGGATCTCTCGCTCGATACCTCGGTTGCCGCCACGCAGTACCAGTTCCTGCTGGAGAACCCCGACTACAGCCAGTTCACCACCTGGGTGCCGAAATTCATCGCCCGCCTGCAGCAGGAAAAAGCCCTGTCCGACGTGACATCGGACCTGCAGGCGGCGGGGCTGGTGGCGCATGTCGATCTCGACCGCACCACGGGTGCCCGCTACTCGATCACGCCGCAGACCATCGACAACGTGCTGTATGACAGTTTTGGCCAGCGCCAGATCTCGACCATCTTCACCCAGTCCAACCAGTACCGCGTGATCCTCGAGGCCACGCCCAGCTTCCAGCAGGACATGGGCTCGCTGAGCCAGATCTACCTGCCGGGCATCAGCGGCAATGCGGGCGAGAGCACGTCCGGCCCCACCCGCTCGCCAACCTCGGGGCTGGTGCCACTTTCCTCCGTCACCACGCTCACGCAGGACACCGCGCCGCTGCTGATCACGCATGTGGGGCAGTTCCCGGCCACGACCGTCTCGTTCAACGTCAGGCCCGGCTACGCGCTGGGCGATGCGACGGATGCGATCGAGCGGGCGGCGAAGGACATCCACCTGCCCTCGAGCTTCCAGACCTCGTTCCAGGGCACGGCGGCGGCCTTCCGCAGCTCGCTGTCAAACGAGGCGTGGCTGGTGCTGGCGGCGCTGGTGGCGGTCTATATCGTGCTGGGCATCCTGTATGAGAGCTTTGTCCATCCCATCACCATCCTGTCCACCCTGCCCTCGGCTGGCATCGGCGCGCTGCTGGCGCTGTGGCTGACGGGCTCGGGGCTGGATGTGATGGGCATCATCGGGCTGGTGCTGCTGATCGGCATCGTGAAGAAAAACGCCATCATGATGATCGACTTCGCGCTTGAGGCCGAGCGGGTGGAGGGCATGACGCCGCTCCACTCCATCCGTCATGCCGCCCTGCTGCGCTTCCGCCCCATCCTCATGACCACGCTGGCCGCCATGCTGGGAGCGGTGCCGATGATGCTGGGCACCGGCACCGGCTCGGAACTGCGCCGGCCGCTGGGCATCGCCATCGTGGGCGGGCTTGCGGTAAGCCAGTTGCTCACGCTGTTCACCACGCCGGTCATCTACCTGCTCATGGACGGGATCAGCCAGAAGCTTAGCCGCCGCTTTGGCACGACGGATGAAACCAGACCTGATGGTGGCCAGCCCGGCCCGCAGGCTTCTGCATGAACCCGCTTGCCATCTTCGTGCGCAGGCCGGTCGCCACCATATTGCTGACGGTGGCGCTGATCCTGGGTGGCATTATCGGCTATACCACCCTGCCGGTGGCCGACATGCCCAATGTGGACTTTCCGGTCATACAGGTGCAGGCGCAGCAGGCCGGTGGCTCGCCCGAGGAAATTGCAAGCTCGGTGGCCGCCCCGCTCGAGCGGCATCTCGGCGCCATTGCCGACCTGACGGAAATGACCTCGCAGTCATCGGCCAACCAGGCGCGGATCACGCTGCAGTTTTCGCTCGACCGCGACATCAACGGCGCCGCGCGTGACGTGGAGGCGGCGCTGCAGGCCGCCCATGCCGACCTGCCCTCCTCGCTGCGGCAGAACCCGAGCTACTTCAAGGCCAACCCCAACGGCGCGCCGGTCATGATCCTGGCGCTGACCTCGCGCACGCGCACGGCGCCGCAGCTTTATGACCTGGCCTCGAACGTGCTGCAGCAGCACCTCTCGCAGATCCAGGGCGTGGGGCAGGTCGAGATCGGCGGCAGTTCGCTGCCTGCCGTGCGGGTGGAGATGAACCCGCTGGCGCTGTACAAATTCGGCATCGGGTTTGAAGATATCCGCGCGGCCCTCGCCTCCGCCAACGCGCATACGCCCAAGGGCTTCATCGATCAGGGCGACAGCCGCTTCGTGCTGTCCACCAACGACCAGGCACATAACGCCCAGGCCTATCGCGACCTGATCGTGGCCTACCATGACAGCCGCCCCGTGCGGCTTGAAGACGTGGCCTACGTGCATGACAGCGTGGAAGACGTGCGCAACGCGGGCTATGTGGATGGCAAGTCCGGCGTGCTGGCCATCATCTTCGCGCAGGCCGGGGCCAACATCATCAACACCAATGACCAGATCCGCGCGCAGATTCCCATGCTGCGGGCCGCATTGCCGGCGGATGTGGACCTTGGCAACTTCATGGACCGCTCCACCACCATCCGCGCCGCCCTGGCCGATACGCAGTTCACGCTGGTGCTGTCGGTGGTGCTGGTGGTGCTGGTGGTGCTTTTGTTCCTGCGCTCGCCGCGCATCACCATCATCCCCGCCATTGTCGTGCCCACCTCCATCATCACCACCTTCGGCGCGATGAAACTGATGGGGTATTCGATCGACAACCTCTCGCTCATGGCGCTGACCATTTCCACCGGCTTCGTGGTGGATGACGCCATCGTGGTGGTGGAGAACATCAGCCGCCATATGGAGGCGGGCATGGACCGGCTGCAGGCCACCCTGCTCGGCACGCGCGAGGTGGCGTTCACGGTGCTGTCGATCACGGTATCGCTGATTGCGGTGTTCCTGCCCATCCTGCTGCTCAGCGGGGTGGCGGGGCGCCTGTTCCATGAATTCGCCATGACGATGTCGCTCACCATCGTCATCTCCATGGTGCTGTCGCTCTCGCTCACCCCCATGATGACCTCGCGCCTGCTCAGGCAGTATGAAAAACCCACCTCGGCCACAAGCGTGTTCGGGCGCATCGGCCTGTGGCTGGAAGCCGGGCTGAATGCTGCCCAGCAGGGCTATGCGCATTCGCTGGAATGGGCGATCACGCACCGGCGCATCACCATCCTGTCGCTACCCGTCACCATCGCCATCATGGTCGGGCTGTTCATCAAGATGCCCAAGAGCCTGTTCCCTGAATCGGATACCGGCATGCTGATGGGCCACCTGATGGGGGACCAGTCCATTTCCTTCCAGGCCATGCAGGCGCAGGTGCATACCGTGCAGTCCGCCATCATGGCGGACCGGGACGTGGCGCATGTGATGGGCTTCATGGGCGGGCGCGGCAGTTCCAACCAGGCCAACATGTTCGTCACGCTGAAGGACAAGTCAGCGCGCAACGACACCCCTGCCCAGACCATCGCCCGCATTTCACGCCGGCTGCACAACATGGTGGGCGCCACGTTCTATGCCTCGGCGCCGGGGCAGTTGCGCATTGGCGGGCGGCAGAGCAATGCGGCCTACCAGTATTCGCTGCATTCCGATTCCTCGAAGGACCTGTACAAATGGACGCCGCTGCTGGTCTCGGCGTTGCAGAAGCATCATGAACTCTCCGATATCTCATCGGACGTGCTGCAGGGTGGTTCAGCGCTTGACGTACAGATCGACCGCGATACCGCAAGCCGCCTCAACATCACGCCGCAGCTTGTGTCGAACACGCTCTATGATGCGTATGGCCAGCGTTCGGCCTCGGTCATCTATAATGCGCTCAACCAGTACCGCGTGGTGATGGAGGTCGAGCCCCGCTTCTGGTCCGATCCGACCACGCTCAAGCAGGTCTGGGTCAGTGTTGCGGGCGGCACGGCGGGCGGCGGCACGCAGTCCAACACCATCCGCGTCAAGGCCGATACCGGCACCACCGCATCGCAACTGAGTGCTGAATCCTTTCGCAACCAGATTGCCAACAAGCTGGCGGGCGGCAACAGCGCCTCGACCGGGTCGGCGGTTTCCACCTCTTCGGAATCCATGGTGCCGCTCACGCTCGTCTCCACCCTCAAGCCCACCAAGACCGCGCTCAGCATCAACCATGACGGGCAGACGGTCTCGAGCACGGTCTCGTTCAACCTGAGCAATGGCGTCTCGCTCAGCCAGGCGGTGCAGATCATCAATGAAGAGATGGTGCGCCTGCACATGCCCGACAACATACAGGGCGCGTTTGCGGGCAATGCCGCGCAGTTCCAGAAATCGGTCAATAACGAGCCGCTGCTCATCCTTGCCGCGCTGGCGGCGGTGTACATGGTGCTGGGCATCCTGTACGAAAGCTACGTGCACCCGCTGACCATTCTCTCCACCCTGCCCTCGGCGGGCGTGGGCGCGCTGCTGGCGTTGCAGGTGTTTGGCGAGGCGTTCTCGCTGATTGCCATGATCGGGGTGATCCTGCTGATCGGCATCGTGAAGAAGAACGCCATCATGCTGGTCGACTTCGCCATCACCGCCGAGCGCGATGAGGGGCACACCGCGCTCGAGGCCATCCGCACGGCCTGCCTGCTGCGCTTCCGTCCGATCATGATGACCACGTTCGCCGCAGCCCTTGGGGCCCTGCCGCTCATCTTCGGCCATGGCTACGGCTCGGAACTGCGCCGCCCGCTGGGCATCGCCATCGTGGGGGGGCTGCTCGTCAGCCAGGCGCTCACGCTTTATACCACGCCGGTTGTCTATCTCTATCTCGACCATATGGGGATAGCCTGCCGCGACCTTTTCAACCGGCTGTATGGGCGGCTGTCCCGACGCCATCGTCTTTCCCACCAGCAGGATTCCTGAACCGGATGACACGTCCCTCGCCATCCCCCATCCGTGCCAGCCATGCGCCCCGCCGCCGCCTGCGCCTTGGCCTGGCCCTTGTGCCGCTTGCGGCGCTGAGCGGATGCATGATCGGGCCGAAATACCATCGCCCCGCCGCCATCGTCTCGGCCCACTTCAAGGAATTGCGGCCCGAACCCGGCTGGGAAACCGCCAACCCGAAGCTTGCGGAGCTGCCCAAGCATGACTGGTGGACAATCTATAACGACCCCGTGCTGAACGCGCTGGAGGCGCAGGTTGCGATCTCCAACCAGAACGTGAAGCAGTACGAGGCCAATTACCGTAACGCGCGCGCCATGATCGACAGCGTGCGCGCCCAGCTTTTCCCCACCATCAGCGGCAGCCTTGGCTTCAACCGCGCGGGACATGGGGCGGGGTCGCTTTCCTCCACCGGCAGCAATTACGCCAAGGAGGGCTCGACCTATAACACCTATGATATCGGCCCCAGCGCCAGCTGGGATCTCGACATCTGGGGCAAGATCCGCCGGCAGGTGCAGGAGCAGGTGACCGCGGCGCAGGCCAGTGCGGCCGACCTTGCCAACGCCACGCTGTCCTATCAGGCGCAACTGGCCACGGCCTATTTCAACCTGCGCTACCAGGACAGCCTGACCGACCTCTTGCAGCGCTATGTCCACTTCAATGAACAGGCGCTCCAGATTACCCAGAACCAGTTCGAGGCGGGCACCGCGGACCCCACCGCCGTGCTGCAGGCCCGCACCACGCTGGAGCAGAACCGGGCCTCGCTGGTTCAGGCGGGCATCAACCGCGCGCAGTACGAGCACGCCATTGCCGTGCTGGTGGGCAAGCCGCCCGCCGATGTCACGATCGCCCCGGCGGAGCTTGCGCGCACCGTGCCGCCCATTCCGGTCAGCGTGCCGGCCGACCTGCTGCAACGCCGCCCCGACATTGCCGCCGCCGAGCGCACGATGGAGGAATACAACGCCATGATCGGCGCGGACATGGCCGCCTTCTTCCCCGACATCACCATCAATGCCAGCTATTCCCAAAGTGGCGGCGACCCGGTGACCTCGCTGATGCAGGCCATGAACCGGGTATGGTCGCTTGGCGCTTCCGCCACCGAGGTGCTGTTTGAGGGCGGCTCGCGCACGGCGGCCGTGCATGAGGCCAATGCCCAGTATGACAGCGCGGTGGCCACCTACCGCCAGACCGTGCTGACCGCCCTGCAGAACACGGAAGACCAGCTTTCGAACCTGCGCATCCTGGCCGAGCAGAGCCGCCAGCAGCAGAAGGCGCTCGACCTCGCCAACCGCACGGTCGAGGTCTCGCTCAACCAGTACGAGGCCGGAACCGCGATCTATACCACCGTCATCACCAACGAGAATTCGGCCCTGAGCGATGCCGAGACGCTGCTTGGCATCCAGCAGCAGCGCATGGTCGACAGCGTGAGCCTGGTGCAGGCGCTTGGCGGCGGGTGGGATGCCTCCCGCCTGCCCAGCAAGAAATCGCTGCAAAAGGACAATCCGCTCCTGCCCTCCTTCATCCAGAAGGACACCAACAAATAGGCATGAAAAAACCCCCTGTGCCGCATGGCGCAGGGGGTTTTGGCAGGGCCGGGCGGGTTGCTACCGGAATAACGTATTAGCCGAGAACAGCACCAGCAGCACCACGACCACGAAGCACAGGATGGCAATGAAGAACAGGATCTTCGCCATCCCTGCCGAAACGGCGGAAATGCCACTGAAGCCGAACAGACCGGCCACCAGCGAGACAATAAGAAAAAACAGCGCCAGTTTCAGCATGGCTTATTTCCTTGCAAATCGGTCATGCGCCATTCAACGCGACAGCACGGCATATGTTGCCTCAACCGCGCCTGCGGCGCAGGAACGCGGTTACGATAAAGCCCAGGAAGGAGGCCCCAAGCAGCGCCACGAGCGGGCGGTCGGCGGTCACGTCACGCAGGCTGTCGCAGATCTCGCCCAGGCCCTGCTGTGCGGCACCACCGGCGCCCTGCATGCGGGCTGACAGCGGCATGCCGGAATCACCGACAAAACCATCCAGCCCATCCTGAAGGCGGCCGATGCCTTCCTCGAGATGCGCTTCAAGGTTGGGGGGATTTGTCATGCTCTGTCTTCCCTATGCTTGCCAGGGGCGCAGGCCCGACCGCCTTGCCCCCATGCCTTCATGCCCACCTGCGCCAGGCAGGGTGAGTGCCGAGACTTATCATATCTCCGATGCCTGCCAATAGGCCGCATCCGCGCCGGGGTCGGGTTCACCGGCAATCAGCCGCTTCATGCGCGCGGCCATGGCCTGCACGGCCGCCCCCTCATGCGGGCGTGGCCCCACCATGAAGTCGCCCTTCACCCCCGCCGGGTGACCCTGCAGGATGATGATGCGGTCAGCGAGCAGCAGGGCCTCGTCAAGGTCATGGGTCACGAACAGCACCGTGCCCTGCCTGCGGGCATGGATGTCGAGCAGTTCGCGCTGCAGGCCGGCGCGCGTAATGGCATCGAGCGCGCCAAAGGGTTCATCCATCAGCAGCAGGTCAGGTTCCACCGTCAGCGCCCGCGCCACGCCAACGCGCTGGCGCTGCCCGCCTGAAAGCTGGCGTGGCCAGCGCTCCGCCCTGTCGGCCAGTCCCACCAGTTCAAGGGCAGCCATGGCGCGGGCGTGCCGCGCGGCGCGGTTCAGCCCCAGCCCCTCAAGCCCGAGTTCCACATTGCGCCGCACGCTGCGCCACGGCATGAGCTTGGCATCCTGAAACACCATGGCGGCGGGCCGGTGTGCCTGCGCTGGGCGCGCGTGCAGCGTCACCTGCCCCTCGCTCGGGGGCACAAGCCCCATGATGACGCGCAGCAGCGTGGACTTGCCCACGCCCGAGGGACCGAGCAGCGCCACGAACTCGCCAGCCCGGATTTCAAGATCGACATGGCGCAGGATGAAACTGCGCCCATGATCGTGCGACAGGCCGATATTCTCCAGCCGCACCACGACCGCGCCGGGGCTGGCGGGGCCAGTTTCGCATGGTGCCATCGTGTTCATCCCTGCCAGCCCAGCAGCCTGCGCCGCACCAGCATGAACAGCGTGTCGGTCACCGCATAGAGCAGCGCCATGGTGAGCATGTAGACCACCACCAGATCGGTCGCGAGCAGGCTCGAGGCCTGCATCATCCGCGCGCCAATGCCCGGCACGCCAAACAGTTCCGCCGCCACGACCGACATCCAGGCCTGCCCGATGCCCGTGCGCAGCCCATCAAGCACGCCGGGGCTTGCGGCAGGCAGCACCACCGTGCGCAGCCGCGCCCAGAAGCCGCCATGGCCGAAGGCGGCGGCGACCTCATACAGGTCCGGGTCGATTGCGCGCACCGCGCCATAGGCGGCATAGAAATTGATCCAGAACACAGAGATGGCGATGATGAACGTGGCCCCCGCCGTGTTCAGCCCGAACCACAATATGGCAAACGGCACCCAGGCCAGGCCCGGGATGGGGCGCAGCACGCGCACGATGCCCGAGAGCAGCCCATCAAGCACCGGCAGCGCCCCGCACAGCAGCCCCACCAGCGTGCCCATGACCGAACCGGCCACAAGGCCGGTCAGGTAATGGGTCAGGCTGTCGCGGATGGCCTGCACCCATGCCCCGCTGCGCACCTCATCCAGCCATGCCGGGCCGAGGCTGGAGGGCGCTGGCAGGAAGCCGGACTGTATCCACCCCCAGCGCACGGCGCCTTCCCATACGCCAAACAGCACGACCACCCCGGCCAGCCCGAGAGCAGGACGAAGCAGGTGGGCGCGGGCCTGGCTCATGGCCGGACCTGCCGGTAGGTCTCGAGGTCAAACAGGTCGGCCACCGGCTCGGCCTTGCGCAGCAGGCCGCTCTCAACCTCGAAATCCTGCAACTTGCCCACGGCCGCCACGATCCGCTCGGGATCGGACACATAACCACCCGCCGAAGCCTTCAGCGCCTCGATGATGATCGCCGTGGGCAGCATGCCACCGCCAAGTGCTTGCTGCACGTAAGGCGCCGCCTGCTCGGGGTCGGTTGCCAGAAGTTGCGTGGCCTTGACGAAAGCGCTGACAAACGCGTTTTTCCACGCCGCCCGGTCAGGCGCGTTTTCATTGACAATGGCCAGCACCGATCCCGGCTGGCCGGGCATGAGGTCATGACCCGAGGCCAGCACCCGTGTTGCGGGCAGACGGTGGCGGATGATGGTCAATGCCGGTTCGCGCAGGATCGCGCCATCCACCGCGCCTGCCAGAAAGGCCTGCTGGGCGGCATCGATATCAATGCCCACGATATCGGCCACCTGCGCCGGGTCGAGCCCGTTGCCTGCCTTCAGCCAGTAACGCAGCAGCGTGTCCGGCACCGAGCCCAGGGGCTGGGCGGCAATCTTGGGCTTGTGGCCATCCCTGCTGGTAAAATCGGCCAGGCGCTGGCGCAGCGCATCGGGGGCCAGTGTTGCAGGCTGCTCGGGCAGGCCCGTTGCCAGATCCCCGCGTGCGACGACCTCAAGCTCCTCCGTCGCCGCACTGGCCACCACCTTGACATCCGCGCCATGCGCACGGGCCTGCAACAGCGGCAGCACGCCCGCCACATAGGCATCGATCTTGCCCGATATCAGCGCCTGTATGGCCTGCGGCCCGGACTGGAAGCGCACAAGCTGCAACTCCACGCCCGCATCATGCCCCCAGTTCGTGCCCTGCATGACAAAAAGCGGCGCCGAACCGATGACGGGAATATAGCCCACCCGCACGGCAGCCGCCTGCGCCGTGCCGCACAGCATCATCACGCTGGCCATGGCGTAAAGCCCGCGCCGTAACAGATGCCCCCAAACCCTTGCTGCCATGTCTTACGCCCCATCCTGCCACGCAGGCCAAATCCTGCGGGTAAGAGATTTTTTGAAAACACCCGATTGATAAAAGATGCCACGCATCGCCTGCCTTCAGGCCAGACGACAGAGCGCGATGCCTTTTGAACACAAGCCAAGTGTATTAATCAGTAATGTACGAAATCCTGCCTGTATATCTATATAACGATGAAAAAGATCAATTAGGCCCGCGACACAAAAAAACCCGGCATAAAGCCGGGCTTTCTTGAAGGAACAGGGTTCCTCAGGCTGCCAGGTTTTCTTCCGTGGCGGCCTCGGGGCGCGGACCGCTGTCCTGGCCCTTGGCCGACACATCGCGGTCAACCAGTTCGATCACGGCCATGTCAGCCGCATCGCCATGGCGCATGCCCGCACGCAGCACGCGGGTGTAACCACCCGAGCGCGCCTTGTAGCGGTCAGCCACGGCAGCAAACAGCTTGGACACGATCTTGTCGTCACGCAGCTGGGCGAAAGCCTGGCGGCGGGCATGCAGATCGCCGCGCTTGCCAAGGGTGATCAGCTTTTCCACAACCGGGCGGAGTTCCTTCGCCTTGGGCAGCGTGGTGGTGATCTGTTCGTGCTTGATCAGGGCGACAGCCATGTTGCGAAACATGGCCTGTCGATGGGACGAGGTAACGCCGAGCTTACGGCCGGCAACACCGTGACGCATGATGTAATTTCCTGTTTTATCCGGTTCGGAGGATCAGAACGGCTCGTCGAGCCTCTTGGCCAGATCTTCGATATTTTCCGGCGGCCATGCCGGCACATTCATACCCAGTGAAAGCCCCATGGCGGTCAGGACTTCCTTGATCTCATTGAGCGACTTGCGGCCGAAGTTCGGGGTACGCAGCATCTCCTGCTCGGTCTTCTGAACCAGATCACCGATATAGACGATGTTGTCGTTCTTCAGGCAGTTCGCACTGCGGACCGACAGCTCAAGCTCATCAACCTTGCGCAGCAGGTTGCGGTTGAACGGCAGGTCATCCTGCGGCTCTTCCGTACGCACCGTGCGCGGCTCATCGAAGTTGATGAACAGCTGGAGCTGATCTTGCAGGATACGCGCGGCCAGGGCCACGGCATCTTCCGGTGTCACCGCGCCGTTGGTTTCCACCGTCAGCAGCAGGCGGTCATAATCGGTGACCTGACCCACGCGGGTCTGCTCCACCTTGTACGACACGCGACGGACCGGGGAGTAGATGGCATCAACCGGGATCAGGCCGATCGGCGCATCTTCCGGGCGGTTGGCCGCTGCCGGAACATAGCCCTTGCCCATGTTCACGGTGAACTCCATCCCGAACTTCACCCCTTCATCAAGGGTGCAGATCACGAGATCGGGGTTCATGACTTCAATGTCATGCCCGGTCTGGATCTGGCCGGCACGCACTTCGCCGGGGCCGGTGGCCGTCAGCACCATGCGCTTGGGGCCTTCGCCATGCATGCGCAGCGCGAGCTGCTTGATGTTCAGCACGATGTCGGTCACGTCTTCACGAACACCCGCCACCGACGAGAATTCATGCAGCACGCCGTCAATCTGGATTGCCGTAACCGCAGCCCCCTGCAGGGACGACAGCAGAACCCGACGGATCGCGTTGCCCAGCGTCATGCCAAACCCGCGTTCCAGCGGCTCGGCTACGACGGTAGCAATGCGTGAAGGTTCCGCCCCCGGTTCGACTTCCAGCTTTTCCGGCTTGATCAGGGATTGCCAGTTTTTCTGGAGGACCAAGGTAATGGCCTTTCAAGACTGATCTGCCACCCGAGAGTGGCAGATGGTACCCTGTGGCAGGATACCGGAATGACAATCTTCCCCCGCATGCGGGGGAATACGACTAAGGCAGACGGCGTATCAGACGCGACGGCGCTTGCGGGGGCGGCAGCCGTTATGCGGCACCGGCGTCATGTCACGGATGGCCGTGATCGAGAAGCCGACAGCCTGCAGCGCGCGCAGGGCGCTCTCACGCCCCGAACCCGGACCGGAAACCTCGATCTCCAGCGTTTCCATGCCGTGCTCGCGGGCCTTGCGGCCTGCATCCTCGGCGGCAACCTGCGCCGCATACGGCGTGGACTTGCGCGAGCCCTTGAAACCCTGGGCACCAGCGGAAGACCAGGCAATCGCATTGCCCTGCGCATCCGAGATGGTGATCATGGTGTTGTTGAAGGTGGACAGCACATGCGCCACACCGGAAATGATGTTTTTCCGCTCTTTCTTACGAATACGCGGAGCCGCAGCTTTCGCCATAATTTTCTCGATCCTGTCAGTTCAAACGGTGCACGGAACCCGCAGGCTCCATGCACTCATACCAGGCAATCCGCTGATTAGCGGGTCGCCTTCTTCTTGCCCGCAATCGCCACGGCCTTACCCTTGCGGGTACGGGCGTTGGTATGAGTCCGCTGACCATGGACAGGCAGGCCACGACGGTGGCGCAGGCCACGGTAGCAGCCCAGGTCCATCAGGCGCTTGATGTTCATCGCCACTTCACGGCGAAGGTCACCTTCAACGCGGTAATCGCTGTCGATCAGTTCACGGATCTTGCCGATCTCGTCGTCAGACAGTTCGTTGACGCGCCGCTCAGCCGGGATTTCCAGCTTGTCGCAGATCGCCTGGGCCTTGGTGGCCCCGATACCATAGATATAACGAAGGCCAATTGTGACCCGCTTGTTGCTAGGGATGTTCACGCCGGCAATACGTGCCACGCCACTTACTCCTCGTCCGCCCCTGATTCAGGGCACTAACTATCAGGCAGGGCTGCGTCACACCACCCGCCCTGTGTGGCGGGAGCATCGTGAACATACCGGTTTACGACCGGCCAACCCCATCATCATACATTCTGGCCCTACGAGCCGCCCCTCATGGACGACTCACACGACGCTCATACCTTGAGGGCGCGCAATATACTGCTGCCCCCCATTGAGTCAATTATTTCGCATCACTTTTTAGTGATACGATCGATAATCCCGAAGACCTGCTTCGTCACGTCATCGATATCGGCCATGCCATCCACACGGTACAGCCGCGTTTCCGCCTCGTAATAAGGCAGGATCGGCGCGGTCAGTTCCCGGTAGGTTTTCAGGCGCGCGGCCACGGTGTCACGCCGGTCATCCTCGCGGCGGATGAACTCGTGGCCACCACACACATCGCATGTACCTTCCACCTTCGGCCGCTTGGACACGTCGTTATAGCCCGCGCCACACTTGGCGCAGGTGTAACGGCCCGCGATCCGGTCGGCCAGGGCATCCTCGTCCACGTCAAGCAGCAGCACCGCATCGATGTGCTGCCCGCTGCGGGCCAGCATGGCGTCAAGCGCTTCCGCCTGGGCCCGCGTGCGCGGGAATCCATCAAGGATGAACCCCTTGGCGCAGTCCGGCTGGCGGATGCGGTTTTCAATCATGGCAATGATCAGGTCATCGGACACAAGCTGCCCGTTCGCCATGACCGCCTTGACCTTCTGCCCGAGCGGGCTGCCGGTCGCGACTTCGGCCCGCAGCATGTCGCCCGTTGAAATCTGGGCGATTCCGTAGCGTTCTTCCAGCCGCTTCGACTGGGTGCCTTTTCCGGCACCCGGCGGCCCGAGAAAAATGATATTCACCGCATTTTGCCCTTTCGGCCCCGTCCGCGACGCATGAGGCCCTGATACTGGTGTGCCACCAGATGCGACTGCACCTGCGTCACCGTATCGATCGTCACGGTCACGATAATGATCAGACTCGTACCACCAAAATAGAACGGCACGTTGTAATGGCTGATCAGGATCTGCGGCAACAGGCAGACAGCGACAAGATAGAGCGCGCCAATGGTCGTGATGCGCGTCAGGATCCGGTCGAAGAAGGCCGCCGTGTTGGCGCCAGGCCGGATACCAGGCACGAAGCCGCCCTGCTTGCGCAGGTTTTCCGCCGTCTCCTGCGGGTTGAACGTCACCGCCGCATAGAAATACGAGAAGAACACGATCATCGCCGCGTAGAACAGCATGTAGAGCGGCTGCCCCTGCCCCAGCGACTGCCCCAGGAAGGACAGCCAGCCCGGCATCGAGCTGTTGTTGACGAACCCCGCGATGGTCACGGGAATCAGCAGCACCGATGAGGCGAAGATCGGCGGAATCGAACCCGCGGTATTCACCTTCAGCGGCATGTGCGTCGAGTCACCGCCAAACATGCGCTGGCCGACCTGCCGCTTGGGGTACTGGATCACCACGCGCCGCTGTGCCAGTTCCATGAACACGATGAACGCAATGGTCACCGCCGCCAGCACCAGGAAGACCAGCACGAAGAACGGCGAGAGCGCGCCGGTATAGCCAAGCTGGAACAGGCTTGCGAGCGCATTGGGCAGGTTTGCCACGATACCCGCGAAGATGATCAGCGAGATGCCGTTACCAACCCCCCGCGACGTTATCTGCTCGCCCAGCCACATCAGGAACATGGTGCCGCCCACCAGCGTCAGCACGCACGAGACAATGAAGAACAGCCCCGGCGAGACAACGGCCGAGCCTGCCTCCGTATGCATGTTCTCCAGCCCGATGGCGATGCCGTAGGCCTGGAACAGCGCAATGACCACGGTCAGGTAGCGGGTATATTCATTCAGCTTGCGCCGCCCACCCTCGCCTTCCTTCTTCAGGGCTTCAAGGGAGGGAATGGCCGCCGACATGAGCTGCACGATGATCGAGGCACTGATATAGGGCATGATGTTGAGTGCGAACACGGTCATGCGCCCCAGCGCACCACCCGTGAACATATCGAACATACCCAGGATACCGCCCTGATGCCGGGCCAGAAGCTGCCCCATCACCGTCGCATCGACGCCAGGGACGGGGATATAGGTGCCAATCCGGTAAACGATCAGCGCACCGAGGGTAAACCAGATACGCTTCTTCAGTTCCGTCGCGTTGGCGAAGGAGCTGAAATTCAGATTGGCAGCCAACTGTTCGGCCGCGGAGGCCATGCGCCCATCCTTTCACAAGAACAGCGCCACCGCCGAAAACGGGACGCTGTCATGATAAAAAAAACCGCAGAAAGTAATAAAGCGATGCGCCCGCCGAGTGCAAGCAGCATCGCTTTTATCATGCTTCGGGTACAGAACGTGCCTGTGCCCCCAGCCGGTCATTCGGCGGCAGGAGCCTGCTGCTTCTGGACCTTGACCTGCACCTTGCCGCCAGCCTTTTCAACTGCGGCAATGGCACCGGCCGAAGCGCCGGACACTTCAATGGTCACGGCATGGTTCAGCGCACCATCGGCAAGCAGGCGGATGCCGTCAAAGCGGCCTGAGCCGGCCAGACCGGCCTTGGTCAGGATCTCTTCCGTCACCACGGCCTTGGCATCGATCTTGCCAGCAGCAATCGCCTTGTCGAGCACGCCCAGGTTCACCACCGCATAGTCCTTGCGGAAGATGTTCTTGAAGCCGCGCTTGGGCAGACGACGGTAGATGGGCAGCTGACCGCCTTCAAAACCGTTCAGCGACACACCGGAGCGTGCCTTCTGGCCCTTCACACCCTTGCCCGACGTCTTGCCCTTGCCAGAGCCGATGCCGCGACCAAGGCGCTTCTTGCGATAGCGTGCGCCCTCGTTGTCACGAAGTTCGTTCAGGTTCATCTCAATCCTCCACCTTGATCAGGTGGGACACCTTGCGGATCATGCCACGAACCGAAGGGGTATCCTCCAGCTCGCGGGTACGACCGATCTTGTTCAGGCCCAGGCCCACCAGCGTAGCCTGCTGGCCCGGCTTCTGGCCATTGCCAGAATGCACCTGGGTAACGCGAATGGTTGCCTTGGTATCAGACATCGGCCGCAGCCTCCGTCGCTACCGCAGCCTCGCGGCGCCCCAGGATGTCCGAAACCTTCTTGCCACGGCGGTTGGCAACCGAACGCGGGCTGGCGCAACGCTCCAGCGCGGCGAACGTCGCCTTGACCATGTTGTGCGGGTTGCGGGTGCCGAGCGACTTGGCCACCACGTCATTGATGCCTAGGCTCTCGAACACGGCGCGCATCGGACCACCGGCAATGATGCCCGTGCCTGCATCAGCAGAACGCAGGACAACCTTGCCCGCCCCGAAGTGACCGGCCACATCGTGATGCAGCGTACGACCTTCCTTCATCGGAACGCGGATCATCGTCCGCTTGGCGCGGTCGGTTGCCTTGCGGATCGCCTCGGGAACCTCACGGGCCTTGCCCGCGCCGAACCCTACGCGACCCTTCTGGTCACCAACAACAACCAGTGCCGCGAATGCAAAGCGGCGACCGCCCTTTACAACCTTGGCAACACGATTGATCGTAACCAGCTTGTCGACCAGATCGTCGCCTTCGCGGTCACGATCGCGACCACCCCGGCCGCCTTCTCTCGGTTCACGTGCCATTATGCGTGACCCTTTCGTCAGAACGAGAGACCGCCCTCACGGGCAGCCTCCGCCAGGGCCTTGATACGCCCATGATACAGATACGAGCCGCGGTCGAAAACGACCTTCGACACACCAGCAGCCACCGCGCGCTCGGCAAGAAGCTTGCCGACCGCACCGGCTGCCTTCACGTCCGTACCACCCTTGAGGGTGGCACGCAGGTCCTTGTCGAGGGTCGAAGCTGCGGCCAGCGTGCGGCCAGCTGCATCGTCGATCACCTGCGCGTAGATATTCTTGCCCGAACGGAACACCGACAGACGCGGACGGCCACCACTCTTGAGGCGAAGCTGGAAACGGAGACGCTGGCGCCGCCGCTCCCGCAGATCCTTCTGCGTGCTCATTATTTCTTCTTGCCTTCCTTGCGACGGATGGTTTCCGTTTCATAACGGACACCCTTGCCCTTGTAGGGCTCAGGCTTGCGGAAGCTACGGATATCAAGCGCAACCTGACCAACCCGCTGCTTGTCGATCCCCTCGACAGTCACGGCCGTAGGCCGCGGGGTGGTGATCTTGATGCCTTCGGGAATCGCATAGACGATGTCATGCGAATAACCGAGGTTCATGACCAGGTTCTTGCCCTGCACCGCAGCACGGTAACCGGTGCCGGAGATTTCCAGAGTCTTGGAAAACCCTTCCGACACACCCTTGACCATGCTCGCGATCAGGGAACGCGTGGTCCCCCACATCATGCGGGCCTGGGCCTCGGTGCCAACCGGCTTGACCGCAACCTTGCCATCCGCGACATCAACGGCGACATGACCGGACAGCGGCAGCTTGAGCTCGCCGAGCTTGCCCTTCGTGGTCAGCACGCCACCAGCAACGGAAACCTGAACGCCCGACGGAACTTCGACGGGATATTTGCCCACTCGCGACATTTATCCCTCCTCAGAACACACGGCAGAGGACTTCACCGCCAACATTGGCAGCGCGGGCCTCCGCATCGGACAGAACACCACGCGGCGTCGACAGGATCGACACACCCAGCCCGGCATAGACACGCGGCAGTTCCTTGATCTTGGAATAGACGCGGCGCCCCGGCTTGGACACACGGTGGATTTCTTTGATGACCGGCTCGCCATCGAGATATTTCAGCTCGATGCGCAGCTGGGCCACACCCTTGCGCAGTTCCTCACGCGAGAAACCACGGATATACCCCTCGCGGCGAAGCGCCTCGAGAACACTGGCGCGCAGCTTGGAAGCCGGCGCCACGCAGGCAGCATGCCGTGCACGCTGCGCATTGCGGATCCGGGTGAGCAGATCACCCAAAGGATCAGAAAGTGACATCGTTCCCTGCCCTTACCAGCTTGACTTGACCATGCCCGGGATCTGACCATTGGAGGCCAGGTCGCGCAGGGCGATACGGCAGAGTTCAAACTTTCTGTAATTGGCGCGAGGACGCCCGGTGAGCTTGCAGCGCAGACGCACGCGCACGCGCGACCCATTGCGAGGAAGTTCAGCAAGCTTGAGCGACGCATCGAATCGATCTTCAACCGGCAGAGACCGGTCCATGATGATGTTCTTCAATGCAGTCCGCTTAGCCCGGTCCCGGTCTGCCATGCGCTCGCGCTTGACATTCCGGTTTACGGCGGAAATTTTGGCCATGCCTTGTTTTACCCTCCGGAACCTGTCGGGCCATTCCCAACGGTTTTCCAAACAACGTGTGTATTAGGTCTTCTGGACTTCAGACGGAAGCCCTTTCGCTACATTTTATGCAGCGAAGGGCAGATCAAACGCCTTCAGCAGAGCCTTCGCTTCCGCATCCGTCTTCGCGGTGGTCACGAAGATGATGTCCATGCCGCGGATCTCGTCTACCTTGTCGTATTCGATTTCCGGGAAGACAATCTGTTCCTTCAGCCCCATCGCGAAGTTGCCACGACCGTCGAAACCCTTGTTCGCCGGCAGACCGCGGAAATCGCGCACGCGCGGCAGGGCGATGGTCACGAAACGATCGAGGAATTCGAACATCTGGGCACGGCGCAGCGTCACCTTGCACCCGATGGGCAGACCTTCACGGATCTTGAAGCCGGCGATCGCCTTCTTGGCAACCGTCTTGACCGGCTTCTGACCAGCGATAAGGGTCATTTCCTTGACCGCAGCGTCGAGCTTCTTCTGGTCGCCCGCGGCTTCGCCAACACCCATGTTCAGGACAATCTTCTCGAGACGCGGAACCTGCATCTCGTTCTTGTACCCGAATTCCTCGCGCAGCTTCGCGCGCAGCTCGTCCTGATAACGCTGCTGCATGCGCGGCAGGGCGCGGGCTTCTTTCACTTCAGACATTCCCGCCCCCTCAGCCTTCGATTACTTCGCCGGTCGCCTTGGCGACACGAACCTTGCGACCATCTTCCAGAACGCGGAAGCCGACTTTCGTCGGGTCACCGCTCTTGGGGTCGATCAGCTTCAGGTTGGACAGGTGCACCGGCATTTCCTTGTGGACAATGCCGCCCTGCTCACCCATGCGCGAAGGACGGGTATGACGCTTCGCAATGGCAACGCCACGCACCACGGCCTTGTTGGCCGCGGGCAGGACCGTAACGACCTCGCCACGGGTCCCCTTGGAACCACCGGTGGTGACCAGGACCTGGTCACCCTTCTTGATACGAGCAGCCATTACAGCACCTCCGGTGCCAGCGAGATGATCTTCATGAACTTGCGCGCACGCAGCTCACGCACGACCGGGCCAAAGATACGGGTACCGATCGGCTCCTGCTGCTTGTTGATCAGCACGGCCGCATTGCGGTCAAAACGGATGGCGCTGCCATCGGCCCGGCGCACGGGGTAGGAAGTGCGCACGATCACCGCCTGGTGAACGTCGCCCTTCTTGACCTTGCCGCGGGGAATGGCTTCCTTGACGGACACGACAATCACGTCGCCGACCGAGGCAGACTTCCGCTTGGAACCGCCCAGTACCTTGATGCACTGCACCTGACGGGCACCGGAATTGTCGGCCACGTCAAGGTTGGTCTCGGGATGGATCATGGTCTATGCCTTCTTTACGCCTGGGCGCCAGACGCAGCACCGGCGGCTGCCGCGAGCGGCTGGCCATTCCGGACAACGACCGTCCAGGTCTTGCGGCGGGAAATCGGCTTGCATTCTTCAATGCGAACCGTGTCGCCCACCTTGCATTCGTTCAAGCCGTCATGCGCCGCATACTTCTTCGAGCGACGAATGAACTTCTTATACAGCGGGTGGATAATGCGACGATCGACAAGAACCGTAACGGTCTTGTCCATCTTGTCGCTCGTTACCCGCCCGGTCAGGACGCGCCTTGGCATCGCCCGTCTCCCTTCAGGACTTTACTGCCGGCGCATGGCCAGCAGAACTCTTCTTAACAACCTCGGTCGCAATCGTCTTCACACGCGCGATTTCACGACGAACCACGCGCATGCGGGACTGCCCCTCGGTCTGGCCGGTCGCATGCTGGAACCGAAGATTGAACTGCTCGCGCTTCAGATCGACGAGAAGCGTATCCAGTTCTTCAACAGTCTTGGCACGCAGATCGGCCGGCTTTGTTGCCTTTGCCATCTCACGCCTCTCCGATACGGGTCACGAATTTCGTCTTGATCGGCAGCTTTGCCGCACCAAGAGCCAGCGCTTCACGCGCGACTTCCGGCGGCACGCCTTCGATCTCGAACAGGATTCGACCCGGCTTCACACGAGCCACCCAATATTCGGGCGACCCCTTGCCGGACCCCATACGCACTTCTGCCGGCTTTGTCGAGACCGGAAGATCAGGGAAAATCCGAATCCAGACGCGACCCGCACGCTTCATGGCGCGGGTAATGGCCCGGCGGGCCGCTTCGATCTGGCGGGCCGTGATCCGTTCAGGCTGGAGAGCCTTCAGGCCAAAAGCCCCGAAATTCAGGGTTGTGCCGCCCTTGGCCAACCCATGAATGCGCCCTTTGTGGGCCTTGCGGTACTTTGTCCGCTTGGGAGAAAGCATTTTTCAAATCCTCACGCGCCGCCTGGCGCATCTAGGTCCATTGGACCCCGCAGTTAGCGCTGCGGGGCCTGTTCGGCGGCGCGACGGTCCTGCGCCAGCGGATCATGGGCAAGAATCTCGCCCTTGAAGATCCAGACCTTCACACCACAGGTGCCATAGGTCGTCTTGGCGGTCGCCACACCGTAGTCGATATCCGCACGCAGCGTGTGCAGCGGCACCCGGCCTTCACGATACCACTCGACGCGCGCGATTTCCGCGCCGCCCAGACGGCCCGAGCAGTTGATCCGGATACCCTGCGCACCCAGGCGCATGGCGGACTGCACGGCGCGCTTCATGGCACGACGGAAGGCCACGCGGCGCTCGAGCTGCTGGGCGATGTTCTCGGCCACCAGGGTCGCATCGATTTCCGGCTTGCGGATCTCGACGATGTTCAGCGCCACATCGGTCTTGGCCATGCGGGCCAGGTCCTTGCGCAGCACATCGATGTCCTGGCCCTTCTTGCCGATCACCACGCCGGGGCGTGCCGCGTAGATGGTCACGCGCGGCTTCTTGGCCGGGCGCTCGATCACCACGCGGGACACGCCGGCACCAGCCAGCTTGCGGCGCAGGTAGGCGCGCAGCTTCAGGTCGTCATGCAGCAGGCGGGCGTAGTCCGCATCGGCGTACCAGCGGCTGTCCCATGTCCGGTTAATACCGAGCCGAAGCCCGATCGGATTAACTTTATGTCCCATGGATCAGGCCGCCTTCTTTTCGGTTTCAGCTTCGGGCTTCTTTTCAGCCACGACGATCGTCAGGTGGCTGAAGAACTTCTCGATGCGGGCCGAACGGCCACGACCACGTGCGTGGAAACGACGCATCACGATCGACTTGCCCACCTCAGCGCGGGCAACAACCAGCTGGTCAACGTCCAGCTGATGGTTGTTCTCGGCGTTGGCGATCGCACTTTCCAGCGTCTTCTTGACCTGCTGGGCAATGCGACGCTTGGAGAATGTGAGGGTGGCGATTGCCTGCGCGGCCGGCTTGTTGCGGATCAGACCCGCAACAAGGTTCAGCTTGCGCGGGCTGATGCGGATGTTCCGCGTCAGCGCCTGCGCCTCGGTTTCCGCGAGCGTGCGCGGATGCTTAGGCTTGCTCATGATCAGCCCCGCTTCGCTTTCTTGTCCGAAGAATGACCCGTGAAGGTACGGGTCGGTGAGAACTCACCGAACTTGTGCCCCACCATGTTCTCGGAAACCTGCACGGGCAGGAATTTGTGCCCGTTATAGACGCCGAACGTCAGTCCGACGAACTGCGGCAGGATGGTGGATCGACGCGACCAGATCTTGATCACTTCGTTACGGCCCGACGCGCGCGATGCATCGGCTTTGTTCAGCAGATACCCGTCCACGAACGGGCCCTTCCAGACGGAACGTGCCATCTTAAATGCCCCTTACTTGCCGGTCTTCCGGCGACGGATGATCAGACTGTCCGTACGCTTGTTGACCCTGGTCTTGTAACCCTTAGTCGGCTTGCCCCATGGCGTAACCGGATGACGCCCACCCGAAGTGCGTCCTTCACCACCACCATGCGGATGGTCAACCGGGTTCATGACGACACCACGGTTGTGCGGGCGGCGGCCCAGCCAGCGATTGCGGCCGGCCTTGCCCAGGTGCTGGTTCATGTTGTCCGGGTTGGACACGGCACCGATGGTGGCCATGCATTCCGCACGCACAACACGCAGTTCACCGGACTGCAGCTTGATCTGGGCATAGCCCATGTCCTTGCCGACCAGCTGCGCATACGTGCCAGCCGAGCGGGCGATCTTGCCACCAGCACCGGCCTTGAGCTCGATGTTGTGGATGATCGTGCCCACCGGAACGGCAGACAGGGGCATGGCGTTGCCCGGCTTGATATCGGCGCGCGCACCGGCGATGACTTCGTCACCTGCCTTGAGGCGCTGCGGCGCGATGATATAGGCCAGTTCGCCATCAGCGTACTTGATGAGCGCGATGAACGCGGTGCGGTTGGGATCGTATTCCAGCCGCTCCACCGTGCCGACCACGTCGAACTTGCGACGCTTGAAGTCAACATAACGATAGGACTGCTTGTGACCGCCACCGATGAAACGCGAGGTGGTGCGACCGTGGTTGTTACGGCCGCCGCTCTTGTTCTTCCCCTCGGTCAGGCCCTTGACGGGCTTGCCTTTCCACAGCTCCTTGCGGTCGATCAGAACCGTTCCGCGCAGGCTGGGGGTAACTGGATTAAAGTGCTTCAATGCCATTTCTTGTCACCCCGCGTCAGACCAGCTTCGCGGTCAGGTCGATGGACTGACCTTCTGCAAGCTGAACAAACGCTTTCTTAACATCCGAACGCTGGCCGGGACGTCCCTTGAAGCGCTTGGCCTTTCCCTTCTGGATGAGCGTGTTCACACCCAGAACCTTCACGCCAAACAGCGTCTCGACTGCAACCTTGATCTCCGGCTTCGTGGCGCTGATCGCGACCTTGAAACCGACCTGGTTCTTCTCGGAAAGGGCGGTCGCCTTTTCCGTGATCAGGGGGGAGCGGATGATGTCGTACATCGCTTCCCGAGACATGCGTTCCGCCTTCTTGCGGATTGCCAGGATGTTGGTCATGCCAGACGCTCCTTCAGACCCTCAACCCCGGCGCGCGTGATCGCGAGCACATCGTGGTTCAGGATATCGTAGACATTGGCGCCCACTGTCGGAAGAATGTCGATCTTCGGCAGGTTGCGCGCAGCACGGCCAAAGTTCTCTTCAACCGCGGCATCCACGATCAGCGCGGATGTCCAGCCCAGGACCTTCAGCTTCTTGGCCAGTTCGGCCGACTTGCCCGAGGCGGTGGCGGCGTCGAGCACCACCAGCTTGCCTTCCGCCGCCTTCTGCGACAGGGCGGAAATCAGGCCGAGGCGGCGCACCTTCTTGGGCAGGTCATAGCCATGGTCACGCACCACGGGGCCATGAACGATACCACCTGTGCGGTACTGCGGTGCACGCAGCGAGCCCTGGCGGGCGCTACCCGTGCCCTTCTGGCGGTACGGCTTCTTGGTCGTGCCGGAGACTTCCCCCATGCCCTTGACCTTGTGCGTACCAGCCCGGCGCTTGGCCAGCTGCCAGTGCACCACACGCGCCAGGATGTCCGTGCGCGGCGTTGCGGCGAAAATCTCGTCGGGAAGGCTGGCGGTACCTGCGCTTCCGTTATCGAGGGTTTTGATCTCGTAATCCATTGCCCTCTATCCTCAGCCCGCAGCCTCAACCAGGGCCGCCGGATACGGCGCCTCGGCATGACGGGCCTTCTTGATCGCATCACGAACGAGAACCGTTTCATTCTTTCCGCCCGGCACGGAGCCGCGGATCATGATCAGGTTCTTTTCGGCGTCAACAGCCGCAACCTCAAGGTTCAGCGTGGTGATACGCTCGGAACCGAGATGGCCGGCCATCTTCTTGTTCTTGAAAACCTTGCCCGGATCCTGGCGGTTACCCGTGGAACCGTGCGAACGGTGACTGATCGAGACACCGTGGGTGGCTTCGAGACCGGCAAAGTTCCAGCGCTTCATCGCGCCGGCAAAACCCTTACCCTTGCTGGTGCCGGTAACGTCCACCTTCTGCCCCACCACGAAATGGGCGGCGGACAGAGAAGCCCCGACTTCCAGGACGGCGTCATCCGATACACGGAATTCCGCCAGCTTCTTCTTGGGCTCGACCTTGGCCTTGGCAAAATGGCCGCGGTTCGGCTTGGACACATTTTTGACCTTGGCCTTGCCCGCGCCAAGCTGGACGGCCGTATAGCCATCACGCTCGGTGGTGCGAACATCAACCACCTGCAGATCATCAAGCTGCAGGACAGTCACCGGCACATGTGTGCCGTCTTCCTTGAACAGCCGGGTCATACCCAGCTTTTTTGCGATCAATCCGGTGCGCATCGTCTGGACCTTAGAGTTTAATCTCGACATCTACGCCAGCGGCGAGGTCGAGTTTCATGAGAGCGTCCACGGTCTGCGGGGTCGGCTCGACAATGTCGAGCAGCCGGCGATGGGTCCGAATTTCGAACTGCTCGCGGCTTTTCTTATCCACGTGGGGGGAGCGGTTTACGGTAAACCGTTCAATATGCGTCGGCAGCGGGATAGGACCCCGAACCCGCGCACCCGTACGCTTCGCCGTATTGACGATCTCCTTCGTGCTGTTGTCTAGCACCCGATGATCGTACGCCTTCAGGCGAATGCGGATGTTCTGGTTGTCCATCTTTCTGTTTCAGTCCAACTTTACCTGATTCGGGGGAACCCGATCCGCAATGGAAACCCGGCCAGATTGCTCCGACCGGGATGCCACAGTTCAGTTACTGTCCAATCACGCCGTGATGGAAGCAACAACACCTGCACCAACGGTGCGGCCGCCTTCGCGGATAGCGAAGCGCAGGCCTTCATCCATGGCGATCGGAGCGATCAGCTCGACATCCATGGCGACGTTATCGCCAGGCATGACCATTTCCGTGCCTTCGGGCAGGTGAACGACGCCGGTAACGTCGGTCGTGCGGAAATAGAACTGCGGACGATAGTTGGTGAAGAACGGCGTGTGACGGCCACCCTCTTCCTTCGTCAGGATGTAGGCTTCCGCCTTGAACTTGGTGTGCGGGGTGATCGAACCCGGCTTTGCCAGCACCTGGCCACGCTCAACGTCTTCACGCTTCGTGCCACGCAGCAGCGCGCCGATGTTGTCGCCTGCTTCACCACGATCAAGCAGCTTGCGGAACATTTCCACGCCGGTCACGGTCGTCTTCTGCGTCGGGCGCAGGCCAACGATCTCGATTTCGTCGCCCACGTTCACGGCGCCACGCTCGACACGGCCCGTCACCACGGTGCCACGGCCCGAGATGGAGAACACGTCTTCGATCGGCATCAGGAACGGACGGTCGATCGGACGCTCCGGCTGCGGGATGTATTCATCCACAGCGTTCATCAGGTCGAGAACGCGGTTCTCGCCCACTTCCGCATCGCCATCTTCCAGCGTCACCAGGGCCGAACCCTTGATGATGGGGATATCGTCGCCGGGGAACTGGTAAGCGGAAAGCAGCTCGCGCACTTCCATTTCCACCAGCTCGAGCAGCTCGGGATCATCAACCTGGTCAACCTTGTTCAGGAAGACGACCAGGGCCGGCACGCCAACCTGGCGGGCAAGCAGGATGTGCTCGCGGGTCTGGGGCATCGGGCCATCAGCGGCCGACACGACCAGGATCGCGCCGTCCATCTGCGCGGCACCGGTGATCATGTTCTTCACATAGTCAGCGTGGCCGGGGCAGTCGACGTGTGCGTAGTGACGCTTCGCGGTCTCGTACTCGACGTGCGCGGTCGAGATGGTGATGCCACGGGCGCGCTCTTCAGGAGCGGCGTCGATCATGTCGTACGCCTTGAATTCCGCGCCGCCGGACTTCGCCAGCGTCTTGGTGATAGCAGCGGTCAGCGAGGTCTTGCCGTGATCGACGTGACCAATCGTGCCGATGTTGCAGTGCGGCTTATTCCGCTCAAATTTAGCCTTTGCCATCGTTTTCTCCGTTAACTCGGCCTCGTGCCGAGAGTCGGGTTGGAAAGTTCCGTTTCGGAAGCCGGGCCGGTCAATAAACCGGCCTGACCGCCTTTACCAGCGGTAATGACTGAATGCCTTGTTGGCTTCGGCCATGCGGTGCGTGTCTTCGCGCTTCTTGACCGCGGCGCCACGATTGTTGACGGCGTCAAGAAGTTCGTTCGACAGGCGATCCTGCATGGTGTTCTCGCCACGCTTGCGCGAGGCGTCGATCAGCCAGCGGATGGCCAGCGCCTGACGACGCTCGGCCCGGACTTCGACCGGAACCTGGTAGGTGGCGCCACCAACACGGCGGGAACGCACCTCGACAGCCGGCTTGACGTTGTCCAGCGCGCTGTGGAACATGACCACAGGGTCGGCCGCGGCACCACCACGGCGGCGCAGCACCTCAAGGGCGCCATAGACGATCCCTTCAGCGGTGGACTTCTTGCCGTCGTACATCAGGGCGTTCATGAAACGCGTAATGACGACATCACCAAATTTCGGATCGGGAAGAATCTCGCGCTTGACTGCGCGATGACGGCGACTCATGCCTCGTTATTCCTTTTACTTAGGACGCTTCGCGCCATAGAGCGAGCGACGCTGACGACGCTTGGCGATACCCTGGGTGTCCAGAACGCCGCGCAGGATGTGATAACGCACGCCAGGAAGATCCTTAACGCGACCACCACGGATCAGGACAACGCTATGTTCCTGGAGGTTATGCCCCTCACCCGGAATATAGCTCACAACCTCATAACCGTTGGTCAGGCGTACTTTTGCCACCTTACGCAGAGCCGAGTTCGGCTTCTTCGGTGTGGTTGTGTAAACACGAGTGCAAACGCCACGCTTCTGCGGACAGCCCTGCAGGGCAGGAACCTTATTGCGTTTGGCTGCGGGTTCGCGACCTTTCGCGATCAACTGGTTGATGGTCGGCATACGCCTTTCCCGATCCTTACAAAATTCGGCCGGCCAACCCCATATCTGGTTGCCGACTGTCGTTCACAACAAAACCCCAACGAATGACAACCATCCGTTCGGGCATCATATTTACATCCGGCCTGGGCAGCCCGATTCCCGGACTGCGGCACCGCATGCCTGCATGCTGCATTCGACGGCCAACGACGTCTTTCAGACAGGGCTAGCCGAGGGCGCGTTACCTACGGGCAAACTGACCAAAAGTCAAGCCTTGCGCAGGATTCGCTAGCAGTCTGGCGTAACGACTCTGTTCCGCCAGACTCGGAGCACCGCTCCGTCAGGCTGCTGATACCGCCTGAATCGGATGGTGACAATAGTGCAGCACCGAATCATGCCGGATAGCGGTCCCCCGCCATCCGGCATTTCTCTCGTATGTTACTCGGCCGCCTTGGGCGGCACGGCGGCACGGGCCTTGGCGAGGCGCTGCTTGTCCTCGCCCGCGGCAACCGCGCGGAGCTTGTTCATCACGCTGCCCGTCCCTGCCGGGATCAGGCGGCCGACGATGACGTTCTCCTTCAGGCCGTTGAGCGTATCCTTCTTGCCCGCCGTAGCGGCCTCGGTGAGGACACGGGTGGTCTCCTGGAAGGAGGCCGCCGAGATGAAGGACTGCGTCTGCAGCGAAGCCTTGGTGATACCCTGCAGCACCGGCATGGCCACGGCAGGATGTTCGCCCAGGCTCAGGCGCTTGGCATTCTCTTCCTCGTATTCGATACGGTCCACCGTCTCGCCGATCAGGTAGGTCGTATCGCCCGGCTCAAGGATTTCCACCTTCTGCAGCATCTGGCGGACAATGACTTCGATGTGCTTGTCATTGATCTTCACGCCCTGCAGTCGGTAGACGTCCTGGATCTCGTTGACGAGGTAGTCGGACAGCGCCTCGACACCCAGCACCTTGAGGATGTCATGCGGCACGCGCGGCCCGTCGACGAGCGGATCGCCCACCTGGACAAAGTCGCCTTCCTGAACGGAAACGTGCTTGCCCTTGGGGATGAGGTAATCCGTCTCCTCGCCCGTCTCGTCGTTCTTGACGATGACGCGGCGCTTGGACTTGTAGTCCTTGCCGAATTCCACACGCCCCTCGGTTTCCGAGATGATGGCGTGATCCTTCGGGCGGCGGGCCTCGAACAGTTCCGCCACGCGCGGCAGACCACCGGTAATGTCACGCGTCTTGGAACCTTCACGCGGGATACGCGCCAGCACGTCACCTGCGTTGACCTGCGCGCCGTTCTCGACCGAGAGCAGCGAGTCAGGCGACAGGAAGTAGCGGGCATCGTTACCGTTGGCCAGCTTCACCACGTCGCCGTTGGCGTCCTTGAGCTGCAGGCGCGGACGCAGGTCGATCCCCTTGGAAGCCTGCTTGTAGTCCACGACCACCTTCGAGGTCAGGCCGGTCACCTCATCCATCCGCTCCACCAGGGTGATGGAGTCGATCAGGTCGAGATATTCCACCTTGCCAGGCTGCTCGGTGATGATGGGCAGGGTGTACGGGTCCCACTCGGCCATCTTCTGGCCACGGGCCACCTCGGCACCATCCTCGACCAGCAGGCGCGCACCATAGGGCACGCGGTAGCGGGCGCGTTCGGTGCCGCGGTCATCGGTCAGCAGGATCTCGCAGTTGCGCGACATGACGATGGGCACGTTCTGGCTGTTATGCACCACGTTCTTGTTGCGGATCGTCACCTTGCCATCACGCGAGGCCTCGACCATCGACTGTTCGGCGCCACGCTGCGCCGCACCACCGATATGGAAGGTACGCATGGTCAGCTGCGTGCCCGGCTCACCGATGGACTGGGCGGCGATAACACCCACGGCCTCACCGATATTGACCGGCGTGCCGCGTGCAAGGTCACGGCCATAGCAGTGGCCACACACGCCCACGCGGCTGTCACAGGTCAGCACGGAGCGGATCAGCAGGCTTTCGACACCCGCCTTCTCGATCTGCTCGGCCTCGGCTTCCTCGATCAGGGTATTGCGCGGGAACAGCACCTTGCCCGTTGCCGGGTCGAGCACGTCGGCGGCCAGCGTGCGGCCAAGCATCCGCTCGGACAGGGAGGCCACGACTTCGCCGCCATCCATGACCGCACGCACGGTCAGGCCACGCTCGGTGCCGCAATCTTCCTCGACGATGATGCTGTCCTGCGCCACGTCAACGAGGCGGCGGGTCAGGTAACCCGAGTTGGCAGTCTTGAGCGCGGTATCGGCCAGGCCCTTACGCGCACCGTGGCTGGAGGTGAAGTAATCGAGAACCGACAGGCCTTCCTTGAAGTTGGCGATGATCGGCTGCTCGATGATCTCGCCCGACGGCTTGGCCATCAGGCCACGCATGCCGGCAAGCTGCTTCATCTGCGCTGGCGACCCACGGGCACCGGAGTGGCTCATCATCCACACCGAGTTGGTGGGCTTGCCAATCTCCTGCTTGGAGATCTCCTTCATCATCGCGGCCTGCACCTCATCGGTGCAGCGCGACCAGGCATCGACCACCTTGTTGTAGCGCTCGCCCGCGGTGATCAGGCCGTCCTGATACTGCTGCTCGAATTCCTTCACCTCGGCGGCGGTGCGGTCGACGAGTTCCTTCTTCTCGACGGGGACGATCATGTCGTCCTTGCCGAAGGAAATGCCCGAACGCGCGGCGTGGCGGAAACCAAGGCCCATCAGGCGGTCACAGAAGATCACGCATTCCTTCTGGCCGCAGTGACGGTAAACCGCATCGATCACGTCCGACACGATCTTCTTGGTCAACTGGCGGTTGATCAGCGAGAACGGCAGCGCCGGGTTGCGCGGCAGGATCTGGGCGACGAGCATGCGGCCCGGCGTGGTGACCACCGTCTCACGCACGGTCTTGCCCTCGGCATCGAAGCTCTCGATGCGCGCGCGGATCTTGTCGTGCAGCTTCACCGCGCCCGTGCTCAGCGCGTATTCCACTTCACCCACGCTGGAGAAGGACGGCGCGCCGGTCACGGTCACCTGCCCCTTGTCGTCGTAGCTGTTCTTGTCGGGCGTTGCGCGGAATTCGGGCGTCTCGAGGCTGAGATAGTACAGCCCCAGCACGATATCCTGCGACGGCACGATGATGGGCTTGCCGTTGGCCGGGCTGAGGATGTTGTTGGTCGACATCATCAGCACGCGGGCTTCAAGCTGCGCCTCGAGGCTCAGCGGCACGTGCACGGCCATCTGGTCGCCATCGAAGTCGGCGTTGAACGCGGTGCAGACCAGCGGGTGGAGCTGGATGGCCTTGCCTTCGATCAGCACCGGCTCGAACGCCTGGATGCCCAGACGGTGCAGCGTGGGCGCGCGGTTGAGCATGACCGGATGCTCGCGGATCACCTCTTCAAGGATATCCCACACTTCGGGACGTTCCTTTTCCACCATCCGCTTGGCAGCCTTGATGGTGGTGGCGTGACCGTATTTTTCCAGCTTGGAGTAGATGAACGGCTTGAACAGTTCGAGCGCCATCTTCTTGGGCAGGCCGCACTGGTGCAGCTTCAGCTCCGGCCCCACCACGATGACCGAACGGCCCGAATAGTCGACGCGCTTGCCGAGCAGGTTCTGGCGGAAGCGGCCCTGCTTGCCCTTGAGCATGTCGGACAGCGACTTGAGCGGACGCTTGTTGGCACCCGTGATGGCGCGGCCACGGCGGCCGTTATCGAACAGCGCATCGACCGATTCCTGCAGCATGCGCTTTTCGTTACGCACGATGATGTCGGGCGCGCGCAGCTCGATCAGCCGCTTGAGGCGGTTGTTACGGTTGATGACGCGACGGTACAGGTCATTCAGGTCAGACGTGGCAAAGCGGCCGCCATCAAGCGGCACCAGCGGGCGCAGCTCGGGCGGAATGACCGGCACGAGGTCCAGGATCATCCATTCCGGGCGCGATTCACTGTCGGCAAAGGCCTCGACCAGCTTCAGGCGCTTGACCAGCTTCTTGCGCTTGGCCTCGGACGTGGTCTCTTTCAGCTCGAGGCGCAGTTCTTCCTTCTCGACCTTGCAGTCGATGCGCTCGAGGATCTTCTTGATCGCTTCCGCGCCAATGCCGACCTCGATGCCCTCGTCGCCATGCTCGTCCATGACATCGAGATACTGGTCTTCCGTCAGCAGGCTGTACTGCTTGAGCGGCGAGGTGCCGGGCTCGAGCACCACATAGCTCTCGAAATACAGGATCTTTTCCAGATCCTTCAGCGTCATGTCGACCATCAGGCCGATCCGGCTGGGCAGGGACTTCAGGAACCAGATATGCGCAACCGGGCTGGCCAGTTCGATATGGCCCATGCGCTCGCGGCGCACCTTGGCCAGCGTAACTTCAACGCCGCATTTTTCGCAGATGATGCCGCGGAACTTCATCCGCTTGTACTTGCCGCACAGACATTCATAGTCCTTGATCGGACCAAAAATCCGCGCGCAGAACAGGCCATCACGCTCCGGCTTGAAGGTCCGGTAGTTGATGGTCTCGGGCTTCTTGATCTCGCCATAGGACCACGAACGGATCTGCTCGGCCGAGGCCAGCTGGATCTTGATCTGGTCAAAGGTCATGGCCTGGCCGCCCTGGCCAAGGATCTTCATGAGTTCATTCATGCGCCGCAAACCCCCTGAGGGAATGAAGCGGAAGCAGGCGCCGCACCTGCCTCCACTCCTGAAAGAAAAATAGATGAACCGACGTGCAACATGCCGACCGGATCAGTTACCGCTCTGTTCCAGGTCAACATTCAGGCCAAGGGACTTCAGTTCCTTGATCAGCACGTTGAAGCTTTCCGGAATACCGGCCTCGAAATCATCCTGCTCGCGCACGATGGCCTCATAGACCTTGGTACGACCGGACACGTCATCCGATTTGACCGTCAGCATTTCCTGCAGCGTGTAGGCCGCGCCGTAGGCTTCGAGCGCCCACACTTCCATCTCACCAAAGCGCTGCCCACCGAACTGCGCCTTACCGCCCAGCGGCTGCTGGGTCACCAGCGAATACGGGCCGATGGAGCGGGCATGGATCTTGTCATCAACAAGATGATGCAGCTTGAGCATGTAGATGTAGCCAACCGTGGTCTTGCGCTCGAACGGCTCGCCCGTGCGTCCGTCGATCAGTTGCGACTGGCCGGACTTGTCCACGCCCGCGCGGGTCAGCATCGCCTCGATATCGGGAATGGACGCGCCATCGAACACCGGGGTCGCGATCGGCACGCCCTTGCGCAGGTTGCCGCACAGCTCGAGCAGCTGGGCATCGGTCATGTCGCCGATCTGCTCGTCATAAACCGCGTCGCCATAGACCGACTTCAGTTCATCAAGCAGTTCCTGCCGCTTCTCGCCCGTGCGCTGGTAGTCATTGGCCAGCTGGCCGATCTGGCGGCCGATATTGGCGCAGGCCCAGCCCAGATGCGTCTCGAGGATCTGCCCCACATTCATGCGCGAGGGCACGCCGAGCGGGTTGAGCACGATGTCAACCGACGTGCCATCCTCGAGGAACGGCATGTCTTCCACCGGCACGACGCGCGAGACGACACCCTTGTTGCCGTGGCGGCCGGCCATCTTGTCACCCGGCTGCAGCTTGCGCTTCACCGCGACAAAGACCTTGACCATCTTCATCACGCCCGGCGGCAGTTCATCGCCGCGCTGCAGCTTCTCGACCTTGTTGTCGAAGCGGGCCTGGATCTTGGCCACTGCCGCGTCAAACTCGCGGCGCAGGGTTTCAAGCTCCGCCATGACCTCATCGGACACGACGGTGATGTTACGCCACGCGCCACGCGGATGCTCGGACAGGACCTCATCCGTGATCTCGGTGCCCGAGCGGATGCCCTTGAAGCCGGCCCCCGCCGTCTGGCCGATCAGGTGCTCGCGCAGACGGTTGTAGAAGGAACGCTCCTGGATGGCGCGCTCGTCATCACGGTCCTTGGCGAGGCGCTCGATCTCGGCGCGCTCGATGGCCATCGCGCGCTCGTCCTTGTCCACGCCACGGCGGGAGAAGACGCGCACATCCACGATGGTGCCGGTCGTGCCGGGCGGCAGCTTGAGCGAGGTGTCACGAACGTCGGACGCCTTTTCGCCAAAGATGGCGCGCAGCAGCTTTTCTTCCGGCGTCATCGGGCTTTCGCCCTTGGGCGTGACCTTGCCGATCAGGATATCGCCGGGGTTCACTTCCGCGCCGACATAGACGATGCCCGCCTCGTCGAGGTTGCGCAGGGCTTCCTCGCCGACATTGGGAATATCGCGCGTGATTTCTTCCTGGCCCAGCTTGGTGTCACGGGCCATGACCTCGAATTCCTCGATATGGATCGAGGTAAACACGTCATCACGCGCGATCCGCTCGGAAATCAGGATCGAATCTTCAAAGTTGTAACCGTTCCAGGGCATGAACGCGACCAGCACGTTCCGGCCCAGCGCCAGTTCACCCAGTTCGGTGGAGGGACCATCGGCAATGATCTCGCCCGGGCGCACTTCATCGCCCACGCGCACCAGCGGACGCTGGTTGATGCAGGTGGACTGGTTGGAGCGCATGTATTTGCGCAGCCGGTAGATATCAACGCCCTGCGTGGCGCCGCCCTCATCGGTGGCGCGCACCACGATGCGCGCGCCGTCGATCTGGTCGACCACGCCATGGCGGCGGGCCACGATGGCGGCACCGGAATCGTGCGCCACGGCCGCTTCCATGCCCGTGCCGACCAGCGGCGCATCCGAGCGCACCAGCGGCACGGCCTGGCGCTGCATGTTCGAACCCATCAGGGCGCGGTTGGCGTCATCGTTCTCAAGGAACGGAATGAGTGCCGCGGCTACCGAGACAAGCTGCTTGGGCGAGACGTCGCAGGCGGTCACTTCGGTCGGAGGCACCTGGCGGAAGTCGCCGCCACGACGCACGGACACCAGATCATCGGTCAGGTGGCCCTGCGCGTCCTGCTTTGCGTCCGCCTGGGCGACGATCAGCTTCTCTTCTTCCATGGCGGAAAGATATTTCCAGCCATCCTGAAGCACGCCGTCCTCGACCATGCGGTACGGGGTCTCGATAAAGCCGTACTTGTTCACCTTGGCATAGGTGGCCAGCGAGTTGATCAGGCCGATATTCGGGCCTTCCGGCGTCTCGATCGGGCAGATGCGGCCATAATGCGTCGGGTGCACGTCACGGACTTCGAAGCCTGCGCGCTCACGGGTCAGGCCACCCGGGCCAAGCGCCGAGAGGCGGCGCTTGTGCGTCACTTCCGACAGCGGGTTGGTCTGGTCCATGAACTGGCTGAGCTGCGAGGAACCGAAGAACTCGCGCACGGCGGCCGCAGCGGGCTTGGCGTTGATCAGGTCATGCGGCATGACCGTATCGATATCGACCGAGCCCATGCGCTCGCGGATGGCGCGCTCCATGCGCAGCAGGCCAACGCGGTACTGGTTTTCCATCAGTTCGCCCACGGAGCGGACACGACGGTTGCCAAGGTTGTCGATATCGTCGATCGCGCCGCGACCGTCCTTGAGTTCGCACATGATCTTGACGGTGCGCAGGATGTCTTCCTTGCGCAGCACGCGCACCGTGTCGGGCACGTCCACGCCAAGGCGCATGTTCATCTTCACGCGACCCACGGCGGACAGGTCATAGCGGTCGGGATCGAAGAACAGGCCGGAGAACATCGCTTCCGCCGTCTCGGGCGTGGGCGGCTCGCCGGGGCGCATGACACGGTAGATGTCGGTCAGCGCTTCCTCGCGGGAGGCATTCTTGTCCACGGCCAGCGTGTTGCGGATCCACGGGCCATTGGCCGCGTCCACCGCCAGGGTGGTCAGCGTGGTCAGGCCCTCGTTTTCCAGTTCCTCAAGCTTCTGCTCGGTCAGTTCGTCGCCCGCTTCGGCATAGATCTCGCCGGTGTGCTCGTTGACGATGTCGCTGGCAATGAAGCGACCGATCAGCCCTGCAGGGCCAACCAGCACTTCCTTGGTGGTCTCGGCGATCTTGCGGACCATGCGCGCGGTCAGCTTGGCGTCGGCCGGGGCCACTTCCTCGCCGGTCTGGGCATCGATCAGCGGCTCAAGCAGCTTCTGGCCACGGAAGGCCTCGGCATCGAAGCGGCGCGCCCAGCCCTTCTCGGTCTTGGTAAACTCCACCTTGCCGTAGAAGTAGGACAGGATCTCATCAGGGTCCATGCCCTGGATTTCCATCGACTCCACATCCCCGCCCTCGGCGGCCTTGGCGGCGCGGGCGGCCTCGGAGGCGGCGCCTTCCAGCGCGTACAGCAGCGTCGTGACCGGCAGCTTGCGCTTGCGGTCGATGCGGACGTAGATCAGGTCCTTGCTGTCGAACTCGAAATCGAGCCACGAGCCACGATAGGGAATGACGCGCGCGGCAAACAGGAACTTGCCCGAGGAGTGGGTCTTGCCCTTGTCGTGGTCAAAGAACACGCCAGGGCTGCGGTGCATCTGGCTGACGATGACGCGCTCGGTGCCATTGATGATGAACGTGCCGTTATCGGTCATGAGCGGCATGTCGCCCATATAGACCGGCTGCTCCTTGATATCGCGGATCGAGCGCGACCCGGTATCCTCATCCACGTCCCATACGATCAGGCGCAGGATCACCTTCAGCGGGGCGGCAAAGGTCAGCCCGCGCTGGATGCATTCCTCAACGTCGTATTTCGGCTCCTCGAGTTCGTAGCTGACGAACTCAAGACGCCCGCGCCCCGCGAAGTCATTGATCGGAAAGACGGAACGGAACACTTCCTGCAGGCCCGTCGGCGTCCGGCTGTCGGGCGCCACATTCATCTGAAGGAACGTCTCGTAGCTTGCCCGCTGCACGTCGATCAGATTGGGCATCGGAGCCACTTCGGGTATGTGCCCGAAGCTCTTGCGGATGCGTTTGCGTCCCGTGAACGATTTCGTAATCGCGTTCATCGCCTATCCAGCCCCCATCCACACAGGCCCGCACGGTCGTGACATGGTCATGTCACGCGGACTGCGCGGCCCTTGAAAATCCTTGGCAGATCGACCGGACCTGCGCCCGACCAACCTTTCACTACCGCCAAAGGCACCCGAAGCCTCGCGGCCAGGGTGCCTGTAACGCCCAAGGGGGCGGAAACCAGACGGTTTCCACCCTCACCTGAACAATCAGCCTGAGTGCGTCATAAACGACGCATCCCGATTGGCCAACTTATTTGATTTCGACCGAAGCGCCGTTGTCTTCAAGGGTCTTCTTGATCTTCTCGGCTTCATCCTTGCTGGCGCCTTCCTTGATGGTCTTGGGCGCGCCCTCGACCAGGTCCTTGGCTTCCTTCAGGCCCAGACCCGTGATCGCACGGATTTCCTTGATCACGTTGATCTTCTTGTCGCCGGCCTTGGCCAGGACCACGTCAAATTCGGTCTTCTCTTCTGCCGGAGCAGCGCCACCGCCCTGCGGAGCAACGGCAACAGCGGCCGGAGCAGCGGCGGAAACGCCCCACTTGTCTTCCAGCAGCTTGGACAGCTCAGCCGCTTCCAGAACGGTCAGGGCGGACAGGTCTTCAACAATCTTGTTCAGATCGGCCATGATATTGGTCTTCCTAATTTATACACTGGTTGGCACGACACAATCCCGTTTTTTAGGGAAAATGCCGTTTTGTTGATAGCCCGGCGGGCCGGGCCATGGGGTCTCAGGCGGCTTCGCCCGTCTTGGCATAGGCACCAAAAACCCGTGCAAGCTGTCCGGCCGGCGCCTGCAGCACGCCTGCGATCCGCGTAGCGGGGGTGGAGATGAGCCCCACCAGCTGCGCGCGCAGAACGTCAAGCGACGGCAGTTCGGCCAGAGCCTTGATGCTTTCGACGCTGAGCGTCTGGGCACCAAGCGATCCGCCGAGCAGAACAAGCTTGTCATTGGTTTTGGCGAACTCGACGAGCACCTTCGCCACGGCTACCGGTTCATCCGCCCACGACAGCGCGGTCGGCCCCTTGAGCAGCGGCTTGATGCCTTCGAACTGGGTCCCTGCCAGGGCGAGAGAGGCCAGCCGGTTCTTCGCGACCTTGTGTGTCGCTCCAGCCGCACGCACGCGCCGCCGAAGGTCCGTCACATCAGCCACGCTCAGCCCGTCATTACGGGTGACAATGACCATGGACGTTTCAGCGAACACGGCTGCGAGGGAGGCAACAAACTCCCGCTTCTCCGTACGGTCCAAATCCCGTCTCCATCATCACCTGCCAGCCTGGGCCAGCAGGTAGGGTTTACCCTGGGGATGCGCCGACAGGCCGGTGCATCCCGGTTCGCCTGTCCTTTTAACGGAACAACCAGTGTGGGCTTTCGCCCCGATCCGGTAATCCCCGTCTCCCGGCTGCGACCCTTTTGGGGCCATCAAGGCTTGCGCCACATCCGGTCATGGACAGGTTCGGAAACTGGCGGCCAGGCCGCCAGCCCCTGTCCCCTCCCCCTTAGCAGGAAAGGGTCATTCCTTGGTTAATCAGCCCGCCGTGAAAGCGGCGACATCAACCGTAACACCCGGCCCCATGGTGGAGGACAGGGCGATCTTCTTCACATACGTGCCCTTGGCACCCGTGGGGCGGGCCTTCTGCACGGCATCCACGAACGCGCGGATGTTCTCGGCCAGCTTGGCTTCGTCAAACGATGCCTTGCCAACGCCTGCATGCACGATACCGGCCTTTTCGGCGCGGTACTCGACCTGGCCGGATTTGGCGGCGGAGACCGCGCCCTTCACGTCCATGGTCACGGTGCCCAGCTTGGGGTTGGGCATCAGGCCACGCGGGCCGAGGATCTTGCCCAGGCGCCCCACCAGCGCCATCATGTCCGGCGTGGCAATGCAGCGGTCGAACTCGATCTCGCCAGCCTGCACCTTCTCGGCCAGGTCTTCCGCGCCGACCACGTCGGCACCGGCGGCCTTCGCTTCCTCGGCCTTGGGGCCGCGGGCGAACACGCCAACGCGCAGGGTCTTGCCCGTGCCGTTGGGCAGGGACAGCAGGCCACGGACCATCTGGTCGGCATGACGCGGGTCGATGCCCAGGTTCATGGAGATCTCGACCGTCTCGTCGAACTTCGCCTTGGCGTTGTTCTTGATCAGGCTGATCGCCTCATCGAGGCCATACTGCTTGGTGGGATCGACTGCGGCGCGGGCTGCGGTCAGACGCTTGTTCTTTGCCATTGGTATCAGCCCTCCACCACGTCGAGGCCCATGGAGCGGGCAGAACCTGCCAGCATGCGCACGGCGCCGTCGATGTCGTTGGCGTTCATGTCTTTCTGCTTCGTCTCGGCAATCTCGCGCAGCTGCGCGATGGTCACCTTACCAACGCTCGCGGCCTTGCCTACGGTCGAGCTGCCCTTGGAGATCTTGGCAGCCTTCATCAGGAAGTAGGTGTTCGGCGGGGTCTTGGTGATGAAGCTGAACGTACGGTCGGCATAGGCGGTGATGACGACGGGAATCGGCATACCGGGCTCGAGGCCCTGCGTCTTGGCGTTGAACTCCTTGCAGAACTGCATGATGTTCAGGCCGCGCTGACCCAGTGCCGGACCAACCGGCGGTGACGGATTCGCCTTGCCGGCGGGGATTTGCAGCTTGATGTAGCCAACGATTTTTTTGGCCATATCCGGGGCTCCTGACTGTTTCACCCGGACCGCGGTTCTGGTGGCCGCCCGCTACCCCGCATGGGCAGGGAGGGCGACCTCCCGCGTTCCGATAAGAGGCGCGCACCTACCGCTGTTTTGGGGTGCCTGTCAAGTCTTTGTCATGGAATCCGCTGCCGGACAGATCAAGGGACTCGGGGCTGTTATCGACATTCACGCCATTGACCGCCTTTGGCATGCGCAGATGGCTGTACTGCATCACGTCAAACGGGCGGATCTGTTTGTTGTTGGGCAGTTCGGCCGTGGTCCAGCCACCACCGAGCGAGCGGATGAGTTCCACCTGCGCCTGCATGTAGCGGGTCTCGACCTGCACCTCGGCAATGCGGGCCTGCAGGGCGGCGACCTGCGCCACCACCACGTCGAGGTAATTGGTCAGGCCGCCGGTATAGAGCTGCATGGTCATGTTCTGCGTGCGCATGGAGGCCTGCACGGCCTCGGCCTGCTGGCCAGCCTCGATATTGAGGTCATGCGTCATGCTCAGCCCGTCCTCCACGTCCTTGAAGGCATCAAGCACGGTGGCGCGGTACTGGTCTTCCGACTGGCGGTACTGCGACCAGTTGCGCTGCAGTTCCGCCCGGCGCAGGCCGCCCTGGAACAGCGGCAGCACCGCCTGGGCGGCATAGTTGTACATGCCGTTGGCGATCTTATCGAGCGTGAAGCCGTTATCCATGAAACCGGCCATCGCGCTGAAGGTCACGTGCGGGTAGAACGCCGCGCGCGAGATGCCGATGGCCCGGTTGGCCGCCGCCATGTGCCGCTCGGCGCTGGCGATGTCAGGCCGCCGCTCCAGCAGGGTGGAGGGCAGGCCCACGGGTATTTTCACCTTGGGGAAGCTGATCTGCGCACGCGGCGTGATATGGAAACTCGCGGGCGCCACGTTGCACAGGATGGCAATGGCGTGCTCCATCACCGCGCGATGGGCCTGCAGGTCGGTATCGGCCGCCTGGGTGGAGGCAAGCTGGGTCTCGGCACGCGCAACGTCAATACCCGCCGCAATCGCGCCCGCCTGCCGCATCTTCGTGATCTGCACGGCGGTCTGGTAATAGCGGATCGAGTCGAGATAGACGGCGTGCTGCGCGTCCATGCCGCGCAACTGCATGTAATCATTGGCCAGTTCGGACTGGATGCTCAGCCGGGCCACCGCAAAATCCGCTGCTGCCGCCTGCGCCATGCGCTGCTGCACCCGCCTGCGGTTACGGATGGACGACCAGAAATCCGGCTCCCACCGTGCCGTGGCGCTGTACTGCTCGGATGACATGTAGATCGGCCCCGTCGAACCCGCGCCACGCCACAGCCTGTGCGACGACGCCTGGTTGTTCGAGGCGCCGGTACTACCCGATATCTGCGGATACAGGTTGGACTGCGCCTCGGCCGCGATGTCACGCGCCTGGGTGAAGGTTTCCGCATCGGCCTGCAGGTTGGGGTTCATGCGGCTGGCGCGGTCCTCGAGGTCATCGAGGGTGGAGTCGTTGAACACGCTCCACCAGTCCCCGCGCGGCGCGCCATCCTGCGGCGTGCCATACTGCATCAGGCTGTCGCCCTTCCAGTTATCGGGCAGGAGGTAGTGCTGGTGGCGATATTTGGGCGCCAGGTCCACGCACCCGGCCAGGCTGCCTGCAAGGGCGGCGCAGCCTGCCAGGGAAAGCATGCGACACGAAAGCATGCGGCGGGACGGGATATGGCGTGACCGGCTGCGCGGCGCTGCACTCATTGACGCACTCCCGCGTCACTTGCACTGCTGTCTCCTGCTGGCATGGCCCGCACGTCATCTCCCTTGCCCACGGCGGGCGACGCCATGGCGCCTGCATCGTTATAGCCGGGCGTCGATCCGACCAGATAGACCTTCTGGCCTTCCAGCAGCCCTGCCGAGGGGTTGTTCACAATCCGGTCCTGCGGGCCGATTCCCGCCAGGATCTGCACTTTGGTACCCAGGTTCGTCCCCACCGTTACATTATGCAGGCGGATGCGGTCGTCCTTGTCCACGATCGCCACCTGCATGCCCTGCGCACGGAACACGAGCGCGCCTTCAGGCACTATCAGGATATCGGGGTCACCGGGTGCGACAAAGTGTACATTGGCGTAAGAATCGGGCCACAGTTCGCGCTTGTCGTTATCGACCACCAGTTCAGTGGTCACGGTGCGGGTGCCCGCGTTGAATGCCTTGGCGGTGGCGAGGAACTTGGCCTTGAACACCCGGCCCGGATATTGCGGCACCGACACGTCACCCTCCAGCTTGGGGCTGATGATGTCGGCATAATCCTGCGGCACGGACACGAACACGCGCATGCGGTGCACATCGGCCACGCTGAACAGTTCGGTCGCCGTCCCGCGTGAGGAGACATCGCCGCCGCCTGCGTTCACGTAGTCGCCCACGTCGGCCAGGCGGGTGGTGACCACGCCATCAAAGGGGGCGACAAGCTGCTTGAAGCCGATCAGCGCCGCATAGCGCGAGACCTCGTGGCGGGCGGCCTCGACCTCGGCCTGCCGGGCCTCGGCATCGGCGGCCTGCACGTCCACCTCCTGCTGCGAGACCGCCTGCGTGCCCTGCAGCGCACGCCAGCGCCTGGCCGTGATCTGCGCCAGGCGGTAACGCGCCATCGCCACGTCGAAATTGGCCTTTGAGGCCGCGTACTGCGCATCAAGGCCCGGCGTGTCGATGGTGGCCAGGATCTCGCCCGCCTTCACCTTGGCGCCGATATCCTTGTACCACATCTGCACATAGCCCGAGACCTGCGCGTAGATCGGCGCCTGGTACCATGCCGAGATGTTGCCCGGCAGGTCGAGCGTGCGGGTGGCGGGGCTTTTTTCAGCCGTGATGACCTGCACGCGCGGGATGGCGGCATCCTGCGCCGCATCCTTCAGGTTCGAAACATGGATACGCCGCTCGAGAATGCCCCCGGCAACGATGGCAGCCACCACAACCCCGCCAAGGGTCACGTACAGCCGCCCACGCCTGGACATGCGCGGCGTCTGGTTTTCCCCTGAGGCGGTCATGCGTGCTCTCCTTCGCCTGCGGCGGCTTTCTTGGACTTTCTGGAATGGATCAGCGCAAAAACGCACGGCACGAACAGCAGCGTGGCGCAGGTGGCCACCAGCAGGCCACCCATCACCGCGCGCCCGAGCGGTGCATTCTGTGAATTGCTCAGCGACATGGGCAGCATGCCGATGATCATGGCCGAAGCCGTCATCAGCACCGGGCGGATACGCTCGTAACCCGCCTCGATCGCGGCCTTCACCGCATCGCCATGCAGGTCCATCCGCTCACGCGCGAATGACACGACAAGGATGGAGTTGGCCGTGGCCGTGCCCATGCACATGATCGCCCCCGTCAGCGCCGGAACCGACAGCGCCGTGTGCGTGAGAAACAGCGCCCATGCAATGCCGCCAAGGGCGCCCGGCAGGGCTGTGATGATGATGAACGGGTCCAGCCAGGACTGGAAGTTGACCACGATGATCAGGTACACCAGCAGGATCGACATCGCGAGGCCGCCGATCAGCTGGGTATAGGCCCCGTTCATGGTCGAGGCCTGGCCATAGATGGTCAGGCTCGAGCCCCGTGGCAGTTCCTTGCGGGCTTCATCCACCACGCGCCCGACCTCACGCGAGACCGCGCCAAGGTCCAGCCCCTCGTTCGAGGCATAGATGTTGAACACGGGCATGATGTTGTAGTGCGACACCTCGCCCGGCGTGCCGGTCTGCACGATCTCGCTCAGGCCGCCAAGGATCTGGGGCGGCTTGTCGGACGGGTTGCCGTCACCCTTGTCGATGGGAATGGTCTCGAGGTCGTTCATGGTCTGCAGGAACTGCAGCGGCGTCTGGATATCGACCAGATGCGACACCCCGGTCTTGGGGTCGAGCCAGTAGGTCGGCGCCACCTGCCCGCTGCCCGACAGCACGGCAAGCGCGTTATTGGCCACGTCCGCTTCCGTAAGCCCGGTGCCCAGCGCGTAGGTGCGGCGCGCATTGACGCGCAGCGTGGGCGTGTTGAGCGGTTCCTGCACCGACACGTCGGCAATGCCGGTCACGTGGCGCAGTTTCTCGGCCAGTTTCTCGGCAAAGTCGAAATTGTCATACAGGTTGCGCCCCGATACCTGCACGTCGAGCGGCGCGGGCAGCCCGAAATTCAGGATCTTGGCGGTCAGGTCGGCGGGCATGAAGGTAATGTCGGTGCCAGGGAATTTCTCGGCCAGCCCCTTGCGCAGGATGCCGCGGAACTTCGCCACCGGCGCTTCCTCGTCCTTCAGCGTCACGGTCAGGTCGCAGTCCTGCGCGCCGACGGTGGGCGTGGGAATGAACGCCTGGTTGAGCGGGCTGAACGGCAGGCCGCAGTTATTGACAATGCCCTCGACCTGGCCGGGCAGCAGGCGCTCGATCTCGCCATTGACCAGCATGGCGATCTTGCCCGCTTCCGCGATCTTGGTGCCCATGGGCGCGCGCATGTGAATGGCCAGCGCGTTGGAATTGATCTCGGGGAAGAAGTCCTGCCCGGCAAACAGCAGCAGCCCCAGCGAGGCGAACGCCGCAAGGCCGAAGATCGGCACGAAACGCCCGCGGATGAGCAGCAGGTGCTCGAGCAGCGCCTTGTAGCTGTTGCGGAAGGTGACGAAACGCCGCTCGAAGCCCTGCTGGAAGCGCCCGAAGATGTTGGTCGGCTCATGATGGCCGCCCTCCGCCTTTGCCTTGGCGTGCGCCGCAACCTGGGCTGCAAGCATGTATTTGGCCATGGTCGGCACCAGCGTGCGCGACAGGATGAACGATGCGATCATGGCGAAGATGATGGCTTCCGCCATGGGCATGAACAGCCAGCCCGCAACGCCCGTAAGCTGGAACAGCGGCATCCACACGATACAGATGCACAATGTCGAGACGAAGGTGGGAATGACGATCTGGTTGGCGGCATCGATGATGGCCGTTTCCAGGTCCTTCTCCATTTCCAGATGCGCGTCGATGTTCTCGATCATCACCGTCGCATCATCGACCAGAATGCCCACGGCCAGCGCGAGACCGCCAACCAGATCGTCATTCCCACCTTCGTCTCGACATTGTGCATCTGTATCGTGTGGATGCCGCTGTTCCAGCTTACGGG
>NZ_JABJWC010000028.1 GCF_013155395.1 Komagataeibacter melomenusus | reverse complement strand
CGAGCAAGTCGCTCTTCAACGTCAAAAAATCCCGCCTGTTTCATAGCGCCATTCCTCCAACCAGAACCAGAAAAATGGAATCACAGCGTAGGCCTCAATACCAAGAGGTTTTTAGAACCCTCCACCTTGTCAAGGTCATTCACCGCCTGTCGCGCCTCGGGCTGGTTGATGCGCGGCGCGGTCGGGGTGGCGGCCTCGTCCTTGGTCATGCGCCTGAGGATATCCGCATCGGCGATGTCGTGCGCCAGACCGAGGATGACCTGCAACTGGTCCATTGCGAACCCGCCCAGCCTGATGGCAACTGCTGCATCCTGTCGGACATGTGCAAGCTGCGCGGCGTGCTCTCGACCGCGCTCGACGCCTTCATGAACGTGCTCGATTCAACAACGCTGGCCGACCTGCTGCCAGATCATGAACGCGCGCACCTGCTCACCCGCCTGCCTGGCCCGGCCCAGGAGCAACAGACGCAGCAGCCGCTCGCCAAAAGCGCCTGACACCGGCACTCAGGCGGCCCGCGTTCCTTCCGCCGCATTTTCCGCCTCGGCCTCACGCAGGGCCTGCGCGGTCAGGCGCTGTTCATTGCGCCGCAGGAACACTGCACTCGCCACCAACCCCACTGCCACCGCAATGCCAAGCCCGATACTTGCCGGGCCTGATACCTGCGTGACCTTGCGCCCCAGGTAATACGCCCCCGTGGCATATCCCCCTGCCCAGCACAGCCCGCCCAGCGCGTTAAAGATCATGAAGCGCGGCCACGGCATGTGATTGGCCCCGGCAAGCAGCGCCACGAAAACACGCAGCAGCGCCACGAAACGCCCGAAAAACACGATGCCACTGCCATGATGGCGGAACAGGAAGCGCCCGAGCAGCAGCCGCTGCGGCGTCAGCTTGATGCGGCTGCCATATTTCTGCAACAGCGGCAGACCCACGCGGCGCCCGATCATGTACCCGATGTTATCGCCAATGACGGCACCCATCACGGCGGCCAGCGCCACCCAGCGGATATCGAGCCGATGGGTGGCGGCGCAATAGACGGAGGCGGAAATGATCAGCGTCTCGGCAGGCAGCGGCAGGCCCATGCTTTCCATCATGACAATGATGGTAATGACCCCATAGCCATAATGCTGGAACAGGTATTCAAAATGATGCAGCAGCGTTCAGTCCTCCGTGCCGGGCAGGTCATCATGATTTCTTGGCGGAACATAGACAGGGCACGCCCGGACCAGATACGCGATACGAAGCAGGCAGGCGCACGCGCCCCGGCCTGAAATCCGGCCCGTACAATGGGTGAAACAGACGCCCGGCAAAACCGGATTTAACGAATATCTGCCACCCGTTTTTTCAACCATTCGTGAAAGCGGCCGTCAGTACCGGCCCCCGCTGCCTGCCAGCCCCCTGTAACGGCGCCACGAACATACGAATACACGCACACCGAGGGCCGGACCGCATGCCCGCGCGCCTGCCCCTCATGCACGCTGGCAGAGCCGCGCCTTTACAAGGGCGATATCATCGCGTGATGCCAGTTCCAGCACCGCATCGTCATAACCGGACAGATCAGGGGCCAGCCAGTCATGGCCGGGGCGCTGGCGATGCATCTTCCACACAACGGCCTGCCGCCTGCTGGCCGCCACCCGGCTTTGCGAGATCAGGCACACAAGGCCCTCTGGCCTGCCCTGCCGCTTTTCCCATAACGCAAGAACCGCATCGGAAAACGCGAGGGCGGCCAGCAGCACATGGGTGCGGTACCAGTCTTCCACATGCAGGGAATTGACCCAGCATTCCCGCCCCGTCTCATCAAGACCCGCGGGCCATGCCACGCGGGCGCGGCAATAGGCCAGGTATGTGCATCCCCCTTCATCCACAAGGCCCGCATCGAGCACCGGGGCGAAACGACGCGCCACGCGCAGGACCGCGCGGGCAGGCACGCGGGCCAGCGCGCGCAGCATCCGCTCATTGGCGCGCATGGGTAACCACCTGCCCGCGGCCTAGCGCCGGACCCACTGCCGCCGCTCGGGCGCGCGGCGTTCCCAGCCGCGCCGCTCCAGTTCGGGGGTGCTGGCAGGGGCCGCAGGGTAGCCCACGCACAGATAGGCCACGAGTTCGAGTGCGGGGTCCATCTCCAGCACGGCGGCAATCCGGTCGGGATCGATGATCGAGACCCAGCCCACCCCCACGCCTGCCGCCGTCGCCGCCAGCCAGAAGGTATGGATGGCCATGACGGTGGACCAGGTGGTGGTCTGCGGCATGGTCGCCCGCCCCAGCCCGCGCCCCTGCGCGGGATCGGGGTGCGAGAACACGGCCACATGGTGGGGCGCATCATCCAGCCCGGCCAGTTTCAGCCTTGCGTAGCGCAGGGCATCGGGTCCGTCACGATCGGCCAGGGCCGCCGCGTTGCAACGGGTGAAATCGGCCCGCACCGCTGCCCGCCGGGCCGGATCATCCACGCGCACGAAGCGCCACGGCTCGCTCAGCCCGACCGAGGGCGCAAGGCAGGCCGTGCGCAGCAGTTCATCAAGCACCGCCTCGGGCACGGGGTCGGGGCGGAAATGGCGCACATCACGCCGCCAGCGCAGCAGGTCGCGCAACTGGTCCATGAAGGGCGATGAAAATTCCGGCGCGGTGGTGGTCATGCCTGTTTGTGGTTCATCGCAGCCCGTCTGTCACCCCCAGCCCCTCATCGCCCGCATCGGGCAGACCCGCGGCGGTGGGCTGGGGCGGGGGAATGCCTTCCTCCTGCGTTACGGGCGTGGCGTAGGCGGGATCTTCGCTGAACTGGGCCGAGACTTCCCTGATCTCGTCAAAACTGGCCTTGTACCAGTCCACCTGCGTCATGGTATGGCTGCGCACGACAAAGCTGAGGAAGGTCGGCTCGGATGCGGCATAGCCGTACAGCGCATCATCCTGCCCCGCCCGGTTGCGGAACATGAACCGGCACGTCGCCGCATCGGTATAGCGCAGGAAGGTATGGTAGATGATGGTCGGCACGATCTCGTGCATGGCCTGGCCAATATAATATTCAGGCCGTTTGTTGATGAGATCGGTGGTGGCGTTATCGAGAATGCCCTCGTTTTCCAGCGCGGTCGCACTCTGGGCAAAACGGGCGGGGTTGACGCGCACCGTCACCTCGCAGCGCCGCACATGGTAGGCGGAGGACACCGTGATGCCGAATTTCTCGTAATCCGGCATTTTGTTGAAGGCGGTCGTCGCCGCCGCAGCAGGGCCGCCATGCGCCAGCATGGCAAGACCGATTCCCCCCATGCAGTTCAACATGCGCCTGTGCATTGCCCTGTGCCCTTCCTGTTCGCCCGCACCATGCGGCAGTCATGAATATGGCGGCGCACCGGAATGCGCCGCCATATACACTATCACAGAACTGGCCTGCCCGCTGGCAGCAGCTTTCAGCTGCGGTCCCAGCCGCGCAGCGCGAGCAGCGAGGGGCTGCCCTCCATGCCGCTATGGCAGCCCGAGGGCACGGCCACGCTGGGCAGTGTAGAGAGCAGCATCATCCCCTGCCTGCGATAGGCCGCACCCACCCACGCACTCACGCGCTGGCGGAAGGAACGGATCGGGAGGGAGGGGGAAGACGGGGAAAATCCCACGGCGGGGACAGGAGAAAAACTACGCATCGAGGCGTTTCCCGTGAGCCTAGCGGGCGATACTGCCGCATGCTGCTCCTGTTGCTCTACTACGCTGCAACCAACGCCTTGCACATCCGATATTTTCGCAGATTTACGGGCCGATCCATGCTGTTTTCGCAAGGCTTATTCCGGCGGGTGTTGCGCGGAAAATACACCCGCCGGACCCTGCCGCGCTCAGATGCAGCCGACCTGCCAGCCCGCCTGCCATTCCTGCCCCGGCTGAAGGTGAAACACGCCCGGACGGGTGGAAAATTCACCACTGAAACCCACGGGGCTAGCAATGCCATGCCAGGGTTCGATGCACAGGAAATCACCGCCCGGCTTCATCCACAGGCCCAGGTAGGGAAAGCCCTGCCATGTCAGCCGCAGGCCCGGCCCATCGGGGATGCGGTAGGTCAGGCCGTGGCTTGCCAACTGGTCAAGGATCAGCGCATCGGGCGCGAACAGGGCCTCGTCAAGGGCCAGCGTGCGGCCCTTTATGGGGGTGGGCTGGGCCTCGGGCAGCAGCAGCCCGCCTTCGAGGCGGCGGATGGGGGCGGGCTCGGGTGCATCAAAGGTAATGACATGCCGGTTCTTGGGCACATCGGGGGCAAGCGGCCAGATGAAGGCAGGGTGCGCGCCAAGCGAGGCGGGCAGCACGCGCGTGCTGTCGGGGTTGGTCACGCAGTAGCGCACCGACAGGGTGCCGTGCTCGATCCGGTATTCGATCACGAGGCTGAAGGCGAAGGGGAACATCGCGCGCGTCTCGTCCGTATCGACGAGTTCGAGGCGGCAGCCGGTCTCGTCGCGCTCAAGCCAGCGGAAGGTGCAGTCGCGCGCAAAGCCATGCTGGGTCATGCGGTAGGGCTTGCCCGCCACCCAGGCGGTATCATCAACCAGCCGCCCCACGATGGGGAAGAGCACCGGCGACTGCCGCTGCCACGGCGCGCCACCGCCCCACAGCAGGTCGCGCCCGCCCGCGCGCAGGGCGCACAGTTCGGCCCCCTTCGCGTGCACGCTGGCGGCAAGGCGGCCATCGCCAAAGCTATGGGTACTGTCTGTCATGCTGGTGGCTCCATCAGATTTCATGATGGAGCCTACCATGCACGATCAGGCGGTCCCCTGCCTATTGGTGTGATGCAGGGCTGCTGGCCGGGGGCGTGGCAGGGACCGCGGGTGCCGCGGCAGGGGGCTGGGCGGTGGACGTGGCGCCGGGGGTGAGCCGAATGGTCAGCCGCTCGACCGAGAAGGCAAGCCGCGCGCCGCTGCTCGTGGAGGTGAACTTGATGTAGATGCCGTTATTGTTTTCCATGACGGCGCCGCCCTTGCCCGCCCCCACCGTGGCCTCACCCTGAACGGACCAGTACGTGCCCTCGATATCGGACACGCGATACAGGTTATAGACGGTGCCGACCGCCCTGGTGCGCGAGAAACCGATGGCAGCCCCCGAGCCACCACGGATGCGGAAGGGATAGTCATGCCCCTCGAAGCTCAGCACGCCCTTGCCCCATGACACGCCTGCCCCGACATCCGCCGCTGAAATGGTGAAGGTGATCGTTCCCGTATGGTCACCAAGCGCATCCGCCGCGCGGGCATGGGCGCATAGCGGGCCAAAACCGGACAGGGATATAACAGCCGCGGTCGCGGCCACACATGCTAGGCGCAAAAGCAAACTCCCTGACTTCTGGCGAGATGGTGTCGCCCGGGTCCATGAAGGATTGGCATGGCTTCCATGCCGTAACGCCAACAGTGCCGCACAAATAGCAGCCATGCAAACCCTATCATGGACTTTATGGCAGCCGCGCCCGCTTTACGGCCTGGCGGGCGGGGTCAGGCGCTCGATCTGGGCGCGGGCCTCGCCATTGGGCAGGGCCGCCGTGTGCAGGTTGACGTAAACCTGCCCGTTCTGCAGCGCCTGCGCCTGCTCGGCCGAGAGCAGCACCGCACCGTGCTGGCCGGACTTGTAGGGGCTGGGAATGGGCACGAGCACGCCCGCTTCCTCGCCTGCCGGGGCGGGGCCGTGGAAATGCGCCGCCGTGACCGGGCCGCTCAGCCCGCTCCATGTAATGACATACTTGACCAGATTGGTGCGCGTGTTCAGCGCGGCCTCGACCTTGCCCTCGGGGTGGGATGTCGCGCCATGTTCGCCTGCAAAATGCCCTTCAAGGCGCACGACCGACGCCAGCGCGGGCGAGGCAAGGGCAACACTGGCCACGACAAGGGCCGGCAGGGCGGAAAAACGGATCATCTCTCTTCTCCAGTGCGGATCATGGCCCGCATGTCCTGTTCAGGTTTTTATATGATCGTCGTAACGTGAATGCGTATCACATGCATGAACCCCGAGGCCGCGCAACACAAATCCCTGTAGGGCCATGAGGTTGCCAGGCCCTTAAAAAAAGTGCCGTGACGCGCCTTTCAGATATCCAGCGGGCCGGGGCGCTCCATCCACCGCATGTCGGGAATGAGCCACCCGGCAAGGCGCCGGTAGCACAGGCTGCGACGGGGCCATAACAGCCCCGCAAGGCCCGGCGCGGCAAGGTGCTGATCGGTCATCCTGTCATCCCCCTTTACCGTCAAGAGACTGCTTGAAAAGACAGACCCGATAATGCCTTGAAATGATGAAAGTCTTGGGGTGCCACCTTTTTGCAAAAAGACGGCATCCTTCGAAGCTTCTTGAAAGAAGCTTCACCAAAAAATTTTATCAAGACGTTGTTTTAAAACGCTCTTTCATGAAGGAGCGCGTCACCACGGATGGGAATCCGATATGAAACGCCCGGCATCGGTAATCATGCCAATGGCGAAATAACACGCTGCGACACCAAGCAGCATCAGCAGGGCAGGAATGATCATGCGCATGCCTGTGCTGTGCCACCGTGCGCGCCGTAGCGCAAGGTTTCAGCCCACCCCCGTGCCGCCCGAGGCCGCATAGACCTGCCCGGTAATGTAGCTGGCCTCAGATGAAGCCAGCAGCACGTAGATCGGCGCGATTTCCGCCGGTTGGCCTGCGCGGCCCATCGGGGTCTCGCCACCGAAATTGTGGATGTTCTCTTCCGTCTGCCCGCCACTGACCTGCAGCGCGGTCCAGAACGGGCCGGGGGCGACAGCGTTGACGCGAATGCCCCTGTGCACCATCTGCTTGGCCAGCGACTTGACGAAGGCGACAATGGCGCCCTTGGTCGCGGAATAATCCAGCAGGATCTCCGACGGGCTGAACGCATTGACCGAGGCCGTGGCAATGATCGCAGCCCCCCGCGGCATGAGCGGAATGGCCGCCCTGCTCAGGTAGAACAGGGCATGGATATTGGTGCGGAAGGTCTCGTCGAACTGTTCGTCGCTAATATCAAGGATACTGGCCTGATGGCGCTGGCGGCCCGCGTTGCTGACCAGTATGTCCAGCCCGCCGAGTTCATCATGCGCGCGCTGGACAAGCTGGGCGCAGTACTGGCTGTCACGCAGGTCACCGGGCAGGGCGACCGCCTTGCGCCCCGCCTCGCGGATGAGGGCCACGACCTCGCGCGCATCGGGTTCCTCCTGCGGCAGGTAGGCTATGGCCACATCCGCCCCCTCGCGGGCATAGGCAATGGCGGCGGCCCGTCCCAGGCCGGAATCCCCCCCGGTAATCAGCGCCTTGCGCCCGGCCAGCCGGCCCGAGCCCCGGTAGCTCGTCTCGCCATGGTCGGGGCGGGGGTTCATCTTGCCCGCAAGGCCGGGCCAGGGCTGTGACTGCGCGGGAAAAGGCGGGCGGGGATAGGCGTTTTCAGGGTCGACCAGTGGCGGGCGGGGGGCGGCCATTTCGGCGGCCTGCGCCCGGCCCGAGGCAGAGGCCGCCGTTGCCGTTACAAGCCCCGCCGCCGCAGCCAGCACGGTGCGGCGGGAGGAAGCAGTATGGCTGTCATCTGGCATGGCGCAGGCTCCGTATCTGTAACAGGGGCGCGGGTGACCCCGCGTTTACAGATCAAACAATGCGCCTGCCGCGCGGTTGCATGCCGGGCGGGTTTTGTGACCGTCCGGTGCCGGAAAGGCTTCGTGGCAATCCTGTCCGGTCAATATGTTGCGTGTAGAAAGCCGCCGCCTTTTTGAAAAAAGGCGGCACCCAAAAACTTTTATCTTTTTCAGGCCAGGGCTGCGATGCCCGTGATCTCGACCTTCCATTTCGGGTTGGCCAGACGGGCCTCGACCGTGGCGCGGGCGGGCTTGCTGGCGGGGTCGAGCCAGGCATCCCATGCGCGGTTCATGGCGGCCATGTCGTTCATGTCGCTCAGAAAAATCTGGACCGAAAGCAGGTTGGCCTTGCTGGTGCCTGCCTCGGCAAGGATGGCATCGATCTGGCGCAGGATGTCGGCGGTCTGGCCCTCGGCATCGAGGTCGGCATCATCAGCAACCTGTCCGGCCAGATGGACAAGCCCGCCATGCACGACCGCCCCGGCGAGGCGTTCTTCTGGCTGAAGGCGTTTGATGGTCATGAAACCGGTCCTTTATTCTTGTGAATTTCCAACAATAACGCCTTGATGAAACAAGAAACGTTTTTGGTGAAGCTTTTTTCAAAAAGCTTCAGAAGAAAGCCGCCTTCTTGAAAAGAAAGTGGCACCCGGAAATTTTCATGCCTGACCTATGCAGCATCCTTGCCCGCCCCATCAGGCGGCAGATGAAAACGGCGCGTAATATCGAAAAACCGCGCATTGGTATGCAGTTCGCGCTCGAGTATTTCCAGATAGGCCACGCACCACCCCAGGTCGAGGCGGCGCGACAGGTTGACTTCGCCCGCCACCGCAGCCCGCATCTGCGCAAGCGAGGCCGCCACGATGCGGGCCAGTTCCACCGGCAGGCCGCCCTTCCACGTGCCAAAGGCCGCCAGCGTGCGCGCCACCGCAGCCCCGATGGCGGGCGGCAGGCCACCACGGGCCAGCAGGCCGCGCAGGCGGATCAGGTTCAGCCCCACCGTCATGGCTGACAGCACGCCATCGAGATACGCATTGGTCTGTGCATCGGACATGGTGGCCGCATGCCGCACCAGCCGGGCAAAGCCGGTGGTGAGCCGGTTCACCCACGCGCCGGGGTCGGGTATGGCGGGCGCCTGGGCGATGCGGCGCAGGTCGCGCACGATCTGGCGGCGCATGCGCCACCGCTCGGCATCAAGGTCGAAGGGCAGCACGAGGCGAAACACCAGCACGCTGCACCCGATGCCCAGCACCACCGCGCTGTTGGTGTTGAAAAAGGTCAGTTCATCAAGCCGCGACTGGTTGCCCGGATAGACCATGAACGGCAGGAAGTTGTTATAGGGCGCCGCCGTACCCGCCGTGCGCGCATCGCGCAATGCAAGGCCGCCGACCATCATGGGCACGAACAGCGAGAGCACCAGCGTCTCCCACACCGCCTGGTCAGGCAGCACGATGAAGGTGATGATGGCCGCGACCAGCACCGCCCACACTGCCCCGCGCAGGAAGCCGATGCTGTCGCGCACCGGGTTTTCATTGGCGGCAAAGCGGCTGCATGTCACCACCACGAACATGGCAAACGTCGCGCCATCGGGCCAGCCGGTGCACTCCCACACCAGCCCGCCCATCAGCACGGCACCTGCCGAGCGGATGCCGTTATGCCACGCCGCCGTGCGGTCGCGCCATGGCGGCATCGAGAAATGGAAGTGGTCATGCGCGGGTGCCACCTGCGTTGCCGCCAGATGCGCCAGCGCCGCGTCAAGCCGCACCAGCAGCACGCCGAGCGAGGCGTTGAGGATGTAGCCATCAAGATGCCGCTGCCCCGCCGCCCGGCCCGGCGAGGTGGCGCCGGATACGGCGATGATGTCATTGACAAGCTGCTGGCGGCATTCCGCCCCGAGGTCGCGCAGTTGCGCGCGCAGGGCGGGAATGGCGGCCAGCGGGTCAGGCCCCGCCATGGCTGCCTGAATGCTGGCAAACAGCACCTGCGCGCGCGCAAGCGGGGTGACGAAGGCAGGCGGCAGGACACCCGTGGTATGCATGCGCGCACTCAGCCCCAGCCCGCGTGACATCACCACCGCAATCGAGGCCAGGGCCGCACGCGCATGGTCGCCCGCGCGGGTGCGGTGCTGCATCTCCACCTCGCTGAACTCGATCTGGTCCGATACGGAAAAGACCGAGCCCAGCAACGTGCGTGATTTGAGGAACGCCCCCTCGCGCCCCTGCATCATGCTGCCAAGCGCCTGTACTGCCTGCCCTATGGCGGCGCCCACCTTCTGGCCGATCTCGCGCCGGGCCACGTCAATCAGGCTGGGGGCGAACACGGCGGCCAGCGCGCTCTCGCACACTATGCCCAGAAAGATGTAGGTCGAGCGCGACAGGGCGATGTCAAACACCTGATGCGGCGCATTGGCCGCGTTCAGCGCAATCAGCCCGCTGGTAAACGCCATGAGCACCAGCGCGTAGGAATGGAAGTTGCGCAGGAACGTGGCCAGCCCGCAGCACGCCCCCACCCATATGGCCAGCACGGGAAACAGCAGCCACGCCGATTGCGGCATGGCGGCAATCAGCGCCACACCCGCCACCGCGCCAAGGCAGGTGCCCACAAGCCGCCACCGCGCCTTGGACAGGCTCTGCCCGCGTGAATTCTGGGCCACGATCCATGTGGTCATGGCGGCCCATTGCGGGTTGTCCATTTCCATCCACAAGGCCAGCACGAGTGCGAGCAGGGCAGCGATGGTCGTGCGCAGCGCAAAGCCGAAATTGCTCAGGCGCGGGGCATAAAGCCAGCGGAAGCGCCGCAGGAAGCCATCCGTCATGCCCGGCGCCGCAGTGCCCTGCCCCAGTGCATGCGGCGTGGTGGAATGCCCCTATCACGTAATCGTGTCATGTCCTCCCAATGGCAACAATGGGGGAACAAATCTACATGTTATAACGTAAATAGTTTTTCATGTTTCCCAGCCGCTTCGCCGGGCGTTACGCACGCTGGCGCTGCGCGTGCAGACCCACAAGGATAAAGGCTTCCATGTGCTGCCTTTTTGCAAAAAGGCAGCATTCTGCTGAAGCTTTTTTAAAAAAGCTTCAGCAGGGACTTGTTGCGTTGTTCTAGCGGTGGCGGAACATCTCGTACAACGCCACGGCGGCGGCGTTGGATACGTTGAGGCTTTCCATCTGGCTGCTCATGGCAAGCCCCGCGATTTCATCGCAATGCTCGCGCGTCAGCCGCCGCAGCCCTGCGCCCTCCGCCCCGAGCACAAGGGCGACCCGGCGCTGGTGGAAGGCCGCGCCATCAAGGATGCCGCCCCCCGCATCAAGCCCCACCACCCACAGGCCACGCGCCTTGAGCGCATCGAGCACGCGCGAGAGATTGACCACGCGGATCAGCGGCACGATCTCGAGCGCGCCCGAGGCCGCGCGCGCGAGCGTGCCGGTCTCGTCAGGGGCATTGCGGTCCTGCATCACCACCGCCACCGCGCCAAAGGCCGCCGCAGAGCGCAGGATGGCACCCACGTTGCGCGGGTCGGTCACCTGATCGAGCACCAGCACCGGGCCGGGCTGCTCAAGCACCGTATCAAGGTCGGGCGGGGTCAGCATGTCGGCCAGCAGGGCCATGCCCTGATGCACGGCGTCAGCGCCGCACAGCGCATCAAGCTGGGCGCGCTCGGCGCGGACCGCCTGGATGGGAAAGCCGCCTTCAAGCCTTGCTGCCAAGGTTTCCTGCGCTTCCGCCGTGACCAGCAGCTGGCGCAGCTTGCGGGCCGGGTTTTCAAGCGCGGCCTGGACCGCATGCAGGCCGTACAGCCAGCACGTGCCAGCGGGTGCCGATGCGGCCCCACGGCCACCCCGCCTGCCGCCCCTTTCGGGCGTGGCGCGGGCGGGAGAAGCGGAATGAGCCCCGGACGAAGCGCCACGGCGGCGGGATGTGCGCATGTTCATGACCGCTCTTTAAGCCCAACGGGCACCCGCGTCATTCCCTCAAACGGAAATTGGCGCAAATTTTTCACCAACGCCCTTGACTCACCCCCCCATACCCCGTAATTACCCGCCCAACCTGGAGGGATGCCCGAGTGGCTAAAGGGGGCGGACTGTAAATCCGCTGGTGTACGCCTACGTTGGTTCGAATCCAACTCCCTCCACCATTCTCTTTTTTTCCAAAATTGCTGCAATCTGCATCACAACGCTGGCGCGCCGGCGCTTTTTGTGTTTCCAGGCCGTGAACCCTGCCGGGCGCATCAGCCATGACCGGGGGCGATGCAGGGCCTATTAGGCAGTTACGCCGCCTTCCGCCATAATGGGCTATCAGGTGCCTGCCCGGCAGGGAGAGCCCGGTTCTGTTTTATGGATATGATACGCAAGATGCTGCGGAGAGGCTGGCATAGACTTATTTTCTGCATCGGCCTTGTCTATTCTGTCTGGGCCTTTGCCGTATTCAATACTGTCGCGCTGCTGCTGGCCCCTGTTGTGCCGCGCCGGTGGCGGGGCATGGTCGGGCGGCGGTGGGTGTGGATCATGTCGCGGCTGTCGCTCAACGTGCTGCGCGGGCTGGGCGGAATCCGGTGCAACCCGCGCGACCTGAAAGCCCTGGCCCCTCTGCGCAACACCGTGGTGGTGGCCAACCATCCCTCGCTGCTGGATGCCATGCTGTTCACCGCCTACCTGCCCGATCTTGTGTGCGTGACCAAGCAGTCCCTGCTCGATCACCCGTTCTGCGGGGCGGCACTGCGGCTTGCGCAATATCCCGGCAACGACACGCCGCTGCGCCTGATCCGCAGCACGGTGGCGCAGGCGCGGGCAGGCCAGCCCATCCTGCTGTTTCCCGAAGGCACGCGCTCGGGCCGGGCGGGGGCGAATGACACCTTTCATCCCGCCTTCGCCGCCATTGCCATGCAGGCGGGCTGCACGGTGCAGACCATGATCATTACCAGCAATTCGCCCTACCTGCGCAAGGGGGCTTCCCTGCTGCGTCGCCCCGCGCTGCCCATTATCTATACCGTCACGCGCGGCGCGATCCTGCCGCCGCAGGCCACCGGCGCCATGACATCACGCGAACTGGCCGGGCAGGTGCAGGTCGGGCTGACCGAGGCCCTTGCCCGGCAGGCCCCCCATGGAGGCATGGCATGAACCCGCCCGCCCCGCGGCATCTTGTCGTCATTCCCTCCTACAATACCGGCCCGGTCCTGGCGCGCACGGTGGCCGGGGCGCTGGCCTTCTGGCCCGATGTGCTGGTTGTCGTCGATGGCAGCACCGATGGCAGCGCCGACAGCCTGCCCGCCCTAGCCGCCACCCATCCCGGCCTGTCGGTCACGCGCCTGCCCCGCAACCGGGGCAAGGGGGCGGCCATCCATCACGGGCTGCGCTGGGCACGCACGCGCGGTTACACCCATATCCTGACCATGGATGCCGACGGACAGCACCCGGCCGAGCAGATTGGCCGGTTCATCAAGGCTTCACGCAATGCACCGGCGGCGCTGATCCTGGGCCGACCCGTCTTTGCTGCTGACGCGCCCGCCCTGCGGGTGCAGGGGCGCCGGGTATCCAACTGGTGGGCGCGGCTGGAAACGCCGGGCAGCGACATCGGGGATTCGCTGTTCGGCTTGCGCGTCTATCCGGCAGCCGACCTGCTGGCGGTCATGGACGGGGTATCGGGCATGCGCCGCTATGATTTCGACCCCGAGGCCGCCGTGCGCCTGTGCTGGCGCGGGCTGGCCTGCGTCAATCTTGATGCACCCGTGCGCTACCCCAGCCGCGATGAAGGGGGCATCTCCCACTTCCATTACCTGCGCGACAACCTGCTGCTGATCCGCATGCATGTGCGGCTCATGGTCATCTTCCTGGGCCGCCTGCTGCTGCGCCCCCTGCGCAGGCGCGGCGCACGGGCGTGAGGGAACCACCCCTTACCTGCGCGCCCGGTTGTTGAAGGCCCTGACGGACTCCATGATCGTGGCATGATCGAAATTGCGGATGCGCCAGCGCCGCACCCCGGCCTCAACCGCGAACATGACCAGCACCAGCGGCATGCTCGCCCCATGCAGCACCGCGCGCCACCACCCCGCAGGCCCCACCAGCGCCACAAGGGCGGGCAGAAGCATCTGCGCCGCAAAGAAAAGGCTCCATGCCCATGTCAGCTGCCGGGTATAGAGCAGCACATCGGGCCGCAGCGCGCCATGCACCTGGCGGGCCAGCATGGTGACAAGCGGCTCACGCCCCGGCCGCAGGGTGCGGGCAAACAGCAGCAGCAGCGCGCCCTGGAGCAGGCCATACAGCACCACGGAATCCGCCAGCAGCACAAAACCGGGGGGCAGCGCGTATCCAAGTGCCGCAAGGAGTACAAGGCACACACCCCATGCCACCCGCCCGCGCATGACGGATGCCGCCAGCAGCACGCAACCCGCCATGGCCTGCCCCGTTACCAGCCAGCGCGCGGCAGGCGCCTCAAGCCCCATGCCCGAGAGGACATGCGCCCCAATACTCGCCACAAACAGCATGATAATGCCAGCTAAACGCATACAACCGCCTGACCGTAATGACCCAGCATACAGGCACCGCGCTGCAGCGCGATGCAAACCCCGGCTGCTGTTACAGAATGATTCAGCATTGTTACAAGCCATGGGGCAGGGTATGCTCCCGGTCAGAAATCTTCTGATATTAATGTAAATAATAGGCATAAATTAGTGGCGGCAAACCCTCCATCTCCATCAGAAACCGAAGTAGCGGCCCTTATTGTAGAGACCCTGCAACTGGACATGCCCGTCTCCACCATCGAGATGGACGCCCCCCTGTTTGGCGATGGCCTTGGCCTGGATTCCATTGATGCGCTGGAACTCTCGCTGGCCATAAAGCGGCAGTACGGCGTGGAACTCCGTTCGGACACTGCCGATAAGGTGGATATCTTCCGCTCCGTGCGCAGCCTGACCCATTACATAGCAGCGCACGCCACGCCCTAAGCCATCAGCATGCATGCGTTTCCCCTGCTCGGCCATCCGGCAGCCCTCCTGTTCAGGACACCGGAACGCCTGGTAACCGGCAACGACGTGCTCCATGCAGCCCACGCCCTTGCCGCCACGCTGCCGCCGCGACCGATCATAAACCTGTGCCGTGACAGGCTGTACTTTACCGTCGCCTTCTGTGCCGCCGTGCTGCGCGGGCAGTACAGCGTGCTGCCGGGCAGTCACGCCGCAGGCCCGCTTGCGCACCTGCTCGCCTGCTACCCCGATGCGGCCATCGTGACCGATACCGACCTGCCGCCCTGCCCGCGCCCGGCCGGCATGCCTGTCATCCGCCTTTCCACCCTGCACGCTGGTGGCGCGGGCAGGCCTGCCAACCCCGATATTGCAGCCATGCAGGTCGTGGCGCATATCCTGACATCGGGCAGCACCGGCACGCCGGTCGCCCATGCCAAGACATGGGGCGGACTGAACCGCCGGGCACAGGCCAGCACAGGGCTGTTCACGCCCGTGCCGGGCCGGGTTGCCACCATCGTGGGCACGGTGCCGCCCTATCATATGTACGGTTTCGAAACGACGGTCATCCAGCCCCTTGTCACCGGCTGCATCAGCACCACGGGGCCGGCCCTGTTCCCTGCCGATATCCGCACCCGCCTCGAGCAGGGGCCGCAGCCGTGCATCCTGCTCACCACGCCGCTGCACCTCCGCACGTTCCTGGCTGACCCCACGCCCCTGCCACCCATTGCGCGGGTCATATCCGCCACCGCACCGCTTGATGCCGCCACCGCCGAGAGGGCGGAACGCTGCTGGCAGGCCCCCGTTTTCGAGATTTATGGCAGCACCGAAACCGGCTCCATCGCCACGCGCCGCACAACCGCAACGCAGGCGTGGCGCCTGCATTCCGGCATCCGCCTGCACCCCCGCCCCGATGGCACGGCCAGCATCCATGCGCCCGATACCACGAGCCACGTCGTGGCCGATGCGCTAAGGCCCCTCACGCCCGATACGTTCCGGCTCGAAGGCCGCATGACCGACATCATCAAGATCGCGGGGCAGCGCACCTCCCTTGCCGGGCTGAACGCCATCCTGCTCGGCCTGCCCGGCGTTGAGGATGGCACCTTTCTCGCCCCCGCGCCCGATGCCGCGCCGGGCCAGCCCGTGGGGCGGATGGAGGTTGTGGTGGTGGCGCCCACCCGCACGGCACCCGACATCCTGGCCGAACTGCGCACGCGCGTGCCCCCCGCCTTCCTGCCGCGCCGGGTCGTGCGCGTGAGTGTCCTGCCCCGCAACGAACTGGGCAAGCTGACCCGTGCGGCCCTGCTGGCCCTTGTGCATGGACCCCGCCCCGCCACCGAGGCCACCGCCCCGGCCACGACGGCGCAGGAGGCAGGCTGCTTCAGCATAGCCGTGGACCACCCTGCCCTGGCGGGGCATTTTCCCGGCAACCCCATCGTGCCCGGCGCGGTGGTGCTGAGCGAAGTCTTCGGTCTCATGGGGGTCGAGCCCGCCCGGCTTGAACAGATCAAGTTCCTCCGCCCCGTGCGGCCGGGCGATACCGTGCGGGTTACGCACACGATACAGCCCCTGGCGTTTACCTGCACGGTGGGCACGCAGGTCGTGGCAAAAGGGCGCTTGCGCAACAATGCCCATGGGTAGGCCCGAACCCGGCTGGGTCCGGCCCGAGCGCGGCACAGCCGCGCTGTCGCGCTTCATGATCTGGCTGACGCTGCGGGTGGGCCGCCCGTTTGGCGAGGCCATCTTGCCGTTCATCACGCTGTATTTCCTGCTCACGGCGCGGCAGGCGCGCCGGGCCTCGCGCCAGTACCTGGCCCGCGTGCTCGACCGGCCCGCGCGCACGATGGACGTGGCGCGGCATTTCCACACCTTTGCCGCGGCCATACTGGACCGGGTCTTTTTCCTCTCAGGGCGTTACAGGGGCTATACAATCGACATCAACGGGCTGGACTGCGTGCATGCGGCCATGGCGGGCGGGCGCGGGTGCATCCTGCTCGGTGCGCATATCGGCTCGTTCGAGGCATTGCGCAGCGTGGGCCGCATGTCGCCCTTTCCGGTCAGGGTGCTCATGTTCCGGCGCAATGCGGGCGCGCCCACGCGCCTGCTGGAACAGCTTGCCCCCGAATTCGCGCGCAATATCATTGATATCGGCGAGCCTGATGCCATGATCCGCGTGCAGGAAAGCCTGGCACGCAACGAACTGGTGGGCATGCTGGGCGACAGGGCGCCGGGGCATGAAAAATCCGTGCCCACCCCGTTCCTTGGCGGCGTGGCGGCCTTTCCCGCCGGGCCACTACTGGTGGCGGGCATGCTGGGGGTGCCGGTCATCCTGTTCAGCGGGGTGCGCACGGGCTACAGGCACTATACGGTGCGCTTCGAACTGCTGGCGGACCAGATCACCATCCCGCGCGGCAGGCGGGCGGAGGGACTGGCCACATGGATGGGGCAGTACGCCCGCTGGATGGAAGGGCTGTGCCGCGCCCATCCTTACAACTGGTTCAATTTCCACGATGTATGGGTTGCCCCGCAGGTGGGAAAACACGGGGGAGAGCCATGAGGAACCATAAACGTGCCCTTGCGCCCGCCTTCATGGCGCTGGCCGTGCTGTGGGGGGCAGGAAGCGCACGCGCACAGGACACAACCCCGCCGCAGCCCGACCTGGCCGCCACCGTCATCGCCCGCATCGGCATGGTGCCCGCGCGGCACAACGCCTTCCATGAAAGCAAGCATATCGCGGCGTTGACGCATGACCTCGATTCATCAGGTGAACTGATCTATGCCCGGCCCGGCCATGTGCAGAAGATCACGCGCGCCCCCCGGCCCGAGACCCTGATCGTGCAGGGCACGACGCTGAGCCTGGCGCGCGGGCAGGGGCCGGCGCGCGTGGTGGACCTGTCGCACCATGCGCAGCTTGCCGCCCTGGTCGAGGCCATCCGCGCGCCGCTTGATGGCGACATCACCGCCCTGCGCCATGACTATGCGCTGGCGGCACAGGGCGACGTGGCGCACTGGACGCTGCAACTCACCCCCCTGCCCGCCATGGCGCGCTACGTGCGCACGATCACGATCGATGGCCAGAACAACGCCATGACGGTCATCCGCGTGGTGCAGGCCAATGGGGATACGCAGGTCATGCGCATCGACCCGCCCGCATGACGGCACGCCCGCGCTCCATAAAGCCGCTGGCCATCGGGCTGCTGGTCTCGCTGGTGGTGGCGGCGTGCGTATTCATGGCCATACCGCTGCGCACCGACATGGCGGGCTTCCTGCCTGCGGGCCGCACGGACAACACGCGCTTCATCCTGCGCGAGATCCAGTCCGGCAGTGCCGCCACGGTCATCCTGGCCGGGATCGAGGGCGCTGCGCCCGACATGCTGGCACAGGCCAGCCAGGCCATGGCGGACAGCCTTGCCCGCAGCGGGCTGTTTATCACCGTGACCAATGGCAGCCGCCCGCCCGATGGCGCGGATGAAGCCTTTCTGTTCAGCCACCGCTACCTGCTGGCCCCACAGGATTCCGCGCGGGATTTTTCCGTCGATGCGCTGCATGATGACATGCAGGCCGTGCTGGACATGATGGACTCCTCCGCCGAGCCACTGGCCCAGCATTATGGCCTGGCTGACCCGACCGGCGCCTTCATGGCGCTGCTGCGCGCGTGGGCGCCGCACAGCCACGGGCGCAGCATTGATGGCGTGTGGTTTGCGCCCGAGCGTGACCGCGCGCTGCTTTTGCTGCGCACCCGCGCCAACGGCATGGACCTGTATGCGCAAAAGCAGGTGCAGGCCGCGATCAATGCAGCTTACACGGCGGCGGCGCGACCGGGCATGCACCTGCTCATGTCCGGGCCTGCGGTGTTTGCGCTCAGGGCCTCGCACGCCATGCAGGGGGATGTGGAGTTCCTGTCCACCGCCTCGATGATTCTGGTTACGGCGGTGCTGATCTGGCGCTTCCGCTCGCCATGGGTGCTGGCGGCCATGGGCATTCCGTTTGCGCTGTCGCTCAGTGTCGCGATGATTGTGGTGCGGGTGCTGTTTGGCTACGTGCATGGCATCTCGTTCGGTTTTGGCATGGCCATGCTTGGTGTCTCGCTCGACTACCCCGTGCTGCTGATCGGCCACCGCGACCAGGGCGAGGCGGCGGATGCCCCCCTGCGCCGGATCGGCACCAGCCTGCGGCTTGCGGCAAGCAGCGCGTGCCTGGGGCTGACGGGCATGGTGTTCTGCGGGTTGCCGGGGCTGGCGCAGCTTGGCGTGTTTTCGGTCGTGGGGCTGCTGAGTGCCGCGGCCACGACATTGTGGCTCCTGCCGCGCCTGATCCAGAGGGCCGACCTTTCCCCCGGTGTCGCAACCCATGCAGATGGTATTCTGCGCATTGAATCCTGGCGGCGCTACCGCCTGTGGTGCCTGGTCCTGCCGGTGGTTGGCGCGGGCGTGCTCGTGCTCCATCCGCCCGCGCGCGAGACGGATATCGCCTCCCTCAGCCCCGTGCCGCCCGCGCTGCGCGCGCTCGATGCGCAACTGCGCCACGAAATTGGCGCCCCCGATGCAGGTCAGGCCATTATCGTGCAGGCGCCCACCGCGCAGGGCGTGCTGGAACGCGAGGAACGCCTCATGCCCGTGCTCGACGCCCTTCAGGCACACGGGGTGATGGGTGATGCGGAATACGCTGCCCGCTTCCTGCCCAGCATGAGCATCCAGCGCGCCCGCATCGCAAGCCTGCCCGATACGCCAGTCCTGACCCACAGGCTTGATGAAGCCCGCGCCGACCTGCCGTTCCAGCCCGATGCGTTTGCCCCCTTCGTGCAGGATGTCGCAGCCACACGCGCCATGGCGCCCTTACAGCCGGGCGACATGACATCCCCGCTCGTGGCCACCCGCCTGGCCCCGCTGCTGTTTGCGCGCCAGGGCCGGTGGTTCGGCATCATCCTGCCTGAAACCGTGCATGATACGGCAGCGCTTGCCGCAGCCTTCGCCACGCAGCCCGGCGTCATGATGCTGAACATGCGCAACGAGACAAACGCCATCGTGGCCGATCACATGCATCAGGCCCTGTGGTGGACGGTGGCTGGCACCCTCATGGCGATAGCGGTGCTGGCGCTGGGCCTGCGCGACGGGCGGCGGCTGGCGCGCGTGTGCGCGGCGGTGGGGAGTGCGGGCATCGTGATCGTGGCGGCGATGGCGGTGCTGGGGGTGAGGCTGTCGCTCATCCATGTCATCTCGCTTCAGTTCGTGATGGGGGTGGGGCTGGATTACGCCCTGTTCTTCGCCCGCCCCCAGATCGACCGGGCCGAACGCGCCCGCACCTTACGCACCCTGCTCACCTGCAATACAATGACCCTGCTGACCTTTGGCATCCTGGCCTGCTGCCGCACCCCGCTTTTGCGTGATATCGGCTCAACCGTCGCGATAGGAGCGTTCCTGGCCATGCTGTTCAGTTTCATGATGGCGGCACCCGTAGCCGACACCCCCCGGCAGGCCCGTTCATGACCGCCGCCCTGACCGCCCTGCGCCTGACCGCGGGCACCGGCATCAGCGCCATGGGCCTTGGCGTGGCGCAGACGCTTGCCGCCCTGCGCACCCGGCGCACCGGGCTGGAGCCGTGCGATTTTGCCGGCATCACCCACGGCTATGCAGGCTCCGTTGCGGGCGTGGAAGACCACGCCCTGCCCCTGCGGCTTGCCGCCTATGCCTGCCGCAACAACCGGCTGGTCGACATGGCCCTGCGCACCGATGGCGTGGCTGATGCCATCATGGCGGCCCGCGCGCATTATGGGGCGGGGCGCATTGGCGTGGTCATGGGCACCAGCACATCGGGCGTGCTGGCCAGCGAGGACGCCTTCTGCGCCATGGATGCGCAGGGCAGGCTGCCCGCGAACTTCGATTATGAACATACGCAGGACCTGTTCTCGCTCGCGCGGTACGTGCGCGCGGCACTGGACCTGCGCGGGCCTGCGCTGTGCGTGTCCATGGCGTGCGCATCTTCCTCGCGCGCGTTCATGGATGCGGCCTACCTGATCCGTGCCGGTCTCTGCGATGCGGTGGTGGTGGGCGGCGCGGACAGCCTGTGCCGCATGACGCTGCGCGGGTTCGCCGCCCTTGAACTGGTCTCGGCCGGGCGCTGCCGCCCGTGCGATGCGCGGCGCGATGGCATCTCGATCGGGGAAGCGGCGGGCATCGTGCTGCTCGAACGCCCTGATGGCCGCACGATCAGCGGGCCGCCAGCCGGGTTTCATGCCACCGTGCTCGGCTATGGGGCGAGCAGCGACGGGCACCATATGTCCACCCCGCACCCCCACGGCGCGGGTGCTGTGCTGGCCATGCAGCGTGCGCTGGACAGTGCGCGCCTGCCGGCGGCTGCCATTGACTACATCAACCTGCACGGCACCGGCACCCGCGCCAATGACGCGATGGAGGACAAGGCGGTCAGCACGCTGTTTGGCGCGCATGTGCCATGTTCCTCCACCAAGGGCTGGACGGGACATACGCTGGGCGCGTGCGGCGTGATCGAGGCCATGATCTGCGCCCTGGCCCTTGAGCACGGGTTCATGCCCGGCTGCCTAGGCGTGGAGGCAGTGGACCCCGCTTTCCGCGCAGACGTGCTGACCACCAACGAGGCCCGGCCCATGCGCCATGTCATGAGCAACGCCTTTGGCTTTGGCGGGGCAAATTGCAGCCTGATTTTTGGAAAGGCCGCCTGATGCGCGTATGGATTTCGGGCCTGGCCGTACTGGCCGATGGCATGGCGGGATGGGCGGCCGCCCGCGCCATCCTGCGCGGGGAGGCCGCATGGCAGCCCACGCCCTGCGCCCTGCCGCCGCCCGCCACACTGGCCCCCAACGAACGGCGCCGCACCAGCCCCATCGTGCGCCTTGCCATGGCGGTGGCAAGCGATGCCTGCACCGCAGCCGGGTGCGATCCTGCTGCGGTGCATAACGTGTTTGGCAGTTCCAATGGCGATGGCAGGGTCGTCAATGCCATCCTGCAGGCACTCGCCGACCCGGCAGCGGGCCTGTCGCCCACGCAGTTCCATAACTGCGTGCATAACGCGGCGGCGGGGTACTGGACCATCGGCAGCCAGTCCCGCCAGCCCGTGGCCTGTTTTGGCGGGTATGACTGGAGCTGGGGCTTTTCCCTGCTGCAGGCCGCAGCCGAGGCCGTGGTGGAAGACAGGACCGTTCTGCTGTGTGTCTATGACATGGCCATGCCGCAGCCACTGGGCCAGAAACGGCCCACGCGGGGCACGTTTGGCGTGGGGCTCGTGCTCTCCCCCCGCTCCGTGCCGCACGCGCTGGCCATGCTGGATATAGAATACGGGCCTGAAGAGGCCACCGACACCCCGCTGATCCTGCCCGATGCGCAGACCACGACCGCCCTGCGCACGCTGTGCCACGACAACCCGGCAGCACGCGCCCTGCCGCTCCTGGCCGCCCTGGCCAATGGCGGCCCGCATGAAATCCGCGTTGCGGGCGATATCGGCCACGTGGCCATCAAGGTGACGCCATGCTGAGCCGGGCGGACATCGAGGCCCACATGCCCCATGCCGGGGCAAGCTGCCTGCTTGAGCGCGTGGTGCGCCATGACATGCGCACGATTTACTGCACCACCCGCGCGCATCTCGACCCCGCCAACCCGCTGCGCCGCAACGGGCGGCTTGATATGGTGTGCGGGGTTGAAATCGGCATGCAGGCCGCCGCCCTGCATGGGGGGCTGCACAGGCAGGCGGGCGGCCCGCGCATCGGCTACCTGACCACCCTGCGCCAGGTCAGTCTTGCGCCGGGGCGGCTGGACCAGCCGCAATGGGGCACGTTGCAGGTCAGGGCCACGTGCGAACAGGCCGATGAACAGGGCATGCGCTACCATTTCAGCGTAGAGAGCGAAGCGGGCGCGGCGCTGGTCACGGGGCACGGTTTTGTCGTGCTGCAACCACAGGGACAACAGGCATGAAACGCGCACTCGTAACCGGGGGCGCCAGCCCGCTCGGCCAGGCCATCTGCCAGCGCCTGGCACAGGACGGGCTGCACGTCATCGTCCATGCGCATAACGCCATCGACAGGGCGCGCGCCATTGCAGCCGCAATCCGCGCCACCGGCGGCTCGGCACAGGCATGGCAGTGCGACCTGTCGGACATGGAAGCCACCGCCACCGCACTCGAGACCCTGCTGGCCGAAGGCGTGGTGCAGGTGGTGGTCCATAACGCGGGCATTCATGATGATGCACCCATGGCGGGCATGAGTGCCCGGCAGTGGCGCGCGGTCGTGTCCGTATCGCTTGATGGTTTCTTTGCCACCCTCCAGCCGCTCCTGCTGCCCATGATCGGTACGCGCTGGGGGCGGATCGTGGGCATCTCCTCGGTCGCGGCCATCATGGGCAACCGGGGACAGGCCAATTACGCGGCAGCCAAGGCGGGGCTGAGCGGGGCGGCGCGCGCACTCGCGCGTGAGGTGGCCAGCCGGGGCATTACGGTCAATGTGGTGGCGCCCGGCATCATTGCCTCGCCTGCCATCGACGCGGTGATGACCCCGCGCCAGATTGCCGACCTCGTGCCCGCAAAGCGCGCGGGCCAGCCGGAGGAAGTGGCCGACCTTGTCGCCTTCCTCACCTCCGGTCGCGCAGGCTACATCAACGGCCAGACCATCTCGATCAATGGTGGCATGGCATGACCCCGCATCCCAGCACGAAAGAACGCCCCATGACACCCCCCACCACCAGCCACCCCGCGCAGGAATGCGATGTCCTTGTCATCGGCGGTGGCCCTGCGGGGTCAACCGCCGCCGCCCTGCTGGCCGGGCAGGGGCGCAGGGTGATCGTGGTGGAAAAGGACAGCCATCCGCGTTTTCATATCGGTGAATCCCTGCTGGCGTGGAACCTGCCCATTCTCGAGCGCCTTGGCCTGATGGACCGGGTGCGTGCGTTCGGGGTGTTCAAGCCGGGTGCCGAGTTCGTCTCCGACGTGACCGGGCGTAGCGTGGCCTTCCCGTTCGCCTATGGCATCGACAAAAGCTATACCAACAGCTACCAGGTCGTACGCTCCGAATTCGATGAAATGCTGTTCCGCCACGCGGGCAGGGAAGGGGCGACCCTGCTGGAAAACACCCGCGTGACCAGCGTGACGCCGGGGCAGGAGGGCGCGCGCGGCCATGTGGAGGCCGTGGGGCCTGATGGCGCAAGACTGGCCTTTGCGCCGCGCTTCATACTCGATGCCTCGGGGCGCGATACCTTCCTCGCCAGCCGGGCGGGTAACAAGACCAGCAACAAATACAATTCCACCGCTGCCCTGTTCGGCCATTTCAGCGGCGTCGAATTCCGCGATGGCGACAGGGAGGGCTATATTTCCATCCATCTGGTGGAGAATGGCTGGTTCTGGATGATCCCGCTGCCCGACGGGCTGATGAGCGTGGGCTTTGTGGGCGACCGCGTGGCGTTTGAAGGCCGCAAGGGCAGCCCGGCGGACCTGTTCTGGAGCAGGGTCAGGGCCAGCCCGAGCGTAAGCGCGCGCATGCGCAACGCAACACCGCTGCGCGAGATCATGGCCACGGGCAATTACTCCTACCATGCCGGGCAGTCATGGGGGGAAGGCTATTACATGATCGGCGACGCCTTCGGCTTTCTCGACCCCGTGTTCTCCTCGGGCGTGTTGCTGGCCATGAGCAGTGCCGAGCGCGGCGTGTCGGTTGCCGATGCGTGGCTCAAATCCCCCAGGGCGGGGCGGCGGGCCGCACACAGGGCGGAGCAGGAAACCCGTGCCGCCATGAAACGGGTCGCGTGGCTGATCTACCGCATCAACACGCCGGTCATCCGCCACCTGTTCATGAACCCGCGCAACGAGTTCCGCATGCGTGACGGGGTGATCTCGCTGCTGGCGGGCGACTTCCGGGGCAGGCTGAAAACGCGCCTGCCCATGGCCGTGTTCAAGGCAGCGTATTATCTTGTCTCGGCCAGGCTGTGGCTGGAGCGCGACAGGCCACAATCATGCCCCGAGCTTGAGCGGGGGCGGCGGTAATGGCCATGGTACCGCACCCCCTGCGCCGCATGGCCTGCGCGGCCCTGCTGGCGGGCACGGCCCTGCTGGCCGCCTGCGCGCCGACCAACTTCACCCATCCCGGCCAGGTGAGTCGGCCTGATGTGTACAACCAGGCCTTCCCGTATTACGCCGAATTGTGCGCGGTCTCGCAGATCTCGAAAAAGCCCGGCTTTGGCGCGGATATCAGCGGGGGTGCTGGCGGGCATGCGGTCATGTTCCTTGGCGGCGTGTGCCTTGACCGCAAGGCAGGCTACCCCGTGCTGACCGAATGCGATGCCACGCGTACTGCCGACCGGCCCGATGGCGTGGGCTTCAGCATGAACTCGCATTACAGCAACGCCAACTGGACCGGGGCGGAGAGCAGCGCCTTCTACTTTGATGGCACGCTGGCGCCGGGGCAGGGGCTGACACGCGCAGGCTACGTGGCAACGCAGGACGAGGCCAAGCGGCGCGGCATCTATGATGGCGTGATCTTCCACAAGGAGGTGTTCAACGGCAAGCCTGCCAACATGTCCGCCGTGGACTGGAAATACGAGATGTCGGTCGGCACCGATTACGCCACCACGCTGGGGCGCGCACGCTTTTGTGCCCGCCTGCCCGTGACCGAGCCCCAGATGCGCAAGATCATGGATTTCCTCAACGAGCGCAACGCCCTCTATCGCAACGGGCCAAAGACCTATGAGTCCAACGTGTTGCAGGACAACTGCAACCACCTGACCCATAACGCGCTGGCGGCGGCGGGATTCTGGAGCGAATGGCCGATCAACCGCTTTGTCATGCTGGCAGCCCTCAGCTTTCCCGTGCCCAAGAATGAACTCGTCAACCTGATCCACCGCACCGATGCGGTGCCGGTGGACAACATCCAGGCCATATTCAACGACAAGCTGACCTACCAGACCTTCATGCAATATGACTGGCTGGCCGATGAACCGGGCGTGCTGCTGGAATCAGAGCCGGTGCACACCCCCAACGAGGTCTACAACACCTCGCTGTCGCTCATCTTCTATGATGACCCGGTGCTGGGATCGTATCACCGCAATTTCGCCCGCTACCTCAAGAACGCGCATTACTACGACCTCCGCACCAACCTTGAATATTTTGCCACCCGCTATGCCCGCATCATGCAGGCGCGCCAGCCACTTTCATGGTGGCAGGCGCACCACCCCGCCCTTGCGCGGGCATCGGGGCCATTCCCTGCGTTCTACCAGCGTTACTACGACTATATTGCAGCCCAGCAGGCCAAGGTGCAGCAGGCCCTTGCCGACCTGCGCAACACCGCGCCCCCGGCAGGCCGGTAACAAGGGGGCGGTGGCGTGCCCGTGGCGCATCACGGCCCCCCATAGCGGCCATGAAGGCTGCGCCCGCACTGGCGCTCAAAGGCATGTGAGCGCCAGTGCGGGCAACGCCGCGCGCAATGGAACGCTAGAAAAAGGAGCGAACCATGAGCCGAAAGACACATCATGCCCCTGCACCCTGCACCCTGCCTGCATGGCCGCCTGGCCGCCGCCTGCCTCTGCCTTGCCAGCCTTGCCGCCACAGCAGCCCATGCCCAGACGGTTGCCTCCGGCCATCGTGACATCCTGCTGCAGGCCGATCATTCGTGGAATGGCGTGGCCTATGAAAAATACCCCGCCACGCGCCCGGAACTGACCATGATCCGCCTGACCATTCCCGCCCATACCGCGCTGCCGTGGCACACCCACCCCGTGCCCAACGCGGGCTACGTGCTGGAAGGGCAGTTGACGATTCATGATCGTGAGAGCGGCAGGACGGAAACTTTCCATCAGGGTGAAGCGTTTGCGGAGTCCGTAAATGATACGCATCGTGGGGAAACGGGCGATACCCGCACCGTCGTGCTGCTGACCTATGCCGGCACGCCGGGCATGCCCACCTCCGTTCCCGCGAAGGGAGAAAAACCGGAATACTGACCCACTGCGGCAATATGCGCGCGTGGCGGCACAGTAAAGACAATACGGCAGCAGGCCATAAAACTGCCGCAATAGAGTCAAAGAAACACGAATGCCCCTTATCGCCTGAAAAACCGCGCCTTTTATGTTCCTTCATCATGGACATGCCATGCAGCGGCAGGCCAGGACCTTGTGGAAAGACGCCATCATGCCAGATATCACACAGATTTCTTCCCCGCTTCTGGAGAAACTGCCGCTGGCACTGATGATGGCGGACAGCGCGGGCCATGTGCTCTATGGCAATGCATGCGCCTGTGCCATGACTGGCTACAGCGCGACCGAACTCGCCGCCACCCGGCTGGGCCGCCTGTTCACCCAAGGGCCGCTGCCAGGGGCGGATGCAGCGGCAGCACCGGGCCTGCCGCCCCAGCCGGAGCACGGGCCAACACCCGCGCCCTGCGCCACGCTGCGCCGCAGGGACGGGCTGGGCCTGCCCGTGCGCCTGTACCGCGAACACCTGGAATGGGATGGCGAACCCTATGAGCTGATCGCCCTGCATGACCGCACGCATGAAGACCTGATGCGCGAACAGGCCGAGATCAGCGCCATGATCGTGCAGGCGACCGACCGGGGCATCGTGGTGCTTGATGCGCAGTACCGCATCACCCACGCCAATGCCGCCATTGCCGCCATGCTCGGCGTAAAGCCCGACGCGCTGCACGGCGCGCCGTTTGGCACGCTGCTGGCGGGGGCGGAAAACGATATCGGCACCCTGCGCCAGTTCCGCGCACACCTTGCCCGCCGCACCGGCTTCGAGGTGGATGTGCAGGCCCGTGGCCCGCAGGGCGCGGCACTGTGGCTGCGCTGCGCGGTCACGCCGCATTATGGGGATGACGGGACGCTGGCCGATATCATCATCGTCATCCACGACATCACGCATGACCGGCAGTTGCGCAACCTGCAACGTGACGTGGTCGAGGCGCTGACAGACCAGTTCTCGCTACGCGAGATGCTCGATTTCATGTGCCGCCGTATCGAACTGATCGCGCCGGACTGCCTGGCCGTGGTCATGCTCAGCACCGGCGGCGTGCTGCATGCCGGTGGCCACGGCGCCATGCCCCTGCCCGTACTCCACGCGTTCGAGGGGCTGGAGGCCGGCACCGCAGGCGGCGCGTGTGGCACGGCCATCGCCACGGCAAAGGAAGTGGTGGTGCCCGACCTTGCGGCGGAAGACCGCTGGCACGCCCTGCGCGCGGTCGTGGCCGAGCATGCGCTGGCGGCGGAATGGGCAGTGCCTGTCATTTTGCGCAATGGCGAGGTGGCGGGCAGCTTCTCGCTCTATTTCCGCACGCCCGGCCAGCCGGGGGCGTGGCACCGGCGCATTGTCCATGCCTGCGTGCACCTGGCCATGCTGGCCATCGAGCAGCAGCGCAGCCGTGAATCCATCATCCGCCTGTCCTATACCGACCGGCTGACCAGCCTGCCCAACCGCCTGTGGCTCAACCGTCGCCTCAACGAACTCGTGGCCCGCCTGCCTGCAACAGCGCTGAGCATCATGGTCATCGACCTCGACCGGTTCCGCAAGATCGTGCAGGCGCTGGGTCAGGGCCGGGCCGACCAGATGCTGCTCGAACTCGCGGGCCGCCTGCGCCACGGCATTGTGGGCCGCGACGTGCTGGTGCGCACGGAGGGCGATGAATTCGTGGTGCTGACCACGCAGGACGCCACCGACATCACGCATCTGGCCGAGCGCATCCTCCACACGCTGGAAGAGCCGTTTACGGTCGACAACATTCCCATCAACATTTCGGGCAGCATCGGCATCAGCACCCATCAGGACGGCCAGCCGGTGGAAGAAACCCTGCGCCAGGCCTATACCGCACTGGCGCAGGCCAAGAAGGCGGGGCGGTGCTGCTACCGTTTCTTCCACCCCTCCATGAACCGGCAGGCGGAAGATCACATCATCCTCGCCTCCGCCCTGCGCGAGGCCATTGCCGATAACCGGCTGAGCCTTGTCTACCAGCCCCAGGTTGACCTGAGCACGGGCGAACTGCATGGCGTGGAGGCCCTCTCACGCTGGAATGACGCGGTGCTGGGCATGGTCTCGCCGGGACGGTTCATTCCCGTAGCCGAGGAAACCGGGCAGATCCGCGCCATCGGCGTGTGGTCGCTGCGCGCGGCATGCACGCAGATGGCGCAGTGGATCGCGCGCGGCATTCGCGTGCCCACCGTATCGGTCAATGTCTCGGCCATCCAGTTCCAGGACCCCGAGCTGGTATCGCAGCTTGCCACCATCCTGCACGAGACCAACGTGCCACCCGAGCGCCTGATCGTGGAACTGACAGAAACCGCCATGATCGAGAATTTCGAGCAGACGGTGGCCACCGCCAGGGCCATCCGCGAACTGGGCATCGGGCTGTCGATGGATGATTTCGGCACCGGGTATTCCAGCCTGTCCAACCTGGCCAGCCTGCCCATAAGCGAGGTCAAGATCGACCGCAGCTTCATGAACGGCTTTGGCAGCACCGGCAACGTGCGGCAGGTGGTGACCGCCATCATCCGCATCGGCCACACGCTGGGCATGACCGTGGTGGCCGAAGGCGTGGAGGACGCCGCCCAGTGCGCCCAGTTGCGCAACATCGATTGCGACGTGATACAGGGCTATTACTTTGGCCGCCCGATGGATACCGCAGCCCTTGATACATGGATCAGGGAACGCCGGGCCGAGCCGGTACCGGCGGCGTGAAACCGGCCTGTCAATCATAAGCACGTTCCGGGTGCAGCTTTTTTTTTCGGAAAGCTGCCTGCAAGGCTGCCCTTTTTAACAAAACCATTTCTTATCAATATAGTCCATTCAACGCCTTGCCAGCGGGGCACAAAAGGCCCATCCGCCACGCACGCCCCGCGCAGGACCCCAGCCACGCAACCAGGACCCGGCCTGCGCCAATGGCGCGGCCCGCGCGTGCCCATGCCGGTGCCAACATGGCCAGCAGCGTGATAATGCGCTGATCTTGCACATTGATCCACGCACGCTATAGTCCAGCCCGACAAGTCAATGGTCCCGTGCAAACGGGTGAAAAGGGAATGCCGTAAGCCCCGGCAGGGTATCCGGCCCGGGGGTGCAGTCGGCAACTGTACCCGCAACTGTAGGCGGAGAGTGCTGCATCTGGCGCTGTACCAATGGCGACCACTGGCTTTGGCCGGGAAGGGAGATGCAGTGCAGCGACCCGCAAGTCAGGAGACCTGCCATTGTCCTTTAACGATATCGCCGGGCGGGCATGACCGGAGATGGATGTGAGACCATGCGCCCTCCGACCTGACATCCCGTATGCCATTACAGCGACAGGCTTTTCCTCCGGCCTGTCATTTTCTGGCCCCCTGCCGCCAGACCCATCCTGACGGGATGTTTTTCACCATGACACTGCATATTCTCCTCGCGCATCGGCAGTTCCTGTCGCGCATGCTGCTGCTGTCGGGCGCCCTGGGCGGTGCCTGCTGCACCGCAGCCCATGCCCAGGTCCAGACCCAGATCGCACAGGACCGTGCCCGCCTGGGCAATTCCACACCGCTGATCCAGCAGATCGACCCGGCTACGGTACGCGATTCCGAACGCGCCACCGCTGAAGCGGAGGAAAAAGCCGCGGGTGATGGCGACAGGCTCGATACCAGCGGTAACCTGCTGGGCAATATGTGGGGCGCGCGGCCATGGCTGTACAGGCACGGCATCAGCTTCGACATTCAGGAAGTCGATGAAGTCTGGGGCAATGGCACGGGCGGTACGCCCTCAAGCAGTGACGGCTCCAGTGGCTCGGGCACCGGGCCTGCCTATGATGGCGTAACCATGCCCACGCTCACCATCGATACCGAGAAGCTGTTTGGCCTTGAGGGCGGCCTGTTCAATGTCAGCGCGTTGCAGACACGCGGGCGCTCGATCTCGCAGGATCACCTGGCCAATTTCAACCCGGTCAGCGGGTTCGAGGCCGACCGCTCCACCCGCCTGTTCGAGCTGTGGTACCAGCAGTCCTTCCTGCAGGGCAAACTTGATGTGAAGATCGGCCAGCAGGATCTTGATACCGAGTTCCTGATCAGCGATTACGCCTCGCTTTACCTCAATGCGAACTTTGGCTGGCCCATGGCGCCCTCGCTCAACCTGTATGGTGGCGGGCCGTCCTGGCCGCTCTCGTCCCCCGCCATCCGCATCCGTTACCGGCCAAGCCAGAAGTTTACCTTCATGTTCGCCGCAGCAGACGACAATCCGCCGGGCAACCGATACAACTCGCTGCCCATCCAGCAGGCGACGAGCGGCTATAACCCGGACCCCACCAGCCAGACCTATAACGGCGCCAATGGCACGAATTTCAACATGGGCACCGGCGCGCTGCTCATCACCGAACTGCAATACGCGCTCAACCCCCAGCCCGCCGACATGGCGCACGCAGCCAGGAGCCCCGGCCTGCCGGGCGTGTACAAGCTGGGCGGGTATTACGATACCGCGAAATTTGCCGATTACCGCTATAACCGCAACGGCGGTTCGCTCGGGGCCGCCACGCTGGCGGCCAACCCCTCGCAGGCCGATCTCACCCCGCGCTGGGACCGGGGCAACTGGCTGGTATACGGCATCATCGACCAGATGATCTGGCGCCCCTCGCTCACATCGGCCCGGTCGGTGGGCGTGTTCGTGCGCGCCACGGGCAATGGTGGCGATCGTAACGAGATCAGCTTCGCCATTGATGCGGGGCTGAACCTCAAGGCCCCGTTCAGGGGCCGCGACAACGACACGATCGGGCTGGGCTGGGGCATTGGCCGGGCCAGTTCGGGGCTGCGCCAGTTCGACCGCGACAGCCAGACACTCACCCAGGGCAATGAAAACCACCTTGAACTCACCTATCAGGCGCAGGTCACGCCGTGGATGGTGATGCAGCCTGACTTCCAGTACGTGTGGAACCCCTCGGGCGGCGTGCCGGATTATGGCGTGGGTTACAACCGCCGCGTGGGCAACGAGGCCATTTTTGGCCTGCACACCAGCCTGACATTCTGACAGGCGGCCCCGCCACCGCGCGCGGGGCCGGTCAGGCCACTGACCCTGCAACGATGCATGTGCGTAAAGGAAAAAAAGCACAGGGCCGCATTGAAAATTTGCATGATTGTTGCGCCCTTCCCCCGTCCTATAAACAACAGGGGAGGAACTCATGTCTTACTATGACAGATTTGATGATGTCCGGACCATCATGCGCACGGTGGCCAATAACCGATGGCTGGAATGTTCCCCTGCCAACCCCAAAGACAGAACCACCTTCATCCTTCTCGATATCTGCAACATCATCCGGCTGAAGCTGGAATATGATGGCACGACGCTGTACCAGAACATCGGCGACGCCGAACGCTACCCCCTGCATAATTTTGATGATCCCATCCATGAACTCGCGGGCACGCTTGGCGTCAAAGCCATCACGCACATCATGCAGCCGGATTATCTCGTGCTGCATGATCTTGAGGATTATGAAGTGCTGGGGGCGGGCGCGCCCTCATGCGCGCCGCCGGATCGGGCCTATGACGTGTGCAGCATCATCCATTGCGCAACATACGACCTGTATACCCGCCCGCCCACGCCGGTCTGCATCGTCTATGACTACGCCAGCATCACCCTGCACTATAACCCCACCTACGCACGCGGCAGGCAGGCAGGGCGCAGGCGCCGTGGCTTCCTCGGGCTGGTGAAATGGTTCTTCACGTAGCCCCAGGTCCGACGGCAAGAAATACGCAACGTGATGCGCCGCCCATCGCACGGGGACAGTTGCCTTAAAAAAACATCGCAGCCATCAGGCAAAAACAGTTTCACGCCTTCTTTTTGCATTATATGGAGCCATGATGACCCGGCCGGCGCATGACGGGTTCATGCGCCCCACCAAAAAGGAAAAAACCGTTGCGCCGTCTTGTTGCTTTATGCCTTCCGCTCACCATGGCCGCCTGCGCGCAGCATGCACCCCGGCCCATGGTCAATTACTGCAGCCAGCCTGCCATTACCGCGGCCATCGTGCGCACGGCCAACCAGGGCGCGCCCACGGCCTCGCCCGCCATCCGTTTCGAGGGGGGCACGGTCAAGAGCTCGGTCTATAATGACCACGTGCAGGTGCTTGCCTGCCATGGCAGCCTCGTGCGGGGCGATGGCACGCGTGAGGATGGCGTGGCCATTGCCCGCCTGTCGCACATGCATACGGACTGGAAAGCCCTGTGGAGCACCACGGCCGCCACCCACCAGTGGATGTCGGATGCCGATATCGCGCGCAACAGGCAGGACCGTTACGCCAATTACTACGAACACACGCCGCAGGCCTGCAAGCCCTACGCGCATGACCTGTTCTATGGCGCCCCGAAATCGGACAAGGACACCGACCACCTGCGCGAGACGCTGTATGACTGCCTGGCCGCGCATGACGTCAAGCCGCTGCGCCCCGTATCGGGCGTGGAGCATACCTACAGCCCGTTTGGCCTGAATTTCTACATTCCCTACTACACCAACCTCAACGCGGATGATAACGGTCCCTTCCTGTACTGAAGCCCGGGACCCCCGCCATGGCCATCGTGCCGATCATCCGCTACCCGCATGCCTGCCTCGAACAGGTTGCCAGCCCCGTTGACGCCACCAGCGCCGAAACGGCCCGATTGGCCCGCGACCTGCTCGACACCCTGCGCGCGGCACCGGGCCTGGGCATTACCGCCAGCCACGTGGGCCAGCCCGTGCGGCTGGTGGTGATCGACCTGCATGATGGCGCGGGCGCGCGTGTCTATGCCAACCCCGAGATCATCTGGCATGCCGATGACACCGCCACGATGGAGGAAGGCAGCCTGTCCATGCCGGGCATCCACGCACCCGTCACCCGCCCTGCGCGCGTGCGGGTGCGCTACGACCGCCCCGATGGCACCGTGGCCGAAGACGAGGCCGATGGCCTGCTGGGAGCGTGCCTGCAACACGAGATCGACCAGACCAACGGCCTGTTCTGGACCCGGCGGCTGTCACGCCTGCGGCGCGAGCGCGCGCTCAGGCGGTATGCGAAGCTGGAGCGGGGATAAAGGTTTCCGGGTGCCGCCTTCTGAAGCTTTTTGAAAAAAGCTTCACCAGCAACTTCTGTCAGTCCGCCTGGCCATCATCAAGCATGTAGCCGCTCGAGCGCACGGTGCGGATCAGGTCCGCCCCGCCCGTGGCATTGAGTGCGAGGCGCAGGCGGCGGATATGCACATCCACCGTGCGTTCCTCCACATGGATGCGGTCATCCCACGCGGCGGCCAGGATTTCAGCGCGCGAGAACACCCGGCGCGGATGGCGCATGAGGTGCAGCAGGATGCGGTATTCGGTCGGCCCCAGCGCAATGGTGCCGCCCGCGCGTGACACGCGGCGGCCGCCATGGTCAACCGTGACATCGGCAAAGGTCAGGACATCGCCCTCCGCCACGGCAGCCGTAGCCCCGCGCCCGGCACTGCGGCGCATGACGGCACGCACGCGGGCATGCAGCACGTCCATGCCGCAGGGCTTGACGAGGTAGTCATCCGCCCCGGTATCGAGCGCGTGGATGGAATCGCGCTCCTCGCCACGCGCGGTGAGCATGATGATGGGCAGGTAGCGCGTCGCTGCCGCCATGCGCAGCCTGCGGCACAGGTCGACGCCGGACAGGCCGGGCATCATCCAGTCCAGCAGCACGAGGTCGGGTTTCCAGCTTGTCACCCCGGTCAGGGCATCAAGCCCGTTATCGACCGGCATGACCGTATGCCCCGCCGCCTCGAGGTTGTAGGTGAGCATGACGGACAGGGCGGCATCGTCTTCCGCAACAAGGATGCGGAGCGGTTGGTCGGCAGCCTGCACGGGGTCTAGCTTCCCTGGCCCGAGAACCCGCCACGTGGCCGCACCACGGGCAGGATCTCGCCGGTGGCGGTGTAGTACACGCGCTCGGCAATATTGGTGGCGTGGTCGCCGATGCGCTCGAGGTTCTTGGCTATGAACAGCAGGTGCGTGCACGGCCCGATATTGCGCGGGTCTTCCATCATGTAGGTCACGAGTTCGCGGAACATGGCGTTGTAGAGTTCATCCACCGCCGTGTCGGACTGCCACACCTCGCGCGCAAGGTCGGGGTTGCGCTGGCTCATGGCATCGATGGCGCGGCGCAGGTTGTCCTGCACCAGTCGGCCCATGCTGCGCAGGCCGCTGAGCGAGATGCGCGAGGCCAGCAGTTCGGCGCGCAGCGAACGGCGCGCGATGGAGGCGGCGCAATCACCGATGCGCTCCATGTCGCCGGTGATTTTCAGTGCCGAGACCACCTCGCGCAGGTCACCCGCCACGGGCGAGCGCAGGGCGAGGATGCGGATGACCATCGCCTCCACGTCGCGCTCGAGCGCATCGACCTGCGGGTCAAGATCGGCAGCGATGCCTGCGGCGTTCTCGTCACGGTCGGCAATGGCGGCAACGGCCTGCGAGGTCTGGCGTTCCACCAATCCGCCCATGCGCGCCATCATGGAGCGCAACTGCTCGAGTTCCTGCTCGTAACTGCGTACGATATGTGCTGATTCCTGTCCCACCACCCGCAACCTTTTTTGCCTGCCTGCCCGCGCAATTATGCATGATCCGCCCGATAACGGGGCTTACGATGCCTTGCGTGACTATACTATATCGGTCCCCGATTTGTTCAAGACGATGTCATATCCCACCCGGATGAGACAGAATAATGAAATAAAAAGATATTTTTCAGGAACGCCCCCATGCCGCGCCCGCCCTGCCGCCCCGTTGTGTTCCCTCTCCCCACCGCTGGCCGCCTGCATGTGCTGAGTGCAGCCATCAGCGCCGTGCTTGGCCTCGGGCCGGGCATGGCGGCGGCTGGTGATAGCCGCCCCACGGCCACCACCGCAAAACCGCCCGCCCCGCCTGCCGCGGGCAAGGTGGAAAGGCTGACCGTAACCAGCCAGCGCGTGGTGGGCACCGAGCCCGGTGGCGGGCTCATCCGGGTGGAGGATGCGGCGAAATCGGTCAGCACCATCGGCACGGACTTCATGCGCAAGCAGGCCCCGAGTGCCACGGCGTTCGACATGGTCAGCCTGCTGCCGGGTGCGAATGTCTCCTCCTCCGACCCGCTGGGCTTTTCGCCGCAGACCAATATCAGCGTGCGGGGCCTGGGCGGGGATTCGCTGGGCTACGTGCTCGAGGGCATGCCGCTCAATGATATTGCCTATTACAACGGCTATCCCGGCCAGTTCGCCGATACCGAGAACTACCAGAGCGTCTCGCTGGCCCAGGGCTCGGCGGATCTTGATTCGCCCGTGCTCAACGCGGCGGGCGGGCTGATGAGCATGACCTTCCGCGACCCCTCGCTGCGGGCGGGGGGGTATGCCGATGTGTCTTATGGTTCCTACAACACCAACCGCCAGTTCCTGCGGCTTGAAACCGGGCAGATCGGGCATACCGGCCTGCGCGGCTTCGTGTCCTACTCGCACGGCTATACCGATAACTGGCGCGGGCCGGGCCATGACGAGCGCCAGCATATCGACTTCAAGTTCCTGCGCGAATGGGGGCAGGGTAACCGCGTCTCGCTGATCGGCACCTGGAACACCATGGTGGCCAGCTACTACCCGCCGGTGGACAAGGCGGACTGGCAGGCCCAGGGCGTGCATGGCGCGGCCAACAACCTCGCCGCCACCTACAACCCCAACAACGCCGCCGGTGGTACCGATTACTGGGAGCTGTACCGCCAGCCCGAGCGCATCGCCTACCTTGCGGCCCCCGCGCGCTTTACACTCGCGCGCGGGCTGCACCTCAAGGTCACGCCCTATGCCCAGTGGAGCTACGGCAACGACCCCGGCGGCACGACACTGGGCGATGCCGGGCTTTCAGGCGGGGCGGATGCGGGCACGGTGGTGCGCGCGAACTGGACCCAGACCAGCTACCGCGCGGGCTTCAACACAACCCTCGACTGGCAGCTTGGCAACCACGACCTCGTGTTCGGTTACTGGTACGACTACTCCGATGACAGCGAGCACCAGCCCTTCACCGCCGTCAACGCACAGGGCTATGCGCCCGATATCTGGGTGGACCGCATCAGCCGCACCCTGCTCGACGCCAGCGGCCAGCAGGTTGACGCGGGCAGCTACCACATGATCTCGCAGACCAATGCGCTCTATCTTGGCGACCGGATGCACTTCCTGCACAAAAAGCTGATGGTGGATGTGGGCTTCAAGGAAGTCATGCTCGACCGCACCGGCACCACCACATCGGGCGGGGTGCAGACGGCGGCGGGCAGCAACAGCGCCACCCCCCTGCCGCGCATCGCCATCCGCTACCAGATCACGCCGCGCCACATGGTGTTCTTCAACACCACCACCAATTTCCGCACGCCCGATGAAAGCGCGCTGTTTGGCGGGGTGACGGCCAGCGGCATCACGACCCAGCTTAAAAACGAATATTCCGTGTCGGAGGAACTCGGCTACCGCTACAACGGCGACCTGATCGTGGGCAGCCTGACGCTGTTCAACTATGATTTCACCAACCGCGAAATCCAGACCCTGCTCAACGTGAACGGCGCGCAGGTCGATTCCACCATCAACGGGGGCGGCCAGACCTCGCGCGGGGTGGATGTCGAGATCGGGCTCAAGCCGTGGCACCACTTCGCGCCCTACCTGTCGGGCGAATACCTGCATGCCACCATCGACAGCGATATTCCATCAGCTACCGGCATGCTGGCAACCCGCGGCAAGACGGCGGTGGAAAGCCCGACACTCCAGGCATCGGCGGGGCTGAGTTATGATGACGGGCATTTCTTCGGCATGGCCTCGGTGCATTACACCGGGCGGCAATATTCAACCTTCATGAATGACGAGCGCATGCCCGACCACACGACCGGCAACCTCGCCATCGGCTACCGCATGGATGACCATGCCTTCCTCTCGCACCCCGAATTGCGCATGAATTTCATCAACATCACCAACCAGCATTATCTCTCGGGCGTGGCGACCCCCACGCTGACCAGGGCCGACGGGCCGCAATATTACGTGGGCGGCGGGCTTGCGGTGCTGTTTACCGCCGCAACCGGGTTCTGAGCCACAAGGCCGCGCAGCACGAGCCCGCCCGCCAGCAGGTACAGCACGGCGGGCACCAGCAGGAACCCGGCATGGATGCCTGCCTGCGCCTGCGCCGTCTGCCCGGCAGCGCCACTGACCAGACCCGCCGCCGCCAGCACCCCCGCCAGCAGGCTGCCGCCAATGTCAAACGCCATTTTCGAGGCCATGGAATTGAGCGCCCAGCCCAGCCCCACCGTATGCAGGCCGCCCGCACCGCCTTCGTGCCGCATGGCGTGTGCCAGCAGGGTGAAGCAGGCGGGATTGCACACGCCCACGCACAGCCCGAACAGCGCCAGCCCCGCCCCGGTCAGGTCCAGCCGCGCGGGCAGCCCGTAGGCCGGTCGCCCGCATGCAAAACGTAGCGCACGTCATAGACCAGCGCGCCGAACAGGAACGTGCTGCCCAGCATGGTCAGCAGCATGGCCCCGGTCAGCCGCCGCCAGGCCCGGTTGGCCAGCAGTGATACAACGAGCTGCCGGGGCGCCATATCGCCCCCCGCCGTTGCCACCCGCTCATGGCACAACCGCGCGGGCAGCCATACCAGCGCGCCCACCACGCACGCCACCACCATCATGAACAGGGCAAAGCCCGCCTGCCGGTTGCCATGGCCCAGAAAGTCCACCGCCGGCAGGGTGACCATGCTGACCACAAGCCCGCCCAGCGTGGCCCCCACCATGCGGCTCGTGGCCAGGCGCAGGCGGATGGCGGGATCGGATGAAATCAGGCTGGTCATGACCCCATAGGCGGTATTGACCACCCCGTAGCTCACGCACAGCGCCATATAAGCCACACCCGCGCACAGCGCGCGCGCAACGATGGGCCAGCCGCGCGGCAGCGGCACGAAGGTCAGCACCACCAGCACCATGAACGGCACAAGCCCGCCGCGCAGCAGCGGCAGGGCCTGGTGGCCGGGGGGCCTGCGGTCGATCCACAACCCCACGGCCGGGTCGGTCACGAGGCTTGCCGCGCGCGCGGCAAGCAGCATGAACCCCACCATCCGGGCGGGGAAAAAGCAGATATCGGTATAGAAATACGCCAGGTAGCTGAGCATCAGCCCCCAGATGATGTTGAACCCCGCATCACCCGCGCCAAATGCCACGATCTCCTTCAGCCCCACACGGGCGGGAGGAGGCGGCACCGGCGCGGGCGGGCGCATCATCCCGGCGTGACCGCGCGGCGGGTGCCAAAACATTCTTCCGGCCCCGGAAAGCGGCGGGTGCGCACATCCCCGGCATACCGGGCCACCGCGCTGTCGATCACATCGCCCACATCGGCATAACGGCGCACGAAGCGCGGGGTGTCGGTGCCGAACATGCCCAGCATGTCATCAACCACCAGCACCTGCCCATCGCATGCAGGCGAGGCCCCGATGCCGATCACCGGCACCGGCACGGCGGCCACGATCTCGCGCGAGACGGATTCGACCGTGCCCTCGAGCACCACGGCAAAGGCGCCTGCATCCGCAATGGCATGGGCATCATCACGCACCTTGCGCGCCTGTGCCTCGTCCCGCCCCTGCGTGCGAAAGCCGCCCGTGGCGTTGACCGCCTGCGGCATCAGCCCCACATGCCCGCACACGGGAATGCCGCGCTCGGCCAGGAAGCGCACGGTTGCGGCCATTTCCACCCCGCCTTCGAGCTTGACCGCGCCGCAGCCGGTCCCGGCCATGAGGCGGGCTGCGTTGCGGAAGGCCTGCTGCGGTGATTCCTGATAGGCGCCAAAGGGCATGTCCACCACCACCAGGGCCTGGTGCGAGGCGCGGACCACGGCCGCGCCATGGGCAATCATCATATCCATGCTCACGGCCAGCGTATCGGGCATGCCGTACACCACCATGCCCAGCGAATCCCCCACCAGCATCACATCGACATGCGCATCGAGCCTGCGGGCCATGGGCGCGGTATAGGCCGTAAGCCATACACCGGGTTCCGTGCCCTTGCGCACATCGCGGATGGTCCGCCGCCGGGGCTGTTCGCCCTTGCCCATGCCTGCCATTTTCCTGCCATATCCATATGCGTTACGATGATATCTGGATATTGCAGCCCATCAGTCTTGGCAAATCCCCTTCTGGCGTCATGCCACGCCGCCGCGCGGGGCCACGGGCGGGTACATGCCGTCTGCACCGAACGCCTGCGCCCTGCGTGCCGTTGACTTAACAGACTGAATAAAAACTGATTCCGCTTAGTCAGGGAGAAACCTGTCGTGGATTTAATGTGATATTAATTACTATTATCACATAATATGCCTATGATATACATCATTACGGCATTCAACGACCCTTCACACAGGCCCCACCCCCCTAACCAGGGCGCATGCCGTACCTCCATGTGACCCGCCCCCATCCCTGTGGCGCATGGTTCCGCGCGGTGCAGGCCCGTCCTGCCCGCTCCACCCCCCAGCCCCAACCGTTCTGGCCACAGATACTTCAAGGACCGTCCGATGCGTGAAACACGTACCGCCCTGGCTGCCTGGCATCTGCAGCATTCACGCCCCGAATGCCTGGTAAGCTATTTCGACCCCTGGCAGCCCGTCGCGCGCCAGCTTGACCTGCTTGCCAGCCGCTTCCAGGCCGTAAAAGCCCTGTGCGACGCCGACCGCGACGCCCTCGCCCCGGAGGACGGCGCGCTGGCGCAACTGCGTGATTCGCTAGCCTTCCACCTGCTCAAGGCCTGCGTATGGTGGCAGGTCGATTTCTCGGCCCGCGCCGTAACGGGGCTGTCGGTGCCGCACTTCATGGAGCACGCCCATCGCCACACCGCGCGGCATGTGGATGATGAAACGATGCTCGATGTCATGACATGGCAGCATTACATGCACCGCGCCGATAGCGGGCACATCATGGTGACCGGCACCGACCCGCTCTATCGCGGCGGCACCACCATCGTGTACGGCATTGACGGGCATCGGGGCTTCCGCTTCGCCATGCGCCGCCCGGGCCAGCCGCTGACATGGAACGACATCACCCACGCGGATTTCATCGCCGCCAGCCTCAACGCCCGCGCGCTGCACTGCCTGATCGAGACGGAATGCGCCGCCATTGGCGAATGGGACCAAGCGCGCGAGGAGCATATCCAAGCCGCGCGCCACCATGCCCGGCACTTCCACATCGTGGGGCAGGCCGATCCCGTGGCGCGCTATGCCAGCGCGCTCGAGCAGTTCAGCCGGTGCCAGTCGCGATTCGGGCGGTTTGTGTTCGAGAACATCGTCAACCACATGGCCTTTGCCGTGGCCCATGCCGCCCATGAGCAGGGGCTGAGCCTGGCCGACATGCTGCGCCAGGGTGACGGGCATGCGGTCAGCCCCAACATGGTTGACAGCCTGAAGCAGCGCGCCCACGCCCATGTCACCACCGGCACCGACCCGCTGCGCCAGGCGGAACTCGTGGCCATGCTCAACGGGGTTGAAACCGGATTCGCCCTCTCGGACGGGCGATAGGACAGGGGGGAGAAAACATATTCGTCTCCCCCCACGACATCCGGGCCTGCAATACCTATATTCAGCAGGAGTAGCAGGAGACCCGATATATGGCATTGGCCAAAAGCAGACGACCGGCACCCCGCCGCAGGACGGTACAGCCCCGCTCACCGCGCGTACGCGGCGAGACCCGCCGCCTGCTGGAAATGCTGTGCGAACTGCATGGTTCGATCCATCGCGGGTCCCGTGATGCCGGTGCCCTCGTGCGCTGCGTGGTGCAGGCCCAGCCCGATCTTGGCCTGCCCGACAAGGACCTGCCCGCCGCCCCCCGGCACGATGGCGAGAACCCGCCCACCGCCACGGAATGGAAGCGCCTGGGCCACGCGCTGGAGGAAATCCGCCTCCAGCACATGAACGACCGGGGCTACGTAGATGCCTGGCTGGATGAACTCAGCCACGCCACCGGCCTGGGCAGCGTGGCCAGCGAAGTGCTGGGTCTTGCCATGTGCTACCGCCTGAACGGGCATTTCGAGCAGTTATGGGATGATCTGTGCGAGAACCGCTCGCGCGGGCCGTTCCTGTGCGAGGACATTCCGCTGCTCCACCTGCTGCTGGGCCAGGAGGAAGATGACATTGCCACCGCCCTTGCGCCTGATGGCCAGTTGCGCATGAGCGGGCTGATGACCGTGGACGAGGATGGCGACATCACGCTGCTGCCCCGCCTGATGGCGCTGATGAACCGCCGCGCCAGCGTGGTGGGCGACATCCGCTCCATGCTGCTCGGCCAGCCCCGCACCGCCACCCTGCCGTGGGAAGCCTTTGCCCATCTGGGCCAGCAGGCCGAGATCGCGGCAAAACTGCTCAAGGCGGCGGTGGCCACCCATGCCAGCGGCATCAACATCCTGCTTTATGGCCCGCCGGGCACCGGCAAGACCGAGTTTGCCGCCACCCTTGCGCGGCATATCGGGGCGACGCTGTACCCCGTGGGCGAGGCCGACAGCGCGGGCGATGAGCCCTCGCGCCATGAGCGCCTGGCCGACCTGCGGTGCAGCACGCGCCTGCTGCGCAATACCGAATCCATCCTCCTGTTCGATGAGGCGGAGGACCTGTTCACCTCCAGCCTGTTCGACGCGCCGCAATCCTACAGCCGCGTGTTCTTCCACCGCCTGCTCGAGCAGGGCGGCACGCCGGTGATCTGGACCGCCAACGACCTCGATACCCTCGGCCCCGCCATTGCGCGGCGCATGGCGCTGTGCATCGAGGTGCGCCAGCCCGGCATCGGCGTGCGCACGCGGCTGTGGCAGGACATGGCGCGCGAGGAAAAAGTGGCCCTCGCCCCGCAGGATGCAGCCGATCTGGCGCGCACCATACCGGCGGCACCAGGCATATTCCGCAACGCCCTGCGCTCCACCCATCTTGCAGGCGGCGATTCGGCCATGGCCAGCCTGATCGCCACCGGCATTGCCCGCGCTGCCGCAGGCGGGCAGATGCCCATGCCATCGCAGCCTGATGTCACGGATTATGACGCAACCCTCATCAACGCCGATTGCGACCTGCAGGCGCTGACGCAACGCCTCGCCCGCCCCGGCGCACCGCGTGCGGTATCGCTCCTGCTATCCGGGCCGCCGGGCTCGGGCAAGAGTGCCTATGCCCGCCACCTCGCAGCCGAGATGGACATGCCGGTGCTGCAAAAACGCGCCTCCGACCTTTTGGACAAATACGTGGGCCAGAGCGAACAGCAGATTGCAGCCGCCTTTGCCGAGGCGTGCGACAGCGGGGCCTTCCTGATCATTGACGAGGCCGACAGCCTGCTAGGCGACCGCCGCTCCGCCGAGCGGTCATGGGAGATCAGCCAGGTCAACGAGATGCTGACCTGGATGGAGCAGCACCCGCTGCCATTCGCCTGCACCACCAACCTCGTGGAAAAACTCGACCCGGCCAGCATGCGGCGCTTCCTGTTCCGCGCGCGCTTTGGCTACCTGAACGCGGTGCAGGCGGCGCATGCGTTCTCGCGCTTTTTCGGGCAGGAGGCGCCCGCTGCCCTGCGGCACCTGCACACGCTGGTGCCATCAGACTTCGCGCTGGTGCTGCGCCGGGCTCGGCTGCTGGATGAAAACCCAACCCCGGAGGAACTGCTCGAGCGCCTGCGCGCGGAAACCGCAGGCCGCGAGGGGAATCGAAAGATCGGTTTCCTGTCGTGAAAAAAGGCGGCACCCGGAACCTTTTACCCCCTGCCGTCGCAGGCCCGCATCCATCAGGTGCCGGGCAGCGGCCTGTCGGGTGAGCGTATTTTCATTGTGGGTGTTCCACCCTCACAAAGAGTTGGATTCCGGTTCCCCGCGCATGGGTCGAGACTGCATGCCCATCACATGGCGGACGGGGGCGCATCCGGGCAACCGGCCGATGCATCGCGGTCCCGCCACCGCGTGCCCATCCGCAACATAGCGCCTCCGTCGAAAAGGAAATCCATCCATGCCCACACGACGTTTCCGGCTTTCTGGCCTGTTTTTCCTCGGCCTGCTTTCCCTTGCCAGCGGTTACGCGGCATTCGCCACCCCCGCCCGGGCAGCCGATACGGCATCGGGCGCCCTGATGGGTACGGACGGCACGGCGCGGGGGGCGATCCATGTGACGGCGGCGCCGAAGGGGGTGCTGCTGCGTATCGAGGCCACCGGGCTGATTCCCGGATGGCATGGCGTGCATTTCCATGAAAAAGGTGTCTGCGGACCGCCGAAATTCACCGACGCGGGCGCGCATGTCCATGCCGCCACACCGGTGGTCCATGGCCTGCTGAACGCCAATGCGAACGATGCGGGGGACCTGCCCAATATCTTTGTCGGGCAGGATGGCAGCGCGACGGTCGAACTGTATTCGACGCTGGTGACCCTTAACGGCACGGACGGCCACCCGGGACTGCTTGATTCCGATGGATCGGCCCTTGTCATCCACGCCAATCCCGATGATTACCGCACGCAGCCGATCGGCGGGGCGGGCGACCGCGTGGCCTGCGCCGTCATTCATTAGGGCAGATGGCCGATCAGGGACTGTTGGGACGCAGCCCACCGTAATCAGGTCATGAAAGTGTCCGGCTACCGCATCTTTTCAAAAAGGCGGGGCCGGGAAACTTCCGGTCATTGGGGCGGGTGGGCTGCGGCATCGGCCTCGATGGCGCATTCGGCGGCAGGGGGGGCGGCCATGGTGGCATGCAGCGCCGTGACCTCCGCCCGCGCGGCATCCATTTCCTGCCGGAAGCCGTCATCCTGCTCCATGGCCGAATACAGCACCCCGCCATTGAGCCAGCCTGCCACGACATCGCTCTGCCACTGCACGCCACACACCACGCGGCTCTCGCCAAACACGCGGGCGCGCTGCATGATCGCAGCCGTGCGGTCAGGCAGGATATCGGACAGGATCAGCCCCGTCACCCAGCCCAGGGTGGCATGGAGCGAGGGGTAGGACGGATCGCGCTTGAGGTCGGCGCGCAGCGGGATGCAGGTGGAAAGCTCGGCCTCGGTAAAGGGGCGGGGGCGATTCCATAGTGCTTTCTCGGTATTGACGGCAGGTGTGAGGCGCTTTTCGATCCGCGCCACAAGGCCCACGAGTTCAGGCAACTGCTCGGGCGGCAGGGTAAAGCCCGCTGCGCAGGAAAAGGCCGAGACCATATGCGCGGGCGTATCGCGGTTATCGGCCTGGGCAAGTTTCCACCGGGGCGTGCCTTCAAGGGCGCGGGTCGCGGCAAAGATGGAGGCATCCGCCGCACGCTGCGCCGTGTCCGGGCCGGGCGGGGGCGGCAGGAACACCTGCCCGTCTGGCAAAGGCGGGCCTGCCGGCACTTCGGCCTGCGCGGCCCGGTGGTGGTGGACAGGGGCGGCATGATGATGGGTGTGCGGATGCGCGCAGGCCACCACGGGCGGCATGGCCAGCAGCCCCGTTACGGCACAGGCGGCCAGCCCGCGCGCCATGGCAGAACGATCGAGACGCATCTTGTTCCTGTCAGTTCACCTTTTGCCGCAAGGCACGGCCATACCTGCCCATAGCATGGGGCGCGGAAGGGGCAAATGCCGCATGAACCACAGGCATCTTCTGCCCCGGCCGGTTTTATGGCATGCTGGCCCGACAAGCTGGAGGCGCGACCTGATGAACCGCAGAAACCCGATATGGCCCACCACCATCAGCCCCGTGCGGATCGGGCTGTGCGTGGTCGGGCTGACGCTGGTGCTCGTCCAGTTCATTCACGGGCTGAACATCAGCCCCGATGCCATGCCGGGTCAGGTCATGTTCCATATCGCCATGCTGGCGCTTGGGGCCATCGTGTTCGTGGCGGGCATGTGGGGGCCTTCGCTTTAAAATAAATCATTGAAAAGTAATGAAAGTTTTTGGTGAAGCTTTTTGCAAAAAGCTTCAAAGAAGAATGCCGCCTTCTTGAAAAAAGGCGACACCCAAAACCTTTATATTTTCAGCGCCCGCCCGATACCGTCATGACGCTGCCGGTCATGTACGATGATGCGGACGAAAGCAGGAACGCCACCGCCTGCGCAATCTCGTCCACATGGCCCACGCGGCCCATGGGCACGACGGTTTCAGCCAGTTTCACGGTCTCGGGGGGGACCATGTCGGTCGCGGTCAGGCCGGGGGCGACCGCATTGACGCGAATGCCCTCGCGCGCGACCTCATTGGCCAGGCCGCGCGTAAACGCCTCGACCGCCGCCTTGGTGGCGGCATAGGGCGCAAAACCCGGCAACCCGCCCAACCGTGCCGCAACGGAAGACAGGTTCACGATCACACCACCCCTGCCACCATGCCGGGTGGACATGCGGCGCACCGCCTCGCCCGCCGCCAGCATGGTGGCGCGGACATTGATGTCGAACAGTGCATCAAGCGTCTCGGCAGTCTGTTCCTCCACCCGCACCCTGGCGCCGGTCACGCCCGCATTGTTGACCAGCCCCCATAGCGGCCCGAGTTCCTGCGCACGGGCGAACAGGGTGCGGATCTCTTCCGGCCGGGACAGGTCGGCCTTGATGGCCATTGCCTGGCCACCCTGTTCGGTAATGGTGCGCGCCAGCGCTTCCGCCGGGGCGGCGTTGGCGGCGTAATTGATGGCCACCGCATGGCCTTCACGCGCCAGCAGGGCGCTGATGGCATGGCCAATGCCCCGGCTGCCCCCCGTTACGATCACGACGCCAGGGCCTTGGGTAAAAGCGGGGGAAGTGACGCTGGTCATGAAGTCGTCCTGCCTGATAGGGGATGTCTGATAAAGGGATCATAGGCCCCTGCCCCCGCCTGCAAACAGGAAAATGCATCCATCTGCAGGCGGCAGGCGTATATCAGCCATCCAGTCGCGCAAGGTGGGGCAGCAGATCGCCAAGCCCCTTGATGGTGGCGGGACGCGACAGCCCCGTTTCAGCGGAGAACCGGTCAATAACGGGGCCGGGGATCAGGGTCGTCACCACGGATTCGTCAGCCGTGGTGTTGGTGGGGTGGTTTTCCCAGCGGGTGACCTGATCTTCCAGCCCGGCCTTGCGGGCGCGGGCATGCAGGTCCTTGCGGCCGGGGCTGCCGGCATTGCCCATATAGGCAATGACCGCGCTCATCAGGCCCGATGTATCGGTGCGGGCGCCGGTCAGCACATCGGCAACCCTGCCTGCGGCCTGTCCGATCTGATCAGTACGGGTGGTAGCCATGGTATCTGCTCCTTTGTGGTCTGACGTTGTGGTCATGACAGGCCAACGAAGGCAGGACGGCATTCGTGCCATCACGGATTTATGAAGACTGTCGTGTATTTTTCAGGAAACTTCCGGACCACGCCCTTGCCTGTCCTGTTATGACAAAAAGGGTTGACAGTTGTAGCAAACTGCAATGCGCTGTGATGCAGCGAGACCACGCAACCTTGAGCACAAAGGAGAAAACGCGATGCGACGCCTGCCCGATGCCCGGCGTTCCACCACGCATGGGCTGCTTGCGCTAGTCTGTGTTGCCACGGGTGTTGCCTGCGCCACCCCACCCGCCCATGCAGCCGAGCGCGGTGATCAGGCCAGTGCATGCAAGAGCGACGTGTTCAGGCTGTGCTTTCTCGACATTCCGAACGAAAAGCTGATGACGGAATGCCTGGAAAGCAAGCTCGACCAGCTTTCCCCCCGCTGCCGGGCCATGTTCGAGGATGATGACCCTGTTCCAGACAATACGGGCTGTTTGTGTGGGGTACAAACGGCAGGCCGTCAATTACCGCCCGCGCACAGCCCCGGACCCTGGCGCAGCGATCATTTGAAAACAGGTCAATGATGAAA
>NZ_JABJWC010000027.1 GCF_013155395.1 Komagataeibacter melomenusus | reverse complement strand
GCTTGATCGGGCGTGGCCTGCATCGGCTCGCCTGGCGCGGGTGGGGTGGGCGGCGCATCAATCAGGCGGGCAATGGCCGTTCGGGTCGTGAGCATGCCGTGGGCGGCCTGGCCGTGGTCGTTGGGCATGTCAGCCTGGGGGGTCATGTACATCATGCCCTGCGGAAAGGCCATGAGCACGCGCCTGCGCCGCAGGAAGTTCATGCCCAGCACGCTGTAGCTGGTTTTTTCCACATTCACGTCCAGTGGCAGGTCATGCCATGCGCCAATGGCGATGTTGTCAAAATGGTGCCTGCGTCCGTTCAGGATCTTGCCGGCATTGGTCCGTACGTGAATGTCGTCGTGCAGGATGGCAGGGGTCAGGCCCAGCGCCCTGGCATCCTTGCGCGAGAGCGAGGACATGTCCGCCCCCGGTTCGATCTCCATGCGCGTGCTCCGCGTGCCTGCCTGCATGCTGATGCCGGTCAGGTGGCCGAGGCGGTCGGGCTGCAGGGGCAGGGCCATGCTGTCCGGCCCGAGCCAGTCCTGCAGGGGCGGGCAGCCGGCTGCCGTGCTGGCAAGGAACAGCACCATGACGCGGGCGGGGAAATCAAACAGCACATCATAATTGCCCAGTATGTCGTAGCCGATCACGCCAAGCACCGGCTGGTCATTGAGGCGGGGCTGGACCGTGCCTTCAAGCAGGGCGGGCACGTCACCGGCGCGGCCATTGGTAATGCGCAGTTCGTGCAGAACCGTGGTGTAGGTGGTGTCCACGCCTGCGATGGTCTGGATGCTGATGGCCGACAGCACGGGAAAGGCGGCGGGGGTTGGCGCGTAAACGCCCACCTCATCCTGCGTTACGCTGACATAGGCCAGTCCGGCCATGTCATTGAACGTGGCGGGAATGATCGGGCTGCCGCTATTGGTCAGCAGCGGCGCCGCGATGACATGGGTCAGGCACGCGGCGGGCAGGCCATAGCGCAGCGCGGGTGGCGCGGAGGGCGGGGGCGCGTGCCGTGCGGCATGGGCGGGTGTGCCGCCCGCAAGGGCAAGCAGCACCACGCCTGCGCGGGCAAGCCGTGCTGGTGCCGTGTGCGGGTCAGTCCGGCTGGTCAGCCAGGTATTCCGCCACCTCGGCGCTTTCATCGAGGGGGGATTCGGTCTGGTCAAAGCGGGTGTAGTCAACGGTGATCCGCCCATCCGGCCCGGCGTTGATGATATCGACGAAGCGGTGATTATACAGCATGCGGTCAAATCCGTAAGCGGAACGCGCAAAAACGGTCTGGCCCGAGGCCTCGTCGGTTCCGGTCAGGCTGACGATGATTTCCGCCTCCTCTGCGGCCAGGTCATGTTCGGTCAGGCCATAAAGGGGGCTGCTGGCATCAATGACATGGGTGGGCGTGCACGCAAAGCGCAGCACCGGCACATGCGACTGCTGGAGCGTGAGCGGGTCGAACTGCCGCACTACCCGGCCCGATGGCGTGTGGATAAGGCGGGCAAGCGCAAACTCCACATCCACCGACAGGATGGGGCTGCGGCGGCAGTTGGCCAGGCGGATATCAAGGTGAAGGTGCCCGCCTTCAGACAGGATCAGCGCCTTGTCGCTGAACATGACCCGCGCGCGCGGGCGTGAAAAGCGCGCAAAGATGAGGCCCGTCGCCAGGGCGTTGATCATCATGCCCGCCAGTACTTCCACCGTGGCGATCATGTTGGCGGTGCGGCTGACAGGCACCATGCCGCCATAGCCCACGGTGGAGAGGGTCTGCACGCTGAAGAAGAAGAAATCAGCGAAGCTGTGCGGGTCAGCCCCCTTAACGCCCTGGCTGTCGGCCATGTACAGCAGCGCGAAAAGCAGATTGGCCCCCACATAAACCAGCAGCGCGCCGTAAAAGAACGTGCGCCACGGTGCCGTAAGGGCATGGTGATAGAAATCGGACCAGATGCGGTCCACCTGCCCCACGCGCACGATCGTATCGTGCCCGCGGTCTTCCAGTTTGTGGAAAGGGGGTGGCCTGCCTGCCGGGGGGCTGGGGCGTGGGGGTGTCTGTGGCCCGGCGTCCTGTGCCATGGCGTGTCCTGCCTGCGCGTGTGGTGTGGAGCCAGGGCAGATCAGACCAGCCTGACAAACTTTGTAATATGGCATGCGTCCCGGCGGGGCAACGCCCTGCGTGGTAGAGAGGGCGTGCGCCCGTCGCATATCCATGCATCCCGCCGGCAGGAGACCCCATGACAGAACTGACCCCAGACCAGATGGAACACATGGCCACCACGCTGGAAGGAACGGGCCGCTACCGCGTGCTCCGCCCGCTCGCGCCGCGTGTGCTGGCGGAGTACCCGCCCGAGGCCGGAACGCGGCTGGGCATGTTCCTTGACCTTGAGACCACCGGGTTGAGTGCGGTGAAGGACGAGATCATCGAATTTGGCATCGTGCCCTTTGTGTACACGCTGGACGGGCGGATTCTGGGCAGCCTGGAGCCGTTCAGCCGCCTGCGTGAGCCCACGCGCCCCATTCCGCCACAGATCACCGCGTTGACCGGCATCACCCCGGCCATGGTGGCGGGCCAGTCGGTCACGCCTGAGGAGGTGGCCAGTTTCGTGGCGCCTGCTTCACTTATTATCGCACATAATGCAGATTTTGACCGCAAGTTTGCCGAGCGTTTCACCCCCGCCTTCACCACCAAGCCCTGGGCGTGCTCCATGAAGGATGTGGACTGGGCGGCGGAAGGCTTTGAGGGGCGCAAGCTGTCCTATCTGGGCATGCAGGCGGGGTTCTGGTTTGACGGGCATCGTGCGGTGGATGACTGCCAGGCCGGCATTGCCATCCTCGACCGGGTGCTGCCGGTATCAGGGCAGCCTGCCCTTGCCGCGCTGCTGGAAAATGCCCGGCAGGTCCGCTGTCGCATCTGGGCGGAAAATGCGCCCTATGAGTTCAAGGACCAGTTGCGCCAGCGCGGCTACCGGTGGAATGACGGCACGGATGGCAACCCGCGCGCGTGGTCCATCTCGCTGCCCGAGGCGGAGGTGGAAGCCGAACTGGCTTTTCTGCACGCCGAGGTCTTTGCCCGCCCGGTGGAACTGCCGGTCACGCGCATTACGCCGTGGGACCGGTTTTCCACCCGTTGCTGATGGCGGCGGGGCAGGGATGTTTTTTGGGGCTTTCAGTATTGCGGCGCTGGGTGAAGCTTTTTGGGGAAAAGCTTCGAAAAAACGTAGTCCCCGGAAATTTCACGGGCCGGTAAAGAACGCATCCCCCATGTAATCGGGCGGCCCGCCGTCCAGTCCTTCGGCCTCGAAACCATCATTATAGGGGCCTGAATAATACCCCATGCCGTAATTATGTTCATTCCAGTCATTATTCGCAATCATCGGGCCATCCGGTCCCGAAAGCTGCGGGCCCTGAGGTCCTGCGCACGCTCCCAGGCCGCCCAGCAGGAGCAGGCTCAGGCACAGGGCGGTTTTGCGTGCGGGCATGAAGCGGGTTCCTGTCATTTCCGGGGGGCGGGCTGACCGGGCAGCGGGCCGGGCACCGGCTGGCCACGGTGCCAGACCTGGCGGATCCGGTCCAGCGCGGCAGGCTCCACCGTGGGGTTGCCCTGCACCACCAGCAGGTCGGCCCACTGGCCGGGCGCTATGGTGCCCCGGTCGGTCAGGTGCATGAGGCGTGCGGCATCGCCCGTGGCCAGCGTAATGGCCTGCAGCGGCGTCAGCCCGGCCATGATGGACAGGCGCACTTCCCGATGTTCCGCAAAGCCGGGAATGCGCACCGGCGTGGCCCCTGAATCCGTGCCGAAGCCTGTGGGGATGCCCGCACGGTACACCGCCATCAGGTTCTGCATGTTCATGGCCAGCGCCCGGTGGGCGGCGGCACTCAGGGGGGCGGCCAGCGTTCTGGCCCGCCAGGCGGGGTCGGCAAATTGCTGGCGCAGCGCGGGCGAGAGGCCGAAGGACAGGAAGGGGTCATCCAGCCATTCGGGGTGCTCGGCAAAGATGTAACCGGCCTCGTCAAGCGAGAGCGTGGCGATATAGCCCGTGCCCTGCGTGCGCATGGCGTTGAGCAGGGTTGTGTCTATGGGCCGGTCGCGCACGCCGTGGGCCAGAATATCCACGCCCGCGGCCACCAGCGCGCGGGCATCGGCCAGGTCATGAATATGGGCCGCGATCCGCTTGCCCCGCGCATGCGCCTGCGCAATGGCGGCGCGGTAGATCGCAGGCCGCATCTTGGGCAGGGGGCGGGCGCCGGGCACACCGTTGCGGAAATCATCCACCCACAGCTTGATCAGGTCCGTGCCTTCATCAACCATGCGATCGACGGCGGCGCGCGTCTCGGCAGGCGTGGTCGGGCGAAAGACCTGATCGGGGCCGATATGGAACATACTTTCGGGCGGCACGCCATCGGGCGCGCCAATGCCCTGATCCACGCCAAACAGGTCAGCACCCGGGTTGAGGGCCGCATGCTGCTCGCGGCGCAGGTCATCAAATAGCGGGGAGCGGTTCAGCCCGAGTGCGACCACCGTTGTTACGCCGTAATGTTCATACTGCGCGAGTTCGGCAAGGATGTTGGCGCGGGTATAGTTTTCCGCCCCGTTATGGATGCCCCCGACCTGGCCCACATGGCTGTGGTCTGAAATCAGGCCCGGCAGCACGCTCAGCCCGGACAGGTCAAGCACGCGGGCATGGGCGGGTAGCTTCAGGCCATGCCCCGTGGCGGTGATATGCCCGTTTTCGATCAGGATATCCGTATCGGTCCGTGCCGGCTGCCCCGTGCCGTCAATGACGGTGGCATGGCGCAGCAGCACGGGTCTTGCCGTTTCGGCACGGGCGGTGCCGCACAGGGCGGGCAGGCTGGCCAGAACGGCCATCAGGGCAGGGCGGACACGGGGCATGCATACCTCTCCATCGGGCACGGGCAATGGCGCAGTGTTGCCCATCAGGGGCGCCTGCGTCCATTCACGTCCGTGCCGGTCAGGCGGCCTGGGCAGGCAGGCGGGTCGCGCCCCCTTCAATCAGGTCGGCAAAGGCGTCCTGCACGTCGCCACTTTCGGGAAAGCAGACCAGAACGTCATCGCTTTCCGCTTTCGCCTCGCGCGCGGGGCTGACTACGCTCTCCCACTGGCGCGAAAGGGAGGTGACCGTGCCGATCTCGGGTTCGAGAAACTGCCACGACCCGCCCTTGGCCGTTGACCCCATGACAGTGGTGAGCAGGAACACGCCAGCCTGGTCCGGTAGGGGCGAGGGCACGCGATGAAACTGGTAGAGCGTGCCGGATTTTCCAAACAGCGTGAATGAATTCCACGGTTCCATAAGCCTGTGACCTCCCTCGGTGGCGCGGCAGTATGCCATACTTCGCCATGATGGTGGAAAGGTGGTGCAGGGCCTGCCAGCCATGCGGGCGGGGCGTGAACGGGGAGGAAAGTCAAAGCTCTTGAGGAATGCCTTTATTTTGAAAAGGCAGCATTTTCTTAAGCTTTTTGAAAAAAGCTTCACCAGGAATTTTTGATGATTACCGGGCGTGACGGAAAACCATCTACCATGGAAATGGCGGACAATCTGGTCAATGAGGAGAAGAGCCTGTGTTCAGCAATACGCGCAGGTTGCTGCGGTCAAGTAGCTGGCGTCCCGTACGGGATTCGAACCCGTGTTGCCGCCGTGAAAGGGCGGTGTCCTAGGCCTCTAGACGAACGGGACTAAAGGCGTGAGCGGTAAGTATCCCGCTACGGGGGGCGGGTCAACCCCCTGATGCAAAAAAGGCTGAAATTATTGAGCGATCGCCACGTCGCGGATGAAGAACGTGGCTGATGTCCGCCCGTTCCAGCTCTCGGCCCGCAGCCAGCCTGCAAGGTGCAGCGGGGGCGTGTCGCGGTCTTCCAGTACCGGGGCGATGGCACTTTCATTGGCGCGGAACACCAGTGCCTTGAGCCGTGGGCCCCGGCCTTCGCCCTGAAGTGTGAGGCGCAGGGTATTGCCCTCGCGCCCGATCCGCTCGGCATAGGCCACGCGCACCCGGGGCAGGGCGATGAGCGGTTCGTCATTGCCCGGGCCAAAGGGGGCGAGGCGGTCCATCTCGGTTGCAAGGGCTACGTCAGCGGCGGCCACGTTCACCACGGCGTCGATGGTCAGGTCCACCGCATCGGGCAGGTCGGCGGCGGAGGCCAGGTAGCGGTCAAGAAAGTCGTGCAGCGCGGGCACGCCTTCGGCAGGCAGCCCAAAGCCTGCCGCCATGGCGTGGCCACCGCCCGAGGTGAGCAGCCCCGCCTGCCGCGCGGCAATGATGGCGCCGCCCAGGTCCTGCCCCGGCACGGAGCGGGCCGAACCCTTGACGCTGCCATCATCAAGTTCCGCGCCCACCAGCACGGGGCGGTTGAATTTTTCCTTTATGCGCCCGGCCACGATGCCCACCACGCCGGGGTGCCAGTCGCGCCCGCTCAGCACCAGCACGCCGTGGCCCTGCGCGCGCTGGGCGGCGGCCAGTTCCATGGCGCGGTCCAGAATGCCGGCTTCCACGCTCTGGCGGTTGTGGTTGACGGTATTGAGCTTGTCGGCCAGCGCCTGCGCCTCGGCCGCGTTGTCTGACAGCAGCAGCCGCAGCCCCAGCCCGGAATCGGCAATCCGCCCCCCGGCATTGATGCGTGGGCCAAGCGCAAACCCGCAGGTAAAGGCCGAGAGCGGATCACGCGCGCCCGCGGCCTCAAGCAGGGCGGCCAGCCCCGTGCGCCCGCGCTGCGCCATGATGTTCAGCCCATGAATCACGAAGGCGCGGTTCAGCCCGGTCAGCGGCATCACGTCGCATACGGTGGCCAGGGCCACCAGGTCGAGGCTGTGCTTGAGCTGCGGGTCGGGATGGGTGTCAAACCACCCTTCGCGGCGCAGCAGGCGCGTGGTGGCGCCTGCCGCCAGGAAGGTCACCGCCGCCGCGCAGATATGGCGCAGGCCGGAGGGGCAGTCCGCCCGGTTGGGGTTGACCGTGGCCACCACGCGGGGCAGCGTGCCCTGCACCTGGTGGTGGTCGAGCACGATCACATCGCAGCCCTGGCTGACATGTTCGAGTACATCGACCGCCGCCGTGCCGCAGTCGAGGCAGATGACCAGGCTTGCCCCCTGCGCCTGCATGGCCTCGATGGCGGGGATGTTGGGGCCGTAGCCTTCCGTCATGCGGTCGGGGATGTGGGTGAGCACCGTGCAGCCCTGTCCGCGCAGGAAAGCGGTCAGGAGCGCTGTGGAGCACGCGCCATCCACGTCATAATCGCCAAACAGGCCGATGGTCTCGCCATTGCGGATGGCGCGCGCCATCCGTTCGGCGGTCACGTCCATGTCCACCAGCGTCGAGGGGTCGGGCAGCATCTGGCCCATGACGGGCCTGAGGTAGCTCTCCACCTGCTCCGGGCTGATATGGCGGAGAGCGAGCATGCGGGCCACGATCTCGGGCAGGCCGGTCTGCTGGGCAATGGCCATGCCCATGCGGTCGACATGGCTGGCCTGGCTGCCCGCGCGCCATGTCCATCGCCGCCCTGTCACGCTGTGGGTTACCCCGAGCACGGCGGGAACGGCTCCGTCCTCTACCCGTTGCGCGGCAGGGGCGGGATGTGTCAGGTCGGTAACAGGCACGGGCGGGTCCTTGTGCTGGGGGCCGGGATCAGCGACGGGGGGGGCGGATGGGCTCAAAGCCCACCCGCGCCGTTCCTAGCCCGCGTCGATGCGGATCAGGGCGGGCTCGTCCAGCACGGCGCTTAGTTCGGCAATGTGGTGCAGGGCGTGCTGCATGGCTGCTTCGTTGGTCTTGTGGGTCAGCAGCACCAGCGGCACGGCATGGGTGCCGTCAGGGCGGGTTTCATGCGCATCGGCATGCTGGAGCATGCTGCGCAGCGAGACGCCATTGTCACGCAGTACGGCGGTGATGTCGGCAATCACGCCGGGGCGGTCTTCCACGTTCAGGCGCAGGTAGTATTCGCCCATGAACGACTTGGCCGGCAGGGCCACGGCCTGCGTCAGGCTATCGGCATCGCAGCCCCATACGGGAATGGCGGCCCCGCGCGCGATGTCGATCAGGTCGGCGCATACGGCGGTGGCCGTCGGTCCTTCGCCCGCGCCCCGGCCTTCAAGCATCAGGCGGCCGACAAAGGCGCCTTCGGCCACCACGGCGTTGAACACGCCATTGACCTGCGCAATCGAGGCATCCTGCGGCACGAGGCACGGATGCACGCGGGCCTCGATGCCGTTTTCATGCTGGCGGGCAATGCCCAGCAGCTTGATGCGGTAGCCCATCTTGCGCGCGAACTGCAGGTCAAGCGCGCCAATGCGGCGGATGCCCTCGATATAGACGGAGGCGAACACCACCGGCCGCCCGAAGGCCAGCCCCGCCAGGATGGCCAGCTTGTGGGCGGTGTCGATGCCATCGACATCGGTGGAGGGATCGGCCTCGGCATAGCCCAGCTTCTGGGCATCGGCCAGGATCTCGGCAAAGTCGCGGCCGGTCTCGTGCATCACGCTCAGGATGTAGTTGCACGTGCCGTTGAGGATGCCGCCGATCTTGAGGATGCGGTCCGCCGCCAGCCCTTCGCGCACGGTCTTGATGGCGGGAATGCCGCCCGCTACCGCCGCCTCGAACATCAGCGGCACGCCCGCCGCCTGCGCCGTGCAGGCCAGCTCCGCGCCGTGGATGGCGATCAGCGCCTTGTTGGCGGTCACGACCGGCCGGCGGTTTTCCAGCGCGCGGGTCACGGTCAGGCGGGCAGCGCCTTCGGCGCCGCCTATCAGTTCGGCCACCACGTCCACATCGGGGTGGGTGGCCAGTGCCTCGGGCGTGTCGCACCAGGCCACGCCAGACAGGTCGATGCCACGATCACGCGTGCGGTCGCGCGCGCTTACGGCGGTCACCACCAGTTCGCGGCCGGCGCGGGCGCGGATCAGGGCCGCGTTCTCGCGCAGCAGTTTCATAACGCCAGCGCCAACCGTGCCCAGCCCTGCAATGCCGATGCGCAGGGGCGGTCTGGGTGCGGGCGAAGAAGAAGGTTTAGAAGTCATCTGTTTTCCGTCAACCGAATGGGCCGTCATGAATGGGCGGGCTGTTCTTCAGGCAGGGGGGCAGCCTGCTGGCTGGTGGGGGCAATGCCGCCATGTTCCGTCATGAAATGGCGGATCGAGCGGCAGGCCTGCCGCAGGCGCTGGGTGTTCTCCACCAGGCCGATGCGCACGAAACCCTCGCCATGCTCGCCAAAGCCAAGGCCGGGTGCCACCGCAACGCCTGCTTCCCTGAGCAGCAGCTTGGAGAAGCCGACGCTGCCAAGGTCGCGGAACCGCTCGGGAATCGGCGCCCAGGCGAACATCGAGCCCTCGGGCGAGGGTACGTCCCACCCGGCTGCATGCAGGCCCTGGATCAGCACGTCGCGGCGCTTGCGATAGATGTCGCGAATTTCGGCAACGCAGTCCTGCGGGCCGCTCAGCGCCGCCACGGCGGCGACCTGGATGGGCGTGAATGCGCCATAGTCAAGGTAGGACTTGATGCGCGTCAGCGCCGAAATCAGCCTGGGGTTGCCTGCCGCAAAGCCCATGCGCCAGCCCGCCATGGAATAGGTCTTGGACAGCGAGGTGAACTCGACCGCGATATCCTTCGCCCCCGGCACCTCAAGGATCGAGGGGGGCACGTTGTCGCCAAAATAGATCTCGGCATAGGCCAGGTCGGACAGGATCCAGATCTCGTGCTTGCGGGCGAATGCCACGAGCTTGCGATAAAAATCGAGATCGGCCAGATACGCGGTCGGGTTTGATGGAAAATTGACGATCAGCGCCGTGGGCTTGGGCACCGAATGGCGCACCGCGCGGTCAAGGGCCTCGAGCATTTCATCATCCGGCGTGGCCGGGATGGAGCGCACGGACGCGCCCGCGATGATGAAGCCGAACTGGTGGATGGGGTAGGACGGGTTGGGCACCAGAATGGTGTCGCCCGGGCTGGTGATGGCGGAGGCGAGGTTGGCCAGCCCTTCCTTTGAGCCAAGGGTCGCGATCACCTCGGTCTCGGGGTCGAGCTTCACGTTGAAGCGGCGCTCGTAATACCCCGCAAGCGCCCGGCGCAGGCCCGGAATGCCCCGGCTGACCGAGTAGCGGTGCGCGCGCGGGTCCGACACGGTCTCGACCAGCTTCTGCACGATATGCGGCGGCGTGGGCGTGTCGGGATTGCCCATGCCGAGATCGATAATATCCTCTCCCCGCGCTCGGGCGGCGGCCTTGGCCTTGTTGACTTCAGCGAAGACATAGGGCGGCAGGCGGCGGATACGATGGAATTCTTCGGTCATGGGACGCTCTGTTGCGGGCGGGCGGAAAATGCGCGCGCCGGGTTGGGAATCAGCTCATGCAGGCCCGCGTGCCGGGCCTGCGGGCGCCACTCTAGCGCAGCACGGCAATTCTTGCACCATTGCCAAAGGCATGGGCGCGCACCACGATTTTTGACGCGGGCACGCCGCGCGCAACCAGCATGCTGGTGATGGTGCGGGTGCGCAGGATGGCGAGGTTGAGGGCGGCGGTCTGCCCTTCCGCCGTGGCGCTGGTGGCGTTGCCATAGCCGTTCACGATCACGAAATTGTCGCCGCGTTCCGTTACGGCGTTGTTCACCACCTCATCCTCGCCATCGGCAATGTGATCCGAGCCGGGCAGGAAATGCACCGTTGGTCCGTCATCGGCGCTGGCAAGGTGGTAGTTCGGCAGGTCCAGCCCGTCACGCGCCGCGTTGTCGGGCAGGGTGATGCCGCCCACCTGGGGCAGGGCCGGGGCTTCGGCCGCAATGGGGGGCAGGTTGGCGGGAATGGCCTCGGGGTGTTCGCTCACCATCGCCGTAACCGCGGGCATGAGCAACTGGCCGTTGCTGCCATAGAGCGGGCTCCCGTCCGGGCCGGTCTGCGGGGCGGATGCGCTGTTCGGCGCCGTGGTGGCCGATGTGGTAGTGCCCGCTGCGGTGGTGGCGGTCGTGCGCGCGGCAGGCGTGTCAGGGCTGTCCGCCGCCTTGAGCGAGGCGGACTGCGTGCCGAACTGCGTGCGCGAGGGGATGGGCGGAATATCCGTCATCGTGGGCATGGTGCCCATGATCGCGTCCTGGCGTTCGTTGAGTTCGTGCTGGGCCTCGAGGTCGGCGGTAATGTCCTCGCGCAGGTCGGGCGAGGGGAGTTCAGGCGCCTTGCGCGGGCCGAGCCCGATCCTGGGATAGGGCTGGTGGGTGCCCGGCGGCGGGGGGCGCTGGTGGCTGATCACGCCGCCCTGGTACTGGTGGTACCACTGCGTCACGGTATCGACCGTGTCCTGATGGTGCACGCAGCCCGCAAGCGCTGCCGCGCACAGGGCCAGCATGGCGGGCCGTGCGGCACGCACGTGGCCTGGTGGCGGAAAAAAAAATCTTCCGGGACTTGGCGATGGCACCCGCTTTCCCAATCTCTAGCTCCCATGGCCCTTGTGGCCTGCACACGACACGACCGGGGCAAACTAGCCTGCAATGCCGTTCTTAGCGAGAGGGGTTGCATCACTTGCGTCATGACGTGCGCCACCTCTCTGCCCGATTGCAAGCTCGGGACTTGGCACCGGGCGCAAGGCAGCGCAGGATAAGGGCATGACCAGGACAGTCCCGGAGAAGAGGGAGAACCCGATGAACGGCATGCAGCCGAACTACCGCATCCGCATGGATGATGAAGACCCGAGAGATCCCGATATCCCCGAACCCCAGGGCCCGGAAACCGAGGAGCCCGACAAGAACCGCACGCTGTCCTCGCCCATTGGCGAGCTTGAAAGCCGCCTGTTCGACCAGCGCAAGGTTCTGGTGTTCGGCCCGATCAACGACAAGATCGCCCGCGACGTGACCGGTCGCCTGCTTGCCCTTGCCGGTGCCTCCGACAAGCCGATCGATGTGTACGTCAACTCGCCCGGCGGCCATGTGGAAAGTGGCGACACCATTCACGACATGATCCGCTTTGTCGATTCGGTGGCGCCGGTGAACATGATCGGCACGGGCTGGGTCGCCTCGGCTGGCGCGCTCATCTTTGCCGCGGGCAACAAGGAACGGCGCTACTGCCTGCCCAACACGCGCTTCCTGCTGCACCAGCCCATGGGCGGCGTGCGCGGGCCTGCCACGGATATCGACATCGAGGCCCGCGAGATCGTCAAGATGCGCGCGCGGCTCAACCACCTGTTCGCCCGCGAGACCGGCCAGCCTTACGAGAAGGTGTGCAAGGACACCGACCGGAACTACTGGATGTCCGCTGATGAAGCGATCGCCTATGGCCTGGTGACACGCGTGATCGACAAAATCTCCGACCTGCATTGATTTAAGGCAAGGCGGCGTTTAGGGCTCGCCCATAATGCTGGCGTTCCGTTCCGCAGGAGGGGCAAGACCCCTTCTGCGGAGTCCTGATAACAGTCCTGCACTTTGCATGGACTTATGATATGGGAACCGGCAACGAGGGTGTCAGGCAGTTTGAATGAACGCCTCATCGGCCGGCGTATTCACGCGACACCGTTCCGAACAGCGAGCCGACATGACGAAATCACTTTCTGACATTTATACAACCCTGCCTGAAGCCCGTGATCCAGGTGCCGCCACGGCGGATGCCGTGGCGAAGGCCGATTTCAATGCGCGGCACTGGTCCAGCCCGGTTGCAGGTCCCCTCAAGCCGGGCTCGCCTGCGCACAAGAAGGCCGTGGCGGACATGTTCCGCGAGACCTTCAACCCCTACAAGCCATCCGTCATCGAATGGCCCGAACTCGATGCCGAGACGCTGCAGCGCGTCACCTCCCTGCCGATCTGGGACATCGCGGTCCAGACCGAAGGCAAGGCCCGCCTGCGCATGGCTGCCTACGCCCGCCTGATCGACGACCCCGACATGAAGGATGCCCTGTCACGCAATGCGTGGGAGGAGAACCGCCACAAGGAAGTGCTGTCCAAGATGGTGGCGGCCTACAACATTCCGCTGGCGTCCGAGCCGCCCTACATCGAGCCGCGCGATGTGGAATGGGCCTATATGGTCACCGGCTTTTCGGAATGCGTGGACAGCTTCTTCGCCTTCGGCCTGTTTGCCATTGCCCAGAAATCCGCCTTCTTCCCGCCCGCGCTGATCGACACGTTCGAGCCGGTGATGCAGGAGGAATGCCGCCACATCCTGCTGTTCGCCAACTGGCTGGCCTGGCACCGCGCCACCATGCCGTGGTGGAAGCGCCCGTGGTTCGAGGCGCGCGTGCTCGGTGTCTGGTTCTTCCTGCTCTATGAGCGTCTGGGCATGGTCACCACGTTCGATGCCGATGGCAACAAGCACGAGCAGGATAACAACTTCACCGTCAACGGCACGAAGGAAGTGGCCGATGTGGATGTGAAGCTGCGCGACATGATCGATATCTGCCTGATCGAGAATGCGCGCCGCTTCTCGGGCTATGACCCGCGCCTGGTGCGGCCGAAGCTTGCGCCCAACCTGGCGCGCATCATCCGCTTCTTCCTGCCGCGCACGCCCAATTCGGCCAGCCTTGAAAGCCAGCCCGGCGCGGCATAACCCGCTGCCGTAACCGCCCCCCCCCGCCTGTCTGGCGCAGGCGGGGGAAGAAGCGGGTTCAGCCCAGCGTGGGCACGGCCGGGCCTGCCCCGAAATCAAGCAGCCCCAGATAGGCCACGCGCTCGCCGGGCACGATATCGCCAATCCGGCCGCCGTCGATGCGGGCATAGGCGAAGACCTTGCTTTCTTCCTCATCCGACGAGCCAATGGCAAGGCCGGTGAACGGCTTGCCCTGCGCATCCTTGAGTTGCCACACATCGCCGCGCACCACGGCGTCATATTTGTAGCGGAAGCCCGGCACGATCTTGGTCAGCAGCAGGGGCATGGCGGCGGTGACGTCAATGGCCGTGCGCACGAAGGCGGTGCAGGCTGCATCAGGCACGAAATAGCCGCGTACATCCGTCGCCATCAGGATCAGGCCCGGCGTTGCGCTGCCATCGGGGCCGACAAGGCGGCTGCGGATGACGATCTTCTGGTCATCACGCGAGACTTCCGAGGCGAGCATCACGGTGCCGACCGGTGCAGCGAGCAGGTCAGGCACGACGATGAGGTCTGAGAGGGGAAGGGTGGCGAGTCTGGTCATTTTTCATTCTCCATCGCGGCAGCCGCCAGGGGACGACGGGGCGGACTGTGCGCCCCGTTACGTTTCATGACAACCGTGCACCCCTGCGGGTGTTACATGCTGCATGGCACGCGCATGCTCCATGCATGGCAGGAATATCCCGCCGTTCATGCATGCGTGATAAACATTGGTAATATGGGGTTATTGCCCCAATTTAAAAGGGGGTCATGGAAACGGGTCCATGCTCCATAGAGGGAGGGTAGCCACATGACAGGTCATATCACGAAGGGGCTGGCGGCTGCGGCGTTTGGCCTGTTGCTGGCCTGCGGGTCGGCTGGCGTGGCCGAGGCGCGCAGTCATTCGGCCAGTGCCGCCACGGGCGCAGACAGCTACGGGGCTGGCCAGGATGAAGGCGCGGCGGACATGCCGCCTGCCTACAGCGCACCCGAGACCGGCGCTGGCGGGGGCGTGCCGCAATTCCGCAATGACAACGCGGAATCCGACCAGATGAGCGGCGCGATGATGATGCCCGGCTCCGCCTCCGGCAGTGCCGCGCCCGGCATGACCGATGGCAACTATACCAATATGAACATTGGTGGCGAAGACAGCGCGATTCTGCCCGGCGTCAACTGATGGCGGGTAAGAGCGGGCTGCGGCCTTTTTATCGGTAATTTTGATCAGAGACCACCGGATGACCGTATCTTTGCTTTCTTCGCCGCCCGCACATTACAGCTGGGAGACACGGTGGCTGCACTGGCTGACTGCCGTTCTGGTGCTCGAGCAGTTCGTGGTGGGGCAGGTGGGCTGGCATCTCATGGCCCGCACGGCGGCGTGGCGGCCTTTCCTGGTGGCGACGCATACCTCGCTTGGCGTGGTGCTGGCCGCGGTGTTCATCACTCGCGTGGTATGGGCCATGACCGGCGGCCGGGCCATCCGCTTCCCCGTCGTGACAATGCAGGACCGCGTGGCGCGCAGCGTGCACCGCCTGCTTTATATGCTGCTTGGTGGTGAGATCGTGTTCGGCTACATGGCGCGCTGGTCAACCGGGCGGCCCGTCATGGCGTTTGGCGTTCCGATCAACTCGCCTTTGCCCATGCTGATGCATGGAACGCATTCCTTTTTTTCAGGATTACATCATTGGGACGCATGGTTACTGTTCTGCGTCGCGCTCTTTCACGGCGCTGCGGGGTTTTACCATCTGTTCGTTTATCGTGACCGAATTTTTCAACGCATGTTACCCTGACGGGCAGGGGCGGGGATGAGTGTCCTAATGGCGCCTGGAAGTGGTATAAATCTCTCCCCGCAAATAAAAAATTAGGAATATAAGCCTAATATTTGTTATTTTTTAATTTATCCGTTACGGTTTTGAATAGGAAACCCCTTTAACTATACGGGGGTGTTGCGTTCCAAGGTATTATGAATTTTTCTTAGGATAATTTTTTGTTGCATTATGAATGAATGTTTATTAAAAACTGATTAATATCGGTAAATATAAAAATAAATGGCTGATTTTCCGTTGGATGCCCTTATTGTAAGTGCTTGATGTCAGGTGGCTTTACACATTGCCCCATGTGAAGCCAGGCGTTTGTTGGAACCTGTTTTCGTGAACGCATGGTATCGGGCGCTCAAAAATGGAAGTCATGAGCAATCATATCTATGAACTGAAGGTGTATGATCCCTTCCTGCTCGCCGGTGCACTGCTCGTGTGCGTAATGGGCGCGTGGATTACGATGCGGCTGGTATCGCGGGTGGCGCAGACCCACGGCCGCCAGCGCCTGGGGTGGTACTGCCTTGCCAGCATGGCAGGGGCGAGCTTTGTGTGGTGCACGCATTTTGCCGCCATGCTGGCCTATCATTGCAGCGCAGGCGTGCATCTTGATCCCCTGCGCACCGGGCTTTCGCTCCTGGTCATGCTCGTGGCGGTGCCGCTGGCGGTGATGCTGGCCGTGCGCCTGTATGGCCGGGGTGGCTGTATGCTGGGTGGCGCCGTGTTCGGGCTTGGCATTGCCTGCATGCATTATATCGGCATGGCCGCCTACCGGCTTGACGCGCCCGTGGCGTGGAACGGGCCGCTTGTGGTCGCCTCCGTGCTGATCGGGGTCGGTTTTTCCGCGCTGGCGCTGCTGCTGGCGTTGCGGCCAGTAAATCCGCGCCGCGAGATCGAGACGACGCTGGCGCTGGTGGGGGCGGTCGCGGGGCTGCATTTTACCGGCATGGAGGCCATGCATGTGGTGGCCATGCCGCAGCACATGCTGGCCGCGCATGATAATGGGCAGTTCCTGGCCCTCGGGTTCTCGGTCATCGGGGGCACGATGCTCATGCTCATCGCCGGTATCGCCTCGTTCGTCATTGATGGCAGCGTGCGGCAGGAATCCTATGAGGAACTGCATCGCATGGCCATGTCGGACGGGCTGACCGGCCTGCCCAACCGCATCAGCTTCAACGAGCGGCTGCAAAACGAGGTCAGCCGGGCCAACCGCGATGGCGAGCAGTTTGCCGTCATTGGCATCGACCTGAACAAGTTCAAGGAAATCAACGATACCCGTGGCCATGCCGCAGGTGATATCGTGCTGACCACGTTGGCCGAGCGCTTCAGCGCCCTGCTCGCGGATGGCGAATTCGTGGCCCGTCTTGGCGGTGACGAGTTCATTGCCATCCACCGCACGTCCGACAGCGCCGAACTGCATGGCTTTGTCGAGCGCATCCAGCAGGCGCTCAACCAGCCGATTCCCATCGAGGATTACGTGGTGACCAGTGGCGGCAGTATTGGCGTTGCGGTCTACCCGGTGGATGCAACCGACAGCGAGACCCTGATCTCGCGCGCGGACATGGCCATGTACCGCGCCAAGACCGACCCGCACCACACCATCTGGTATTATGAAACTGCGCTCGACCAGACCATGCGCGAACGGCGCGCGTTGGGCGAGGACCTCAAGACCGCCATGGCCAACGGGCAGCTTTCGCTGCACTACCAGGTGCAGACCGTGGTGGCCACGGGCGAGATCTCGGGTTACGAGGCGCTGCTGCGCTGGGAACACCCCGAGCGCGGCGCCATCGCGCCCCCCGAAATCCTGCAGCTTGCCGATGAGAGCGGCCAGATCATCAAGCTTGGCGAATGGGTGCTCCAGACCGCCTGCGCGGCAGCGGCAGGGTGGGATGAAGCGGTCCGGGTCGCGGTCAATATGTCCGCAGCCCAGTTCCTCCAGCCCCGCTTCGTGGTGGCGGTGCAGGAAAACCTTGCCCGCAGCGGGCTGGCGCCCGACCGCCTGGTCATCGAGATCACGGAAGAAACCGTGCAGCGCAACCCCGCCCGCGCGCTGGCCATGGCCGACAGCCTGCAGGCGCTTGGGGTGCGTCTGGCGCTTGACGAGTTCGGCGGCACCCGTTCGGTGCTGCACATGTTGCGTGCGTTCCCCTTCAGCAAGCTCAAGATCGATCGCTCGCTCATGCAGCAGGTCGATACCGACCCGGTGGCGGCGCAGCTTGTCCGCTCCATCCTGCTTATGGGCCGTGCGCTGCGCATATCGGTGCTGGCGCAGGGGATCGAAACGAAAGGCCAGTTCAGCGTCGCCTCGGCCGAAGGGTGCGACGAAGGCCAGGGATACCTGATCGGCCACCCTGCGCAGCTGGCCCAGGCAGCGGTCACGACCGGGGGCGGAACGCCCGGCAGTGCCATGCGCGCCGTCTCTTCTCCCGTATTCGGCCCCGATATCTGAGAGGCGCGATTTTTTTCATGAAACAGCAAGAGCATGTAATGAACCCTCACGATGCCCCCGCGATGACGTCTGAACAGACCCCGAGCCGTGAACTCGACATGACCGCCGATGTCAGCCTCCAGTTGCTCGAGCAGGCGACGGATGGCGTGGTCATCATCAATGAACGCAACGAGGTGGTCTTTTTCAACCCGGCGGCCGAGAAGCTGTGGGGCTATTCCGAGGATGAAGTGCTCGGCCGCAACGTGAGCTGCCTCGTGCCATCGGTCTATCGTGGCGATCATGACAGCTATATCTATAAAAACCGCAAGACGGGCGTGAACCGCATTGTCGGCACCTCGCGCGAGGTGACGTTCGAGAACAAGGCGGGTGACTACATCTCGGGCGAGATGTCGATCTCGACCGCGCTGCTCGGCCCGGAAAAGAAGCGCTATTACATGGCCTTCATGAAAGGCGTGACCGAGGAGAGCCACCGCCGCAAGCTGCTCGACCTGCAGAATACGGTGTTCCAGGCCATCTCCAACGACATGCTGGTCGAAGACGTGGCCGACCTGGTCTGCCGCGAGGTGGAAAGCTTCGTGCCCAACACGGTCTCGGCCATCATCCTGCTTGATGAGAACAACCGCCTGAGCATCCTGTCCGGTCCCGGCCTGCCGCGCCGTTATGCTGCGGCACTCGAGAACATGGCCCTGACCGAGGGCGACCTTGCGGCGCTGGGCAATGACCTGTCGGAAGCCAACAGCATCGTGTGGGACAGCTACCGCTCGCTGGGCATCTCGCTGGGGCTGCACAACTGCTGGGCTTCGGCCATCAAATCGCGCAACGGGCGCATTTCGGGCATTTTCGCGCTGTATTCGCGCAACCAGTACAAGCTGAGCGACTGGCCGCAGAAGATCGTGTCGGGCTGCGTGCCCTTCTGTAGCGTGGTGATCGAGAACTATGAGGCGCAGCAGCACATTGCCCAGCTCGCCAACCATGACTCCCTGACCGGCTTCCACAACCGCACCGCCATCCACAAGGTCATCAAGTCGATGATCGACCGCCCGGGTGATAACGAGTTCGCGGTGTTCATGATCGATATCGACCGCTTCCGCGATATCAACGACACGCTTGGCCACATGAATGGCGATGCCTTCCTCAAGGCGGTGGCCCAGCGGCTCAAGGACCTGTCGCGCAGCAATTACATCCTCAGCCGGTCGGGCGGGGATGAGTTCGTCATCGTCATGCCCGACAGTGATGAAGCCAAGGCCGCGAACTTTGCCGAGAGCCTGATCAAGGCCATGCAGGAACCCATCGAGATCGCGGGCAACCTGCTCGTCGTCTCCCTTGGCATCGGTATCAGCCTGTTCCCTGAAAACGGGCCGGATGGCGAATCCCTGCTGGGCCATGCCGAGATTGCCATGCGCCGGTGCAAGAAGGAGGCGCGCGGCGGCTACTGCGTGTCCAGTACGGCTGATAACCGTGCCGCCCAGGACCGGCTGCTGCTGGGCTCGGCGCTGCGTGAGTCGCTGGCCAAGGGCATGCTCAACCTGCATTACCAGCCGCAGGTCGATATCAAGACCGGCAAGCTGTATGGCGTTGAGGCGCTCTCGCGGTGGAAGCACCCGACGCTGGGCAACATCTACCCCTCGCGCTTCATCGCGGTGGCGGAGGATACCGGGCAGATCGAGACGATCGGCACCTGGTCGCTCGAAGAGGCGACCAGGCAGATCCTCGACTGGGAGCGCGCCGGGCTTTACGTGCCGACCGTATCGGTCAACCTGTCGGCCGCCCATTTCCGCAATCGCGGGCTGCCCGCGCTGATCGAGCGCATCCTCAAGGAGCGCCAGATCTCGCCGGAGCGCCTGTGCGTGGAAATTACGGAAAGCGTGATGATGGACGAAAACGAGGACACGATGGAAGGGCTCGCCGCCATCCGCAACCTCGGCGTTGGTCTGTCGATGGATGATTTCGGCACGGGCTACTCCTCGCTCTCGCGGCTGACGCGCCTGCCGCTGACCGAGATCAAGATCGACCGCAGCTTCATCATGAACCTTGACCATGATCCCAACGCCCAGGCCGTGACCACGGCGGTGATCGGCATCGGCAACCGCCTGGGCATGACCGTCGTGACCGAAGGTGTCGAGACCGAGGCCCAGCTCAAGCTGCTGCAGGAGCTGAACTGCGATGTGGTGCAGGGCTATCTGTTCGCGCGGCCGATGCCGCCGGCGGAACTGCTTGAATGGTCGCAGGGACCGGCCAAGACCCTTGCGCTCGAACTGGTCGCCTCTGATGCGGTTGAAAGCAAAACGAAGAAATAGTGCCGCCACAATTCCTGGCTTGTTCGCTGTTCCCATGCCTGGTTGGAAACAGGCCTGCTTAACCTTGGATCCCTATGAAAACGCAGAATCCCCCCCCCTTCGCCAGCTGTTGTGGCCATTCCTGAGATCAGTTTTGAACTGCTGCATCAGGCGCATGATGGCATGGTCATCATCGATGACCACAACATGATCCTCTATGCCAACCCGGCAGCCGAGACGTTATGGGGTTACGACCCTGGCACGCTGGCGGGGCGGCCCGTGGGGGAACTCATGGCTGCATCGGTGGAGAACGGGGCTGCCCCCTTTGACATCAACGCCTCGATCCAGGCGGTTGAGCCGGTGTCGGGGGAGGTGACGTTCGAGAACCGCAGCGGGGACTACATCTCCGCCGAGGTCAGCCTGACGGCGGCGCAGGTGGGGGCTGACGGGCGGCGCTACCGGCTGATGATGGTGCATGGCATTACCGGCGCGGGCCATCGCAGCCGGGTGGTCGAACTGCAGAATACGGTGTTCCGCTCGCTGTCGAGCGAGATCCAGATCCAGGACGTGGCGGACATGGTCTGCCGCGAGGTCGAGACACTGGTGCCCAATACGGTTGCCGTGCTGATCCTGCTTGATGAGCAGAGCCGCCTGCGCATCCTGTCCGGCCCCGGCATGCCGCGCCGCTTTGCCGCAGCCCTTGAAGACATGCGCCTGACCGAGGCCGATATCGCAGCCCTGGCCAATGACCTCAACGAGGCGACGACCATCGTGTGGGACAGCTACCGCTCGGTTGGCATCTCGCTGGGGCTGCACCATTGCTGGGCCTCGGCCATCCGCACGCGCAACGGGCGCATTACCGGCATCTTCGCGCTGTATTCGCGCTCCGAGCGCAACCGTGGCAGCTGGCCCGCGCAGATCGTGAACAGCTGCGTGCCGTTCTGTGGCGTGCTGATCGAGCAGCATGAGGCGCGCCAGCATATCTCGCAGCTGTCGAACTACGATCCGCTGACCGGCTTCCTCAACCGCACGGCGGTGCACAAGGTCATCCGCTCGCTGATTGGCCAGCCGGGGGATAATCACTTCGCGCTGTACATGATCGATATCGACCGCTTCCGCGATATCAACGATGCGCTGGGCCATATCAATGGCGATGGCTTCCTGAAATCCGTTTCCGAGCGGCTCAAGGGCGTGTCGCGCAGCAATTATGTGCTCAGCCGGTCCGGCCCGAACGAGTTCCTGATCATCGTGCCCAACACGCGCCGGGAAGAAGCGCTCAAATTCGCCGATACCCTGCATGGCTGCGTCAAGCAGCCCATCGAGATCGGCGGCAACATGATCGTGCCGACGCTGGGCATCGGCATCAGCCTGTTCCCCGAGAACGGGCCGGATGGCGAATCCCTGCTCAGCTATGCCGAGCAGGCCATGCGGCAGGCCAAGCGCTCGGGGCTGGGCATGACCCACCTTGCGCGCTCGGAAGACAACAAGGCCGCGCAGGACCGGCTGCTGCTGGGCTCGGCGCTGCGTGAATCGCTGGCGCAGGGCCTGCTCAACCTGCAGTACCAGCCGCAGATCGACGTGCGCAACAACACGCTGTATGGCGTGGAGGCGCTGTCGCGGTGGAACCACCCCACGCTGGGCAACATCTACCCCTCGCGCTTCATTGCCGTGGCGGAGGAAACCGGGCAGATCGAGGCCATCGGCACCTGGTCGCTCGAGCGCGCCGTGCGGCAGATTCTCGAATGGGACGCCCATGGCATTTACGTGCCCACGGTGGCGGTCAATCTCTCGGCGGGGCATTTCCGCAACCGCAACCTGCCCGGCTTCATTGCCCGCCTGCTCAGTGACAGCAAGCTCGAGCCCCATCGCCTGACGGTCGAGATTACCGAGAGCGTGATGATGACCGAAAACGAGGACACGAACATGGTCCTCCAGTCCATCCGCAACCTTGGCGTGGCCCTGTCGATGGATGATTTCGGCACGGGCTACTCCTCGCTCTCGCGGCTGACGCGCCTGCCGCTGACCGAGATCAAGATCGACCGCAGCTTCATCATGAACCTCGAGCATGATGCCAACGCCCAGGCCGTGACCACGGCGGTGATCGGCATTGGCGGCCGCCTTGGCATGACGGTGGTGACCGAAGGCGTGGAAACCGTGCGCCAGCTTGACCTTTTGTGCCAGCTTGGGTGCGACGTGGTGCAGGGCTACCTGTTCGCCCGCCCCATGCCGCCTGAAAAGCTGGAGGAATGGCTGCGTAATGACCGTCTTTCCGCCGTGCTGAAGGAAGCCAGGGAAAGCCGCGCCGCCGCGGGCGAATAAGGCGCGCGCCTGCATCGGCCTTCATGATCCGCACCCCGGCCCGCAAGGACCGGGGTGTCTTTGTATGGGCGGTTTGCACGGGGCCGGGCGCATGCCATACAAACACGATCAGCAACCCCTGCGCCCGCCTGCCGCATGCGGCGGGTTGCGGGTTTATGGCCACAGGATAGTCCCATGACCTTACCCATTTTCGATCTCTGTCTGAAAAATGGCAGCGTTGTCCTGCCTGATGCCACGGTCGTGACCGATGTTTACGTGCGGGACGGGCGTATTGCCCGCATTGGCGGGCCGGGCGATGCGGGCCGGGTCATTGACTGCACGGGGCTGACTGTCCTGCCCGGCGTGATCGACACGCAGGTCCATTTCCGCGAGCCGGGGCTGACGGCGGCGGAAGACCTGGCCACCGGCAGCCTTGCCGCCGTGATGGGTGGCGTGACCGCCGTGTTTGAAATGCCCAACACCAAGCCCGCCACTGACTGCCCCGAGGCGGTGGTGGCCAAGCTTGCGCATGCACGCGGGCGGATGTGGTGCGACCATGCCTTTTACGTGGGGGCCACGACTGATAACGCCGATCGCTGCGCCGAACTGGAAATGCTGCCGGGCACGGCGGGGATCAAGATTTTCATGGGGTCTTCCACCGGCAACCTGCTGGTGTCCGATGATGCGGTGCTTGAGCGCGTGCTGCGCTCGGGCCGCCGCCGGGTCGCGATCCATGCCGAGGACGAGACCCGCCTGCTTGAGCGCATGGGGGAGCGCAAGGCGGGCGATCCGTCGAGCCACCCGGTCTGGCGCGATGATGAAACGGCCATGCGCGCAACACGGCGCATCGTGCATCTGGCGCGGCGCACGGGGCGGCGCATCCATGTGCTGCATGTCACCACCCCGGCTGAACTTGAGTTCCTGTCGGGGCACAAGGACATTGCCAGTTGCGAGGTCACGCCGCAGCACCTGACGCTGGCGGCCGAGGATGCCTATCCCCGGCTGGGCACGCTGGCGCAGATGAACCCGCCCATCCGTGGCCGGAAATACCGCGACGGGCTGTGGCACTGGATGGGCCAGGGCGTGCCCGACATCATCGGCTCCGACCATGCGCCCCATCCGCTTGCTGCCAAGCAGCGCGCTTATCCCGATACCCCTTCGGGCATGCCGGGGGTGCAGACCCTGCTGCCGCTCATGCTCGACCACGTAGCCCACGGGCGGCTGTCGCTGCGCCGCCTGGTGGACATGACATCGGCTGGCCCGCAGCGCCTGTTCGGCCTGGTGCGCAAGGGGCGCATCGCGGTGGGGTATGACGCGGATTTCTCGGTGGTGGATCTTGCCGCGCGCTGGACGGTGCAGCAGGAATGGCTGGCCTCAAAATGTGGCTGGTCGCCTTTCGTGGGCGATGAACTGACCGGCCGCCCCATGGGCACCATCATCCGTGGCAACGTGGTCATGTGGGAGAACCAGCTTGCCCCCGCCGCGCAGGGTGAACCCCTGCTGTTTGAAGCCACGGATCGCCCGCGCGCGGCCTGATGGCAAAAGGCGTTTTCCGCCCCTGCTTGGACTTGAAGCGTGTGGAGGCACGGTAGTTTCCTTACGGAGTAAGGGCTGCCCGTTATGCAGGGCAGCTTTTCCATATTATCAAACTGGAAATGCCATCGTTACAGCATGCTCGAGCCTGTAAGGAGAACCGGTATTTTACGACCGGCATCTTGAACAGGAATGGATTTTCCATGACCCGACATGCGCCTTCAGTGGCCGAACTTCCCGCTTCCATCCGGAATCATACGTTTGATGGCCCTGGGGATATCGGTTCCCCCAGTCATCGTTCGTTATGGTTATGTGGCATCGAATATGGCGAAGCGCCTGTCCCCGCAGGCCATGAACTCCCTGAAGGAGAGTATCCCGTAGAAGTGCAATGGGATCGGTGGACCTATAACAGGAATGCTTTCAAGCTGATTTCCGTCATTGAGGGGCAAAATATAGAAATTGCTTATGACTATGCGAAAAAGCAGAAGATATTTGAAAGCAGGACAACAGGGTATTTTCAGACCAATCTTTTCCCTTTTGAATGCCGAACCTTGGAGACATGGTCCACGGATGCGCAGTTGCGCAGCGGGTTTAAGGATAAAAAGGATTATATCCGCGCTATCAGGGAAGTATGCTTTACCCGGATGCATGAGGCTGTATTGCAGCGACGGCCCCGCCTGTTTCTCGGTGTTGGTGTAACGCATGTCCAGGATTTCATGCGGGTGGTATTTGGCAGGGAGGTCGAACTTGAACGCAAGGAATTTCAGGTAAACGGTCATGGTAAGGTGATCTACCTTCGTCCCGGTCCGATTCCCTTTGCCGTTGTCTCCCACCTTTCTGCGCCAAGCGGCCTCAATAGTAATGAAGCGCTGCGCCGCGCGGGTCAAATGATCCGTGACATGATGGAGGCCCCTGCATCGGGCCAATGACGCCTGTGCTACAGATCGCGCCCAGCCGGAAAGACTGACTGGGGCGAGTGGCATGGCCCTGCCAATTTTATCAAATATGTATTTGATGATAAAAGTGGTGCCCAAGACCGGGATCGAACCAGTGACACTGCGATTTTCAGTCGCATGCTCTACCAACTGAGCTACTTGGGCACCGGGCCGTTGGTCCGGCTAGGTCATGGGGCAGGGCCGTCATGACGTTGGACAAGCGTTTAACCCACCTCATCATCGGGATCAACCCGTCTTGTGTATTTTTCATCCGTTCCGGAGGGAATTTCAGTCGAGGGCACGCGATACTGCCCCGAGAACCAGCGCCCCAGATCCACATCCGCGCAACGTCGCGAGCAGAAGGGGCGGTAGCGCGGGCTGGCAGGCTGGCCACAGATGGGGCAGGGGGCGGCTTTGGGCTGCGCGGTCATGGTTCAAATCTCCAGCCATGGGCGGGCAGGGCCGGGTCGGCAACGGGTGCAAGCACGCGCCCGGTCAGGCGCATGAAGTCCTCCACCCAGGCCGGATGGTCCTGCATCATCTGCATGATACCATGGCCGCAGGCCAGCCGCACGGGCTGCCCGTTGGGCGGCATGCCGCGATGGGCCTGCATCTGCCCGCGCAGGGCGTGCAGCATGCGGCCCTCGCGCGAATGGAACAGTTCATGCAGCGGCGGGTGCACGCGCGGGCGCACGATCTCGGCCAGGCCCAGCGCCGTAAAGCCCAGAAAGCGCGGGCGCAGCGGGTCATCACGCAGCACGGTCTCGATCGTCTCACCCAGCGCGCGGCGCTTGCGGATGGCAAGCCCCGCCACGTCAACCACGATCGCGCCAGACAGGTTGCGCAGCCGCAACTGGCGCATCAGGTCGGGCAGGGCATCGCGGTTGGCGGCAAACTGCGCGGTCTGCTTTGGGCGGCGGTCCATGCTGGTGGCCGCCCCCCCATCCATGTCAATCGCAACCAGGGCCGGGGTGGGTGTAATGCTGGCCGACATGCCGCCGGGCAGGGCCACGGTAGCCTCCTCCAGCGCATCGGCCTGGGCGCGCAGGTCGCTGTCAAAGGCGGAACTGGCGCGGGTCAGGCGCGGGTGCAGGCTGGTAGGCAAAAGCGTAGCAATCGCCGCATCATCAATGACGATGGGCGCATCAGGGTAGCGCGCGGCCAGCCGCTCCAGCGGGGTGGGGCCGCGACGCAGCAGCCGGGGGTCGGCGCCGCCGGGCAGGTCGGGGGGGAGGTTGCGCGCACCGAGCCGCACGCCCTTGCCGCCCTGCGCGCTGCGGGTGACGGTGACCAGCACCGTCTGCCCCTGCGTCAGCGCGCCCAGCCCTTCCGAATCCGGCAGGAAGCCCGCCTGTTCCTGCCCCGGCAGGGTGACGAACGTGCCGCCGAGTGCGGGCGCATGCGCACTGACGCGGGCGCGGTAGATATCGCCCACGCCATCGGGCATGTCAGGTCGCCACAGGGCGAATTCCTGCATGATGCCGTCAAGGGTTGCGGCAATGCGGATTTCACCCGGGCTGCTGCTGGCGCAGAGGCGCGCGCTCACGAAAGCCAGCTTCCCTTCTGCCCGCGCAGTAGCTGGGCTGTCTCGAACAGGGGCAGGCCGACAATGCCGGTATAGCTGCCCGACAGGAAGCGCACGAACGCTGCCGCATGGCCCTGGATGGCATAGCCGCCCGCCTTGCCCTGCCAGTCGCCTGCGGCAATGAGCGCGTCGATCTGTACCGGTGTCAGGCGCGAGAAGGTGACCGTGCTGGCAACGATGCGGCTGCTGGCGCGCCCTTGCGCCCATGCTGCGGTGGGGCGCAGGGCGATGGCGGTAAAGACGGTGTGGCGGCGGCCCGAAAGCTGTTCAAGGCAGGCGCGTGCCGTCTGCTCGTCTTCCGCCTTGGGCAGGATGCGGCGGCCAAGGGCCACGACCGTATCGGCCGCGAGTATGAGTGCCGGGCCATCGACCTGAGCAGCCACATGCGCCGCCTTCTCAGCGGCAAGGCGCGCGGCGTAGGGGCGGGGCAGTTCATCACGCCCGGGCGTTTCATCGATATTGGCGGGAAAGACCTGACCGGGCACAAGCCCGATCTGGCGCAGCAGGTCAAGCCTGCGGGGTGAAGCCGAGGCGAGGACAAGCCGCACGCCTGCCTCCGCGCCACCGGGCGCGGTGGTTCCGGTCATGACCGACAAGAGCGGCTTACTTGAAGCGGAAGGTGATGCGACCCTTTGTCAGGTCATAAGGCGTCATTTCCACATTCACGCGGTCACCGGCGAGCACGCGGATGCGGTTCTTGCGCATCTTGCCGCTGGTATGCGCGAGGATGGTGTGCTCGTTGTCCAGTGTCACGCGGAACATGGCATTGGGCAGCAGTTCGGTAACCGTGCCGCTGAATTCGATCATGTCTTCTTTAGACATCGTGTCCTTCAATCATCAAAAGTGCCGTCCTGCCGCGGGCCCGCGGCGTAGTACGGTTGGTTTATGTGGGGAGACTCGCCGCCGGGGTCAAGCTCCGTTATCGTGCGCCGTCCAGCTTTGCCAGCCGTACGGCCACACTCAGGGCATGGGCATCAAGCCCTTCGGCCTCGGCGAGGCTGACGGCGGCAGGCCCGATCTTGCGCAGCGACTCGGCCTGCGCCTCGATGAACGTGGTGCGCTTGATGAAGTCGAACACCGAAAGCCCCGACGAGAACCGCGCCGTGCGGCTGGTGGGCAGCACATGGTTCGGCCCGCCCACGTAATCGCCGATCGCCTCGGGGCAGTAGCGCCCCACGAAGATCGCGCCCGCATGCCGCACGCGGTCGAAAACCGGCTGCGGGCTGTCGATCATGAGTTCCAGATGTTCCGGCGCGATCTCGTTGACCAGGCCAGCGGCTTCATCAAGGTCGCGCACGGTAATGATCGCGCCATGCGCATCCCAACTGGCGCGGGCGATATCGGCGCGTGGCAGGGTTTCAAGCTCCTTGGCCACTGCCTGTTCCACCTTGTCTGCCATGCCCGCATCGGGCGTGATCAGGATGGACTGGGCCATGGGGTCGTGCTCGGCCTGGGCCAGCAGGTCCAGCGCAATGGCGCGGGGGTCGTTATTGCCATCGGCAATCACCACCACTTCCGACGGGCCGGCAATGCTGTCGATGCCTACCGTGCCGAATACCTGCCGCTTGGCTTCGGCCACATAGGCGTTGCCCGGCCCCACCACGCGGTCAACCGGGGCGATGGTGGTGGTGCCATAGGCCATCGCACCCACGGCCTGCGCCCCGCCCACGCGGTAGATCTCGGTTACACCCGCGCGGCGGGCGGCGGCGAGCACGAGCGGGTTGAGCACGCCATCGGGCGTGGGCACGCACATGGCAATCCGCCCCACACCCGCCACATGGGCGGGGATGGCGTTCATCAGCACGGAGGAGGGGTAAGCCGCCTTGCCGCCGGGCACGTACAGCCCCACCGAGTCCAGCGCCGTCCAGCGCATGCCCAGCGTCACGCCCGCGGCATCGACATATTTCATGTCGGTGGGCATCTGCGCCTTGTGGAAGGATTCGATGCGGGTGGCGGCGACTTCCAGCGCCTCAAGCAGTTCAGGGCTCACATCGGCGCAGGCGGCCGCAATCTCTTCGGGCGTGATGCGCAGGGTGGCGGGGGTGACATTCGTGCGGTCGAAGCGGTTGGTGAATTCGCACAATGCCTCATCGCCGCGGCTGCGCACGGCGGCGAGGATTTCGGTTACGGGACCATCGACGCGGGCGGTGTCGCTATCACGGTCGGCCAGCAGGCGTTTGAATTCAGTGCGGAAATCCGCCTGGGTGCTTGTAAGGCGCTTCATGCCTCGTGCTCCTTGGCCAGCGCCGCGCGGAAACGGTTGATGATCGCGCTAATGCGCTCGGGCTGGGTTTTCAGCGCCGTGCGGTTCACGATCAGGCGGCTGGTGATGTGGGCGATGGTCTGGGTTTCCTCCAACCCGTTGGCGCGCAGCGTGGAGCCGGTATCGACCAGATCGACAATCAGGTGCGAAAGGTCGAGCACCGGGGCCAGTTCCATCGCGCCATGCAGGTGCACGATGGCGGCATTGATGCCGCGTGCCGCGAAATGCCGCCGCGTAAGCGAAGGGTATTTGGTCGCCACCCGCACCTGCGAGAGGCGGTTTGGGTTGTCTTCCTGCCCGCTGCGGTCCTTGGGCCGGGCGATGGAAATGCGGCAGCCTCCGATGCCCAGGTCAAGCGGGGCATAGATTTCGGGGTAGTCGAACTCCATCAGCACATCAGCGCCGCAGATGCCGATCTGCGCCCCGCCAAAGGCCACGAAGGTTGCCACATCGAATGAGCGCACGCGCACCACGTCGATGCCGGGGTCATTGGTCTCGAAACGCAGCAGGCGGCTTTTGTCATCATTGAAGTCCGGGCCGGGCACGATGCCCGCCATATGCAGAAGCGGCGCCGCGGCTTTGAGGATACGGCCCTTGGGCAGGGCGAGTACCAGCGGGCTATCCGTTTCCGGAATGGCGGTCTGGGCCGGTGACAGGACGGTCAATGCATTCTCCACGCATGAAGGCAGGCCCGCTGCAATCGCGCAGCAGCCCGTAAGTGACATGCGCGCATACCACATTCCGCCATCAGGCAGGAAGCGCCCTTTTCTCAGGGCAGGGGCCTCAGCCCGAAACGCGCTCGATATGCGCGCCCACCTGTGCCAGCTTGCGCTCGACCGCCTCATAGCCACGGTCAAGGTGATAGACCCGGCTCAGGATCGTCTCGCCATGGGCGGCAAGCCCCGCGAGGATGAGCGAGAACGAGGCCCGCAGGTCGGTCGCCATGACCGGCGCGCCCGAGAGCGAATGCACGCCCCGGATGATGGCTGACGAGCCATGCACGTTGATGCGCGCGCCCATGCGGTTGAGTTCGGGCACGTGCATGAAGCGGTTCTCGAAAATGGTCTCGGTCACCATCGAGGCGCCTTCCGCCACCGAGAGCAGCGCCATGAACTGCGCCTGCATGTCGGTCGGGAAGCCGGGATAGGGCTCGGTCATGATATCGACCCCGCGCAGTGCGCCGGTGCGCTGCACGCGCACGGCACCTTCTTCCTGCACCATTTCCACGCCGGCTTCCTCCAGCGCGCGCACCACCGCGCCGAGATGCTCGACCTGCCCGCCCACAAGGCGCAGCTCGCCCCCGGTAATGGCGGCGGCACAGGCATAGGTGCCGCATTCGATTCGGTCGGGCATGACGCGGTAGCGCGCGCCATGCAGGCCCTCGACCCCGTCGATCACCAGCTTGCCGGTGCCGGTGCCGGTAATGCGCGCCCCCATGGCGTTGAGGCAGCCGACAAGGTCGCCAATCTCGGGCTCGCGCGCGGCGTTGATGATCTCGGTGCGGCCTTTGGCAAGCGCGGCGGCCATGAGCAGGTTCTCGGTCGCCCCCACCGAGGCAAACGGCAGGATGACCCGCTCGCCCTTCAGCCCGTCGGGCGCCTCGGCGTGGATGTAGCCGTTCTCGAGCGTGATCTTCGCCCCCAGCGTTTCCAGCGCCTTGAGGTGCAGGTCAACCGGCCGGGTGCCGATGGCGCAGCCACCGGGCAGCGACACCCGGGCCTCGCCACAGCGGGCCAGCAGCGGGCCGAGCACCAGGATCGAGGCCCGCATCATGGAGACGATGTCGTACGGCGCTTCCGTATTGGTGATCTCGCCACCGACCGAAAGCGTGCCGCCGTCACCGCTTACGTCTTCCACGTCCAGCCCATGCTGCGCGAGCAGGCGGCGCATGGTGCGGATATCGGCAATGCGGGGCACGTTTTCGAGCACCAGCTTCTCGGGCGTGAGCAGGCCGGCCACCAGCAGCTTGAGGGCGGAGTTCTTGGCCCCGCCAATAATGATGTCGCCACGCAGCGGGTGGCCGCCGTGGATGATGAAACGGTCCATAGGCTTGCGGTTCCTGCTTACATGCGCGGTGGGGCGACGCCGACCTGCCCCATGTATTTGCCCTTGCGGTCGGCGTAGCTGACCTCGCACGGGCTGGCCCCCTGAAAGAACAGGAACTGGCAGATGCCTTCATTGGCATAGATGCGCGCGGGCAGCGGCGTGGTGTTGCTGATCTCGATCGTGACCTGCCCCTCCCATTCCGGCTCCAGGGGCGTCACGTTGACGATGATGCCGCAACGCGCGTAGGTGGATTTGCCCAGGCACACCACCAGCGTGTCGCGCGGGATGCGGAAATATTCCACCGTATGCGCCAGCACGAAGCTGTGCGGCGGAATGGTACAGCAGTCGCCATGCCGGGTTACGAAGCTGTTCTCGGCAAAGTTCTTGGGGTCGACTACCGCGTTGTCCACGTCGGTGAAAATCTTGAATTCGTTGGCGATACGCGCATCGTAGCCATAGGAGGACAGGCCGAAGGAGATTACGCCCTCACGGCTCTGTTTTTCCACGAAGGGCTCGATCATGCCGTGTTCCGTGGCCATGCGGCGAATCCACGTATCAGGCATTATGGGCATGGTGTCCGTTCCTCCGGCATGGATTGCGCGCGGGGCGTGCCCCTGCGGCTTGCGCGACCACTAACGAAGTGACCGGCCAACCGCAACCGGCAAAATCACGCTTCGTTGCCGGATGTGTCCTGCGGCGGGGCTTCGGGTGCGGTTACGCGGGCGCGGCTCTGCTGCTTGCGCCGGCGCAGGTTGGCGCGCAGGGCTTCGGCCTCGCGCGCGAGGCGGGCGCGGCGCGCGGCTTCCGCCCGGTCGGTCAGGCGTGGGGTATCGGGCCGGTCGGTCATGGCGGTGTTTCGTTCAGGGTCAGGCCACCCGCCCCTGCCGGGGCGGGTCGTGCGGCGCTCAGGCCGTGGTTTCGGGTTCGGCGGTGCAGGCGGCAGGGGCCACGGGTTCGACCGCGCCTGACTGCGCGGCATCCTGTGCAATGCCACAGCGCATGAGCAGTTCGCGCAGCGCCTTGACCACGGGGAAGATCTCGACATTGCGGTCGTAGCCGACCTCGTTCCAGGCGGCCTGCTCCAGTTCCACGATTTCCTTGTCCTCAAGGAAGATGCGGTTGGTGAACCAGCCCAGCGCGGGCCAGATCAGGTCGATCAGCAGCGGGGTCTGCGGGCGCAGGATGGACAGCAGGCCAAAGGCCTGGGTCACGCGCTCGTTCTTGTCCACCGGCACGTAGGCCGTCCACAGATCCATGATCAGGTCACCATCCTTGTCGGTGATGCGCAGGGTCTGGTACGGGTATTCGGTGCGGATGGTCACCACTTCCTCAACGGGCTGCTCGCGGCCGTTGAGATCCTTGTGCTTGCCAAAGATCAGGCGCTCGGCCAGCGGCTGCTGGCCCGCGCAGCGCATGAAGCTGTAGCGCGCCTCGATGAAGTCCTCGCCCTTGTCCTGGCCAAGGAAGCGCGCCTTGATCTGGCCCATCTGGCGGCGGTGCAGGAACTGATGGTTCATGTCCATCAGGTTCTCGTGCATGAAGGTGTAGTGGCAGTTCACGCGCGGGCCGAACTGCTTGGTCTTGTAAGCGGGGTTGGCGGTCTGGGCCAGCTTGGGGAAGGGGACGGTCTCCGCCTTGGCCGGATCACCGGGGAAGACGAAGATCAGCCCGCCTTCCTCGCGCACGGGGAAGGTGCGCACGCCGTTGGGCAGCTTGCCCTTGCCCAGGTAGGGCACGTCGATGCAGCGGCCCGAGCGGCCAAAGGCCCAGCCATGGTAGCAGCAGCGCACGGTCTGGCCGTTCACGGTGCCCTTGCTCAGCGGCACCTGGCGGTGGGGGCAGCGGTCGAACAGGGCGAAGACGGTGCCTTCCTCGGGGCGGACGAGCACCATGGGAATGCCCGCAAAGCTTACGGCCAGCGTCTTGTTCTTGCGCAGGGCGGAAGACCACGCCACCGGATACCAGAAATCCGGGTTGGAATTGACCCGCCGCAGGTCCGGCTGGGCTGCCGTGGCGGCGGTGTCTGTCTGGACGGGGGAAATCTGGTTCATGTGGTGCAGTCCCGAAGTGTTCACGTTAAACGGCGGTCAGCGGGCATCCCCGTCCGCCAGGAATCAGAATGTGCCATGGGTGAAGAATTTCAGCCGTGTTGTCGACTGTAAAACCACCCCTTGCATATGGCCCATGCTCGGGGCTGGATGCTCGGCCCGTGTTTTGGCGCGGCCATGAGGCAGATCAAGGCATTGTTGCACCGTATATGACATAATTACGGTGCGCCCCCTCAGCCCGCCTGGGGCAGGGCTTCCTCATCCCAGTCCAGGCTGCCCACGGCAGCGTGATAGAACGTGTCCGCCAGCCGGGTGTGCAGGAGTTCATCATAAACGCACAGGGTCGCGTACTGCATGGCCTGGGTGGAATAATGCAGGTACACGTTTTCGCGCGCGCGGGCGGCCAGGTCCGCGCGTTCGCCTGCCGACAGGTCGGCCACGTGGCGGATGCACGCGGCCAGCGCCTGCGCATCATCGGGGGGGAAGGCAAAGCCGGTCACGCCGTTCTCCACCGTCTCGAGTGCGGCGCCGTGGGCGGCCACGATCACGGGGCGGCCCATGGCCTGCGCCTCCACCACCACGCGGCCGAACGGCTCGGGCCTGCGTGAGGGCACCACGATCATGTCAGCCAGCATCATGGCCGCGGGCATGTCGGCACAGTGTCCGGCGAAGCGCAGGTGTTCGGCGATGCCGCAGCGCTCGGCCTGGGCTACGAGCGCACGGCCTTCCTTCGCGTTGGCCTCGCCCACGAAAATGCATACCCAGTCCTGGGCGATGCCCTGCGTGCGGGTGAGGTGGGCCAGCGCCTCGATCAGCACGGCGTGGCCTTTCCACCCGGTTACGCGCGCGGGCAGCATGATGACGGCGGCCCCGTCGGGGATCTGCCACAGCCCCATAAGCTTCTGCACGCGGTTGCCGCGCACGTTATGCGGGTCGAAGCGCAGCATGTCCGCCCCGCGCGGGATCAGGCGCAGGCGGTCATCGCCCACCTTGTATTCATCGCGCAGGCGGGTGGCGATGTACTGGCTGATGGCAATGACCCGCGCGCCCGAGGCGAGCACGCTGTTATAGCGCTTCTTGCCCGGCAGGTTGGCGGCATGCACCCCATGCCAGGTGGTGACCAGCGGCACGCCCGCCCGGCGGCAGGCCAGCGATGCCGCCCAGGCGGGCGCGCGCGAGCGGGCATGCACCAGGTTGACGCCATGCTCGGCCATGACATGGCGCAGCCTGCTGGCGTTGCGCATGATGGAGAAGGGATTCTTGGCCCCGAGTTCGAGCGCGATGGGGGTTGCGCCGATATATTTCAGGCGTGGCACAAGGCGCCCGCCCGCACTGGCCACAAGCGCCGTGCCGCCAGCCTGTACGATGGCCTGCGCCATTTCCAGCGTGCCATGTTCTATCCCGCCGGATTCGAGCGCAGGCAGCACCTGCAGGATGACGGGTCGGTCAGTAACGGTTTGCATCACATTCCACCATATCACGAACGCAATGGAACTGCACGGTCTGCCGGTCAATGGGGCTTTGGCCTTGACCTTGGCCGCAGGCAGGCCGACGAATGCGCTAATGAGATTTTCTGCCCAGTCCTTCCCCTGCGCGCCTGCCGTATGGCGCAGTCCTGCCGCAAGGCCGGTGGCGGTGTTTTCGTGCCCCCGGCGCGCGGGTTTCATGGCCGTTGGCCTCGTGCTGGCCGCAGGCCTTGCGTGCGGGCGCGCCCGGGCCGATGAAACCGGTCCCGTAAAAGAAGAAGCGGCGCCGCCCATCGCCACGCCCTCATCCACGCCGCCTGCGGCACCGCAGGGCTGGGATTTCAACCACTGCACCGCCACCCTGGCCGATGACCCCGATGGCGCCCGCGATTATGCCGAGGACTGGCGCAGCCATGGCGGCGGCCTCGAGGCCGAGCAATGCGCGGCCCTGGCCCAGATGGAACTGGGTGATGTCGCCACCGCCGCCACCACCCTCGACCGGCTGGCGCATGTGCCCGACTGGCCGGATGGCCCGCCGCCCGAAGGCAGGCGGGGCAGCCGGCAGGCCGTGGTGGAAACACCCGCCTCCCGCCTGCGCCGTGCCAGCGTGGCGGAGGCGGCAGCCCGCGCCTGGCAGGCTGATGACAGCCCGAAACAGGCCTTCGACAGCGCAACCTATGGGCTGGCGCTGGCCCCCGATGACCCGGCGCTGAAGCTGGTCTATGCGCGGGTGGCGGTGGAACTGGGCCAGCCCCAGCGCGCCATCGACATGCTCACGCCGCTGCCATCCGCGCCAGGCGCGCGTGACGAGGCGCTGGTGGCGCGGGCGGGCGCGTGGCGCAAGCTCGGGCGCATCGACCAGGGCATGGCCGACATCAACGCCGCCCTGCATGACATGCCCCATAACGGCGCGGCCCTGCTCGAGCGCGGTATCCTGTACCAGCGCCAGGGCCAGATGGAACTGGCCCGCGCCGACTGGCTGGACGTGGTCAGGCAGGCCCCGGATTCGGATGAGGCCGACCTTGCGCGCCAGGACCTCGCTTTGCTGGAAACCGACCCCGAGGCACCCTGATCAATGGCCCGCATCCTTGTCATCCGCCTGGGCGCGCTGGGCGATTTCGTGCAGTCCTTTGCCCCGTTTGCCGCCATCCGCGCCCATCATGCCCATGATGAAGTGGACCTGCTGACCCAGGCACCCTTTGCCGAACTCGGTCGCGCCTGCCCGTGGTTCGACCATGTACTGCTCGACCGCAGGCCGCCGTGGCGCGACATTGCCGCCATCATGGCGCTGCGGCGCATGCTGCGGGGGTATGACTTCATTTACGACCTGCAGACCTCGGGGCGCAGCACGCGCTATTTTCATCTTTCGGGCGGCAGGGCGTGGTCGGGAATCGGGCGCGGCGCGCAGGCGGTGCATGACAACCCGCAGCGGCGCTTCATGCATACCCGCGCCCGCCAGCGCGACCAGCTCAGGCGGGCGGGACTCGCGCACCTGCCCGTGCCCGACCTGTCATGGCTGGCACGGGGCGGCCCGGTGCTGCCCGCGCCCTATGCGGTGCTCGTGCCAGGTGCTGCCGCCCACCGCCCGGCCAAGCGCTGGCCGGCAGAACGCTATGCAGCCCTTGCCGTGCGCCTGCGCGGCCAGGGCCTGCTGCCGGTCGTGGTGGGGGGCGGGGGCGAGGCCGGGCTGGCCTGCACCATCCGCAACGCCTGCCCCGATGCGCTTGACCTGACCGGCCGGACCACGCTGCTCGAACTCGGCGGCGTGCTGGCCCGCGCGGCCTGGGCGGTGGGCAATGATACCGGCCCCATGCACATGGCAGCCGCCCTTGGGGTGAAGTGCACCGTGCTGTTTTCCGCCGACAGCAACCCCGCCCTGACCGCCCCGGTGGGGGTGCGGGCAGGGCAGGTGCGGGTGATTTATGTGCGTGATCTGGCCACCGTGCGCGTTGACAGGGTTGCGGCAACGCGCGGCTGACGCCATTACAGCGCAGTATCTTCTTACCGGAGCAATGAAACCATGCCTGCCATAACCCTGCCTGACGGATCCGTTCGCCGCTTTGACGGGGCAGTGACGGGCACGACCGTGGCGCAGTCCATCGGCGCCGGTCTTGCCCGCGCCGCCCTTGCCATGGAAGTGGATGGCAAGCTCATGGATATCGGCCGCGAGATCGACCATGATGCCAGCCTGCGCTTCATCACGCGCAAGGACCCCGAGGCGCTGGAAATGATCCGCCACGATGCCGCCCACGTGCTGGCGGAGGCCGTGCAGTCGCTCTTTCCGGGCACGCAGGTCACCATCGGCCCGTCGATCGAGAATGGTTTCTATTACGATTTCTATCGCAACGAGCCGTTCAGCCCGGAGGATTTCGCCGCCATCGAAAAGCGCATGGGCGAGATCGTGGCCGCCAACGAACCCTTCGTGCGCGAGGCGTGGCCGCGGGACAAGGCCATCGAATTCTTCGAGAACAGGGGCGAGCGCTTCAAGGCCGAACTGATCCGCGACCTGCCGGCGGATGAGGAAATCTCGATCTACCGCCAGGGCGAGTGGCTGGACCTGTGCCGCGGCCCGCACCTGCGCGGCACGGCCGATGTGGGCCATGCCTTCAAGCTGATGAAGGTGGCGGGTGCCTACTGGCGCGGCGACCACCGCAACCCCATGCTCACGCGCATCTACGGCACCGCCTGGCGCGACCGCAAGGAGCTTGAGGCCCACCTGCACCAGCTTGAGGAAGCCGAGCGCCGCGACCACCGCCGCATTGGCCGCGAGATGGACCTGTTCCACATTCAGGAAGAAGCCGTGGGCCAGATCTTCTGGCACCCCAAGGGCTGGCGGCTGTACACCGTGCTGCAGGACTACATGCGCCGCGCGCAGGACGGCAACGGCTACCAGGAAGTCCGCACCCCGCAACTCGTTGACCGCGCCCTGTGGGAGGCTTCCGGCCACTGGGACAAATACCGTGAGCACATGTTCATCGCCACCGTGGAGGACGAGGACAAGACCCTCGCGCTGAAGCCGATGAACTGCCCGTGCCATGTGCAGATCTTCCGCCACGGGCTGCGCTCGTATCGCGAACTGCCGCTGCGCATGGCGGAATTCGGGGCCTGCCACCGCTACGAGCCCTCGGGGGCGTTGCACGGCATCATGCGCGTGCGCGGCTTTACGCAGGATGATGCGCATATCTTCTGCACCGAGGACCAGATCGCCGACGAGACCGCACGCTTCGTGCGCATGCTCGCCGATGTGTACCAGGACCTTGGCTTCGAGCATTTCCGCGTCAAATTCGCCGATCGCCCCGAGCAGCGCGCAGGCGACGACGCAACATGGGACCGCGCCGAGAACGCGCTGAAAGTGGCCTGCGACATGGCGGGCGTCACCTATGAGCACAATCCGGGCGAGGGGGCATTCTATGGCCCCAAGCTGGAATTCGTGCTGCGTGACGCCATTGGCCGTGACTGGCAGTGCGGCACGCTGCAGGTCGATTACGTGCTGCCCGAGCGGCTCGATGCCTCCTATGTGGGCGAGGACAGCGCGCGCCATCGCCCGGTCATGCTGCACCGGGCCATCCTTGGTTCGTTCGAGCGCTTCCTCGGCATCCTGATCGAGCAGCATGCCGGGCGCTTCCCGCTATGGCTGGCGCCGACCCAGGTGGTCGTGGCCTCGATCGTGACCGATGCGGCCGATTATGCCCAGCACGTGACCGACAGCCTGCGCGCGGCGGGGCTGGTGGTGGAAGCCGACCTGCGCAACGAGAAGATCAACGCCAAGATTCGCGAGCACAGCCTGGCGCGCGTGCCGGTCATCCTGGTCGTGGGCCGCAAGGAAGCGGAGGAAAACACCGTGGCCATGCGCCGCCTTGGCGGCAAGACGCAGGAGGTGCTGCCGCTGGAAGAAGCGGTCTCGGCCCTTGCATATGAGGCCCTGCCACCCGATATCCGTCGCAAGCGCGGCTGATTGCCACTGTCGTGTGCCGGAACTGCATGGCTGTTTTCGCAGGCACGGGGCAGACAGTACTTGATCTGGGGCGCGTCTTTGCGTCACATATCTTTCCATAATGTAAGGTCATTCCTTGCCTGCGTGTTTTTCCGTGGCTCTGCCCACGGGCGCGGGCGGCAGGAATGGCCTTGCCTGCCGTTTGAATGAAACAGTTACAGGAGCTGACCATAGCCAGACCCCCGATGCCCACTCCGCCAAATCGAGAGGGCCCCCGCGTCAATGAAGAGATCCGCGTGCCGCAGGTGCGTCTGATCGATGAAGAGGGCGAGATGCTCGGCATCATGTCCACGCGTGATGCGCTGGCACGCGCCTATGCCGCTGGTCTTGACCTGCTTGAAATCAGCCCGAATGCCGAGCCCCCGGTGGCCAAGGTGCTCGATTACGGCAAGTTCAAATACGAGCAGCAGAAGAAGCGCAACGAAGCGCGCAAGAAGCAGAAAGTCATTGAAATCAAGGAAGTCAAGGTTCGCCCGAACATTGATGAAAATGACTATCAGGTTAAAATGCGTGCCATGAAGAGCTTCATTGGCGAGGGCGACAAGGTGAAGGTGACCCTTCGCTTCCGTGGCCGTGAAATGGCGCATCAGGATCTGGGTGTGAAGGTTCTCGAACGCATCCGCGCCGAGATGGATGAACTGGCCAAGGTTGAGCATATGCCCAAGCTTGAAAACCGCCAGATGATCATGGTGCTGGCACCGCGTTGATCCCTTTGCGGGGACAGGACGCAAAAGCCCGGAGGGATCACCCTCCGGGCTTTTTTTATGGATAAAGGGTTTTGGTGAAGCTTTTTTTCAAAAAGCTTCAAGGAACACCGCCTTTTGGAAAAAAGGCAGCGCCCAAGAACGTTCAGGGCTTGAGGATGACCGTCGCCCGTGCCATCGCGGTCACATCCTGCTGCCCGGTGGGGGCCTCGGGGGCGGCTCCATCAGCCGAGGCCATGCGGGCCATCATCATCATGGGCATGGGGCGGGGGAAGTTCTGCTCCTCCAGCGCAACCGAGCGGATGGAAACGACCCTGAGCCTGAGGGTCGCCGCCGCCGCCTGCGCGCGGGCCTGCATGTCTTCCAGCGCCAGGGTTTCGGCCTTGCGGGTCAGCTCCGCGCGCCTGGCGCGCGAGAGCGACCAGTCCAGCCGGGTCAGCGCCAAGTTCTCGGCCTGGATGCGGCCCACGAGCGGCAGCAGCACCTTGCCGTCGGCCGCTGTCAGGCGCAGGCCCTGCCGGGCGACCCAGCGTGGTTTGCGGTTTTGGTGCACATCGCCTTCATCATGATGCACGAAATAGGATTCGGCGTTGATCTCCAGCCCGTCCGTATGGGCGGTGGTGGCAATGGCCGCGCTGATGAGCGCATTGAGCTGCGCCTGTGCCGCGGCGGCGGTATCAGCCTGCGCCTCGGCCACGAAGGTGGCGGTCAGTTCATCGGGCGGGGCCTGCACGGTGCCGGTGGCACTCAGTTCGAGTTCGGTGCCATCGGGGCGGGTGGAGTCGGGTGTCTGGGCCATGCCTGCTGCCGGGTGCAGCCCGGCAACCGCCAGCAGGCCGCACAGTGCTATCCTGTGGCGGGTGCGGGCGGGAAAGGGAAAATGGAGTCGGGTCATGAATGCGTGGTCTCCTTGAGTTCGACCAACGCACGACGCAACCGTACGATGCCTGAGCGGATGCGCCCCTCGCGGCACATGTCGGCTCCCTGCATGCGCAGGCTGTCCACATCCTGCGGCAGGGTGGGGCCGTAGGCATCGATGATGTTGAGCAGCCGGTTGCAGTAGGCCTTGGTGTCGCTGGTAATGATGACCGGCTTGTCGCTCCCGCCGTCACGCGCGGCCATGATCTGGGGCGTGCCCTCCGGCGCTATCGGCGCGGGCGCTGCGCCGCACAGGCAGAAACTCATCACGACGATGGCGGGCGTCACGGAGGATTGCATGGTCATGATGCTACTCTACGCTACTGTTCGTGTCGTGCTGATGGGGTAAAGGTGACGTTTGAGTCATGCCTGATATGTGCGTGGATGCAGGCATATCCTCATCCGCTTCAGCCAGGGCGCTGGCCGCTACGGGCAGGGCGAGCGAAACCGTAAGCCCCGGCGCATGCGATGAGAGATGCATCTGCCCCCCATGCAGTTGCACGATGGCCCGCACCATCGACAGCCCCAGCCCCGAGCCGGGGGTGTGGCGGGCCTTCTCCGCGCGGAAGAAGCGCTCGGTCGCGCGCGCCATGTCCGCCTCGCTCATGCCAATGCCCTCGTCACTGACCGACAGGTCGAGCATGCCCTCGCCCGTGGGGCCGGCAAGGCGCCCCGGCGCGCTCTCGCGCAACTGCGCGCGCAGGTAAACCGTGCCGCCGGGGGGCGAGAATTTGATGGCGTTATCCAGCATGTTGGCCACCGCCTGCTGCACCAGCGAGCGGTCGCCATAAAAGAACAGGCGCGCGGGCAGGTCGAGGGCGAGGGCAATGCCATGCTCCTCGGCCACGGCTTCATACAGGTCGGCCACGTCGCGCAGCACGGGCACGAGGTCGAAGGTCATGAACGCCGAGCGGCGCGCGCCCGCCTCGATCTGGGCAATGCGCAGCAGGGCCTCGAACACGGCGGTCACGTTATCCAGGTCGCCTACCGCGCGATCGATCGCGCCGCGCAGTTCATCGGGCGTGCTGGCATGCAGCGCGGCATCTTCAAGCTGGGTGCGCGCGCGCGCGATGGGGGTGCGCAGGTCGTGCGCAATGGCGTTGGAGACCTGCCGCACGCCATCCATCAGGCGCACGATCCGGTCGAGCATTTCATTGATGGCCTCGGCCACCTGGTCCATCTCGTCGCCGTTGCCCACGAGCGGCATGCGGCGGCTCAGGTCGCCATGCGCGATGGCGGAGGTGGTGCGCGCCACGGTCTTGACCATGCGGCGGAAGATGCGGTGCACCAGCACCGCCCCGCTGATGGCCAGCAGCGTGACCATGACCCATGCCCAGAGCAGCGAATCGGTCAGCAGGTGGCGCAGGATGCCGCGCGCGCGCACGTCGCGCCCCACCAGCAGGCGGTAGCCGCTGTCAAGCTGGCCTTCCGTATGGGTCTGGGCCGTGCCGGGCAGGTTATAGGCATGGAGCTGGGCCATCCCGCGCAGCCCCGCGCGGGTATCGGGCAGGTTGTACCACCTGTCGGTATGTTCCACCCTGGCGGGCCAGGCGGAGACGTTGCCGGTCAGGTAATTGCCCTGCGGGTCCATGACCAGATAGATCGCGTCATCATCAAGGTTCTGTTCAAGCCGGTCCTCGATGGTCAGGGCCAGCGTGGGCAGGCCGCCCATGACCCAGCGCTCGGCCAGGCCGCGGGCATCGGCGTTGATGGCGGTTTCCACCTGGCGTTCAAGGAAGCCGATCGTGCCCCACCACATGAACGACATGAACAGGATGGAAGACAGCGCGAACATGGTGCCATAGGCCAGCGAAAAACGCAGGCTGGCCGACCGCCATGCCCGCCAGCGCGAGCGGCGTGGCGTGGCGGGCGTGGAAAAGGCGGGCGTTGTCATGGCCACCCGTGCAGGCGCCATCCACGCACGCACGACGGGGCATGGGGCGGACTGTAAAGGCGCATCCCTGCTGCCATGGGCCGCGCCGCCCCGTAAAAGGGCGCGCGTTTGCCCCTGCGGGGCGGGGGGCGCCTGTTACTCGGCACGCAGCATGTACCCCGCATTGCGGATGGTATGGATGAGCGGCGCGCCGAAGGGTTTGTCCACCTTCTGGCGCAGGCGCGAGACATGCACGTCGATCACGTTGGTCTGCGGGTCGAAATGGTAGTCCCACACACCCTCGAGCAGCATGGTGCGGGTCACGACCTGGCCTGCGTGGCGGGCGAGATATTCCAAAAGGCGGAATTCACGCGGCTGGAGGTCGATCTTCTGCCCCGCCCGGCGCACCGTGCGCGAGAGCAGGTCGATCTCGAGATCGGCCACTTCCAGCTTGGTCTGGGGCGCGGTTTCGGTGCGGCCCCGGCGGCCAAGCGCTTCGACGCGGGCCAGCAGTTCGCTGAAGGCGAACGGCTTGGTCACGTAGTCATCGCCGCCCGCCTTGAGGCCCTGCACGCGGTCATCCACATCGGCCAGCGCCGAGAGCAGCAGCACGGGGGTGGTGTTGTTCTGCGCGCGGATGGTCTCGAGCAGGCGCACGCCATCAATACCGCCGGGCAGCATGCGGTCGAGTATGATCAGGTCGAATTTCTCGCTCACGGCCATGAACAGGCCGTCCTTGCCGTTATCGGTCATCTCGACCAGGTGGCCCGCTTCCTTCAGGCCCTTGGCCACGAAAGAGCGGACGGTGGGGTCATCTTCAACAACAAGAATATGCAAAGTGGCCTCGTGTCGGTTGGGGCGGGGTCGGTCAGTCGTCCAGGTCTTCATCGGGGCGGTGGCCCACGCAGGCTTCCAGGCTCATGGTATCGTGGCGGCGGCGGATGTGCAGCGTTACGGTGGAGGCGGGCCGCTTGGCCGCGATCGAGCGGATCAGCATGCGCGCGGTATCGATCGGCTCGTCATTTACCGCCGTAATGACATCGCCAATGCGCAGGTGCGCCTTCATGGCCGGGCCATCGCGGTCGATTCCCACGATCTGCACGCCGCCATGCCCTGCGCCGTCGGCCAGTGTAACACCAAGCCAGCCGCGGTCTATATGCCCGTTATGGCGCAGTTCCTCCACAATGGGGGCCACGATCTCCGATGGCAGGCCAAAGCCGATGCCCACCGAGCCGCCGGTGGGCGAGACGATGGCCGTGTTCACCGCCACCACCTGCCCGCCCAGATTGAAGGACGGCCCGCCGGAATTGCCAGGGTTGATGGGCGCGTCGATCTGGAAAAAATCATCGAACGGGCTGGTGCCGATGTCGCGCCCGCGCGCCGAGACGATGCCTGCCGTAACACTCGAGCCCAGCCCGAAGGGGTTGCCCGCCGCCATGATCCAGTCACCGATATTGACCAGCCTGCTGTCGCCCCATGGCACGAAGGGCATGGGGTGGGGCGCATGGATCTGGATCACCGCGATATCGGTCAGGTCGTCGCTGCCCACAAGGCGGGCGGGAAACTCCGTGCCATCGGAGAGCGAGACGGTAATCTGGTCAGCGCCCCCCACCACATGCGCATTGGTCACGATCACGCCGCCGGGGTCGATCAGGAATCCCGAGCCCGCGCCGAGCATTTCCTCGCCATGGGCGCGCATGCGCTCGCGGAATTTATGCTCGAAGGGCGTGCCCTTCACGCTGGGCGGCAGGGGCTGGCGGGTAGCGGCCTGGTGGCTGTCCTGCGCCTGCGATACGGCAATGTTCACCACTGCGGGGCCAACCTGGCGCACCAGGGGGGCGAAGGTCAGCGGCCCGGTCTGCACCACCGGCGGCACGGGGGGCGCGAACAGCGAGGGACTGGCGGGCACGGTCGGTGCCCCCCCGTCCTGCGCAAGCGCCTGTGTGCCCGCGCCAGCCATGCCCAGCAGCAGGACCGGGAACAGGCGTGAAGCCGGACGGGCCGTGGCGGGCCATGTCATGCCGGGGGGCGGGGGAATGCGTTCATGATGCAGCATGTTATCCGAAAAAAGCGGCAATGCCATGTCTGCATGGCATGGTAGGGCAAGATGCATGCGTTTTTCGGAGCTGTCCGACAGACCCGCGCCCCACGGCCTGAAAACTGCATGACGTTTATGGTGGGGCTTTTTTCAAAAAACGCTGAAAAAACGCTGGCATGCCTTATGACGGACGGCGCGGGCGTGGTGGCGGCGGGCTGGCTGTCGCCGGGTTCTCGGGCCAGTCATGGCGGGGGTAGCGCCCGCGCATGTCGCGCCGCATATCCGCCCATGACCCGGCCCAGAACCCGGCCAGGTCCGCCGTGATCGCCTGTGGCCTGCCTGCGGGCGAGAGCAGGGCGATGCGCAGGTCGAGCCTGCCATCGGCCAGGCGCGGGGTCTGGGTCACGCCATAGAAGGTCTGGGCGCGGGCGGCGGCCACCGGCACGGGTTGCAGGTAGTCGATCGCGGCGCGGCCACCGGGCAGGTCCAGATGGGGGGGCAGCATGCGGTCCAGCCATTTCAGGCTGGCATGGTCCATGGTGGCGCGCAGCATGGCCAGAAGGTCCATCTCCGCCAGCGCGGACAGGCGGTTGACCCCCGCAAGCCATGGGGCGAGCCATGTTTCGGTGGTGGTGGCCAGCGCCGCATCCGACAGGTCAGGCAGGTCGGGGCGGTCAAGCCGCGTGCGGGCGGTCTCCACCCGCGCCTGTAGCTGGCGGCAGGCATCGGACCAGGTGAGCGTGGCAGCAAGGTTCTGCGCCGCCTGCGCGCACAGCAGGGTGCAGACCTCATCGGCGCTGGCGGTCACCGTGCGGTCGCGCAGCACGAGGGCGCCCAGCCGCAGCCTGCGCCGGGCCAGTACGCTGCCCGTGGTGGTGTCGAGCGTGGTTTCCACCTGTTCCTTCGCCCGCGCCAGCAGGGTCTGGGGCAGGTTGTCGCGCTCCAGCGGGGCGGCCAGGCAGATCTCGGCCGCCTTGCGCACATGCAGGCCCGCCACTGCCAGCAGGGGGCTGCGCGCCAGTTCATCGGTCTTGGAAAGCCGGGCACTCCCCCCGCCCGCCAGCCGGAAGGACCCCACATCGCCACGTGCCTGCGCCACCCGGTCGGGGAAGGCTGCGGCAATCAGGGCGGCCGGGTTGCCCGTGGCCTCGATGTCGCGGCCCAGTCCCAGCCGCCTGCGATACTGCCGGGCAGCATGGCGGATGCGCGAGAGTGCCGCGCGGTCGGCATCGGGGTGGTCGCCGCCTGCAATCAGGTCAAGGCGCAGGCGGATATCGGCCGGTGCCGCGGGTGGCGCGCCCCGGCTGCCGCCTGCAGGGCGGCGGGGGCGCAGCGGGTCGCGTTCCTCCAGCAGGGCGGCGATATCGGCGGCCATGGCGCGTTCGGGGGGGGTGCGGGCGGCCAGCATCATGGCGGCCAGGCGGGGATGGGCGCCAAGGGCTGCCATGCGCGTGCCCTCACGGGTGATGCGACCCGCCTCATCCAGCGCGCCGAGGGCTTCAAGCAGGCTGCGCCCGGCCTCGAACGCGCCATTGGGGGGCGTATCGGGAAAGGGCAGGTCGGCAGGCGCCGTGCCCATGGCTTCCTGCCACGCGGCGGCATCAAGCCGCAGGCCGGTCAGTTCGGCCTCCATCATTTCCGGCTGGTCGTGGGGTGGCATGGCGCGGGTGGTCATTTCCGTCCACAGCCGGATGGCGATGCCGGGTGCGACGCGGCCCGCGCGGCCCGCGCGCTGCTGGGCGGCAGCCCGCGAGATGCGCACCGTATCGAGTCGCGTCAGTCCCGTGCCCACATCCAGCCGGGGCACGCGGCGGAACCCGCCATCAACCACAATGCGCACGCCGGGCACGGTGAGCGAGGTCTCGGCAATGGAGGTGGACAGGATCACCCGCCTGCGCCCGGCGGGGTGGGGGGTGAGGGCCAGGTCCTGCTCGGCGGGGGGGAGTTCGCCATAGAGTGGCAGCACATCGGCATCGATACCGGCAAGGGCGGTGCGCGCGCGGTGAATTTCGGCCACGCCGGGCAGGAAGGCCAGCACGTCGCCTTCATCCTGCGCAATGGCGGTGCGGATGGCGGCGGCCATGGCATCGGGCAGGTCGCGGCGATGCACGAGGTCGCGCGTGGCGTGGCGGATTTCCACGGGGAACATCCGGCCTTCGCTTTCCACGCGCTCGGCATTCATGCGGGTGGCGAGTGCTGCGCCATCCATGGTGGCCGACATGGCCACCAGCCTGAGTTCCGGCCGCAGGCTGCGCTGGAGGTCAAGGCAGAAGGCCAGCGCCGCATCGGCATCGACCGAGCGTTCATGGATTTCATCAAAGATCACGCAGGCCACGCCATCAAGCGTGGGGTCGGACAGCAGGCGGCGCACCAGCAGCCCCTCGGTGATCACCTCGATGCGCGTGCGCTCCGAGGTCGCGCCATCAAGCCGGGTGCGGTAGCCCACCAGCCCGCCAACCGGCTCGCCCACCAGTTCGGCCATGCGGGTGGCGGCTGCGCGCGTGGCCAGCCTGCGGGGCTCAAGCATGAGGATGCGCCCATCACCCCGCCATGGGGCCGCAAGCAGGGCCAGCGGCACCAGCGTGGTCTTGCCTGCCCCCGGTGGCGCAACCAGAACGGCGTTGGATGTGCGGGCGAGTGCTGCCTGCAGGGCAGGCAGGGCCTCAGCCACGGGCAGGGCGGCGGCGTTTTGGGCCACAAGGGCATGCAGCCGGTTTTGCAAGGTCGGGTCGAAAGCCATATCCTCATCTTATGGCGTCGGGCATGGTGGCGGGGCAATCCTTGCCGTGCCGCGTGGCTGCGTTTTTCCTCATCCCCGGTTTTTGGTGGAGTACTGTCCGTGCCCTTTCTGTGGCTTGTGTCGATCCTGTGCATGCTGGTGGCAAACCTGCCGACTGCCCATGCAGCCCAGAGCGACCCCGTAACCTCGACCCGCGCCACCGCCACGCTGGTCACGGATGATGACACCTACAGCCCCGGCCGACCGCTGCATGTGGGCCTGCGCCTGCAACTTGCCCCCGGCTGGCACACCTACTGGCTCAACCCCGGTGATGCGGGCGATGCGCCCACGCTTGTGGTGAACGCGCAGGGGGGCGCCACCGGGCAGGCCAGCACCATCGAATGGCCCACGCCGCGCGTGCTGCATGACGGGCCGCTGACATCCTATGCCTATACCGGCGATGTGCTGCTGCCCGTTACCCTCACCCCCGTGGCGGGTGAGGGCGATGGTCCGCTTACGCTCAATGCCGTGGCGGACTGGCTGGTCTGTGCCGAGGTGTGCGTGCCCGAGCACGGCACGTTCAGCCTGAGCCTGCCGCGCGGTGCGCCCCAACCCTCGGCGCAGGCTACGGCCTTTGCGCAGGCCGCAGCGGGCCGCCCCGTGGCCTCGCCGTTTGCGGCCAGGGTCTCGGCGGAAGGGATCATGCAGTTGCGCGGGCGCGAACTCTCGCCCGACAGCGTGCGCGATGCCTGGTTCATGCCCGAGGTGGCGGGCGCGATCGATCAGGACGCCGCGCAGCCGCTCACGGTGCGCGATGGCGTGGTGCAGCTTGTGCTGCATCCGGGGCCGGAATTCCATGGCGGTGCCAACCTGTCGGGCATCGTGGTGCTGCGTGATGGCTCGGGGCGCGAGCGTGGGTTGCAGGTCAGGCCGGTGCCGGGGGCGGTCGAGGCCCTTGCCGCCCCCGTGGCGGTAGCGGATGCGCGCGCCAATGTGGGCGTGCTGCTGCTCATGGCGTTTGCAGGTGGCGTGATCCTGAACCTCATGCCCTGCGTCTTTCCCGTGCTGGCCATGAAGATCCTGGCCCTTGAGCGCATGGCGCGCGGGGAACGGGGGACGGCACTGGCGGGGGCTGCGGCTTATGGCGCGGGCGTGGTGGTGTCC
>NZ_JABJWC010000026.1 GCF_013155395.1 Komagataeibacter melomenusus | reverse complement strand
TGCCGGAAGCAGGCCAGATCATCGAGATCGGGCGCGGGCGAATCGTGCGCGAGATGGCGCGCCAGTCCGGCCCCGAGCAGGGCGGCATCGCCATCCTCTCGCTCGGGCCGAGGCTTGCCGATGCGCTGAAAGCTGCCGACATGCTGGCAGCCCAGGGGCTTTCCCCCACCGTGGCCGATGCCCGCTTCGCCAAGCCGCTCGACACCGCGCTGATCGAGCAGCTTGCGCGCAACCATGCCGTGCTCATCACCATCGAGGAAGGCTCGGTTGGCGGATTTGGCAGCTTTGTCATGACGCATCTGGCCAAGACCGGCCTGCTCGACCGCGTGCGCTTCCGCCCCATGACCCTGCCCGACCGCTTCATCGACCATAACAGCCAGGAGGCCCAGTACCATGAGGCCGGGCTGGATGCGCCCGCCATCGTGGCAACGGCCCTTTCGGCCCTTGGCGTGCCGCACTCACGGCAGATGGCCTGACACGGGCGGGTCGGGGTAGCGCCGCGCATGGCAAAACGACGCGTTGACCAGATGCTGGTGGACCGGGGGCTGGTGGAAAGCCGCACCCGGGCGCAGGCGCTCATCATGGCGGGGCTGGTCTATACATCCGACCGGCGCATTGCCAAGGCGGGCGACCAGCTGCCCGAGGATGCGCCGCTTGCGCTCAAGGGGCAGGACCATCCGTGGGTCTCACGCGGGGGGATCAAGCTGGCGCACGGACTGGAGCATTTCGGTCTCTCGCCCGCGGGGCTGACCTGCCTTGACGTGGGGGCATCGACCGGCGGCTTTACCGATGTGCTGCTGCATGAAGGGGCTGCAAGGGTCTATGCGGTCGATGTCGGCCACGGCCAGCTTGCGTGGAAGCTGCGCAGCAATACCGAGCAGGTCGTGGTGCTGGAAAAATGCAATGCCCGCGCGCTCGATGCCACCATCATCCCCGACCCCATCGATGCGCTGGTGTGCGATGCCAGCTTCATTGGCCTGCGCACGGTGCTGCCAGCCGGGCTTGACCTGTGCGTGCCCGGAGCCTGGGCCATTGCGCTGATCAAGCCACAGTTCGAGGCCGGGCGTGACGCGGTTGGCCCCAAGGGCGTGGTGCGCGACCCGGCGGTGCATGAGGCCGTGTGCGAAATGATACGCGACTGGTGGGCGGGCCTTGCGGGCTGGCGCGTGCTGGGCATTGATGCCAGCCCCATTACCGGGCCGGAAGGCAACCGCGAATTCCTGATCGCGGCCCGCAAGGACGGCTGATCGGCAGTCGCATCCACGGCCCCGGCTGTGATACACAGGCCGCAGGAGCGGGCTGCAACGCCCCTCCCCTTACGCATGACATGAAACACAGAGGCAGCACCGGTATGTCCGCAGCCCCCGCAACTTCTCCTTCCCGGTTACGTGACGGGACGGCGGCCTCGCTCCTTGATGATGCGGAGCGCACGCGCATACGGGCCAAATCCGCCCAGTTCGCCCCCCCCCGGCGCCGCCCTGCCCGATGGCAGGCGCGACCTTGTGGGCCTGTCACGCGAGGAACTGACCGAGATCATGGTCGAGATTGGCGAAAAGCCATTCCGCACCAAGCAGTTGTGGCACTGGATCTACCACCAGGGCGCCACCGATTTTTCGCGCATGAGTTCGATTGCCCGCCCCCTGCAGGAAAAGCTGGCCGAGCGCTTCGTTGTTGGCCGCCCCGGCGTGGTGACCGAGCAGACATCACAGGATTCCACGCGCAAATTCCTCTTCCGCTTCCGTGACGGGCAGGAGGCGGAAACCGTTTACATCCCCGACCGGCAGGAAGATCGCGGGGCGGTGTGCATTTCCTCGCAGGTGGGGTGCACGCTGTCATGCACCTTCTGCCACACCGGCACGCAGGCGCTTGTGCGCAACCTTGGTGCTGCCGAGATCGTGGGCCAGTTCATGGCCGCGCGTGACAGTTATGGCGAGTGGCCCAGCCCCAAGGGCGATACGCCGCGCCTGCTCTCCACCATCGTGCTGATGGGCATGGGCGAGCCGCTCTATAATTACGACAACGTGGCCAAGGCCATGCGCATCATCATGGATGGCGAGGGCATTGGCCTCTCGCGCCGCCGCATCACGCTCTCCACATCCGGCGTGGTGCCGATGATGGACCAGTGCGGGGCGGAACTTGGCATCAACCTGGCCGTGTCGCTCCATGCCGTGCGCGATGACCTGCGCGACGAGATCGTGCCGCTCAACCGCAAATATCCCATAAAGGAAGTCATTGCCGCCTGCCGCCGCTACCCCGCCGCCAGCAATGCGCGGCGCATCACGTTTGAATACATCATGCTGCGCGGCATCAATGACAGCGAGGCCGATGCGCGTGAACTCGTGCGGCTGATCTCGGGCATTCCGGCCAAGGTCAACCTCATTCCGTTCAACCCGTGGCCGGGCAGCAGCTACAAACCCTCGACGCGCGAGCAGCTTGAGAAGTTTGCCACTATCGTCATGGATGCGGGCTTTGCCTCGCCCATCCGCATGCCGCGCGGGCGCGACATCCTGGCCGCCTGCGGGCAGTTGCGCACCGAAAGCCAGCGCCTGCGCCGCGCGACCCGCCCGGAAGGGGCGCCCGATCCGGTGGAATGACGTAAAAATCCGCCTTTCGCTTCTGGTCGCCCGCTGCGTGGGGTGCTAGGAGGGCAGGCCGCCGGTTTTCCCGGCAAAGTATTGTCAAAGTTTTGTCGACAGGAGCGTTCTCCCATGGCCGCCAAGGGTGTCAAAAAGGTCGTTCTCGCGTATTCGGGCGGTCTTGATACTTCCGTGATTCTGCGCTGGCTGCAGACCACCTATAACTGTGAAGTCGTGACCTTCACCGCCGATCTCGGCCAGGGCGAGGAACTCGAACCCGCCCGCCGCAAGGCCGAGATGTTTGGCGTAAAGGAAATCTTTGTCGAGGACCTGCGCGAAACCTTCGTCAAGGATTTCGTCTTCCCCATGTTCCGCGCCAATGCGCTGTACGAGGGGCAGTACCTGCTGGGCACCTCCATCGCCCGCCCGCTGATCGCCCAGCGCCAGATCGAGATTGCCGAGCAGGTCGGCGCCGATGCCGTGGCCCATGGCGCCACCGGCAAGGGCAACGACCAGGTGCGCTTCGAGCTGGCCTATTACGCGCTCAAGCCCGACATCACCGTGATCGCGCCCTGGCGCGAGTGGGACCTGACCTCACGCACGCGCCTGCTCGCCTTTGCCGAGGAGCACCAGATCCCCATCGCCAAGGACAAGCGCGGCGAGGCCCCCTTCTCGGTCGATGCGAACCTGCTGCACTCGTCCTCGGAAGGCAAGCTGCTTGAAGACCCGGCGGTCGGCCCCGATGAGATCGTGTTCCAGCGCACCATCTCGCCCGAGGCCGCACCCGACAAGGCGACCGAGATCACCATCGATTTCGTGTCCGGCGACCCGGTGGCCATCAACGGCGTGGCCATGTCGCCCGCAACGCTGCTCACGCGCCTGAACGAACTGGGTCGTGACAACGGCATCGGTCGCCTCGACCTGGTGGAAAACCGCTTCGTGGGCATGAAGTCGCGCGGCATTTACGAGACGCCGGGCGGCACGATCCTGCTGACCGCGCACCGCAGCATCGAGAGCATCACGCTCGACCGCGAGGCCATGCACCTCAAGGACAGCCTGATGCCGCGCTATGCCGAGGTGATCTATAACGGCCTGTGGTTCTCGCCCGAGCGCCACATGCTGCAGGCGCTGATCGACCGCAGCCAGCACTCCGTCAGCGGTCGCGTGCGGCTCAAGCTGTACAAGGGCAACGTGATCTGCGTGGGCCGCGAAAGCCCGAACAGCCTGTATGACACCCGCGTCGTCACCTTCGAAGATGACCAGGGTGCGTACAACCAGGCCGATGCGCAGGGCTTCATCAAGCTCAACGCGCTGCGCCTGCGGCTTGGGGCCAAGATCGGCCGCCGCGGCGGCGCGCTCTGATCGCCTGCGCCCTTTCTTCATCCCTTCAACAGCCTGCCGAGGTGTCATGAAACGCTTTTCCCGTGTCATTCCCCTTCTTGCCGCAGCCGTGGTTGCGCTGCCGCTTGCGGCCTGTGGCGGAAACAAGGATGAACAGCCGGAACTGACCCCGGCGCAGTTCATGGACAACGTGCGCAAGCAGCCCGGTGTCCAGACCCTGCCTGACGGGCTGGCCTACAAGGTGCTCCAGTCCGGTCCGAAGGACGGGGCGCAGCCCACCATCAATGACAGCGTGATGGTGATCTATGAAGGCCGCCTGCCTGATGGCGGCATCTTTGACAGTTCCGACCAGCATGGCCACGGCGCGTATATGCAGATGCCGCTGGAAATGGTGATCAAGGGCTGGCAGGAAGCCGTGCCCAAGATGCATGTGGGCGATACGTGGATGCTGTACGTGCCGCCCGAACTGGGCTACGGCCACAAGTCAATGGGCATCATCCAGCCCGACAGCCCGCTGATTTTCAAGATCCAGCTGCTTGGCGTCTCGCCTGGCGGCCGGTAAGCCCTCAAAGAGCCATTCATCCGCCGGGTGGGTGGCTCTTTTCACATGACGGGACAGGAACCGGACAACCGAGATGGGTACTGCAACCGGGCGCTTGGCGTCCGCACTGCGCAAAAGCTGCCTGATTGCCAGCGTAGTGCTGCTTGCCGCCTGCACGCGCCACGGGCAGGAAGGCTATGCGCGCTACCGCACCAACTGCGGCATCTGCCACCATGGCGGTGAAGGACTGAAGGGCGAGATCCCGCCCATAACCGGCCGCGTGGACAGGATCGCCACCTCGCCCGAGGGCAGGCAGTACCTGATGCATGTACTGCTGAACGGGCTCAATGGCCCGCTCAGGATCGATGGCGTGCCCTACAACTTCTTCATGCCGTCTTTCCGCGCCCATCTGTCCGATGAGGAGATCGCCTCCATCCTGAGCTATCTGGCCACGCGCGGCGACACGAAGCCCGCCCCGGTCTTTACCGCAGCCGAGGTGGCCAGCGAGCGCACCCATGCCCTGAGCAGCAGCATGGTGGCGGAGGAACGCCGCCGCCTCGATGCGATCCACCCCCTGCCCTGACCACCGCGCACAAGAAACGGAAAATACTTTCATGCAACGCCTGTTTTCCGGCATTCAGCCGACCGGTATCCCGCAGCTTGGCAACTACCTGGGTGCTATACGCAACTGGGTTGCGCTCCAGCGCGACCATGACTGCATTTTCTGCCTGGTGGACATGCACGCCATCACCACATGGCAGGACCCCGCCACCCTGCGCCAGCAGACCCTGGCGCAGACCGCCGTGCTGCTGGCCTCAGGCATTGATGTGAACAGGCACATCCTGTTCAACCAGTCTGCTGTCAGCGCCCATGCCCGGCTGGGGTGGATCTTCAACTGCGTGGCACGCCTGGGCTGGCTCAACCGCATGACCCAGTTCAAGGACAAGGCAGGCAAGGACCGCGAGAAGCATTCCGCAGGGCTGTATGTCTATCCCGACCTGATGGCGGCTGACATCCTGGCCTACAAGGCAACGGCGGTGCCGGTGGGCGAGGACCAGAAGCAGCACCTTGAACTGACCAACGACATTGCCCAGAAATTCAACCATGATTACGGGGTGGAATTCTTCCCGCAGGTCGAGGCCCTCATTCCGCCGCAGGGCGCGCGCGTGATGAGCCTGCGCGATGGCACCAAGAAAATGTCCAAATCCGATCCCTCCGCCCAGAGCCGGATCGAGATGACGGATGACGCCGATGCCATCGCCACCAAGATCAAGCGCGCCAAAAGCGATTCCGAGGCCCTGCCATCGGAGGCAGCGGGCCTTGAAAACCGGCCCGAGGCCCGCAATCTTGTCACCATCTACGCAACGCTTTCGGGGCGCACGATTGATGACGTGCTCGGGCAGTTCGGCGGCCAGGGGTTTGGCCCCTTCAAGGCGGCCCTGACCGAGGTGGTGGTGGGCGCTGTCTGCCCCATCGCCACCGAGACGCAGCGCCTGCTCAAGGAACCCGGCTTCCTGCGCGACACGTTGCGCGCCGGTGCGGACCGGGCCCGTGTGATTGCCGATCCCATCGTATCGGAAGCGGAATCGCTGATCGGCTTCCTCAAATAAACCCGAAAGGACCCGCCCCATGCGCCAGGAACTGCACAGCCTTCAGGTCAGCACGCAGGGCAAGGGGCTGGTTCCGATCGACCGGCCGGTGCTGGCCTGGGTGCGGCAGAGCGGGATTGAAACCGGCCTGCTCACCCTGTGGTGCCGCCACACCTCCGCCTCGCTATGCGTGCAGGAAAATGCCGACCCCACCGTGCGCACGGACATCGAGCGGTATTTCGAGGCGCTGGTGCCCGAGCAGCCCGGTCGCTACATCCATGATGATGAAGGCCCGGATGACATGCCCGCCCATCTGCGCGCCATGCTCACCAACGTGCAGCTTTCCATTCCCGTGGCCGGTGGCAGGCCGGTGCTGGGCACGTGGCAGGGATTATACCTGTTCGAGCACCGCGCCCGCCCCCACCGGCGCGAGATCGTGCTGCACCTGATGGGCGAATAATTACAAAGCTTCAGAATAATGCTGCCTTTTCCTTAAAAAAAGGCAGCACCCGAAAACTTTTATCAACGCATTATTTGCAATCTCTCATGCCGTTCCGATTACGTGGCATTCAGGATTGTAGCATGATGGTTGATATGGTCGGCAATGAAGGACTGGATGAACCAGTAGGAGTGATCATACCCCGCATGCATGCGCAGTTGTAGCCCCTGCCCTGCCCCCCCCTGCCGCCGCACGCAGCAGGTCGGGCCGGAGCTGGTTGTGCAGGAACTGGTCCGCCTCGCCCTGGTCGATCAGGATGGTAGTGGGGTGGGTGTGGCCTGCCTCGAGCAGGAGCGTAGCATCATGCCGTGCCCAGGCCTTGCGGTCGGGGCCAAGATAGGTGGCAAAGGCCTTCTCGCCCCACGGCACGATGGCCGGATGGCAGATGGGGGCAAAGGCCGAGACCGTCTTCCATGCCTGGGGCGCCGTAAGCGCATGCACCAGCGCGCCATGACCGCCCATTGAGTGCCCCATGATGCCGCGCCTTGCGCCATCAATGGCAAAATGCGCCTGCACAAGTTGCGGCAGTTCCGTATCGATGTAACTGCCCATGCGGTAATGCGTCCGCCACGCAGGGGTGGTGGCATCAAGGTAGAAACCGGCCCCGGTGCCAAGGTCGTATGCCGCGTCCTCGCCCGGCACGCCCGCACCCCGCGGCGAGGTATCGGGCGCAACCAGCGCAAGACCGTGATGGGCGGCAAAGCGCACGGCGTTGGATTTGATGAGGAAGGTCTCCTGCGTGCAGGTCAGGCCCGCGAGCACGAACAGCACCGGCACCTTTGCGCCTGCCAGCGCCCGGGCGGGCAGGAACACGCCAAAGCGTGCCTCCAGCCCCAGCGTGGTGGAAGGGTGGCTGTAAAAACCAACCCGCCCGCCGCAACTTGCATGTTCCTCAAGCGTCGTGATCTGGCCCATGATCAGAACTCGACAACGGTGCGGATGCTCTCGCCCTTCGCCATCATGTCGAAGCCTTCATTGATGCGCTCGAGCGGCAGCTTGTGGGTAATCAGGCTGTCGATATCGATGCGGTTTTCCATGAACCAGTCCACGATGCGCGGCACGTCGGTGCGCCCGCGCGCACCGCCAAAGGCCGAGCCGATCCACCGCCGCCCGGTCACGAGCTGGAAGGGGCGCGTGCTGATTTCCTGCCCTGCGCCTGCAACACCGATGATGGTCGAAACCCCCCAGCCGCGATGCGCGCATTCCAGCGCCTGGCGCATGAGCGTGGGGTTGCCCACGCATTCGAACGAGTAATCCACCCCGCCCCCGGTCAGCTCCACGATATGGCCAACGAGGTCGCCATCGGGGCCAAGATCCTTGGGGTTGATGAAATCGGTCATGCCGAATTTGCGGCCAATGGCCTCGCGCTCGGGGTTGATGTCGATGCCGATGATGCGCTCGGCGCCTACCATCTTCGCCCCCTGGATCACGTTCAGCCCGATGCCGCCCAGCCCGAACACGGCCACCGTGGCCCCGGCCTCGACCTTGGCGGTAAACAGCACCGCGCCAATGCCGGTCGTCACGCCACAGCCGATGTAGAATACCTTGTCAAACGGGGCATCGGGCCGGATCCTGGCCAGTGCGATCTCGGGCAGCACGGTAAAGTTGGCGAAGGTGGAGCAGCCCATGTAGTGATGGATCGGCTGGCCTTTGAACGAAAAGCGCGACGTGCCATCAGGCATCAGCCCCTTGCCCTGCGTTGCGCGGATGGCCGTGCACAGGTTGGTCTTGCGTGACAGGCAGGATTTGCACTCCCGGCATTCGGGCGTGTAGAGCGGGATCACGTGATCGCCGGGCCTGAGGTGGCGCACGCCGGGGCCGACCTCGCGCACAACACCTGCCCCTTCATGGCCGAGAATGGCGGGGAACAGCCCCTCCGGGTCGGCGCCAGAGAGGGTGAACTTGTCGGTGTGGCACAGGCCGGTGGCCATGATTTCCACCAGTACCTCGCCCTCACGCGGGCCTTCGAGTTGCACGGTCTCGATTTCAAGCGGTTTGCCAGCCTCGAAGGCAACGGCGGCCCTTACATCCATGACCAGTCTCTCCTTGCATGCGTTGCGGGCCGGAGCCCGTAGCTGTTTGCAACGATTAAGGGCATCGGGGCGGGGTGCGTCAATGTTGCCGGGTCAGGAAAGCGTTAAGACATTTCAGTGACAAATGATGCCACGCGGCATGCCATGCTGCCACGCGCGGTACGGGATGTGATAAGCGCGAAAGCGGGGCTGGCAACGCCTGCCCGCTTTTTTCAACCACTCCGGGAACACCATATGGTCATCAATCGCAAAATCGGCTTGTGGATCCTCATGCGCGAGAGCCTGCTCTCGCTCGTGCTGCTCTGCGCGTGGGATGTGGTCGTGGTCATGATGTTCCAGATCTTCCACCAGGAATGGATGGAGCAGCCCACCCTGCCCATCTCGCTCATCGGCTCGGCGCTGGTGCTGTTCATGAGTTTTCGCAACAACACCGCCTATAACCGCTGGTGGGAGGGGCGCACCCTGTGGGGTGCCGTGACCAATAACAGCCGCTCGTTCGCCCGGCAGGCGGGCACCATCCTGCGCGGCTGCCCGGACCTGGCCTGCGCCATGGCCGCCTACCCCTACGCGCTGCGCAGCGCGCTCGGCCGACTTGATGACATGAGCGACGTGCTGCGCCTTTTGCCAGATTCGATGAAGCCCGGCATCGAAGGCCGCGCCAACATCCCGGCCGCCATCCTGTTCCAGATCGGGCTGCGGGTGGAGGCGGAATGCCGCGCGATGGACATCGATGGCGCATTGCAGGGCCAGATCGACCGCATCCTGTCCGACATGAGCAACGCGCAGGGCGGGCTCGAGCGCATCCGCAACACGCCGCTGGCCATCCAGTTCTCGGTGCTGCCCAAGGTGGTGGCCGCCGTGTTCTGCATCATCCTGCCGCTTTCCATGGTGCAGACGCTGGGGTGGATCACGCCACTCGGCTCATCGCTCGTGGGGGTTCTGTTCGTGGCCCTCGACAAGATCGGCAGCGACCTGCAGGACCCCTTTGGCGCAACGCCGCACGGCATGCCGATGCTGACCATATCGCGCACCATCGAGATCGACCTCATGCAGTCCTGCGGGTTGCCCGCCCCGCCGCCGCTCGCCCCCGTGCGGGGCATACAGGGCTGAATCAGCGCCATGCAAGCGCCTCAAGACAGCAGGCGCAATTTATGCTACAAGGTGGGCATGAGCATGTTCAGAACCACCCAGAAGGGCACTGTGACCGATGCCATGGCGCGGACCGCCGCCGCGACCACGGCAGCCGAGGCCAAGTCCAGCACGGCTGTAAAAGATGAAGATCCGTTCCGCGAGGGCGATGCCATCGTCTATGCCGCGCATGGCGTGGGCCGCGTTGACCGGATCGGGGTCGACGAGATCGCGGGCACGAAACTGGAGATGATCCAGATCTCGTTCCCCGGCAACCAGATGACACTGCGCATCCCGCTCTCGAAGGCACGCAAGTCCGGCCTGCGCAAGATCGTCTCGCGCGAGATCGTGGACAAGGCGATGGCCATCATCAAGGGCAAGCCCCATGTCAGCCGTGGCATGTGGGCCCGCCGCGCCGTGGCCTATCAGGAAAAGATCAACTCCGGCGATCTCGTGCAGATTGCCGAGGTGCTGCGCGACCTGCGCCGCAATGTCGACAGCCTTGATGGCAGCTTCAGCGAGCGCAAGCTGTTCGAGGCGGCCCAGGAACGCTTCGTGGCCGAGGTGGCCGTGCTTGAAGGCAAGGAGCCGACCGAAGTGCTGGAAAACCTGACCGAGGTGATGAAGGCGGCCTGATCGCGCCCCATCCCCACTACACCCGACAAGACACCGCTGGCCCCCGCGCCAGCGGTTTTGCTATGGGGGAACACATACCCCGCCGGGGCACGGTGCCCCATGACGCAAAAACCTTTACCGCCCGGTCGCCCGGCACAAAAGACGCAAGGCGACCGGGTCCGATGCTGGCAAGGATGGAGACAATGGCCGGAAAATTCTTCAGCCGCGATGCAATCATCGATACGCGCCGCAACCTTGACCGCATGAACGCCATCCAGAAACGGCAAGGGCCGGTGTCGTACCACACACACCTCATTACCTGCGGCTGCCCGGACCCCATATGCGGGGCCTATCCCCGCATTGATGAGACACGCCCCCTGCCCACGCCCCAACAGGCGGAGCAGACCCTGCGCGCACACAGGCACCAGCGCAAGGCCCGCCGCAAGCGCTTCAACAGGGCCAGACTGGAGCAGTTGCGTGCCAGAGCGGCATCAGGTTGCTACACCGGCCCGGCCCTGATCTGACGTTTCAGTATTTGAACTGATAAAGCAGGCCGATACTGCTGCCCGGATCATTTTCCGGTGTGGTGAAGCCGGTCACGTTGCCGCCGGTGCCCACCGTGGTGTTGATCTTGAGCCGCTTGGTCAGGTCAACCTGCACCTGCGCCTGCGTGCCTGAACCCGACGTAGCCTGCTTGGCCCCCACATACACCCCGCGCATGACATATTTGCCCGCCTCGATGGCCCCGGTATCATTGCCGCCCGAGCCGTTGGAGGAACTGCTCATCTGCAACCGGTCCAGATGCAGGGTCTTGCGCACCATGCCCAGCGGGTCAAAGGCGGAGCCACCGCTGACACTGGCCACGGCGGCGGCGATGGAGGCCATCTGCGTGGGCGAGAGCGACTGCGTATCGGTGCCGAACAGCAGGATGGCGAGGATCTGGTCCTGCGAGAGCGGCGGCGAGGAGGAGAACGTGATCTTGGGCGCGCTGGCATACCCGCCCACGTTCAGCCGGGCGGTGCCATCATTGGTGCTGCGCTCGGCCACGAAATCCAGCGTCGGGTCGATGGCATGCGTCACCCCCACGCCATTGAACCCCACCTGCCCCTTGCTGAAGTCAAGCGAGATGCCGCCGAGCGAGAAGCCCCCCTTCACCAGCGAGAACGCCCCCGTCATCACCGGCGCGCTCGCGGTGCCACCAGCGTGGACATGGCCATGCATTTCCGTGTTCAGGCCATGCCCACGCACATAGAACTGCCCCGGCGAGGTCACATCCAGCCCCAGCCCGACCACCAGCGGCGCGGCTTTGGCGGTCCTGTCCTGATTTTTCTCGTCCTCGGGCCGGATGACATCCAGATGGGCGACCGAACTGGGCAGGGAATCGGGAATGTTGATGTCCACCCGCTTGAGCGTGATGCTGCCGGTCGCATCGATCCGGCTTGAAAGCTGCCCCTTTACGCCCAGGTCGCCATTCAGCGTGGCGGTGATCAGGTCACTGGCCAGCGGGCGGGCATTATCGGCATGGATATGCAGGTCGATCGGCTGGCCGGGCTGCAGCACGCCATAACTGCCCGAGGCCGCAATGCTGCCCTTGCCCGCCTGCGCGGTGAGCGCGGCGATGACCAGCCTGTCGCCCATGGCATTGACCGTGCCCTGCATGGCTGAAAGCTGTATCCCCTCGCCAAAGTCATGGAACAGGCCATTGCTCAGGCTGAGCGTGCCATTGAGCCGGGGCTGGGCGGGGGTGCCGCGCACGCCCAGCGCCACCTGCAGGTTGCCCCCCGCCTGCATGCCCTGCGCACCCAGATAGGCATTGGCCACCGCAAGGTCCACCCGGCCATCGGCCTGCAGGGTGATCTGCCCGGCCCTGTTGACCGGCGCCGTGCCGTGCAGGCCCAGATTGACCTGCGGCCCCGCCTCGATCTGGGCATCGACCCGCGCCATGCCCGCATTGAGGTTGGCCGTGGCCTCGATCGAGGCCGGGGCGAGCGAGGCGGTATAATCGGTGTGATATCTGAGGTCCGTGCCGCGCAGGCTCACCTTGCCCGTGGGGCTGGCGGGCGTGCCGGTCAGCCGGGCCTCGGCGGATATCTGGCCCTGCGCGTGCAGCGTGGGCACGAAGGGCACCAGCAGGTCGGGCGAGAGGCGGTTGAGCGCCACATGCAGGTCAAGCGCCGGGCTGATCTTGCCGCTGGCTTCCACGCTGCCCGCCTGCCCGCGCGGCGGCATCAGGCTCACGCGCAGGTGGTCGAGCGCGATCTCCTTGCCATACCCCACGCTGACCGGGCCATCGAGGCGCATCTGCTCGCCGCGCGCCTGCGCTGTAAGGCGGCGCACGTTCACCGACTGCCCGCTGATATTGGCCACCAGCCCCGCATCCAGCGTGGCGGGGCCGGTCCACGGCGTATCGAGCGTGGACTGTGCGTTGACATCCAGCCCCGAAAGCGGCCCCTTTGCCGTCACATGCGCCCGCCCCCCCATATCGCGGAAATGGGCGTTATCCACCAACAGGTCGAGGTCGGTGGTGGGCGCATCACCCGTAGGGTCGAGCACATGGCCCCTGAGCACCACCCGGTCGATACGCGCGATGGCGGCATTGAGCGCGCCATCCACATTCACCGCCAGGGCCGCGGGCGTCGTGGCCGTGGCGGCGGTGGTGTGCACGGTGGCCGCCACGTGGCCGCTGATGTCCTGCCCGGTCAGGTCATGCAGGTCGGCCAGGCGGGTCATGTGCACATCGAGCATGCCAGCTGGCACCTTGTGGCCCTCGGGCAGCGTCATGTCCGCCGTGCCGGCAAGGCTCTTCCAGCCCAGTTGGGCAATCTGGAGGTGGCGGCTGTTATCGGCAGTGCTGTCCAGACGGGCGCTGACCTGTATAGGCGCGCGGTCCACCGTGCCGGAAATGCTCAGTTCCCCCTGCCTGACCTGCGGCAGGTGCGCCATGGTCAGGCTGGCCTGCACATCGCCCGCCGCCGTGTTGCTGGCCGCGATGCTGGCCTGGGTCTTCAGGCTGGCCATGAGGTCATTGACCGGGCCTGCCGCATGCAGGTCGGCCTGCATGTGCCCCTTGAGTGTTGGCGCCAGCACATGCAGGTCCGACAGGGCCAGATGCGCCGTGGCATCCACGTTGAGCGGCGTGCCGGTTACGATCCGGGTCGGCGTGGCATCGAGTTGCAGGGTGCGTCCGTGCACCTGCAACGTGGTGAAGCGGATCGTATTGATCCCCTTCCCGCCCGGCGTCATGGTGCCCGCAATGCTGACATGTCCCTTGTCGCCCACCAGCCCCACGGCCACCGGCAACCCGCCATCGAGCACGATCTGGCTCTCGAGGCCGAACTGCCCGTCCTGCCCCTTTGCGGGCAGGCTCACGCTGCCATCAAGGCCCGCATGGCCATGCAGGGTGGTGCCGCCCGCTGCCGCCAGCGGGGCAAGGTCGGGCAGGTCGGCATGGAAGGTGGCGGCAATCGGCTGCGTGGTGGTGGCCTGCCCGGTCAGTTGCGCCAGCGGGTGCGACAGCGACAGCGTGAGCAGCCCCTTGGGCGCATCGGGCCGCCACAGCACATCCAGTTTCAGCGGATCAGCGGCGAACAGCGTGGGCTGGCTGCCCGGAATGCGCAGCCCCGTCACGGTGGCATGCACCGCCGCATGCTCGGGCTGGCCTGCGACCGGGGCGCTCAGCCCGTCGGCCACCAGATGCAGGTTGGTGAAGCTGGTATCGTTACAGGTCAGGCGGTCGATGTCGAGCGTACCATTGCCCGTGGGGCGGTCCAGCGTGCCACCCAGATGGGCAGCCAGTTCCGCGCCCTGCCAGCCCGTGCCACCAGTGGCCGTTACCGCATCGCTATGGGCCGCGACATCCAGCGCCATGTGGTGATCGAGCAGGCCGAACTGCCCGTGCGCCCTGGCATGAATGCCCCCCGTGGCCAGCGCGAGGGCCAGTTGCGTGTTCGCACGCGGGCCATGCAGCCCCAGCGTGAGATCCAGCGGCGCAAGGGCGGGCACGCGGGTGAGCGTGGCAAGGAAGCCCTCCGCTCCTTCACTGGCGTGCAGGTCCAGCGCCACGTCGCCCCTGCCCAGCTTCGTGACAAGATCGAGGCTGCCGGGATGGTCGAGCCGGACCAGCTTCAGCGCGATATCGGCAGGCGGCAGGGTGGCGATCGAGAAATGGTCGAGCACCGGGGCAATATCGGCCAGGCTGGCATGGCCGTTGAGGCTGAAGGCGGCGGGAACCTGCGCCAGGGCCGCCCCCACATCGATCCGCGCCACATGCACTTCCCTGATGTCCACGCCCATGTGGATGCTGCTGCTGGATGGTTTTTCAGGCCTGGGCGGATGGGCGGGGTCATCCTCGCTCAGGCGCGGAATGGCCAGCCGCGCCATGGACAGGTTGTTGACAACCGCCCGCCGCGTGAGCAGCCGCAGGGGCGACCAGTCAAGCTGGAGATCATCGATCGACAGCCACGCGCCCCTGTAGTCATCAAGTTCAAGATGCTGGACATGCAGCGCATCGGGGAAACGCCCCCCCAGCCCCGACAGGTGCACGCTGCCCCCGGTCAGCCCCGGCAGGCGGCGCTCGATCTCGCGCTGGCCCGCCCCGGTATTGGCCGCCACCAGCACCATGGCCAGTGCCGCGGCCACCAGCCCGAAGGGAATGCCAAATGCCAGCGCGCAGGCGCGCACGATGCGCCGCCCCGTGCGGGACGGGGGGGAAGATGGCGTATCCTGCGGCATCAGAATGTCTCCCCCAGGCCCACGTACAGCTCCCATGTGTCGCCCTTGGCGGGGCGGTTGAGCGGCACCGCCACGTCAAGCCGCACCGGGCCGATGGGCGTGTAGTAGCGCGCCCCCGCCCCGGCCCCCACGCGCACCGTGCCCTGGAAGGGCGTGCGGTCCGCCGTGACCTGACCGGCATCGATAAAGCCCACCGCGCCGAATTTCTGCAAGATGCGCTGGCGGTATTCAAACGAGCCCGCATCCATCGACGTGCCGCCAATGGCGTAGCGCGTATTGGCAAATTGCGGGCCAACGCCCTGGTAGCGGAAGCCGCGCACCGTGGCCGAGCCACCGGCATAAAGCCGCTGGTCGGGCGGGATGGCGAAGGTCGAGGCCCCTTCAACATTGCCAATGGTGCCACGAAACGCCAGCACGCTGCGGCCAGGGCGGCTCAGGCCGAAATTCTTGAGGTCGAAATAGGTCGAGACCGTGGCCTGCATGATGGCGAAGAACGAGGTGCCATCGGTCAATGAGGCCGATGGCGTGATGCTGGCCCCCACGCGCACGCCATGGGTGGCGGGCGTGATGGGGTTGTCCACGCCCGTGCCGTCATAATTGGCGGTGAGCGGCACCGAGAGGATGAAGTAGCTGTTGGTGGTGCGCATCTGCTCGATCTGTTCCTGCTCGATCTGGCCGCCAAACGACACGTTCCAGTGGCGGTTGACGTGGCGCACGACGCCGATGCGCGCGAGCAGCGCGGTCTGGCGGTAGGAATAGAGTTCCTGCTTGATGCCCTCGATGCGGGCGCTGAGGTTCTGCTGGCGCGAGCCGAAATCGGGCTTCATCAGGTCGGCATAGAAATCATAGCCCAGCCCCTGCTCCGCCGAGCCGCCAAGCCCGGTAATCAGCGCGGTCAGCCGCAGCCGCTCGGCATTGCCGAACAGGTTGTTGTGCGTCCATGTCACACCCGCGCGGCCACCAAGGTCGGTTGAATACCCGCCCTCCGCCCCCACGCTGTGGCGCTTGCCTTCATGGAAGCCGAAATCGAGCGGCATGGAGCCATCAGGGGCCAGCGTGTCACCATGGTTGACCTGCACATCCGAAAACAGCCCCGTCGCGGCAATGTCCTGCCGGGCGCGCTCGATGCGCGAGGGCTGGTACAGTTCGCCGGGTGCTATGGTCAGCCTGCGCGCGATATAGGCCGGGTGCGTGCGCTGCAGCCCCCCAAAGGCGAAGGCGCCAAGGTTCACCACCGGGCCGCGATGCACGGTATAGGCAATATCGAGCGTATGGGTGGCAGGGCGCAGCCAGGCCTGTGGGGTGCTGACATGGGCCAGGGCGTAGCCTTCCTCCGTCAGGGCGGTCTGGAGGCTTGCGCCGGCTGTCAGCACCGCCTCGGCCTGCGCGGCAGCACCCGGCTTCATGCCAAAGGCCGCGGCCTCGGTGGGGTTGAGGTGGATGGGGCCATCGGCCTGGTCGGGGTTGAGCGTGACCGTGCCGATGCGGAACAGCGGGCCGGTGCTCGCCGCGATGCTGATCTGCGCCTTGTGGCCCGCGGGCAGCGCCTGCATCCATTCCGGCAGGTCGGGGTCGCGCCCGTCCTGCGCGCCATCGGCGGGCGTGCTGCCCTTATGGCCCCCATCGCTTATGGTGATGGTAATGGCGCCCGCATAATAGCCATAGCTTTCAAGCGCGCTGATCAGGCGGGAATAGTCGTTGTGGATGCGCCCGGTCAGGGCAAAGGGGCTGACGGCCTGCGTTTTCTGCAGCGAAAGCAGGTCGGAAGACGCCCTGAGCGCTGCATCAAGGTCGGCATTGCCGGTGGGGCGGATGGTTGTGGTGTAGTCCTGCGGGTCGGCGGCGAATGCTGCGGGCGGTCCCGGCAGGAGAACCGTCAAGACCGCGAACAGGCTGACATAACCGACCCCGCGCCGGGCACGAACCGCCAGGCGGAGATGACGCAATCGTGTCAAACGGTGCTGCCCCTGTTGCTGTCTTCTTTCATGCGGTCAGTTGCCCACAGGGTATTGTCTGCCATTCCCGCCATGCATGTTCAAACCGATATTAACGCTTCCCCCTTAATAAGTTCCGAATTTGTCGCATTGAAGGACAAAACGCGCCAGCGATGTTGCAAACTATCTCCACGCCTGCGTTCCTGACTTGACATACCCCCGATTCCGGCAGGCATGATCGGGGGCAGATCGGGCATAGGGGCCGCACCCGGCACCCAACCCTTCGCACCAGGAGCGTTGATGGGCAGACCATATGTTCCCGGCTTTATCGGCGGCAAGCCTCTTGACCGCGCGCAGGCAAGGCCCGATGTCTTGCCCCCGTTGCGCGGGCGCGTGCCCGCGATGATGCCTGAGGATACCTGACCCGTGAACAGCCTGTCTCCCCGCCCCGGCGTGGCCACGCCACAAGCCAGCACCTCATCCACCAGGGGGCTTCATGTCATAACATGGGGCTGCCAGATGAACGTGTATGACAGCGAGCGGATGTCCGACGTGCTGCGCCCGCTTGGCTACCGGGCCGTGAGCACGCCGGATGCGGCTGACATGATCATCCTCAACACCTGCCACATCCGCGACCGCGCGGCCGAGAAGGTCTTCTCCGAACTCGGTCGCCTGCGCAAGGTCAAGGAAGCGCGCGCCGAGCAGGGTGCGGCCACCGTGCTGGCCGTGGCAGGCTGCGTGGCGCAGGCGGAGGGCAAGGAAATCCTCGCCCGCGCGCCCTATGTCGATATCGTGCTCGGCCCCCAGACCTATCACCGCCTGCCCGAGATGGTGGCGCGCGCCGCCCGCGCGGCGGGGGCCGTGATCGAGACCGACTTCCCCGTCGAGCAGAAATTCGACTTCCTGCCCGCCGACCGCGAGGTGCCGGCCGGGGGGGCTGCCTTCCTCACCATTCAGGAAGGGTGCGACAAATTCTGCTCCTTCTGCGTCGTGCCCTACACGCGCGGGGCGGAAAGCAGCCGGCCCGCGCAGGCGGTGATCGATGAAGCCCGCAGGCTGGCAGCCGCCGGCGTGCGCGAGATCACGCTTTTAGGCCAGAACGTGAACGCCTACCATGGCGAAGGCCCGGATGGCCGCACCTGGGGCCTCGCCCGCCTTGCCCGCGTGCTGGCCGACGAGGTGGGCATTACGCGCATCCGCTACACCACGTCGCACCCGCGCGACATGGAGGATGACCTGATCGCGGCCCATCGCGACCTGCCGCAGCTCATGCCGTTTTTGCACCTGCCGGTCCAGTCCGGCTCCGACCGGGTGCTGGCCGCCATGAACCGGGGCCACACGGCCGATGACTACCGCACGCTCGTGGCCCGCCTGCGCGCGGCGCGGCCCGACCTTGCCCTGTCATCCGATTTCATCGTGGGGCATCCCGGCGAGACGGATGCCGATTTTGCCGACACGATGCGCCTGATCGATGAGATCGGCTTCGCGCAGGCCTATTCCTTCAAGTATTCCTCCCGCCCCGGCACGCCTGCGGCAGGCGCTGGCATGCACGTGCCCGAGGATGTGAAGGATGCCCGCCTGCAGGAACTCCAGGCCATGCTGCGCGTGCAGCAGGATGCATTCAATGATGCAACCATAGGCCAGGTGGTGCCCGTGCTCTTTACGGGGCGGGGGCGCAAGCCCGGTCAGGTTTCGGGCAAGAGCCCATGGCTGCAGGCCGTGAGCGTTGAAGGCCCGGACAGCCTGATCGGCCAGATCGCCAATGTGGATATCCGCCACAGGTACACCAACTCGCTTGGTGGTATCCTGACAGAGGAGACAGACAGGGCTTGAGAGAACAGACACAATCCACGCTCCACGCCCCCCGTCGCAGCGGCGGGCGGCGTACCCCCGGTGGCACGGCCGCGGCCAATGACCGCACCGTGACCATGCAGTTTGAAGATAACGTGCTGCTGGCACAGCTTGTGGGTGACCATGACCGCCACCTGCTGCATCTTGAACGTGGATTTGATGTCCGGCTGGCCTGCCGGGGCAACCGCATCGCCATTACGGGTGCGGCACAGCGGGTGGAACTGACACAGGCCACGCTGGGCGAACTCTACCGCCGCGCAACAGCCGGGCAGACGGTCGATACCGCCACGGTCGATACCGCCATCCGGCTGGCTGCCCATGCCTTTTCCGCCCCACACACCGTTACGGGAGGACTGCCCGCCATGCCCGACACCCGCACTGCGGCAGCCCCGGCAGGCCCGACGCTGGCCGACCTGCCCACCATCATGACCCGTCGCGGCCCCGTGGCCCCGCGCTCGGTGGGCCAGGCGGAATACATGGCCATGCTCGCCCGGCAGGAAATGGTGTTTGGCCTTGGCCCCGCGGGCACCGGCAAGACCTACCTTGCCGTAGCCCAGGCGGTGGCCATGCTGCAGGCGGGCCAGGTGGACCGCATCGTGCTCTCGCGGCCCGCGGTGGAGGCAGGCGAGCGGCTGGGCTTCCTGCCCGGCGACCTGAAGGAAAAGATCGACCCCTACCTCCGCCCGCTGTATGACGCCCTGCATGACATGATGCCGGGTGATCAGGTGATCCGGCGCATGGGCACGGGCGAGATCGAGGTGGCGCCGCTGGCCTTCATGCGCGGGCGCACGCTGGCGCACTGTTTTGTCATTCTGGACGAGGCGCAGAACACCACGCCCGCCCAGATGAAGATGTTCCTCACCCGCATGGGTGAAGGCACGCGCATGGTCATTACCGGCGACCTGAGCCAGGTTGACCTGCCGCGTGGCGTGACATCCGGCCTGCGGGAGGCAGTCGATACCCTCGACGGCCTGCCCGGGATCGGCATGATGCGATTTGAATCGCGTGACGTGGTGCGCCACCCGCTGGTGGCGCGTATAGTGGAGGCATACGACCAGCGTGCCGGGGCCGAACGCCGCCCCCACCACGCCCGGTCGCAGCAGGAGAACGATGAAACCTCGAAGTAGCACAGGCCCCGCCCACAAGGGCGGGGTCGCAGCAGGGCGGGCCACGCAGCCTGCCCTCCCGGCCGGGTCCGATGGCCCCGATGTCACGGTGGCGGACAGGCGCTGGAACCGCGCCGTCCCCCACCCCGCCCGCGTGGTGGATCGCGCGGTGCGCGCCACGCTCGCGGCCACGGGCTGCCATGGCCCGGTCAGCGTGGTGCTGGCCGATGACCGCACGGTCGCCCGCATGAACTGGCGGCATCGCGGGCGCAACAAGCCCACCAATGTCCTCACGTTCGAATACCCCCAGGCCGGTGGCATATGGGGCGGCGACATCATCATCGCCTTTGGAACCGTCGCGCGCGAGGCGCAGGCCGCAGGCCGCGACATGGCCGCCCATCTGGCGCATCTGGTGGTGCATGGCGTGCTGCACCTGGCCGAATATGACCACCACCACCCCGGCGAGGCCCGCGAGATGGAAATGCGCGAGGCCCGCATCCTGTCCGGCCTGGGCGTTGCCAATCCGTGGAAGCCGGGCCGCATGGCCGCGCGGGGGGCACGCTCATGAGCCGCCCCGGCACCGATGCCAACGAGGAGCCTCCGTCCGGCTCGCGCGGCAGGGGATTCCTGTCACTGTTCAGCCGCAGGCGCGCTGAACCGGGACTGCGCCATTCCATTGCCGCGCTGGTCAAGGAAGCCGATGATGCAGCGGGGGATGACGCCAATCCCCATGCCTCCGAACTCGACCGGCAGGAACGCGCGCTGCTGGCCAACGTGCTGCGCCTGCGCGGCATCACGGCGGATGACGTGATGATTCCACGCGCCGACATCGTGGCGATGCCGGTCGATATCAGCCTTGATGAGGCCCTGGCCATGATGCGACGGGAAAACCACTCCCGCATGCCGGTCTATCGCGACCAGCTTGATGACATCGTGGGCATGATCCATGTGAAGGACCTGATCGCCTATGTCGGCACGTCGGAAGCCTTCCGCATGGAGCCGCTGCTGCGCCAGCCGCTCATGGTGGCACCACAACTGCCCGTGCTCGACCTGCTGTTGCAGATGCGGCTGCGGCATGTGCATCTTGCCCTCGTGATCGATGAATATGGCGGCATCGACGGCCTCGTCACCATCGAGGACCTGATCGAGACCATCGTGGGCGATATTTCCGACGAGCACGACGAACCGACCGTGAACATGATGCGCGAACGGCCCGACGGCACGCTCGATGTCGATGCCCGCACCCCTGTCGCCGCCTTTGAGGAAAAGGTCGGCCCCGTGCTCACGCGTGAGGAACGCGAGGCCGAGATCGAGACCGTGGGCGGGCTGGTGTTCCGCCTTGCGGGCCATGTGCCCACGCGCGGCGAGATCGTGACGCATGAAAGCGGCATGGTGTTCCGCATCCTTGATTCGGATGCCCGCCATATCCGCCATGTGCGCGTGCGCCTGCCCCCGCGCGACGCAGCCACGCCGCCCGCCTGAACGGTGGCGCGCCAGCCCCGGCGCGCCACCTGCATGGCACCACGATGGCATGGTGCCACGATGGATTTACGCCGGGCCTGCGCCGCCTTAATACTGATACCCGCCGGGGCCATGCCCCATAATATCCCTGTCCCCACCGGAGAGTGACCGTAATGCCCATCACACGCCGCACCCTGCTTGCCCTCACCCCCACTCTCATGGCTGGCGGCCTGCTGTCTGGCCAGGCCATGGCGCAGGCGGCGGACCCGCGCCTGTCCATCCGCGCCGTGGGCAACCCGGCGGCCAAGGTGCATGTGGAGGAATTCTTCTCGCTCACCTGCACGCATTGCGCGCGTTTCGCTGCCGAGGTCTTCCCCGAAGTGCGCAGCAAGCTGATCGATACGGGCAAGGTCTACTACATTTTCCGTGATTTTCCGCTCGATCAGGTGGCGCTGACTGCCTGCATGGTCGCGCGCACGCTTGCACCCGAGCGTTATGAGCCGTTCGTGCTTGCCCTGCTGTCCAGCCAGGACCACTGGGCCTTTGGCAAGGAACCGGCGGAAGCCGAGGCCGAGATCCAGAAAATGGCGGCACTTGCAGGCATGTCCGCCGACCTGTTCCAGCAGACCGTCCATGACGACAAGCTGCGCCACGCCATCATGGATGAGGAAGACCGCGCCCAGGCCCAGTACAAGATCGACGGCACGCCCACCTTCCGCTTCAATGACAGGGAGCAGGTGGCCCAGGAACTGACCTACGAGCAGTTTGCCCAGAAGGTTGAAGCGGCGGCCCGCTGAGCATGACCGCCCGTTTCGTCCGGCTGCGCATCGCAGGCTTCAAGAGTTTCGCCGACCCGGTCTCCGTCGACATCCTGCCCGGCCTGACCGGCATCGTCGGGCCTAATGGCTGCGGCAAGTCCAACGTGGTCGAAGCCCTGCGCTGGGTCATGGGCGAAACCAATGCCCGCGCCCTGCGCGGCGGCGAAATGGATGACCTGATCTTCGCGGGCACCACCGCGCGCGCGGCCCGCAACATGGCGGACGTAACGCTGACGCTGGAAGGCGCTGCCGAAATCGCCCCCGCGCCCTTTACCGGGCAGGATGAGCTTCAGGTCTGCCGCCGGGCCGAGCGGGGCGCGGGCAGCGGCTACCGCATCAATGGCCGCACCACGCGCGGGCGCGACGTGCAGACCCTGTTTGCCGACCTTGCATCGGGTGCCCGTTCATCGGCCATGGTCAGCCAGGGCCGCGTCTCGGCGCTGGTCAATGCCCGCCCCGAGGAACGGCGCACCATTCTGGAGGAAGCCGCGGGCATTACCGGCCTGCATGGCCGCCGCCACGAAGCCGAACTGAAACTCCGCGCGACCGAAGCCAATCTCGCGCGCGCGGAAGATCTGCGCCTGCAACTCGAATCCCGGCTTGGGGATTTGCAGGAGCAGTCCGAACAGGCCGCCCGTTACCGCGAACTCTCGCAGGACCTGCGCGAATCCGAAACCGCGCTGCTGGCGCTGCTGCATGCCCGCGCCCATAATGGCGTGGCCGAGGGCGAGGCCGCCCTGCTTGCCGCCCGCACCGACCTGCGCGCCGCCGAGGAAATGGCCGAGACCGCCGTCCTGACCGATTACGAAGTGACAAAGGCGCTCCCCGCCCTGCGCGAGACACTGGATACGCAGCGCACGGCACTCGAACGCTTCAAGGTCCGCGCCGAAACCATTGCTGAGGAACTGGCCCGCGCCGAGGCCGCGGCGGAACAGGCACGGACCCGCCTTGCCGAATGCGAGGGCGCGCACGCCGCAGCCCTTGCCCGGCGTGATGACGCGCGCCTCATGCTCGGGCAGCTTGAAGCCGAGCGGGCACAGGTGGAAGAACGCCTGTCCGCCCTGCCCGCCCTGCGTGAAGCCGCACAGGCCGAATGCACGGCGCTGGCGCAGGCCATGACGGGGATGGCCGCCCGCGTGGAAGAGGCCACCACCACCGTGCGCGAGGCCCAGTTGCAGGCCACGCAGGCCCGCGAAGGGCTTGCCACGGCCACCGCCGCGCATGAGCGCCTTGCTGCCCGGCACGCAGCCCTCGCTACCGAGATCGCCGCACTCGAAGCCGACATGCCAACGGTCGAAGCCATTGCCGCCCATGATGAACGGATCACGCAGGCCGAGGCCCAGGCCGCCCACGCCCTGAGCGCGCGCGAGGACGCCACCCGCGCCCACGCCGATGCCACGCTACAGGCCGACCTGGCCCGCAATGCCGCAACCGAGAGCCAGCGCGTGCATGCGCAGGCCACGCAGGATGCGGCGGCGGCGGCTGCCCGGCTTGAAGCCCTCGCGCGCGATGTGGCAACGCTGGGCAATCATGTCGGCAATGCCCGCGCGGACCTTGTGCCCGAGGCCGAACGCACGCGCCTGGCACAGGCTGCGACCGAAGCCGAAACTGCCCTTGATACCCTCCGCGCCGAACGCGCCACGGCAGAAGACGCCCGTGCGCAGGCCACACAGGCCGAAATTCAGGCCAATGCCCGCCTGAAGGAAGCCCGCGCCACCCGCGCCGCCACCGAGGAAGCCCTCCGCGCCGCCCAGGCCGCCCACAAGCGCGCGCGCGACGCGGTCGATACACTGACTGCCAGCCTGACGCGCCTGCGCGCGCAGGCCGTGCCCGATGAGGCGCTGCAGGCGCTCGTGACAAAACGCGAGGCCGCTGGCACCGCGCTGGACGCTGCCCGCCAGCACATGGCGGCAGTCGAGGCGGCCACGATTGCGGCCACAAAGGAGGATGAAGCCTGTAATGCCCGCCTGACCGAGGCCCGCGCCAGCCTGTCGGGCCTCGAGGCGGAAGCCGATGGCCTCGCCCGCGCGCTGCACAGCGAGGCGCAGGCCGACCCCGCCCACGGCACGACGCTGGCCGACAGCCTGCATGTGCCCGCCGGGCTGGAAACCGCGCTGGCGGTCGTGCTGTCCGACGGGCTTGAGGCGGTGGTCAAGGGCACGGCGCCGCGCTCCTGGCATGACCTGCCGCCCGCGACACCAGCGCCCTTTCCCGCTGCGGGCATCGAGCCGCTTTCCACCGTGCTTGAAGCCCCGCCTGCCCTGTCACGCGCGCTGGGGGCTGCCGGCCTGCTGCCCGATGGCATGGATGGCGCCCCCCTTCAGGCCAGCCTGACGCCGGGGCAATGCCTCGTGACCCGCGCGGGCGCGCTATGGCGGTGGGATGGCTACACGCAGGCCCCCAACCTGCCTGACCGCGCGGCACTAAGGCTCAAGGAGCTCGGCCGCCTGCGCGCGCTGCGCACGGAACTCGAGCAGTTGCGTGGCGCGCTCCCGGCACTGGAACAGGCGGCACAAGCCGCCACAACCACCCGCCAGCACGCAGGCGAAGCCCTAGCGACGGCACGTAACGCCCGCATGGCCGCCGAGAACGCGCTGGAGACCGCCCGCACGGCCGAGGCCGAGCTTTCACGCCAGCACGCCACCATCTCGGCCCAGATCGACACGCTCTCGGTGCAGCAGACCACGGCCCAGGCGGCCCTGACGGATGCGGAGGCCGCCTGCGCACGCGCCACGGAACAGGAAGCCAGCCTGCCCGCCCTCGACCAGCTTGCCCGCGCCCAGCAGGCGGCAGCGCAGGCGGCCACGCAGGCGCAGGATGCCGAAAAGGCGCTGCGGACCCGCCATCAGCAGGCTGAATCAGCCCTTGAGCAGGCCCGCCGCGCCCTGCAGGCCGCAACAACCCGGCACAGCGAGGCGGAAACGCGCCTGCAGGCCCTGCTGCCCGAACAGGCCCGGCTGGCGAACGACCACGACACCGCAAGCCGGGAACTGGCCACCCGGCGCGAACAGCTTGCCGCCCTGCCCGCCCCGGCGCTGGCCGAGGATGCGGCCCGGCAGGCCACCGCTGCCGCGACACAGGCGGCTCACGCGCTGGAACAGGCCCGGATCATGGTGGAAGAGACAACGACCCAGCTCGAGCACGCCCGCACTGCCCGCGCTGGCCTTGAGCAGAAAATGCGCGAGACCGGCGCCCGGCTTGAAGCCCGTCAGGCCCGCATGGCCGACCTGACCGATGGGCTGCAACAGGCACAGGCCGCCGTTGCCGCCGCCCAGAGCCGCCTCGAGGCCCTGCCCGACATGAGCGGGCTGGAACACACGCTGGCCAGCCTGCGCGAACAGGCCGAAAGCCTGCGCCTGCGCGAAACCGAGCAGCGCGAGACCCTGGCCCGCCTGCATACGGAAGACGCCACCCTGCGCCAGCGCTTTGAGGCATCGGCTCAGGACATGACGCAGTGGACCGCCCGCGTGGAGGCTGCAAGCCTTGAAGCGGAAGCCGCCGAGACCCGCCTGCACAACGCCCGCGCCGAGCATGAGCGCATTGCCCCCCAGCCGGTTGCCGTGCGCGCGCGGCGCGATGCGATCGCAACCGAACTGGCGCAGCACGAAGCCAGCCATGACGTGGCGATGGCGGAACTGCAACAGGCCGAAACCCGCATGGCGGACGTGCAGCAGGGCCGCCGCACGGCAGAAGAGGTGCTGACCGCAGCGCGTGAAGCCGTGGTCCGCGCCGAAGGCAGGCGCGAGCAGGCACAGGTGCTGCTGGCGCAGCTACAGGCGGACTCGACACCACCTGCGGGCGTGGTGCCTGCTGACCTGAGCGTGAATGCCGAGACCGGGCTGCGCCGCAAGGTGGCCCGCCTGACCCGCCAGCGCGATGAACTTGGCCCGGTCAACCTGCGCGCCGAGCTTGAGGCGCAGGAGGCATCGGGCAAGATCGACACGATCCTGCATGAGCGCGACGAACTGCAATCGGCCATTGCCCGCCTGCGCGGCATGATCGGGCAACTCAACCGCGAGGGGCGCGAGCGGCTGATGGCCGTGTTCTCGCAGATCGACCAGCATTTTCAGGCTCTGTTTGCCCGCATGTTCAATGGCGGTCGCGCGCATCTGGGCATGGTGGGCAATGATGACCCGCTTCAGGCCGGGCTGGAAATCTATGCCCAGCCGCCGGGCAAAAAGCTGGCCACGCTCTCGCTGCTTTCAGGTGGCGAGCAGGCGCTGACCGCGCTGTCGCTCATCTTCGCGGTGTTCCGCTGCAACCCCGCGCCGGTCTGCGTGCTCGATGAGGTGGATGCACCGCTTGATGATGCCAATGTGGGCCGCTTCTGCGCCCTGCTCGCCGACATGGTGGCGGAAGCGGGCACGCGCTTCCTGGTCGTGACCCACCACCAGTTGACCATGGCGCATATGGACCGGCTGTATGGCGTGACGATGCAGGAGCGCGGGGTCAGCCGCGTGCTGTCGGTTGACCTCGAACGCGCGACCGAAATGGTGGATGCCGAACCCGCACGCTAGGAAAACATAACGGCCCTTGGGTGCCGCCTTTTTTAAAGAAGGCGGCATTTTCTGAAGCTTTTTGAAAAAAGCTTCACCAAAAACGTTTATACATTACGGCATCATGCTGCCGGTCTCGATGAAGCGCTGGTGCCACGACAGCGCCTCGGTCAGCAGGTGCGGCGACTGCTGGCCAAACGACCCCGCGCGGGCGCGCTTGTAGTAGTCGAGCAGCATCGGGCGGTAATCGGGGTGGGCGCAGTTGGCGATGATGACTTCCGCGCGCTGCTTGGGCGAGAGGCCACGCAGGTCGGCCAGGCCCTGCTCGGTCACCAGCACCTGCGAATCCTGCGTGATGTGATCGACGTGGGAGGCCATGGGCACGATGGCGGAAATCTTGCCGCCCTTGGCAGTCGAGGGCGTCATGAACACCGAGATATAGGCATTGCGCGCGAAATCGCCCGAGCCGCCAATGCCGTTCTGGATCTTGGAGCCCATGATCTGGGTCGAGTTCACGTTGCCATAGATGTCCGATTCGATCAGGCCGTTCATGGCGATACAGCCAAGGCGACGGATCAGGCCGGGATGGTTGCTGATATCCTGCGGGCGCAGGATGATCTTCTTCTGGAACTCGCGCATGCGGCTGTTGAGCGATTCTGCCGCTTCGGGGCTGAGCGAGAAGGCCGTGGCCGAGGCCACCCGCATCTTGCCGCTTTCCAGCATGCCGAGCATGCCATCCTGAATCACTTCCGTGTAGGCGGTCAGGTCATCGAACGGGCCTTCCTCCAGCCCACCCATCACGGCGTTGGCCACGTTGCCCACGCCGGACTGCAGCGGCAGCAGCGAAGGCGGCAGGCGGCCCATCTTCACTTCATGGCGGAAGAACTCCATCAGGTGGCCCGCAATGCCGCGCGCGGTCTCGTCTGGCGGCGAGAACGGGGCGTTGCGGTCGGGCGCATTGGTCTCGACAATGGCCACGATCTTGGCGGGGTCGACCTTGAGCGAGGTGCCGCCGATGCGGTCATCGGGGCGCAGCAGCGGAATGGGCTGGCGGTGCGGGGGCAGGGCTGCGCCGTACCAGATGTCGTGCATGCCCTCGAGTGCGGCGTCCTGCCAGCTATTGACCTCGATGATGACCTGCCTGGCGGTATCGAGCCAGGTCTTGGAATTGCCGACGGAGGACGACGGCACGATGCTGCCATCTTCACGGATGGCGGTGGCCTCGATGATGGCGGTGTCGATCGTGCCGAAGAAACCCGCCCACGCCATGGGCGCGACATGGCTGAGATGCATGTCGAGATATTCCGTCTCGCCCTTGTTGATGCGCGCGCGCAGGCCAGGATCGGAATTATAGGGCATGCGGAAGGAGATGCCGTTGACCTTGGCGAGCGCGCCATCAAGCTCCGGCCCGGTCGAGGCGCCGGTGAGCAGGCGGATGCGGTATTCCTTCCCTTCGGCGTGCGCGCGCTCCATCAGGGCTGCAAGCGCCTGCGGCACGGCCTTGGGGTAACCGGCGCCGGTAAAGCCACTGGTGCCCACCGTGCTGCCCGGGCGGACAAGGGAGGCCGCCTGCTCGGCGGTGGTGATCTTGGCCCGGAGCGCCGCATTCCGGATTCGGGTGTGGTCGATCATGAACTTTCCCTCAAACTCTTATCGTTATGCCCGGCCGGTCGAGACCGCGCCGGATATGTCGTATGCCGTTGTCACGGCCCTGGCCGGGGCCGATCTGCCGGGCGGCGGCCATGGCGCGGGTATTCCCTTTGCACCAGAGCGCCTGCCCCTGCGTTTCACGTCAGCATGACGTCTTCATCTGTTCTCCGTCCTGCAGGCTACGTCACAACAAAAGAGTGTGACACCGCGGCCGGACTCCGGTTGGCGGTTTCACGTTTGCTCCATCAGCCACGTCTTCAGGCAGGAATGCGATGTCTCTACCGGTCTGTGTCGTGGTCAATATATTCCGGTTTTCCGTGTACAATATCGTTACCCGGATGCAACCGGTTTGTGTCATTAAGGATACATTATTGACCATCCCCCTAGTGCATGGCGGCCAATCTTGTGAATAATAGGAGACCAGACCCAGCAAGGGGCATCACCCGGACCGGCCACCAACAGGAGAGGATTTTCGTTTGAGACGTCGATTTTCCTCCCATCGGCCTGTCATGGCACGGGATGCCATATTCCCGCCCACTGCCGAGCGGGAAGAAGTGCCCCCCCCTGCCCCGCCCGTGCTGCCCACGCACCCGCTGGCAGGGCTGCTGGCAGGCCGCCCCCTGCGCGTGGTGGGCGACGTGCATGGCGACCTGCACGCCTTCCGCCATGCCGCGGCAACCGACCGCTTTGTCATACAGCTGGGCGACCTGGTGGATTACGGGCCGGACAGCGCGGGCGCGTTCCGCCTGATGCAGCGCCTGATCGATGAAGGGCGCGGCCTGTTCATACTGGGCAACCATGACCGCAAGCTGGCCCGCGCGCTGCAGGGCCGCAAGATGCGCCGCGACCCGCCTTTGATGGAAACGCTGGCCGCCTTCCAGCGCGAGGAGAACAGCGACGTGTACCAGCGCGCGCTGGCCGATCTTGCGCGCGCGCCCGCGTGGATCGTGCTGGGGCAGTCCATATTCGTGCATGGCGGCTTTCATGCCCGCATGCTGGGTGAACTGCCCCCGCCGGGGCTGGGCACGGTCACACCCCTGCTGTCACGCGCCCTGTTTGGCGAGACGACGGGCCGCATGCAGAAGGATGGCTACCCCGAGCGCCGGCTGAACTGGGTCGATCACATTCCGCCGGGCTACACGGTCTATTGCGGGCATGACCGTCGCTCCACCGACGGACGGCCCTGGGTGCGCCAGGGCCGCATGGGCGGGCGGGCCATCTTTACCGATACGGGGGCGGGCAAAGGGGGGCATCTGGCGTGGATCGACCTTCCGCCTGTCCTGTAAATCTTTATAACGCCATCATCTTATCCCCACGCAGGAGCGCCGACACCGATGAACACGACCGAGGCCAGACAGGACGCAGCCCGGCTCAAGCTCGAAGAACTGCGCTGCAGCATCGACAACATTGATGCCGCCCTGATCTACATGCTGGCCGAGCGCTTTCGCCACACGCAGGCGGTGGGCAGGCTCAAGGCCGCCAACGACATGCCGCCCGCCGACCCCGCGCGTGAGGCCCGCCAGGTGGCCCGCCTGCGCGAACTGGCCACCGCCGCCCATCTGGACCCCGATTTTGCGGAAAAATTCCTGGCCTTCATCATCCGCGAGGTCATTCGCCACCATGAGGCCATTGCCGCGGGTACCGGCCAGTAACCGCCGCCATGCCCCGCCAGCTTGTGCTCATGCGCCATGCCCAGGCCGCTCCCGCCGCATTTGGTGACATCGGGGCACAGGCCGATTTCAACCGCGCGCTGACCCCGCATGGCCGCGATAGTGCCCGCGCACAGGGCGCATGGCTGCGGGCGCGCGCCTTTGCCCCGCAACTGGTGCTGGTCAGCCCCGCGCGGCGCACGGTCGAGACACTGGCGGCGCTGGGATCATTTTATGGCGATCGGCAACCCGATATCCGATATGTGAACGAACTGTATGACGCAACCGCCGAAACGGTGCGTGACATGCTGTATGACATTGCCGATAAAACAAGCAATATCATGGTATTAGGTCATAATCCGGCTTTGGGCGCGCTGGTATTTCACTGGGGGGCGCGGCATTGTCCGCCCGCCCTTGAAGGGGCCATGCAGCGCGGCTTCCCACCGGCCTCGATGGCCTGTTTTACCGCCGAAAAACCATGGAATTCAGCCACTGATGGCGAAATCCACCTTCACGCCCTGTCTTGCCAATAATGTCATTGCGGCAAGGGGGCTGCATGGATTGCCACGCCAGGGGTTTCGTTCCTATCGTCAGAACCGAGGCCCGATGACTGCCGCCCCGTGCGGCACGCCGGGCATATAATTTGGGCATAGCGATAAACTGCCGCATGAACGGCAGAATGCCCGGAGGTTGGAGACATGTGCCCCCTTGCCGCCAGGCGCGCGAGGATGGCACCCAGGAGGAGAGTTGTAGATGAGCGAGTCCGGAAAAACTGCCACAATCTCGCTGAACGGCAAGGATGTTGTACTACCCGTGCTGTCCGGCACGATGGGGCCGGAGGTTGTCGACATCCGCAAGCTGCCTGCCCAGGCTGGCGTATTCACCTATGATCCCGGTTATGGCGAGACCGCGTCATGCTCCAGCAAGATCACCTTCATCGATGGTGAAAAGGGCGTGCTGCTGCATCGTGGCTATCCCATCGCGCAGCTGGCCGAACAGGCCACCTTCATGGAAGTGGCCTACCTGCTGCTCAACGGCGAACTGCCCGACAGGGCGCAGTACGACGGGTTTGTGAACTCCATCAAGCACCATACGCTGCTGCACGAGCAGATCCGCAATTTCTTCAACGGTTTCCGCCGTGATGCGCACCCCATGGCCATCCTGTGCGGCACGGTGGGCGCGCTGTCCTCCTTCTATCATGAAGGGCTTGATGTCTCGAATGCTGCCACGCGCTACCAGTCGGCCATGCGCATCATCGCCAAGATCCCGACCATCGCGGCCTGGGCCTACAAATACACGCAGGGCGAGACCTTCATCTACCCGCGCAATGACCTGTCCTATGCCGAGAACTTCCTGTCCATGATGTTCGCGGTGCCGAGCGAGCCGTACAAGATCAACCCGGTGCTGGCGCGCGCCATGGACCGCATCCTGATCCTGCATGCCGACCATGAGCAGAATGCGTCGACCTCCACCGTGCGCCTTGCGGGCTCGACGGGGGCCAACCCGTTTGCGTGTATTTCCGCCGGTATCGCAGCGCTTTGGGGTCCCGCGCATGGTGGCGCCAACGAGGCGGTGCTGAAGATGCTGGCCGAGATCGGCCACAAGGACAACATCCCCGAATTCATCGCCAAGGTGAAGGACAAGACCAGCGGCGTGCGCCTGATGGGCTTTGGCCACCGGGTGTACAAGAACTTCGACCCGCGCGCCAAGATCATGCAGGCCACCTGCCACGAGGTGCTGGGCGAGCTTGGCATCAAGGACGACCCGCTGCTCGACCTGGCCATCGAACTGGAAAAGATTGCGATCCATGACGAATATTTCGTCAAGCGCAGCCTGTACCCCAATGTCGATTTCTATTCCGGCATCATCCTCAAGGCCATGGGCATCCCCACCAGCATGTTCACCGTGCTGTTTGCCGTAGCCCGCACCACCGGCTGGATCAGCCAGTGGAAGGAAATGATCGAGGAACCCGGCCAGCGCATCGGTCGCCCCCGCCAACTCTATACCGGATCGCCCGAGCGCGATTTCGTGCCGTTTGACAAGCGGGCCTGATTAAAAAGACCATGCCGGGCGGGGAGCGCCCTGCCCGGCATGGCACTTTGATTTTTTGCAGAAGCCCGACCCATTTAGACTACCCTTGCCATAAAAGGCTGTTTCGCTCAGCATATGGCAATGGCCCGGGCATATTGATCGAGCGAAGCATCAGAAATTAAATTTGCGGATGACCATGCTGTCCTTGGCTCTTTAGCCCGCCAGCTTTCATCTGCTGTGGCGTCCGTCCTCATCCACTAAACTGCGCCGGGACGCGCGAAAAACGTCAGATCTCCATCAACAGATTCACAATGACGTGCAGGCCTTGCGAAGGGGATCGGCCATTTTGTTCCGGGTAAACGGGAGCCTCTCAGCCCACACGACACAGGAACAGAGTATAAAAAACGAAGGCGCGCAAAAAAGGGATTGATGGCTGTATTTTGCGGAAGAATACAGAATCCATTGCATATGAAAAGGCAGTAAAAATCTCGCTGTACAAAGCATATCGGATAAAGAGCGTTACCTGAATATTCCCTGCCTGGAAAACTTTTTTTGGGAATGTGAGGACGTTACAGATCTAAATGAAACTGAAGAAGACGGAATCAGGAAAGCTATATATTTAAAGACGGTATTTGCACGACAGATAGAGCAGTTCTGGCGTCTTGCCTTGTCTGAATGTCATCCGGACAAGAAATTCGAATTCGAGATTGCAGAAAACCGGAGGGCAGATGAAGAGGGCGTATGCCTGACTTTCTGGCAAAAAACCGCATAAACATCACCTGACGCACATGAAAAGAGGGCAGGCCGCATCCATGCCCGGCCCTCTTTTACACAGCCCCACCCCCGACAGGTCAGTCACACTCGCACCCGGCCGTCGGGCCAGGGCGCTTTTGGATGACATGATGGTCGATCCATTCCGACACCAGGCGCCGCGCCTCGTTGAGCGAGGATTCGGGGTGGTGGATGCGGTAGAGGGTCGTGCAGGCATGGAAAGCCGACACATCGCTTGTCCCGACGCCACGCAGTTCCTGGTAGGCGGTGATTACGGCACGCTCGCATTTGCGGGCGATGCGACTGTTTTCAACAGACACGATGCGATGATCCACTAGTGAGAATGATTATTAATATTGAGATACTAGAGCGAATACCCCGTGGGGGCAAGGTACGCAAACGCTCACACTCTGCTGATCGGGTCACGTTATATTTCCGATGCGGCCTTTTTTTGGCAATTCCGCCTTCATTGGCCCGGACATAGATGGATTTTCCGCCCTGTTGCGGTTAAGCGTCTGTGCTGACATTCAGTACACGCAATTCATTTGGCCGGAGACAGGGTATGCACGACGCCACGGGGAATGGGGCAGGACTTTCAACAGGCACAACCGCATGGGACCGCGACGCAGCCCTCATGACCGCGCGCCTGCTGCTGGAAATCAAGGCCGTCAACTTCCGCCCCGATGATCCCTACACCCTGACCTCGGGCTGGAAATCCCCGGTCTATATCGATTGCCGCCGCATCATCTTCTTCCCCCGCGCGCGCCAGAAGATCATGGAACTGGCGGTGGAAAAGATCGGTCGCCATGTCGGCTATGAAAGCATCGACGCCGTGGTGGGCGGCGAGACGGCGGGCATTCCCTTCGCCGCCTGGATTGCGGACCGCATGATGGCGCCCATGGCCTATGTGCGCAAAAAGCCCAAGGGTTTTGGCCGCAATGCCCAGATCGAGGGCGATGTGCCCGAGGGCATGCGCACCCTGCTGGTGGAAGACCTGACCACCGATGGCTCATCGAAAGTGCAGTTCGCCAACGCGCTGCGCAAAGCGGGCGCGATCGTGGACCACACCTTCGTCGTGTTCTTCTACGGTGTCTTCCCTGGTGCGTATCGCACGCTGGCGGATATGGATATCAGCCTGCACGCGCTGTGCACCTGGTGGGATGTGCTGGAAGCCTGCGCGGGCAAGCCCTATTTCTCGGAAAAGGATGCCGCCGAAGTCCGCCGCTTCCTTGAAGACCCCTGCGCATGGTCGGCCAAGCATGGCGGGGTGGGCAGCGCTGAGGAGGCGCTGGCGCTCAAGGCCAGGCGTGACGCCGGGGCCTGACCTGCGGGGCTGCCGATGCCGCGCGTTCTTGCCTTCGATTCGGGCATTGGGGGGCTGGGCATCGTAGCCCAGCTCCGCCTGCTCCTGCCGGGCATACCGGTCGATTACCTGGCCGATACGGCCGTATTCCCTTACGGCGAACAGCCCGATTCCGCGCTACGCGCGCGGATCGTGCGGCTGGTGGGGGCGGCCATTGAGCGCCTGCAACCCAGCGTTGTGGTGGTGGCGTGCAATACTGCCAGCACGCTTGCGCTCGACAGCCTGCGGGCTGCTTATGACGTGCCCTTTGTGGGCTGCGTGCCCCCCATAAAATGGGCCGCCGACCAGACCCGCACCGGCACGATCGGGCTACTGGCCACGCGCGCCACCGTGCGCAGGCCCTACCTGAAAGCCCTCAGCGCCCGCTTTGCGCCTGACTGCACCCTGCTCGCCTACGGCGCGCGGGGACTGGCTGACATGGCGGAAAAGGCTTTTCGTGGCACCCCGCCCGACCCTGCCCTGCTCAGGACAGAACTGGCTGGCCTGTTCGCTCAACCCGGCGGCAGCGCAATCGACGTGGTGGGGCTGGGCTGCACGCATTATACTTTTTTGCTTGAGGCCATGCGTGATATCGGGCCACCGCATGTCGCCTGGCTGGACCCGGCACCCGCCGTAGCCCGGCAGGTCGCCCGCGTGCTGGCCACATGCCCTGCCCCGCATGGCCCTGCACCTGCCCTGCCCGACCAGTTCTGCTTTACCGCCGAGCCGCGTGACTTCGCCGCCCTACGGCCGGGGCTGGCCGCGCTGGGCTATGAGCAGGACGCAGCCAGGCCATTTGAGGCCAGTCCGGTTGTCGAACACAAAGAGTAAACGGTTCCGGGTGCTGCTTTTTGGGAAAAAAGGCAGCGTTTCCTGAAGCCTGTTGAAAAAAGCTTCACCAAAAACTCTTCTTGTTTCCAGATTCTGGAAAAGGTATGAGGCCCGCCTGCTAACGCAGGCGGCTTACGGTGTAGCTCGCCGTATCCTGCAGCATCTGGCGCAGGCGGCTGGGCGGGAAGATGGACAGCGCCTCACGCGCCGCATCGGCATATTCCGTCGCACGCGCCAACGTGGTGCGGATGGCGCCGGTCTGCTCGATCAGGCGCAGGGCATGATCAAGATCCTCGGGCTTCTGCTCGCTTTCCTCGATCACGCGCTGCCAGAAGGCACGGTCCTCTGGCGAACCCGCGGCATAGGCCGCCAGCACCGGCAGGGTGATCTTGCCTTCACGGAAGTCATCGCCCACCGTCTTGCCCAGGCGGGCCTGGTCGGCGGCGTAATCCAGCGCGTCGTCAACAAGCTGGAAAGCCATGCCCAGATTGGTGCCGTAGGATTCGAGCGCCCGCTCCTCCGCCTCGCCCCGGTCGGCCACGACAGCACCCACACGACAGGCTGCGGCGAACAGTGCCGCAGTTTTGCCATGAATGACTTCCAGATACTGATCGATCTGTGTGGACAGGTCATTCTGCGTGGACATCTGCAGCACTTCCCCTTCCGCAATGGTGGCGGAAGCGGATGAGAGGATATTCATGACCTTGAGCGAGCCATCATCCGTCATGAGCTGGAACGAGCGGGCGAACAGGAAGTCCCCCACCAGAACCGAGGCCTTGTTGCCAAACACCGCATTGGCGCTGGCCATGCCCCGGCGCAGCGAACTCTCGTCCACCACGTCATCATGCAGCAGGGTTGCCGTGTGGATGAACTCCACGCAGGCGGCCAGCGCCACGTGGCGCTGGTGCGTGGCATCGGGCTGGTAGCCGCACAGCCGGGCGGAGGCCAGTGTCAGCAGCGGGCGCAGCCGCTTGCCACCGGCGGCCACGAGGTGGGCTGCAAGCTGGGGAATAAGGGCGACCGGGCTGTCCATCCGCTCGACAATGGCGCGGTTGCACGCCGCCATGTCATCCGCAAGATATTCCGCCAGATCGCGCAGGGCGACTTCTGATCCATCTGCCATCGGGCGGCGAGCCCCTTCGTCTTTCTGACTTGCCGTTTCGTCGGATTCCGGCAGACTAACTGCTAGGGCCAAAAGGTTACTCTCCCGGTTCCGAATGTATGAACATAGAATGAGTATATGGGCGGCGCTGGAATAACGGTCAAGCCGGAGCACACAGGCACACGGTACGGAGCAGCGCATGACCTGCCTCTTCCCCCCATGGGCATGGACCCTGTCACCACAGGTCACCTGCTGGGCGGAAAGGTGGTCTATCGCCAGTTTTCGACCGGAAACAGGACCGGACTGGAGCCTGTTCTGATGGCTGCTTTCGTGCCCGCGCGCCCCGGCCAGACCGTCATGGAAGGGGGATGCGGCGCGGGTGCGGGGCTGCTCTGCCTGTCGAATCGGGTACCCCGGCTGACCGGAATCGGGCTGGAGCATGATGATGCCACCGCAGCGCTGGCCCGGCACAACTTCATGCTCAACCATCGCCATGGCCTGCATGTGCGCCATGCCACCCTGCCTGCCCTGCCCGATGACCCGCTGCTGTCCGGCCCCGGCGTGCGGCGCATCGACCATGCCTTTGCCAACCCGCCATGGCATGGGCAGGACTCGTCAGCCTCGCCGCACAGCCAGCGTGACCTTGCCCGCCGCCTGCCCACAGGCGCGCTGGGCGGCTGGGTGCGCGCCATGGCCGCCCAGCTACGCCACCACGGCACGCTGACACTGGCCCTGCCATGCAGCCTGCTGGCCGCCTGCTGCACGGCCATGGAGGGCGCGCGGCTGGGCCGGATCAGGGTGCTGCCCTTCTGGCCCCGCGCAGGGCAGGCCGCGCGCATCATGCTGGTACAGGGACGGGTGAATTCACACGCGGGCAGCGAAATGCTGCCCGGCCTCGTGCTGCATGAAGCCGATGGCCGCTTTACACCTGCGGCCCGCGCCATACTGGAACACGGCATGCCGCTTACGGTCTGAGCGAAACGGCATGCTGAAAAAATAAAAGTTTCCGGGTGCCGCCTTTTTTCAAACAGGCGGCGTTCTTTGAAGCTTTTCCCCCTCGCCTTACTGGCAGGCGAGGCATTCCTCATAGTCACCCGATGTCGCGGGAGGGGTGCCACCATCCTTTGGCGGCACGTCGCGCTTTTCCTGCCCGTCACTCACCGCATCGGCGCGCTGGATGGATAGCGAGCGGCAGTAATACAGCGATTTCACCCCCCGCTTCCACGCCATGTAATGGATCTGGTGCAGGTCGCGCTTGTGCACGTTGGCGGGCAGGAAGATGTTGACCGACTGCGCCTGGCAGATGAACGGCGCGCGATCGGCCGCATGCTCGATGACCCAGCGCTGGTCGAGTTCGAACGCGGTCTTGAACACGTCCTTCTCCTGCTGGGTCAGGAAGTCGAGATGCTGCACGCTGCCCTTGTTGAGCGTGATGGACGACCAGACATCGCTGGTGTTGCGGCCCTTGCTGGTCAGCAGCTTGTCAAGGTGGCGGTTGCGCACGGTAAACGAGCCGGACAGCGTCTTCTGCAGGAACACATTGGCCGCGATCGGCTCGATGCCGGGGCTGGCATTGCCCGCGATGATGGAAATCGACGCCGTGGGCGCGATCGCCATCTTGTTGGAGAATCGCTCCATCACGCCATATTCCGCCGCATCCGGGCACGGCCCGCGCTCTTCGGCCAGCTTGCGCGAGGCGGCATCGGCCTGCGCGCGGATGTGCTGGAAGATCCTGCGGTTCCAGCTCTTGGCCACAACGCTCTCGAACGGCACGTTCTTGGCCTGCAGGAAGGAGTGGAACCCCATCACCCCCAGCCCCACCGAGCGCTCGCGCATGGCGGCGTAGCGGGCGCGCTCCATGTCATCGGGCGCACGGTCGATGAAGTCCTGCAGCACGTTGTCGAGGAACAGCATCACGTCCTCGATGAACTGCGGGTCATCCTTCCATTCATCCCACGTCTCGAGGTTGAGCGAGGAGAGGCAGCACACCGCCGTGCGCTCGCGGCCATGGTGGTCCATGCCGGTGGGCAGCGTGATCTCGGCGCACAGGTTCGATGTCTTGACCTCAAGCCCCGCCAGCTTGTGGTGCTCGGGGCGCGCGTTGTTCACATGGTCGGAGAAGATGATGTACGGCTCGCCCTGCTCCATGCGCGCCGTCAGGATGCGAATCCACAACGCGCGGGCCGAAACCTTGCGGATGACCGTGTTGTCCTTGGGCGAAAGCAGCGCCCATTCATCATCATCGGCCACCGCGCGCATGAACGCATCCGACACCAGCACGCCGTGGTGCAGGTTGAGCGCCTTGCGGTTGGGGTCGCCGCCGGTGGGGCGGCGCAATTCGATGAATTCCTCGATCTCGGGGTGCCAGACCGGCAGGTACACCGCAGCCGAGCCGCGCCGCAGCGAGCCCTGGCTGATGGCCAGCGTCAGGCTGTCCATCACGCGGATGAAGGGAATGACACCCGAGGTCTTGCCATTGCGGCCCACGTTCTCGCCAATCGAGCGCAGGTTGCCCCAGTAGGAGCCGATGCCGCCGCCCTTTGAGGCCAGCCACACATTCTCGTTCCACAGGTCCACGATGCCGCGCAGGCTGTCATTGGCCTCGTTGAGGAAGCACGAGATGGGCAGCCCGCGCGAGGTGCCACCATTGGAGAGCACCGGCGTGGCCGGCATGAACCAGTGCCGCGAGATGTAGTCATACAGCCGCTGGGCATGGGCGGGATTGGCCCCGTAATACGAGGCCACGCGGCCAAACAGGTCCTGGTAGCTCTCATCAGGCAGGAGGTAGCGGTTGTTGAGCGTTGCCTTGCCAAATGCCGTAAGCAGCGCATCGCGGGAATGGTCCACGCGCACGGGATGATGGCCGGGAAGCTGGACCACGCTGTCCAGCATGTCAGACGTGTCAGGCATGGGCGTACTGTCCTTTCCCTGGACGAACCCATCCCCGTTGGCAGAACGATCGGCCATGCCGCCGGATACGTCATCCAGGACCATTTACATTCTCCGTAATCGGCCCGCGCCAAGGCACGCAGGGCTTTTCAGGCGCCTGCGTGGTGGGACGGGGTTTTATGATATGCCCCTATATATGGACTATTCCATGCCACTTTGCACTAGATAATGTAGCCCGGGAAAATGGGGAGCGTTCTCTCGAATCAGCGGCAAGCTTAGCGTCAAGGCGTTTAGGGAAAGATTATTTTTTTAATTTTTCTTCCCCCCGCCTCAGGCGGTGAGACTGCCCCAGCGCGCCTTTGCCGCTTCATCCTGCGCACGGGGTTCGACCCAGGCGCTGTGCCCGTTTGCAAATTCCTCGCGTTTCCAGAACGGTGCGCTGGTCTTGAGCCAGTCCATCATGAAGGCGGTGGCCTCCTGCGCCGCTCCGCGGTGGGCGGCGGCACACAGCACCAGCACGATGGGCATGCCCACCGCCAGCCTGCCCACACGGTGGATGACCGTGCAGCCCACCAGCCCGAATCGCGCGCAGGCCGATTCCGCTATGCGGCGCATCATGGATTCGGTCATGCCGGGATAATGTTCGAGTTCCAGCGCCACCAGCCCGCCGCCACCGCGCACGATTCCGGTAAAGGCTGCGACTCCCCCCACATCCTCGTGCCCGCGCAGCAGCAGCGCGGTTTCATGAGCGCTATCAAACGCTTCGGCCTGAACGCGGATCGTGACACGCGGCATGATGATCTCAGCCCCCTGTAACTGGCGGGAAAAAGGCAATCTCGTCATGGGCGGCAATAGGGGCGGCAATCGTGGCGAAACTCTGGTTCACCGCCACGCGGATCAGTTCGGGCCGGGCGAAGATGGCGGCATATTCCCCGCCACGCGCGTGCAGGGCCGCAATCAGGTCCTGCACGCAATGCGCGCCCTGCGGCAGGGGCAGCGTCTCGCCAGAGCGGCCAAGGCGGTCGCGCAGCCATGCAAAATAAAGAATGCGTAGCATTCCGCTCTTCTCTCCCACTCAGGGCAGGCACCGCGCCCCGCAGGGGCGGGTCACGTCAGGGGGCCTGCTGTTCATGCACCGTGCCATCGGCGCTGACCTCGGTTGTGCTGCCATCGCCATTGGGCACGATGATCGCCGCATCCGATGCGCCCTTATGCGTTGCCCCCTGCCCCGAAGACAATGCGGAAACTTCCCCGGGCAGCCCATCAGCCGCTGCATCGTTGCCGATCTGCATCTCGCCCCCTGCAGGCAGGTCGTGCTCGACCACGCCTGCGGTCCTGTTCCGGGTGCCGGGCAGCATGGCCGCGACCTCATCCCCCTGTGCCAGGTCCGCCTGGCCATCAGGCAGCACGGGCCAGATATTGCGCGCCTGGGGCACGATGGGCAGCACCTGCGGGGCCTGCCCGCTTACGCGGCGCATGTTCTCCCCCTCCGCACGCGGCGTATTGGGCAGGCTGCCAGGCAATTCGGTATTATCGGCCAGGATCGGCCCGAACCCGCCGCATCCCGTCAGCCCCACCAGCAATGACAGCACCAGTGCCTTGCGTACCACGCTCTTCCCTCGCCCCCTCGCCAAACCGGCGGGCCTGTGGGCCCGCAGGGACGATGAGCCATGAAGGGCGTTAATTTTTCATGTAGGTCAGGAAGATAATTTGGTGGCGCCCGAGGTGCCACGCCCCACGTGGCGCAGCCCGGTGGAGACATAATCCCACCCGGTAATCAGCGTCAGGGCGGCGGCGATCCACATCATTATGGCGCCGAGCACATTGACTGGCAGCCAGCCGATATGCAGCAGCCCTGCCGTGCTGTCGCCCGCGAGCAGGAAGCCGATCGCCGTCATCTGGAATCCGGTCTTCCATTTGGCCAGTTTCGTCACCGGCAGGCCCACGCGCGTGGCGGCCAGGTACTCGCGCAGGCCGCTGACCAGGATCTCGCGGCACAGGATGATGATGGCGGGGTACAGGCACCCGTAAGGCAGGCGCCCCAGCCCCGCCATGACCATGAGCGATGCGCCGACGAGCAGCTTGTCGGCAATGGGGTCGAGCATGCGGCCCAGATCCGAATTCTGGTTCCATGCCCGCGCCAGCTTGCCGTCGAAATAATCGGTAATGCCCGCCAGGATGAACAGCACGCACGCGGCGCAATCGGTCTGCGCGGTGTGAATGACCACAAGCGCGACCACGATCGGCACCACGATGATGCGGGACAGGGTCAGGAGGTTGGGCAGGTCGGTAAGCATGCTGATACTGCTATAACCAAGAAAGGGGAAAAGCCAAGATACTGATAGCGCCTATCAGGCAGCCTGCAGGCTCACATCTGCATGACAGCCGCTCACTCTCCTGTCCAGTCGGGATGGAAAAAACCGTAAATGACCCGTGCCATGTCGCGGTTGATGCCCGGCGCATGCTCCAGTTCCCCCAGGCCAGCCTGCCGCACGCCACGCGCCGAGCCGAAATGCTTGAGCAGCGCGCGCTTGCGTGCCGGTCCAACGCCCGGAATATCATCAAGTTCCGAGCGCACCAGGGTTTTGGAGCGCCCGGCGCGGTGGGTGGTGATGGCAAAGCGGTGCGCCTCGTCACGCAGGCGCTGGAGGTAGTACAGCACCGGATCGCGCGGCGGCAGCTGGAAGGGCGGCCGGTCGGCCGTATGGAACCACTCCCGCCCCGCATCACGGTCCGGCCCCTTGGCAATGCCCACCAGGGTCACGCCCGTCACGCCGAGTTCATCAAGCACGCCGCGCACAGCGGTGTACTGCCCTGCCCCGCCATCGATCAACAGGATGTCGGGCCAGTCCTCGGGGCGCACGCCTTCCTCGCGGTCCTTGAGTGCGCGGCGGAAGCGCCGCTCGAGCACCTCGCGCATCATGGCGAAGTCATCGCCCGGCGTGACCGGCCCCTTGATGGAAAATTTGCGGTAGGCGCGTTTTTCAAACCCTTCCGGGCCGCCCACCACCATCACGCCGTAAGGGTTGGCCCCCTGGATGTGGCTGTTATCGTAGGTCTCGATGCGCTTGGGCGGCGCATCGAGGCCAAACAGGTCGGCCACACCCTGCAACAGCTTCGCCTGCCCGGCACTTTCAGCCATCCTGCGCTCCAGCGCCTCGCGCGCGTTCAGGGCGGCATGCTCGATCACGCCGCGCTTTTCGCCACGCTGGGGGTGCAGGATCTCGACCCTGCGGCCCCGGCGCAGGCTCAGGGCGGCGGTGAGCACGTCAAGCTCGGGCAGGTCCTGGTTGACGAACACCTGGGCGGGTGGTGGCTTGTCATCATAAAACTGGCCGATGAAGGCGGCGAGCACGTCAGGCGCGTTCTCATCGCGCGCATGGCTGGGAAAGAACGCCCGGTTGCCGTTGTTGCGCCCCGCACGGATGAAGAACACCTGAATGCACGACTGCCCCGCAATCTGCCAGATGGCGATGATGTCCGCGTCACTCACGCTGGAGGGGTTGATGACGCTGGAATCCTGCTGCAGGGCCGAAAGCCCGCGTATGCGGTCGCGGATGGCCGCCGCGCGCTCGAATTCCAGCGCCCCGGCGGCCTGTTCCATCTCGCGGCCGAGTTTTTCGCGCATGTCCGGGTTCTTGCCCGCCAGGAAGCTGCGCGCCTGGGCGGCGAGTTCGGCATAGTCCTCGCGGCTGATACGGTCGGTGCACGGCGCCGAGCAGCGATGGATCTGGTGCAGCAGGCACGGGCGCGTGCGGCCCTGCATCTCGCTATCGGAGCACGAGCGCAGCAGGAAGGTGCGCTGGAGCAGGTTCAGCGTCTGGTTGACCGACCAGGCCGAGGCGAACGGCCCCCAGTACGACGCCCCCTTGACCGGCTTGCCCCGGTGCTTGCTGATCTGGGGGAAGTCGTGCCGGTCGGTCAGCATGATCCACGGGTAGCTTTTGTCATCACGCAGCAGGATGTTGTAACGCGGCTGCATGCGCTTGATGTAATTGGCCTCGAGCAGCAGGGCCTCGGCCTCGGTATGGGTGGTGACGATTTCCATGCTGCGCGTTTCCGACACCATGCGGCGCAGGCGCTCGGTCAGGCGGCTGACATGGGTGTAGGAGGTCACGCGCTTCTTCAGGTTCAGCGCCTTGCCCACATACAGCACGTCCCCCTTTTCACCGAGCATGCGGTACACGCCGGGGGCCTGCGGCATGGTGCGCAGGGCGTGGTGGATGGCATCGACCCCCACCGGGCGGGTCGGTGCGTCAGAAATGGCCGTTGTCATGGACGCCAGCCGTTCATCCACCGATAATGTGGATAAGTCTGTGGAGCAGGGGCCGAAAAAAACGTGCGGGTGGCGGTTTTCCGTTCCTGTACTTGGATTGCCCAAAAAAACATCACTAACAACAACCTACTGTTTTTAAACAATTATATTGGACAAGCCGGAGGCCGGAAAAAAAATCCGCCCCACAACAGGCCGGATTCACGGCTGTCAACCCCACAGGTGGACAAATTATGGCATCCGTGTGTCCTGATGCATGGATTGCAATTTTGCAGGAAATATCAGCTGCCTTTTGCCATTCGTTCCTGTTTTCGTCCTGCGCTGCGCCCTGTGGGGAAAAAAATATTCTTGTCAGCCTGCCACGGATCGGCAATGCAGCCGATATGCGTATCGTCACCTGGAATATCAATTCCCTCCGCCTGCGGATGCCGCTTCTCGCCCGGCTGTGCCAGGATACATCGCCCGATCTCGTCTGCCTGCAGGAAACCAAGGTGCCGGACGCCCTGTTCCCACTTGCTGACGTGCGTGCCCTTGGCTTCGAACATGTCGTGTTCCGGGGCATGAAGGGATATAATGGGGTGGCGATCCTGTCACGCCAACCCGTAACCGTGCTGGAGGAGACACCCGACTGGTGCGAAAAGGGCGACTGCCGCCACATCGCCGTGCGCCACGGCACGGGGGTGAACGCGATTGACGTGCATGATTTCTACGTGCCGGCGGGTGGTGATGTGCCCGACCCGGTCGAGAACCCCAAATTCGCCCACAAGCTGGCTTTTGTGGAGGAGGCGCGGGCGTGGTTCTCCGCACGTGACATGCGCCGCACCGTGCTGGTGGGCGACCTGAACATCGCGCCGCTTGAGCAGGATGTGTGGAGCCACAAACAGCTGCTCCGGATCGTCAGCCACACGCCCGCGGAAACCGAACGCCTGCTGGCCTGGCAGCAGACCGGCTTCATCGATGCCATGCGCGAATTCGTGCCGCCGGATGAGAAGCTCTATACGTGGTGGTCCTACCGCAACCGCGACTGGAGCGCGTCAAACCGCGGGCGGCGGCTGGACCATGTATGGGTCACGCCCGACCTGCGCCCCGCCCTGCGCGGCATGGAGGTGCTGCGTGCCGCCCGCGACTGGGAAAAGCCCTCGGACCACGTGCCGGTGCTGATCGACATTGACGGCTGACCTGCCGGGACAGCCTTCTTCTAAGCTTTTTGAAAGAAGCTTCACCAAAAACTTCCGTTTTCATCAATCAGTGGCCTGAACGCGACCGGGCCGCCCGAAACCGGGCGGCCCGTCACAATCCATAGGTCAGAACAGGGCCCGTTCAGGCAAGGGCGGCGCTCTTGCCCCCTTCGGGGTCGAGACGGTAGCCGCCGCCTTCCGTCACCAGCAGGCTGGCATTGGTGGGGTCGGGCTCGATCTTCTGGCGCAGGCGGTAGATATGGGTTTCCAGCGTGTGGGTGGTCACGGCCGCGTTGTAGCCCCATACCTCATTGAGCAGCACCTGCCGGGGCACGGGGCGCGTGCCCGCGCGGTACAGGAACTTCAGGATGGCCGCTTCCTTCTCCGTCAGGCGGATGCGGCGATTCTTGGCCGTTTCCTGCAACAGCTTGGCCGACGGGCGGAAGATATACGGCCCGATGGCGAAGACCGCGTCCTCGCTGTTCTCGAAAATGCGCATCTGCGCGCGCAGGCGGGCCAGCAGTTCCGCAATGCGGAATGGCTTGGCCACATAGTCATTGGCGCCCGCATCAAGCCCGCGCACCACGTCCGTCTCGTCATCAGAGCCAGTCAGGATGATGATGGGGATGCGCTTGCCCTTGCGCCGCAGGTCAGCGCAGAAGTCACGCCCGTCCCCGTCAGGCAGGGATACATCGAGGATGATCGCGTCAAAGCGCGCCCCCGGTTTCTGCAGCTTCTCCCAGGCCTCGGCGACGGAGCCAGCCTCGATCGCTTCAAATTCACCATCAATCTGTAGCTGTTCAACGAGCATCTGACGTAAAGTCTGATCGTCGTCCGCTATCAGTATGGGACGTGCTCCTGCCATCGAACCCTCTTTATCACTTTAAGGCCGGCCCTTTATCGAACCGGTCTCTGTCTTTGCTGTTCATGCCCGCCACCACGACCGACAGGCCCATGACCCGCCGGCCCCGATGCCGTATGCAGCCGGATGAGGCCGGAGATAACATAAATACGACCCGATCCAGAGGAATTCATGATACGCGCTATTTTGCAAACGAATACAGGGCTGGATGCACAACTGCATTGCATGCGCGAAATTATGCCCGCCATCATCGGCGCGGGGGGCATCAAGACCCGCAAAATCGAGGGAGATCACGCAACACCTGCCGGTATTCTGCCATTGCGGCGCGTGTTCTATCGCGCCGACCGGGTGGCATCACCTGTTTGTCATCTGCCTGTCGAGCCGCTCTCGCCGCTTGATGGCTGGTGCGACGACCCTGCCAGCACCGATTACAACCGCCACGTCACCCTGCCCCACCCTGCCCGGCACGAGCGCCTGTGGCGCGAGGATCACGTTTACGACATTCTGGTGGTGCTTGGTTATAACGACGCGCCTGTCCATTCCGGCGCGGGCTCGGCCATCTTCCTTCACCTGCCGCCCAGGGGCGGCCGCCCGACGGAAGGCTGCATCGCCCTGCCCGAACCCGAACTGCGCCGCCTGCTGGCCGCGGGACTTGCGGAAATCGAGGTCAGGCCGCCGGGATAGACCCATCGACCACGGGCAGGTCCGTCCGGCTCACATCCTGCCCCGGCGGCATGAACAGCACGATGATGTCGCCTTCCGCCGGTTCGGCCGGAATCGCGTCCTCGGCGGAGAAAACCCAGATCGCCGTGCCCTTGCGGATGATCATGAACAGCATGGCCGGGCCATCGGTCAGCCGGGTTTCGCTTATGGTTTCATCGGCGACATAGCTGCCAAAGCGCCAGCCCTGGGCGTAGCGGGAATCGATGAGCGAGAAATTCCACGCAGGCTCGCCCAGCACCTTGCCGCGCGAATCCCGGCTCAGCCCGTGATACAGGTCCAGCCTTGCAATGCCCGGGCTGACCTGAAACACGCGCTGCCGCCCCAGGTCAGGCGCCATGCGCGCGCACACCAGGCCGTTATAGATGGCATCCGGCGTGGTGGCGATCAGGTAGTCGGCGGGGCGTTCCTCCAGGCTTTCCTGCCCCTCGACCGAGAGCAGTTCGGCGCGCAGCACCGGTATGCCCAGCCGCGCCGCCTTGTTGAGCGCAGGCGCATAGGTATCGACCAGCAGCACCGGCACGCCCCGGTCATGCACCACGCTGGCAAGGTTGGTGGACCATGCATTGGCCCCCATGATGGCCAGCGCCGGCTCATCGGACAGGGTGAGCCTGAGCGCGCGCGCCAGCGGCCTGAGCGAGAATCCATGCAGGATCATGGTCGAGGCGATCAGCGCGAACACGGCGGGCGTGATCATGTTGGCCCCTGCGTAACCGGCCTCCTGCAACTGTAGCCCCACCACGCCGGACACGGCGGCGGCCACGATGCCGCGCGGCGCAATCCAGCCCACGAACAGCCGCTCCTGCCACGACATGCTTGCCCCGATGGTGGAAAGATAGATGCCCAGCGGCCTGACGACGAACATAACCGTGAAGGTCAGCGCCATGATCGGCCAGGACAGTTCGGCCAGCACCGTGCGCTGCAGGTCCGCCGTGAGCAGCACGAACAGGCACGAGACCACGATCACGCCCAGCGATTCCTTGATGCGCTGGAGTTCCGACATGCCGGTCACATGCAGGTTGGCCAGCGCCATGCCGAACACGGTGGCCGCCATGAGCCCCGCCCCCTGCATGAGCAGGTTGCACACGGCCGCAACCCCCATGGCGAAGGCCAGGATCATGGGAATGCGCAGGATCTCGGGCAGCAGGTCGCGCGCCGAGAGGAACTTGATGAGCAGGGCGGGAAAAATGCCGCACCCGATGGAAAACATGGTGGCAAACAGCAGGTGCGGCCCGATTTCCACCGCCGCCAGCGAGGCATCGGATGTGTGGCTGGAACTGATCAGCAGGCATTCCAGCACCAGGGTGGCCAGAATGGCGGCGATGGGGTCGTTCACGATCGCCTCCCACCGCAGGAAGGCCGCCACCCTTGGCCGCAGCTTGGTGTGGCGCAGCAGGGGCAGCACCACGGTTGGCCCCGTCACCACCACAATGGCACCAAACAGCCATGCCGTGCCCCAGTTCAGATGCCCCACGTAATGCGCGGCCAGCGAGCCGAGCACCCAGTTGATGGGAAGTGCCGCCGCGGTCAGGCGCAGCACGCCCTCGCCCGATTCACGCCACTGCCGCAGGTCAAGCGCAAGGCCACCCTCGAACACGATGAACGCCACGGCCATGGACACAAGCGGGTGGAAATACGGCCCGATGGCCGTGGCCGGGTGCAGGATGCCAAGCCCCGGCCCGCAGATCAGCCCAAGGGCAAACAGCAGCACGATGGCAGGCAGCTTGAAGCGCCACGCCACCCACTGCGCCGCGATGCCGCCGCCCAGCACGAACAGAATTCCAATTGCCAGGTTTGTTGCCTGCATCCCGATGTCCCATAATGTTGCAAATGGCGCTGGTGCCACCCTGCCGATGGATCATGGTGGGCCGCGACCTTTCAGGCCCGCCCAGCCCTGCGCCGCATCCATGATCCTGTCAGCTTCGGCACATGATACTGTATATGTGCAACAATAATGCCCAGGGCAGGAAACCAGAACCAGCCTGTCATAGATAAGCCAAAAATATTTCTTGCCGCAACAGAATACGGCGCGAATGTTAAACATCGCGCAGGCGCGATTTGACCTTCTTTTGTTGTGCTGACGCTTTGTTGATGGCTGCATTCACCCCTGCCTGTGCGCCCGCTTGGCGGGGCACGGGATGTTGCGCATGGGTTGTAAAGCCTGTTTGGGCTGAAGGAAGTATCAGGCCCGGAGCTTGCTGAAAACGCTGTCTTTTGGAAACTGTTTGAAAAGTCAGACCGGAAAACATCCGGCAATCATAAGGATGTTTTTGGTGAAGCCTTTTTCAGGGTCTGTTTGGAATTGATTTTTCACAAGGTCCCTGATGTGCTTTAAACTGCATATGGATCGCTTGATATTGACGGATGCCCAATGGGCGAAAATGGAACCGCTGTGCCTTGGCAAGCAA
>NZ_JABJWC010000025.1 GCF_013155395.1 Komagataeibacter melomenusus | reverse complement strand
GCACGCCCCCGCAGCCCCCGCCGCCCGCATCTGCCGCTCCTGCCGCAGCGCCACGGTAAAACAGGATTTCTGATGCGGCTTCCCCCAAAAAGACAGCACCCGGACGCTTTTACTTTTCATCATTGACCTGTTTTCAAATGATCGCTGCGCCAGGGTCCGGGGCTGTGCGCGGGCGGTAATTGACGGCCTGCCGTTTGTACCCCACACAAACAGCCCGTATTGTCTGGAACAGGGTCGTCATGCCTGATTATGCCCCCACCATCATGTGGTTTCGTGATGATCTGCGCCTGGCGGATAACCCGGCCCTGTCTGCCGCGGTGGCGGCGGGGCCGGTGGTGTGCGTATATGTCCATGACCCTGCGCTGAAGCTGGGCGGGGCCGAAAAATGGTGGCTGCATGGCGCGCTTGAAGCCCTTGATGCCGACCTGCGCGCGCAAGGCGGCCAGTTATGCCTCATGGCCGGGCCGGAACAGGAAAGCCTTTTGTGGCTTGCGCAGGCCACGGGCGCGCGCGGCGTGGAATGGAACCGCCGCTACGCCGGGCCTGCCCGCACGCGTGATGCCGCGATCAAGGCCGCACTGAAAGCCCGGGGCCTGACAGCGCAGAGCCACCCCGGCAACCTGCTGCATGAGCCCTGGCAGGTGCGCACGAAGCAGGGCGGCCCCTTTCGCGTTTTTACGCCATGGTGGCGGGCGGTGCAGGCCATGGGGGCGCCCCTGCCGCCGCTGCCCGTGCCCCACGGGCTGGACGCGGCACTGGCGGGTGGTGCCGTGCCCGCTGCGATAACCGAACGGCTCGTGCCTCTGGCCGCCCTGTCGCTACGCCCCGCCACGCCCGACTGGGCGGCGGCCCTGCGCGCCACATGGCAACCCGGCGAGACAGCAGCCCGCGCGCGGCTTGATACATTCGTGGCCGAACGCCTGCCCGGCTATGCCACCGCGCGTGACCTGCCCGCCCGGCCTGCCACATCGGGCCTGTCGCCGTGCCTGCGCTTTGGCCATGTCTCGCCCCGGCAGGTGTGGCATGCGGTTGAGGCACGCGGCGCGGGCGACCGTGACAGTGCAAGCTTCCTGAGCGAACTCGGGTGGCGTGATTTTGCCCATTCCACCCTGTTCGACTTTCCCGATATGGCAACGCGCAACCTGCGGCCCGAATTCGATGCCATGCCCTGGCGCACCGACCCCGCCGCGCTGCGCGCCTGGCAGCGCGGGCGCACCGGCTACCCCATCATCGATGCGGGCATGCGCGAATTGTGGCACACGGGCTGCATGCATAACCGCGTGCGCATGATCGTGGCGTCTTTCCTGACCAAGCACCTGCTGCTGGACTGGCGGGCAGGCGAACGGTGGTTTGCCGATACGCTGGTGGATGCCGATGGGGCGAGCAACCCGTTCAACTGGCAGTGGGTGGCCGGATGCGGGCTGGATGCGGCGCCGTATTTCCGTATCTTCAACCCGGTGCTGCAGGGCGAGAAATTCGACCCCGATGGCGCGTATGTACGGCGCTGGGTGCCTGAAATCGCGCGCCTGCCGGGGCGCGCCATCCACACGCCCTGGAAAGCCGACCTGCCCGCGGGCACGGGCTACCCGACCCCCGTGGTGGATCTGGCGGGCGGCCGGGCACGGGCGCTGGACGCATGGAAAGCGCTCTCATCCTGATTATAAACCCACTTCCCTTTAAGTAGACAGGAATCACATATGGTGTTAGGGATGTTGGTACGATAACAGATATTATGTATTAATTATTATATGAAACTAAATTAGATTATTTCCCAGAAGACGTGAAGCGCCTGACATCACCACGCCTTTCCAAGGACTGATCGTGGTATTTTTTCAGTCGAGACCCACCAATATCTCAATAATAACAATATTTTAACCATGTCTCCCCTGCTGGCGACATGCACGCAGGCACATGGAGGCAGGATTTTATGGGTAGCAGGAACAGGTATGACTCCGTGCAGGCGGCGACCTGCGAAAACGGGCAGTTGGTCCTTGTATCCGGCCATTTCGATATGGATTCGCTCCAGCAGGCCATGACCCGGTACTGCAGGGAAGGCCGCGTGTTCACCAGCCAGGGCAACAAATGCCCCATCGTGGCGTGTCGCGACGCCTGGCTGAGCACGACCCTGACCGAACTTGACGGATGGAATACGGGCACCCTGAACCTTGACGGGGGCACGATCATGGTGGCCCATGCCCAGGGCACGGGCGTGACCATGCTGCCGGTCAACATACGGGCCGGCGGGGGCACCCTGATGTTCGACAGGGGCATGCACACGGGCGGCAGCCTGCTCGTTGACCTCAAGCGCATGTGCGACTCCCACGCCACGCTGAAGCTGGTCTTTGAAGGCCGCGAGCACCAGTTTGCCACCTATGACCCCATGACGGACATGACCCTTGTCGGGCTGGCTCCGGGCAGTGACACCATTGCAGGCTGGGTTGCGCTGCGACTTGATGGCAACCCGTGGCATATCGCCTGCCCCACGGCCATAGAAGGCACGCCCCTGCCCCAGCTGCGCCGCGAGTGGCGGGCCAACGGGCTGCCTCACGTGACCCTGAACCTGCCGAGATGAAAAAAGACGTCAGAACAAATCACGAAAAAAAGAGGACTCTGCATTCCGTCGCCTGATTTCCGCAAGCGTCAACAGACTTATCCACAGGGCTGCGTGAAAGATTCCATCTTGCGAATCCTGTTTCCTGTTGCGGCAAAGCGACAATAAATGGCTCTTTACCGCCATAATCAGGATTCTTTTTACGCCCTTCTTTACGTCGGCAGTTTCCTGTGCAGGGGACTCGGCCAGATTTCCGTGAAAAAAATCCACACCTGAGCATGGCGTTCCCTGGGGGGACTCAGCCATTCAGTTCCGGTTCGTCATCCTGTAGCGCAATGGCGGGCGGCGGCGGGTCCGGTCGGGCGAAGTGAACCAGAATCTCATCGGGCAGATTTTCGGTAAAGACCCGGTCGAATCGCGCATGCAGCGATCGACGGACCCAGACCTCGAACGGCGTGCCGCCGCGCCTGGCGGGGAGGAGCGGCGTGTCGTGAAAGGCTGGCATGGTATCCCTCCCTGTGATGCCGGGCGTGTCCTGCATGGGGAAACGGTCGGGCCACGCTGACAGTTTCCTGCCTGTGCGCCCTGTGGGGGCAGCCATGCGCGCGCGCCGCAATCCCCGCTCAGGCCGCCATGGAGTCGAGCAGCGGGATGCCGGTAGCCTGCGCCATGCGCGTGCAATACGCCCATACCGGCGCGGGCCATGCGATTCCGGCCACCAGCGTCAGGTTGCGCAGGAAGGGAAAGAGATGGATGTCATCGGTTGAAAGCTGGCCGTTTACGGCTTCCGGGCTGCGGATCAGCCCGGCCAGGCGGGGGAGTGCCGCGTTGATGCGGGCGATCAGGGCCGGGCCTTCGGCCAGGCGCTGGCAGAACGGGCCGACCATCTCCTCCTTGTTGCGGATGAAATACAGCCGCGCCGCCGTCGTTGCGAATTCCGGCAGGGGCGTCGCCGCCGTGCGCGGCAATGTCAGGTTCAGGTAGGGCGCCTGCATCTCCCGCATCCACGCGGTGATTTCGGGGCGGGTGGGGCCGGTCAGCAGCGGCCTGCCGTCCATGGCATCGACATGGGCCACGATATCCATGCTTTCCCCCATGAAATGGCCGTCCTGCTCCAGAATCGGCACCATCTTGCGGCCAATCATGCGGGTGGGGGTTTCCACATCATCATTGAGCAGCACGATATCGGTCACCGGGATGTGCTTGAGGCCAAAGATCATGCGTGGCTTCACGCAGAAGGGGCAGTGGTCGTAGATATAGAGTTTCATGCCGGTCCCGCTAGCGTTTCATGGCCGCGATCTTGCGATCGGTAGTGTACTGGCTCAGCGCATAGACTGACCAGATGGCGGCGGGAATCCAGCCAATGAGGGTAACCTGCAATATCAGGCACACAATGCCCGCGAAGGGCCGCCCGATGGTGAAAAACTGCAGCCAGGGCAGCAGGAGGGCCAGGATCAGGCGCATGGACAATACCTTTCATGATGGTACGGCAGGGCTGCGGGCATGCCGTCGCGCACGCACGGACAGCCATCACATTCCTGCCTGCTGGGCGCGGCCTGCGCAACATGATGCATGCGCGCTGTATCCTCTTCCTTTTGGCGAGGGAGCGCAGTAAAAACATGATGATGGAAAACGCGTCGGATACACAACCCGCCCCTGGGGGGCGCCGGAATTTCCTCGGGCTTGTCACCACCGCCACGGCTGCCGCGGGAGCCGGGGCATGCCTGTGGCCTTTCCTGCAAAGTCTCGCCCCTCGTGACAGCGCTGCCGCGCACCTGCCGGTGGATGTGGACATATCCGCCCTGCCGCCGGGGCAGCAGATTGTCGTGACCTGGCAGGGCAAGCCGGTTTTCATCACCCACCGCACGCCCGAGGCGCTGGCCGTGCTGCAGGATGCGGCCCAGACCGCCCGCCTGCGCGACGGGCCATCGCGCGACAACCAGCAGCCGCCCTATGCCACCAACTGGCACCGCTCGCTTGACCCGCGCTACGGGGTGGTGGTGGGCATCTGCACCCATCTGGGTTGCGTGCCCGCCTACAAGCCGCTGCCCGAAGGCAAAGGCGAGGCCAGTTGGCCCGGCGGCTACGCCTGCCCGTGCCATGGCTCCAAATTCGACCTTGCGGGCCGTGTGTTCCGCGGCGCGCCCGCGCCCTACAACCTGCCCGTGCCGCCATACAGCATGCCCACCCCCACCCTGATCCGGCTGGGCGAGAACCCGGCGGGGCAGGATTTTGATTTTTCGGGCATTCTCCAGCTCTGAACGGCTGCCTGCGCATACAGGACAGTTCTTGGTGCCGCTGTTTTAAAAAAGGCGGCGCCCAAGGACTTTTATCACATGGTTTTAGCGCACCGGCCTGAGGTGCAGGTCCATGGTATAGATCGCAACCGGCAGGCGCAGGCGTGATTTTCCATCAGGCTGGAAGCTGGCGGTGCGGTTGAGCTGGACTGCGGGAATCCACAACGTGCCGTGGTTGTCGATCCACATGGCATCGGCCCAGACCAGCCGCCTGTCGCGCACCAGCGTGGTGGCCCTGCCCTGCGGGGTCAGGCGCAGGATACGCAGCCGGTTCACATCCGATACATACAGGTTGCCATCACCATCAATGGCCGTGCCGCCGGTGGTGGGCGTGTTGTAGAACAGCTTTACGGTCCGGGCGAGATCTGGCGCGGGCAGGTCCGGGTTTTCCAGCGCGGCGGTAGGCGCGACCCAGAGCGGGCCGGAACTGGGCTGGAAATAGAGCTTCGACCCATCTGGCGAGACCTCAAGCTGGTCGGCATGCACGCGGGCGGGGTGGCCGCCGGTGGTCAGCAGGTGGCCCTCGGCATACATCGGGCGCTCATCGGTGGTGGAACGGTCATGGGCCAGCACGCGGCGCTGCTGGCCGGTGCGCTGGTTGACCACGATCAGCGCGGGGTCACCTGCATCGGTGACGAAAATCGTGTCGTTATGAAAACGGATGTCATCGATATAGCTGTGCTCCGTGCTGCTGGCACGCAACGAGATGACATGCACGGGCTGCCCGGTCGTGATGTCAAAGGCCAGGAGCCGCGCGGGCGCGCCGCCCATGGGGTTGGGCGGGCCGCCAACATTGGCATCACCCGAATCCACCACCCAGAGCAGCCCGTCCGGCCCGATGCGCAGGGCATTGACCCGCACGAAGGGCTGCATGTCGCCTTTCGTGCCATCCATATGGTTCCAGCGCACATCGGGGAAAGCGTGGGGGATGCCCTGCGCATCGACCTCGGCCACACTCGGGCCACCGCCGCCACCCCCGCCCCAATAGGGAAACGAGACGAACATGCGCCCGTCATCCGCCACGGCCACGGCATTGAGCACGCGCTGCGAGGTCCAGGCCGTGTGCAGCGCCTCACGCGCACAGGCCCGCCCCGGCTGGCCGGCCAGGCCAAGGGCGAACGCCATGCCCGCCACGGCCATGCCGCGCAGGGAAAGGGAAACACGGGGGAAGCGCATGCCGCCACCCTACCACCCTGTGCCGCGCAAATGGTTCACGGCTGCGTGTGAAAAAGGCATGCCATGCGTGGCAGGGCTGACCCCATCACACACCGTAGAAATAGCTGAGTGATAAAAGTTTCAGGCTGCCGCCTGTTTTCAAAAAGGCGGCATTCTTTGAAGCTTTCTGACAGGACCGTTCCCCGCAGGCGCCACGGCCCTGCGGGGAACGGGTCTTCAGGCGGCAGGAGCCGTTGCGGCCATCTGGCCAAGGGCTGCGCGCAGCTTGCTTTCATTGGCGGGCGAGAGCGAGGTCTGCAGCACCCGGGCGTGGCCCTTGAACTGGCTCAGGTCAGCCAGCACCTTGTCGGGCTGCGACTTGCGCACCAGCACGAACAGGGCGGAGGTGTTGGCGGGAATGGTCGAGCCGAGCGACTTGATGAAATTGTCATCAATGCCGTAATCGGACATCTTGCCCGCAAGCGCCCCGGCGCCAGCGCCCACGATGCTGCCCGCGACAAAACCGGCCAGCGGGTTCAGGCACAGAAGGCCGACCAGCGCGCCCCAGAACCCGCCCGAGAACAGGCCATAGGAGGCACCGACCTTTTCAAGGTTGATGCTCTGCTGCAGGTGCAGCTTGCCATCGGCCCCACGGACCACGACCACCGCGTCCTCAAGGTCAAGCAGGTATTCCTTTTCCAGCTTCTTGCATTCGGTCAGCGCGGCCGTGGCTTCGTCCTGGCTGTCAAAGCCGATAACGATCAGATCGGACATGGGATACTCCGTTGCATGCTACCGCCACGGTGGTGGCGGATCAGGGGCTTGATATTACACGCAGGCTGCCCATCTGCCGTGGTGGTTTTGGGCATGGCCGCCGCCTGCGCGATGCAGGTCTGCGCCCGGCCAGGAATCTAAGGTTCTAGGGTTCTAGGGTTCTAGGGTGGGGTGAACACATCGCGCGGCGCGTGGCTGAAGGCATCCTGCCCCGATGGGCCATTGCCCTGCGGGTCCTGGCCAGGCGGGGCTGCGGGGGGCGGCTCCTGCGGTGGCGGCGGCCCGCCGGGCGGCGCAGGCGGGGCTTCAAGCGCCGGGATCATCAGCGTCTGCGCGGCTGCGGGCTGTGCCGCGCGGGCCAGCAGGCCATCAACATAGCCATTGCGCAGGCCCCGCGTGGGGCTGCCGGTATTGTAGCAGCTCAGCGCATGGCGCAGCGCCGCCTGCGCGCCCGCGGCACCGGGCAGGGCGGCACGGTAGCATTCATGCAGGATCAGGCTGGCCACGCGCAGGTTGCGGCATGGCTCGAGCAGGGCGGCGGGGTCAAGCCCGAGCCGCGCGGCGTTGCGGCTGTTGACCTGCAGCAGCCCGGTATCAAAATCATGCCCGTGGGCGGCCAGCCAGCGCACGGTGGCGGTGGCTTCGGCCAGGCTGGCAGGGGGCCGGGGCAGGCGGTACGGGCCATTGACGTGAATGGCCCACGGCACGCCCGCTGATTCCTGGGCGGCCAGCAGCAGGAGCGTGCGCGGCGCGGTATCAGGCGCGCAACGCTGCGCAAGCGCGGCGAGGGGGAGCGTGGACACCGCTGCCCGTGCCGGGCCGATCAGGCCGCAGCAAAGCCACACCACAAGCGCGAGAAGGAACGGGGGCTGCATTTCTTCCTTCCCGGACTTGCCAATAACAGGGGGCTTTTTTATCCTTTTCGCATGCGAACGGTGTCAAGAGACGGATTTGAGCAATCGGTGGCGGCCCAGTTCCGGGCCGGGCCGCGCGGTCTGTGAGCCAGGCCGCCAAAACGTTTTCGGGCCTGTGGCCCAGGGGCGCGCGCCTGGGCATCGTGGCGGTGGGCCTGCTGCTGGCGGGCTGCACGCCCCGGCCGGGCCATGTCACGCAGCCCAATATGTGGCATCTGGTGCCGGTCAACCGCACGCCGCCGCCTGAACTCGCGGGCCGCACCATGACACCCGCGGCAGATCCCGCCACACAGGATGCACGCCCATGACCCGCACCCCATGGCGCATGGCAATGATGGCGGCCCTGATGGCAGCCCTGCTGCATCCCCCGCCTGCCGGGGCCACGGGGCGCAAGAGCACCTCGCCATATGACTACCGCATCAAGTCGGTCATCTATAACCCGCGTGACACGGTGGAAGTCGATGGCGTGGTGGGGATTGCGACCGACATCACCCTTGCCCCCGACGAGCATTACATCACCCATGCCTTTGGCGAGGAAGGCGGCTGGTCCTTCGCCTGCCGCGAGAACCACTGCTTCATCCGCCCCAAGGCGCAGGAGAGCGACACCAACCTGGCCATCGTGACCGACCGCCGCACCTACCATATCCTGCTGCATTACGTGGGCGGCCGGCAGGAAAAGGGGACCGATGGCCACATGCGCACCGTCTTCGCCCCCACGCCATGGGCGCTGGCGCAGGCCACGGTGGAACTGACCTATCTCTACCCCGATGAGGACGATGGCAAAAAGGCCGCCGCCGCGCGCGCCCGCCACATCGAGGCCGCACTGACCGACCCGTATGGCGACGGGCCGCACAATACCGCCTATCGCCGCTCGGATGGCACGCAGGACCGGGCCATTGCCCCCCTGAACGTGTGGGATGACTACCGCTTCACCTATTTCCGCTTTCCTGAAAACGGGGTGCTGCCCACGCTGTATGTCATGAACGAAAGCGGGCAGGAAACGGTGGTCAACGCCGTGGTGCTGGGACGTGACCACAATATCCTGGCCGCCCAGATGACCGCCCGGCAATGGCGCATCCGCTACGGGAGCCTGGTGATCGGCGTGGTCAATGACGGGTTCAATCCCTCGCTGGGCAGCACGCCGGGGGGGACCATCTCGCCCCAGGTGCGCCGGGTCGTGCGTGACGGGGCATCATGAAGCGCGTAGCCGCCACCTGCGCGCTGGCACTTTGCGCATGGGCCAGCCCCGCCCGCGCACAGGATGCGGCCCAACTCACCCTTAAATGCCCCGGCAGCACCGTGGTGGTCGATGGGCAGGGACAGGCCTCGTGCCCGTCCGCCACGCCCCCTGCCCCCGCGGCACCCGCCGCCCCGGTGGACAGCGCGGAAGACGCCGCCATGAAGCGCCGGCTCGGCCATGATTTTACCTTCGCAACCCCTGTGGCCGAGACCACAGCCGCCCCGGCAGCCACCCAGGCCGCGGCCACGACGGCAACCAAGACCGACAACCCGCTCCTGACCCGCCTGCAACCCGAGAGCACGCCCACCACCCATGCCAGCCTGATGCATGGCCAGAACCTGATCGTGGGCAAGGGCACGCTGATCCCGTGCGGCACGATCAACGAGATCAACACCACCCTGCCCGGACTGGTCACCTGCCGGGTCAGCCATGATGTCTATTCCATCAACGGCAAGGTGCGGCTGATCGACAAGGGGGCCGTGGCGGAAGGCGAGGTCACATCCGCCCTGCAATATGGCCAGAAGCGTATTTTCGTGAACTGGCTGCGCCTGCGCAACCCCGAGGGCGTGAGCATCGACCTGCTCAGCCCCGGCACCACGCCGCTTGGCGGCAGCGGGGTCAAGGGCAAGGTCAATACGCATTTCTGGGCGCGCTTTGGCGATGCGATCATGGTGTCGATCATCACCAATGTGGGGCAGATGATGGTGCAGGCCATCACCAACCTTGCCTCCAAGCCCGGCACCACCAGCATCACCACCAGCAGCGACAACACCAATTCGGTCGTAAGCGAGGTGGAAAAGGTCATCCTGGCCCAGACCAGCAACGTGCCGCCCAGCCTGTATGTGCAGCAGGGCAACATGGTGCAGATCTATGTGGCGCGCGACCTCGACTTCAGCAGCGTCTATACATTGGCCGAGCAGTAAGCACGCAGGCCGGGGTGAACCATGCCCCCACCGCGCGTGTTGTCTGCCCAAGGGCCACCCGGCCCGTAACCAGACTGGAAAGGCAGCCCCATGCCACGCTCGATGAATGATGATGACCGCCCCGGCGATGACGGTGCAAACAGGCACGCCACCGCCCGGAAGCTTGCCGAGGCCGGACTGCGCGCCGAACGCGCGGGCGAGCAGGACCGCGCCGATGCCCTGTTTGATGAAGCCGAACGCACCGACCCCGACGCACTCGCCACCGTGCTGATGGAAAACCCCGCCCCCCGCCGCCGTGTCCCGGCCAGGGGGTTTGGCGATGATGCTGGTGTTGCCCGCATGAGCCGGATGGTGGAACCCGGCGCGGACGCCCCCTCACGCGCGGGCATTACCGATGAAGGCAGCGGCGCGGATTCAGAGCGCCGCTGAAAGAAAGGCCACCCCTGGCGCAACGGGCAGGCTGGCCGGGGCCGTGCGATACACCGTGATGTCTTGCCACACCCGCTGCGCAGGGTGCTGTCTTACGCCGCTTTTTTGAAAAAAGGCGGCAGCTGGAAACTTTTATCAGGTGCCTGTTTGCAGGCGCTACCGCGCCGCGCCCGGCACGGCAGGTGAAAAGACGCGCGCCATGCGCTACCCTGCCCCTGCGACGCTCTTGCCAGATGGGGCGCAGGCAGGCTTTCAGAACAGCTTTTGAGGAGAAGCCAGACATGTATATCGCCATGAACCGTTTCCGCATCCCGCCCGAGAACGAGGCCGAATTCCGCGAGCGCTGGCTCGGCCGCGAGGTGCACCTGCGCACCGTGCCCGGTTTTGTCAGCTTCCAGTTCCTCAAGGGCCCCACGCATGAGGACTACATCCTCTATGCCTCCCACACGGTCTGGGACTCCTATGAAGCGTTTGTAGGCTGGACCCAGTCCGAGCAGTTCCGCGCCGCCCACGCGCATGCGGGCAACCGCAAGCCGCTCATGGCCGGGCCGCCGGTGTTTGAAGGCTTTGAAGTGCTGCAGGATATCCGGAACTGAAGCCCGTTTTTAAAAAATCCCCATTTTTTCACAAACGTTCAGGACCAATACGCATCCGGCCCTTTGGCGGCCGGGTTTTCATGTCGTGATCCGTCATCAAAGGGAGGCCGCCATGCCGCCAGTCATCCATCCGCCCAATCCTGGCCGCCGGGCCATGCTTGCCGGGGGACTGGCCGCAGGAGGGCTGTGGCGCATCGGCCAGCGCGCCCGGGCCGCCAGCCCCGACAACCTGCCCCAGCCACCCAGCGTGGTGTCGAACCCGCCGCGGCAATGGGGGGCTGATGCGCCCGTCACCCCCCTGCCCGACCCTGATATTCTGGTGCTTGACCCCAGCTTTGGCAATCTGGCCTACAGCAATGCCGGGCTGAAACTGGCATGGCGCGGCGGCGGCTGGCTGGAGGGGCCTGCCTGGTGCAGCGAGGGGCGCTTCCTGCTGCTGAGCGATACGATCCGTGGCGTGCAGTACCGCTATCTGTGGGAGAACGGGGCCGTCTCCCTTTTCCGCAGTCCGTCCTATCACAGCAACGGCAATATCTTTGACAATGAAGGCCGCCTGGTCAGTTGCGAGCACGGCCTGCGCCGCGTGGTGCGCTGGGAGCATGATGGCACCTGCCGCGTGCTGGCCGACCGCTACAACAACGCCCCGCTCAACTCCCCCAACGACCTTGCCGTCCACCCTGATGGCAGCATCTGGTTTACCGATCCCGGCTATGGCGACACGATCGTGGAAGGCCACCCCGATGCGCCGGGCAACCCGGCCAACCGCGCGGGCGTGGAACGCTGGACCCTTGATGGCGAGGTCATGACCGAGTTTGGCGGCAGCAGGCGGCAGGAGGACCATGTCTTCCGCATCGACCCGGCCACGGGCGAGGTGAAGGCCGTGCTGGGCGAAAAGCAGTTGCCTGACCCCAACGGCATCGCGTTCTCGCCCGATGGCAAGATTGTCTATGTCATCTCCGACGGGCCGGGGCCAGGGCAGGACGGCCATGGCGGCGACGGGCGCATTCATGCAGCCGACGTGGCGGGGAGCGACGTGCGCAACCTGCGCCCGTTTGCCGACATGATGCTGAATGGGCATGCGATGATCCCCGATGGCATGCGCACCGACATTTTCGGCAATCTGTGGTGCGGGGCCAACGGGCCGCTGGGGCTGTGTGGCGTGGTGGTGTACAACCCCCATGGCCACATGATCGGGCGCATCCGCCTGCCGCGCGGGGTGTCGAACCTGACCTTCGGCGGCCCCAAGCGTGATGTAGTGTTCATGTGCGCGGGCGATACGCTGTTCACGCTGCAGGTCAACACGCAGGGCGCAGCGCCTTCGTAAATGAAACAGGTTTATCCCTGCGTATGCGGGGAACACGACCGAAGAGCGGATTGCCTGCCTGCGCCGGGCGGTTCATCCTCGCGTGTGCGGGGAACACTTCCAGATGGCGTAAATCATGCGCACGTGCGGCGGTTCATCCCCGCGTGTGCGGGGAACACAGGCTATTCACAGTCGGCAAATCCTGCGCATCCGGTTCATCCCCGCGTGTGCGGGGAACACTCTTCGTGGAACCTATTGATTCCACATCCTTATTTTACTGTCAAAGAAACTACCAACCAAAGCGCCCTTTTTACCTACCCCTTTTCATGCCCCCGGGAAAGGATCATCGTCAGGGTTCGCGCCACAGCGCAGGCGGGCATCATCCGGGTGCCGCTTTTTTCAACAGGCTTCGAAGAAGGCCGCCTTTTTTGAAAAAAGGCGGCACCCGGAAATTTTTATCTTGTCAGGCCCCGCCCACGCCCTTGCCCACCATATCGAGCGGGCGGACGAGGCGGTCAAAGGTCGCACCATCGACAAAGCCGGAAGCCAGCGCCGCCTCGCGCAGGCTGATATCGTGCTCCATGGCCTGATGGGCGATGGCCGAGGCCCGGTCGTAGCCGATTTCGGGGCTGAGGGCGGTCACCAGCATGACCGAGCCCGCCACGTACGCATCGATGCGCTTGCGGTTGAGCGTGGTGCCCTCAACCGAAAACACACGAAAGTTGTGGCAGCCATCGGCCAGGATGCGGATGGCGTGCAGCACGTTGGCCACGATCACCGGGCGCATCACGTTCAGGTCAAGCTGGCCCTGGCTGCCCGCAAACGCCACCGTGGCGTCATTGCCGAGCACCTGCGTGCAGATCATCACCATCGCCTCGCACTGGGTCGGGTTGACCTTGCCGGGCATGATGGAGGAGCCGGGTTCGTTCTCCGGCAGGTGCAACTCACCCAACCCGCAGCGCGGGCCGGAGCCAAGCAGGCGCATGTCATTGGCGATCTTGAGCAGGGTGACAGCCACCCCGCGCAGCCCCGCCGAGGCCCGCACCATGGCATCCAGCCCGCCAAGGGCCGCGAATTTGTTGGGTGCGGTAACAAAGGGCTTGCCGGTCAGGGCCGCGATGCGCCTTGCAATGGCGTGGCTGAAGCCCGGCGGGGCGTTCAGCCCGGTGCCCACCGCCGTGCCGCCTGCCGCAAGCTGCAACAGGCCCGGGCGCGCGGCCTCGACCGCCTCGAGCGCGTCTTCCAGCTGCTGCGCCCAGCCCGACCATTCCTGCCCCACCGTCAGCGGCACGGCATCCTGCAGGTGGGTGCGGCCGATCTTGACCACCTGCATCCATTCCTCCGCCTTGCTGCGCAGGCTTTCAATCAGTTCGCGCACGCGCGGCAGCAGGCGGCTGTCAATTTCCAGCAATGTCGCAACATGCATGGCGGTGGGAAACGAGTCATTGCTCGACTGGCCCATGTTCACGTCATCATTGGGGTGAACCGGGCTTTTGGAGCCGATGACACCACCCAGAAGCTGGATGGCGCGGTTGGCAATGACCTCGTTCACGTTCATGTTCGTCTGCGTGCCCGAGCCGGTCTGCCAGACAAAAAGCGGGAATTCGGAATCGAGTTTGCCCGCAATCACCTCATCGGCCACGCGGCTGATGGCATCGGCCTTCCATTGCGGCATGCGCCCGTCAGCAGCGTTCACCTGCGCTGCCGCCTTTTTCACGATGCCATAGGCATGGCACACCTCGATGGGCATATGGTCGCGCCCGATCGAGAAATGCACGAGGCTGCGCTGCGTCTGCGCGCCCCAGTAATGGCTGGCAGGCACGTCAATCTCGCCCATCGAGTCCTTCTCGCGCCGCGTGCCGGTAGCGTCGAGCCCGATGGGGCAGTCGGTCAATGCCGGGGCTGTGGGTTCGGTCATGGTGGCGTTCCTTCCCTTATGGTTGAAGGGAATATGGGCACGCCACCCACCTTTCGCGCCCCTGCCCGCCATCACAAGCGGGTGCGCGGGGCCTTGCAAAAAAAAATGCCGCCCTTTTTAAAAAAGGCGGCACCCAAAAACGTGTGCTGTTTTTTGAACGACGTTTTCAGAAGTCGGCTTCCAGCGTGAAGTGGAAGGCACGCGGCATGCCGGCATAGGCGGCGCTGCCCGCATCAAGCGACTTGGCCGTCGCATCCTTGGTCGTGATCCCGGCACTTGAGGCCGTGCCATTATAGATCGAGGACCAGTACCGCTCATTGGCAACATTCGTCACGCCAAAGCGCGCCATCCACGGATGCTTTGCCGCACGGAACGGATAACGCAGGCCCAGATCCAGCGTTACGTAGGAACCGGCATAGGTTGTATTTTCAAGATCCGCCGCACGGCGGCCGGTGTAATGCACGTTGGCATTCACGGCCAGGCCATTGAGCGCGAAACCACGCGGGAACGGAATGCGGTAATCCATCAGCGCATTGGCCTGCAGGGGCGCCACGCCCACCACTTCCTTGTTGTTAAGGGCGGCAAAGCCTGCATGGGTCAGTTCCGCATCGATCCATGTCATGCCGCCGATAACGGACAGGCGGGGCGTGATATGCCCCATGGCCTGGAACTCCACGCCATAATTGCGCTGGATGCCGAAATTGCCATACAGCGTGTTGCTGCCTTCATAAAAGGCATAGCTGCGCGTGGCGCGGAAACCCGCCACGTTGAACTGCATCTGGCGCCATTGCAGCTTGTAGCCCACCTCATATTCCTCGCTATGCACGGGGGATGTAAGGGCATTGGCATTGAGCGCATCGGCCGGGGCGGATGTACCCGCCTGCAGCGAGCGGCCATAGGTGAAATAGGCGGTCTGGTTGTCAGTCGGCTTGTAGACCAGGCTGGCCATGGGGCTGAAGGCTGCATTGGCACGGGTGTTGGTGGTGGCACCCTTGGCCAGATGGGTGGTGGTGACGGTATAACCGTTCTCGATGCTCGTGGTGTTCTTCGCTGCCGTCGTGGTGCCGGTGGCATCCTGATCCAGCCAGCTCCATGCCAGCGTGCCCATGACCGACCAGTGCTTGTTGAAATGCACCGTGTCACCCAGGATCATCGACTGGTAGCGCACGTACTGCGATTCATACTTGCCACTGTAATAGGGCTGCGGGCCATTGGCCGCGACCGTGGGGTTGTACAGCGAGCCCGCCTTGATATCGGTATAGCTCTGCCCGCTCAGGGGATTATAGCCGCCTTCCATGTAGCCATTGGTGCCAATGACCAGATCATGCCTGATGAAGCCCGTGCGCACATGGCCGTTGACATAGGCCATGTTACTGCCGACCTTGAAGTCATTGACCGTGGTGGCGGCCGACAGCGCCTGCGTATAGCCACCGGAATTGTTGATCAGCGAGTCGGCTGATTCAAACACCTGCCGCCCCGAATCCTGGTACAGCCCGCCGATGACGAAGCTCCAGTTATCGTTGATGCGGTGCCGGAGCTTGGCCAGGAAGACGTTGTTCTCGGAATTGTAGCCCGAATAGTCCTGGCCCATATGGGGCTTGCTCAGGTCAGGGGCTGTGGGCAGGTCATAGCCCTTGAGGTTGACGCCCGCGGGCATGCCACGTTCATCGAACGTGTAATGGCTGGCATCAAGTTCCAGCACGGTATCGCGGTCGAAATGGATATCGAAATCGGCGCTGACCATGTTGCGCCGCACCCAGCTGTCCTGCACGTAGGACGTGCCATCGCCATGCAGCAGGTTGATGCGGTAGCCAAACCAGCCATGCTTGCCCGCGCGGCCCGATACATCGACATTTTCCATCAGCGTGCCGACGGAATCCACGCCCACCACAAGGCGGTTGATGCGCTCGTCGGTCGGGCGCTTGAGGCCGTATTCGAACGTGCCCGCCGGGTTCTGGGGGCCATACAGGGCGCCCGCAAGGCCGTTGAGCACCTGCACGTTGTCGAACTGCTCGGCGGCGTAGGGCGTAACCGTGAAGGCGTTCAGCCCGTCGATGCGGCTGTTGGAGATCACATCCGCCTCGAACCCGCGCGACTGCGGGCGGCTGGTGCCGGGGTCGGCGCGCGTTTCAAGCTGCACCGAGGGGATGTACTGCATCAGGTCGTTGATGTTGCGCGCCTGCTGGTTGACGATCACGTCATGCGGCACGGTCATGATCGACATGGGCGTATCAAGCGTGCGGCGCGTGCCCAGCGGGCCGAGATTGGCCATCTTCTTGTTATAGTTGGCCGCGGCACCCGCCACCATGCGGTGGTGGCCGATCACGGTCATCTCTTCCGCATTGGCGGAGCCTACGGCATCATCCGTGGCAGGGGTGCTTTTGGCGGCCGGGAGGGCCTTGCGGCCCTTGTCCGCATCCGTGCCCTGCGCATAAGCGGAGGGGATGAGCAGTGCGCCAAGACTGGCCGAAAGCATCCACGCCATACCTGCGGTCATTCTGGCCATGCTGATTCCATTTCGTTAGCCATTTTGAACATGTATGGCCGTATATAACCCACCTGCCGCAGCGTCTATATCAGCATAAATATATTAATCACGTAATCGTCATATAGCGCATGACTGTGTCTTTATAGATACAGATGTCTATATATGGTTGTATATAGAAGCGCCTACTTCATCCACCGCCCGTGATGACCCGGCTTTTGCTCCCGGCATAGTCTGATGCAGCACAACTATATGGAATCGATACTAAAACACACACACCGCCCATGGTGTTTCCATATGCCTGCACCGCAATACTGCACAAAGGCGGAACATGGACCACACCCACCCGGCCCGGATGCCATCATCCAGAGACTTTTATGCCATCGCTGTCTTCAGGCAGAACCCCTAAACACGCGCCAGCAGCAGCATGGCCCCGAACCCCATGAACACCAGCCCGGTCACGATTCCAAACACCCGCCGCACCACCGGCGTGCGCAGCCAGGCCGACAGCATGCGCCCGCCACCCGCATAGACCAGGTACCAGAACGCCTCCACAACCGCGAAGGTCACGACCAGCAGCCCATATTGCGGCATATGCGGGGCGGCGGGGTTGACGAACTGCGGCAGGAAGGCCGCCGCGAACAGCAGCAGCTTGGGGTTGCTGATGCCGGTCAGGAATCCGTCACGGAACAGGTCGCGCCACGGGGCGGGGGCAGAAGCATCCGCCGCCTGTGCGCCCTCACCTTCCGTGTCGCGCGCCATCCATACGCGCACGCCCAGAAACACCAGATACGCGGCCCCCACCACGCGCAGCACCGCAAACAGCCGGGGTGATGCCGCCAGCACGCCCGCCATGCCGGCAAGGGAGGCACACACCACCAGCACGATGGCCAGCATGCACCCCGCCATGACCCCCGTGCTGCGCAGCAGCCCATGGCGCACGCTGATGGACATGACATGCATCATGTTCGGCCCCGGCATGGCCGAGAGCAGGAAGGCGGTCGCAGCAAACAGCAGCCATGTATGAAAGCTCACCCGTTCCCCCCGATCCGTCCGTGCGCATGGCGTAACAATGCAGCCTTCGCTTGACGGAGGGCAAGCCCGTGCTGTAAACAAATGTTATATTATAACACTTTGGGCGCTCCCATGCCATTCCCGTCCCCATCTGCCGCCCATCCCGCCCCACAGGACAGCAGCCCGACCATGCCCCATCCGGCCCCCAGCGCCGCAACGCCGCTGCCGCTGACATGGATGGCCCGCGCAGGCTGGCAGCGCCTGGTGTGCATGGCGCTGCCCTGTGGCCTGTTATGGGGGCTGGTGGCCTGGGCCGTGGCCCAGCCATGAGCCATGGCGCCATCGGGCTGGATGATGCGGCTGTCACGCTAAACGGCACGCCGGTGTGGCAGCATGTCACCGGCAGTTTCGCGCCCGGCAGCATGACCGCCATCGCAGGGGCCAATGGCGCGGGCAAGTCCACACTCCTGCGCGCCATACTCGGCGAGGTGCCGCTGAGTGCAGGCCGGATCACCCTCGGCGGACTGCGCGCGCAGGATTTTGGCTACCTGCCGCAGGCCCGCATCATTGACCGCGCCTTTCCCATCAGCGTGACGGACATGGTGCTCGGTGGCGCATGGCGCCAGACGGGGGCCTTCGGCGCCGCCAGCCGGGCCGTGCGCCTGCGCGCGGCCGATGCATTGTGCCGTGTGGGGCTGGAAAAACAGGCCGGGCGCATGATCGATGCGCTCTCGGCCGGGCAGTTCCAGCGCCTGCTGTTCGCGCGCCTGCTCATGACCGATGCCACCATCATCATGCTCGATGAACCCTTCACCGCGCTCGATGCCCCCACCACGCAGGACCTGCTTGCCCTGGTGCGCGAATGGCACGCGCAGGGCCGCACTATCATCGCCGTGCTGCATGACATGCACCAGATCCGCACCTGCTTTCCCCATGTGGTGCTGCTCTCGGGCGGGCGGGCGATCTGGGGCGAGACCGCCCGCATCCTTACGCCGGGCACGCTGCAACGCGCCTATGATACACCGCAGCCCACATGGGCAGGCGGCCCGGCATGAGCATGCTGGCCGGGCTATGGGAGCCGTTCGCCACCTTTGGCTTCATGCGCCGCGCGCTGGTCGCCTCCATCACGCTGGGCATGGGGGCGGGGCCGGTGGGCGTGCTGCTGCAACTGCGCCGCATGAGCCTGATTGGCGATGCGATGAGCCATGCCATCCTGCCCGGCGCCGCCATAGGCTTTCTGGCCGCAGGCGGGCTGTCGCTTACGGCCATGGGGCTGGGTGGCATCGCGGCGGGGCTGGGGGTGGCACTGCTGGCAGGCCTGGTCAGCCGCCGCACGCATCTGGCCGAAGATGCGAGCTTTGCCAGCTTCTACCTTACGTCACTGGCGCTGGGCGTGCTGATCGTCTCGGCGCGGGGGTCGAACATCGACCTGCTGCATGTGCTGTTCGGCACCATCCTCGCCATTGACGGGCCGGCCCTGTACCTGATGGCGGGCATCACCACGCTCAGCCTGTTCCTGCTGTCCTTCATCTGGCGGCCACTGGTCATGGAATGCGTGGACCCCGGCTTCATGCGCATGACCGGCAGCCGGGGGGCGCTGTACCACATGGTGTTCCTGTTCCTTGTGGTCATCAACCTCGTGGCGGGGTTCGAGGCGCTGGGCACGCTCATGTCGGTCGGCATGATGATGGTGCCCGCCGCCACCGCACGGCTGTGGACGCGCCGCCTCGTGCCCATGATGGCGCTCTCGGCCACGGTGGGCATGCTCGCGGGCTTTACAGGGCTGCTCGTGTCCTACCATTTCCGGCTGGCGGCGGGGCCGTGCATCATCCTGACCTGCTCGGCGGCCTACCTGTTCTCCCTTCTCGCCTCCCCCGCCGGCATCCGCGCGGGGGGTGGTGCATCCCCCTTCCGGAGTCACTGACATGCGCCGCCTCACCTGCCTTCTGGGCTTCTGCGGTTTCCTGTCCATCCTGCCTGCCCATGCCGCCCCCGCGCCGCATGTGGTGCATGCCGTTGCCAGCTTTACCGTGCTGGCCGATGTGGTGTCGCATGTGGGCGGCGCGCATGTTGCCGTCACCTCGCTGGTGCCGCCTGATGGCGACCCGCATGAATTCGAGCCCGCCCCCGATGATGCGCGCGCCCTGCGGCAGGCCGATGTCGTATTCATGAGTGGCGAGGGGCTGGAAAGCTGGTTCGCCCGCCTGGCCCACGCGGCGGGCTATCAGGGCAGGCCGGTCATCGTATCAGACGGGATCGACCTCCATACCGAACACGATGGCCCGCAGGTGGAAACCGACCCGCATGTGTGGAACAGCGTGCCCAACGTGATTGTCTGGACCCACAACATCTGCGATGCGCTGATTGCCGCCGACCCGGCGGATGCGGATGATTTCCGTGCCTCGGCCGCCACCTATGTCGCGCAGTTGCAGGCCCTTGACCATGACATCCGCACCGCCATCGGCACCATACCGCCCGCGCGGCGGCGCGTGCTGACCAGCCATGATGCTTTTGGCTATTTTGGCCGGGCCTATGGCGTGACCTTCATGGCGCCGCAGGGCCTCTCCACCGAGACCGAAGCCTCCGCAGCCGATGTGGGCAGGCTGATCACGCAGATCCGCGAAAGCGGCATGACCACCTATTTCCTTGAAAACGCGACCGATCCGCGCCTGGTGCAGCAGGTCGCCCGCGCCACCGGGGCACAGCCCGGCGGCGAGCTTTATGCCGAGGCGCTCTCCACCGCAGGTGGCCCTGCGCCTGATTACATCAGCATGATGCGCCACAATACCGAACTGATGGTCAGGGCGATGCGTCCGCACTGAGCGCGCCTGCCGGGCGCACGGCAAAGGGGGTGAGGTCAATGGCGTTTTCGTGCATCCCCACCACAGACTGCCGGTGCGTGATCGACACCACCGTCATGCCCGGGCAGGCCCGCGCCAGCAGGGCGTAAAGCGCTGCCTCGGATGCCGCGTCGAGGTTCGAGGTCGATTCATCAAGAAAGACCCAGCCCGGTCGCGCCAGCACGATGCGGGCAAAGGCCAGGCGCTGGAGTTCGCCCGGCGAGAGGATCTGCCCCCATGGCTCCTCGTTTTCAAGCCGCGGCACCAGCGCGCCAAGGCCCACCTTCTGCAGCGCCTCGGCCACCTGCGTTGCGGAATAGGCCGTGCTGTCCGCCGGGTAAGCCACGGCCCGGCGCAGCGTGCCGGTTGGCATGTAGGGGCGCTGGGGCACGAACATCATCGGCACGTCAGGCCGCGTGATCGTGCCCTTCGCAAACGGCCAGATCCCCGCCAGCACCCTGAACAGCGTGGACTTGCCGGTGCCCGACGGGCCGGTCACGACCGTCATCTGCCCCGGCGCCAGCGTAAGGTGCACATCCCTGAGCAGCACCGTGCCATCGGGGCGGAACACGTCCAGCCCGCTGACCTGCATGGCGCCACCAGCGGGGGCGGCAACAAGGCTGACCTCGCTCTTCATGGCCTGCGCGCGGTCCATCACGCGCTGGAAGGTAGCCAGACGCGCCACCTCCGCATGCCAGATGGTCAGGGCGCCATAGGAGTTCGACAGCCAGGCCATCGCGCCCTGCACGCGTGAGAACGCCATGACAAGCTGCATGAGCGTGCCGAAGCTCATCTTGCCCGCAAAATAGCGGATCGAGCCCACCAGCAGCGCGAAATTGCCCGACACCACCTCCAGCCCCGTAGTCAGCAGGCCCAGCCATTTGGTCCGGCGCATGATGGACAGGAAATTGGCGTAAACGGCGGCAAAAGAGCGATCCAGCCCGGCTTTTTCCTCCGCCTCGCCACGGTAGAGCGCAATGCCTTCCGTGTTGTTGCGCACATGGACAAGACTGTAGCGGAAATCGGCCTCGGCACGCTGCTGGAAGAATTGCAGCCCCGCCAGCCTGTGCCCCGCCAGATGCGTCACCCACGTCGCCAGCACGGAATAGATCAGCGCCGCCCAGAAGAAATAGCCCGGTATGGACATGCCCCATATTTCCAGCGGCCCGGACAGCGCCCACAACAGCCCGACATAGCTGAACAGCGTTACGATATTGGAGAGCAGGTCGATGAACTGCGCGAGGGTATCGGTTACGAATTTGTTCAGGTCTTCCTGTATGCGCTGATCAGGGTTGTCAGCGCCTGCCTCAAGCCCCGATGTGGTGATGGCGATGCGGAAATAGGTCTGGTGCTCCATCCACTGCCGCGTCATGCGCGCGGTCAGCCACCGCCGCCAGCGCAGGCCGAGCATCTGCTGCAGGTAGGTTGCGTACACACCGAACAGGATGGCCGGGATGGTGATGATGAAGAAGCCGGGCACGTACCCGTTCTCGTTATGCACATACCAGAACAGCCCGCGCAGGAAGGTGGTGGCATCACGCTGCTGCAGCGCCGTGTAATACACATTGCGCGAGAAGGACTGGAGCAGGTCCATCCCCACGATGGAGAAGGTCAGCACCAGAACCGCCACCAGCAGGCCCCAGGCCCATTTCCTGTCCTCCGACACGAAATAGGGGCGGGTCAGGTACCAGACATCTTTCAGAAGAAGGCGCAAATGCTGCATGTTGATCCCGTGCAGTGGGGTGAGAGGCAGGAACCCACAGCATTCCCACGAAGTGGGGGCGGACTCAATCATGATTGCGCCACGCGCCCGTTTTGCGCGAAAAAAGCCGGGGGCATCCGGCATTATCACAACTTATTGACCATGCACCCCATTTGCGCGGCCCGCGCGCGGGCGGGGCAATACCGGCTGACAACAGGGGTTTATGGCGCATGAAGCGCATGACAAGGGCGCTATATATCGAAAAGACGAATGCCTGACATATCCGCCGCAGGGGTGTGGCGCGCGCGCATCGTGTTATGCCTGACACATAGATTCACAAATGAGTGGGCGCTTGCCGTGCCCACCTGATGAACAGTGCAAGGAATAATGAAATGGTGTCGTTCGGTCGCGTCCTGTCCGCCAGTGCCTTCGCAACCCTGCTGGCCGCAGCACCGCTTGCGGCCCATGCCGCTGAAGTTTCGCCGCCCACGGGCGCCGGTGTGGCCAATCAGGTCGAGCAGATCAAGCCGGGTTCGCTCTCGGCTGATACGGTGTACTCCGCCGTTGCCTCCGCCAAGCCCGCCGATCTCGGTGGCATCATGAACTACTGCATCCAGTCCAACTACCTGACTGCTGCCGAGGCATGGCCGGTGCTGGCCGCCTTCAACAAGAAGACCAACGACGTGCCATCCAACCAGAAGGGCAACATGTCCTACGCCGATGGCTCGACCGGCCTGCTGAAGGTGGGTGGCAAGGCCCCCATCTCGCTCGAGGATGCCTCGACCGACATCCGCAAGCAGGCCTGCGCCAAGGTGGAAGCCCGCGCGAAGTCCATGCTCTGATCAACGCGGCCTATCGCCCCGTTTTACAGGCCCCGCCGGTTATCCGGCGGGGTTTTGTGTTTGAGAGCCTGTTTGAATGAAGGCGGCACCCAGAAACTTTTATCCAGTATCGTCCTTACTGCACCCACACGCGAGAAAACGCCATGTGGTACAGGCTGGTTACAAAGTAATGGCCCAGCCGGGGCGAGACGAGATCGACATAGCGCGTGCTGATCATGGGGGCGGCAGGGGCAAGGCGGGTGATGCGGTCATCTACCTGCCCCCAGAGCGCCAGGGCCGCCTGCGGGTCGGGTTCGCTGCGGATACGCGCCACGAGCCCCTGCATTACCGCATCGCACAGGCCGGACATGTTGATGGAACTGTCGGAACCGGGATGGAAGTTCTCGCAGCCGAACAATGTGTCGAGAAAGTTGGAGGGCGAGGCGTAATCCGCGTACCATCCCAGCAGGCTGATCTGCACATGGTTGGCGGTATTGGCGGCGTAATTGCCCTCCATGGCAGGCGAGAGCGGGTGCAGGCGCGCGTGGTAGCCGATCGCCTCGAGCATGTCGCGCAGGTAGGTGCCCATGCTCACATACATGGCGGTAGCGGGCACGATCAGGGTCACATCCATGCCCGCCGTGCCGCTTTCACGCACAAGCTGGCGGGCACGTTGCAGGTCGGGGTGCGCCCAGGGCGTTAAAGGATGGTCAGGGTCGGCGCCGCGCGTCCAGGCACACGCGCCATCACCGGGCAGCAGGCCGGGGGGCACCATGCGGCACAGCGGGGTGGCAATGCCCGACCCGCCGTACAGAATGGTCATGGCGCGGCGGTCAAGCGCGTAGTTTACGGCCTCGCGCGCCTTGAGCTGGTCAAAGGGCGGGATGTTGACGTTCATCGGCAGGAAGATCAGGCCATAAAGCGGGGAGACATGCACCTGCGCCGTGTAGCGGCTGCCGATCTCGCCCAGCCGGTCAAGCGGCTTGAGGCCCGCCATCCAGTCATACTGCCCGCGCTCGACAGCCGTGACCGCATCTTCTTCCGACAGGCCGAAATCATAGACGATGCGGTCCACATACCCATCAGGCTGCGCCGCCTCGCTCCATTCATGAAAATAGGGATTGCGTTCCAGCACCAGCCCGCGCTCAGGATCGGAGGATACGATGTGATACGGCCCCGTGCCGGGGGCGGCCACATTACCCAGATCATGCGCGGGCGTTGACGCGGGCAGGATGGAAGCATGGCCGAAAGCGAGTTTTTGCGGAAACTCCGAGTCCGGCCCGGTCAGGCGGATGGTGATGCGGCGGGTGGCGGGGTCGGTTTCCACCCCGCCTTGCAGCGTGCAGTGTGCACTATTACGCAGGCAGGCATCCGCCCCCACTATGGCGCCGTAAAACGAGCCCGCCGTAGGCGTGCCCACCTTGAAGATGCGCCGCAGGGAGGCTGCCACATCCTCCACCGTAACCGGCGCGCCATCTGAGAAACGGATGCCTTCACGCAGGGTGAACACCCATGTGCGCCCGCCATCAAGCGGCGCGGGCATGGCCTCGGCCAGGTCAGGCACCACCTGGTTGCCTGCCGGCCCCTCCAGCTTGGGGTAGGTGAGCAGCCCGTCATAAATGACCGTGGCAAGCTGCATGTACTGGCTGGTGTAGCTGATCTGCGGATCGAGCGTGCCTGAAGCACTCGCCGCCGTCAGCCGCAGGGTGCCCCCGCGATGGGGGCTGCCCGTGCCCTGTGCCAGCCCCGCCGCGGGCAGCGCATGCAGGCCGCCCAGCATGAACGCCACGAGGCCCAGCCTGTGCCACACTGCCCGCATGCGCTGGCCCACCCGGTTCAGTGATGCGCCGCGGGCGACATGAGTTCCGTCATGCGGGCCGTAATGTCGGCTGCCGTGGCGGTAGCGGGCAGGCTGCCCTCATAACGCCCGGTGGGCGACATGATCACGATCTGGCTGGCAGGCTCCATGCTGTAATCCCCATTGGCGCCATCACGGCGCACATAGGGGGCATGATACTCCTTGGCCACGGCCTGGATCATCTTGGGCGAGCCGGTCATGACCGTTACATGCGAGCCATAGCGCAGGGCATAGGTGCGCAGCACGTCGGAGTTGTCGCGCATGGGGTCGAGCGTGATGAAGATGGGCACGGCCAGCCGCGCGCGGTCGTGGCCCAGCGCTTCCACGCCCTCGGCCATGGCCTTGACGGTGGCGCCGCACACATCATCGGGGCAGTGGGTATCGCCAAAATAGATCAGCATCCACCGGCCGCGGAAGTCGGTATCAAGCACCGAGCCATCCGCCCCGTTGATCAGCCTGAACGACCCGCCAACCGGGTTGCCATAGGTTGTCAGCGGTACCGGCGCGCTGTCGGAATAACGATAGCCGAAATACCCCGCGATCGAGGAGACCACCAGGATGGCAAACCCGACCAGCACGAAAAACCGGTCCCGTTCATTTCGCATTATCAATGTGCATCTGCCCAGTTCGTTCCGGTCCCGGTTTCCACGACCAGAGGCACCGACAGGGCCGCCGCGGATTCCATGACCTGTTTGACGAGGGCTGCCAGACGATCGGCATCATCCTTGCGCACCTCGAACACAAGTTCGTCATGGACCTGAAGGAGCATGCGTCCGTCAAGCCCCGCATCGGACAGGGCAGCAGGAATTCGCACCATGGCGCGTTTGATGATGTCAGCGGCACCGCCCTGCAGCGGGGCGTTGATGGCCTGGCGTTCGGCATAGTTGCGGCGCACGGCGCTCTTGTCGGCAATGCCCGGCACAAAGCAGCGGCGGCCGAATGGCGTGGTGACATAGCCGTTCTTGCGCGCCTCCGCCTTCACGCGTTCCATGTAATCGCGGATGCCGGGATAGCGGGCGAAATAGGCGTCGATATACCCCCGTGCCTCGCCAGGAGAGATGCCAAGCTGGCGGCTCAGCCCGAAGGCGCTGATGCCGTAGATGATGCCGAAATTGATGGCCTTGGCGCGCCTGCGGGTCAGCGGGTCCATGCCCTCAAGCGGGATGCCGAACACCTCGGAGGCCGTGCGGGCATGGATGTCCTGCCGCAGTTCGAACGCCTCCCGCAACGCAGGAATATCCGCCACGTCAGCCAGCAGCCGCAGCTCGATCTGTGAATAATCGGCCGAGACCAGCACATGCCCCGGTTCAGCCACAAAGGCGCGGCGGATGCGCCCGCCCTCCTCCGTGCGGATGGGGATGTTCTGCAGGTTGGGGTCGTTCGATGACAGGCGGCCCGTTGTCGTGACCGCCATCTGGAACGAGGTGTGCACGCGCCCCGTGGCGGGGTTGATCTGGTTGAGCAGCGCATCGGCATAGGTGCTCTTGAGCTTGGCCAGTTGCCGCCAGGCCAGAATGCGCGCGGGCAGGTCGTGGCCCTGATCGGCCAGGTCCTGCAACACCGCCGAATCCGTGCCCCACGCGCCCGCCTTGGTGCGCTTGCCGCCGGGCAGGCCCATCTCGTCAAACAGGATCTCGCCCAGTTGCTTGGGGGAGCCGACATTGAAGTCACGCCCGGCCAGCTTGTGAATCTCGGCCTCGATCACCCCCATGCGGCCCGCGAACTCGGTGGACATGGCGCGCAGGTCATCGGCATCGACCTTGATGCCCGCCCGCTCCATATCGGCCAGGATGGGCACCAGCGGGCGCTCCATTTCCTCATACAGCGCCAGCGCCGTGTTGGTGCGCAACTGTGGTTTGAGCACCTGCCACAGGCGCAGGGTCACATCCGCATCTTCCGCCGCGTACGGCGTGGCGCGGTCAATCGCCACCTGCGAGAACACGACCCGCTTGCGGCCCGTGCCGGTCACTTCATCATAAGGGATGGGCGTGTGGTCGAGGGTCAGGCGTGAAAGCTCATCCATCCCCTGCCCGTGCTGGCCTGCGGACTGCGCATACGAGATCAGCATGGTGTCATCGATCGGGGCCGGCTGCACGCTGCCTGCCTGGGTGAGCACCAGCAGGTCGAACTTGGCGTTCTGGAACACCTTGAGCACCGACGGGTCGGCAAATAGCGGCTCGAGGATTTCCAGCGCGGCCTGCACCTGCATCTGGGGCGCGCCCGCGCTGTCCATCAGGTCAACCTGATGGCCCAGCGGAATATAACACGCCCGCCCGCAGCGCGGCGCAAGCGAGATGCCCACGAGTGGTGCCGTGAGCGGGTCAAGCCCGTCGGTTTCGGTATCGACCGCGCATACGCCGCTGGTACGGGCCTCGCTGACCCATTCCCGCAGCGCCTCGGGATCGGTCACGGTGATGTAGGGGCCATAAGGCTCGGGCGGAAAGGGCGGGCGCGGGGCCACCGGGGCTGCCGCCAGCGTGTCATGCGCCGACAGGCGCGGGCGCGGTTTTGCCTTGAGCCCCATGCGCTGCAACAGCGATGAAAACCCCATATCCGACAGCCATGCGCCCAGCCGCTCCATGTCCACATCGCAGCAGCCCAGATCGGCCAGTGGCTCGGGGCATGGCGCGTCCTCGCACAGCGTGACGAGTTTGTAGGACAGGCGGGCCATGTCGGCATGGGCCAGCAGGTTCTCGCGCCGCTTGGACGGCTTCATGCCCTCGGCACCTGCCAGAATGGCCTCGAGCGAGCCATATTCCGCCATCAGGGCCGAGGCGGTCTTGGGGCCGATTCCGGGCACGCCGGGCACGTTGTCCACCGGGTCGCCGATCAGGGCCTGCACCTCGGCCACGTGGTCCGGGGTGACGCCAAATTTCGCTTCAACTTCCTTCGGTCCGATCGGGCGGTTCTTGATCGGGTCCATCATCATCACGCCGGGGCGGATGAGCTGCATCAGGTCCTTGTCGGAGGAATAGATGGTGCACTGCCCGCCCGCATCGGTGGCCTGGCGGGCATAGGCTGCGATCAGGTCATCGGCTTCCCAGCCTGCCTGCTCGATGGCGGGCACGCCAAAGGCTGCGGTCGCATCGCGCACGAGGCTGAACTGCGGGCGCAGTTCCTCGGGCGGTTCGGGGCGGTGGGCCTTGTATTCGCCATACAGGTCATTGCGGAAGGTATGGCGGCCCGCATCGAATATGACCGCAAGATGGGTGCCCGCATGCTCGCGCAGGAGGCGCGAGAGCATGTTGGTAAAGCCATACACCGCATTGACGGGCGTGCCATCGGGGCTGGTCATGGGCGGCAGGGCGTGGAAGGCACGGAAGATATATCCCGAGCCATCCACCAGGATCAGGTGAAGCGGCGTGTCGCTGGACATGGATGCAGGAGCGGTCAGTGCGCGTCACCCGCCGGTGCATCGGGGTTGAGCACGAACAGGCGGGAGCAGTAGGGGCAGAAGGTCTGGTGATGGGCGATGCGCAGGAACACGCGCGGGTGGCCGAGCGCGCCGAGGCCACCATCACAGGACAGGGTGCGCGAATCGACCACGATGGTTTCAATCGTGCCCAGGCGGGGGTGCGGTGCGGGATCGTGGGACAGGGCTTGCATTCTGATCGGCCTCGGGTTGTTGTCCGGCTTGGATTTGCATGGCGCGCCCGATGGATGGGCCATGCGCTGGCCCATGATGATACGCAGGATTGCCGTGCTTTCAAACATTCGCCTGTCACGCCTGCTTTATCCAGCGCTTTTTGTGATGTTGACCGCCTGCGCCACCCACGAGGCCCCGGCCCCCACGCCGCCCGCGCGGCATGCCGAACTTGCCCGCCTCATACCGCCTGACCGCGTGGTGGATATTGCGGGCGTGGGTGCCGTGCCGCTGCGCCTCTGGCCCGCCCATGGGCCGGAACGCGCGGTGATCCTGGCGCTGCACGGCTTCAATGACAGCCGCGATGCGTGGGAGCGCCCGGCCCCGGCGCTCAATGCCGCCGGGCTGAGCGTGGTCGCCCCCGACCTGCCCGGCTTTGGCCAGACACAGGCACGCGGCGGCTGGGTGGGCACGGACGCGCTGCGCCGCACGGTCAGCACTCTGGTCACCAGTATCGGACGTGAACACCCCGGCGTGCCGCTTTACATCATGGGCGAGAGCATGGGCGGCGCGCTGGCGGCCGTCATGGCGGCCGGGCCTGACGCGCCGCCGGTGGCAGGCACGATCCTGCTGGCCCCGGCGTTGTGGGATCTGGACGCAGGCGCGCGCCTGACCACCCACCTCATGGCGGCCATGGCCCCGCGCTGGCGGCTGAGCGGGCGTGAACTCCCCGTACACGTGACCGCAGCCGACGACCAGCTTGCCCTGGCCCGCCTGTATTACGACCCGCTGACCCTGCGCGACACCGCAACCACGGCCCTGGCCGGGCTGACCGACCTCATGCACCAGGCCGCCCATGCCAGCGCCCGCATGCATGGCCCCGTGCTGGTGGTCTATGGCGGGTGCGACCAGATCGTGCCCGCTGCCGCCATGGCGCGGGCATGGCGGCACATGCCCGCGGGCACAAGGCTGGATTACATCCCCAACGGCTACCACCTGCTCACCCGCGGGCGGGCAGGCGAGAAGGTGACGGCGGACATGACCGGCTGGATCCTGCACCCCGAGCGCTTCCTGCCCTCGGGCGGGGATGCGGCGGCGGCGGCATGGATGGCCGAACCCGCAGGCCACGACACCCCACTGCCCATCCTGCCCGGACGGATGGACGCGATCGCACCACGATGATTTTTACCGATTGGGGGCTGGCGTTCCACCCAATGGCGATGTATGCAGACGTGAGTGGACTCGTAGCTCAGCTGGATAGAGCGTCGCCCTCCGAAGGCGAAGGTCGAAGGTTCGAATCCTTTCGAGTCCGCCATTGACTTCATAAAATCATGCAGACCTGCGGCCTGTCCGATCATTTTGCCATCAGGTAAAAGTTTTTGGTAAAGCTGTTTTCAACAAGCTTCAGAAGACGCGGTCTTTTATCGCCGCAGCGTGGCAAAAGGCCGGAGCGGCTGCGGGGCAGGCGCGCAGTCATCCGCGCGCCATGACTGAATCAGCCCATCGGTGACCTGCCGCAAGGCATCGCGCTCGGCCAGCAGGCGCGTGGCCGCGGTGTGGCGTATGGCGTCGTTCTGGCCAAGCAGGGCGGTTTCATAAGTCGCCTGCCGCGCCATTTCCACCTCCGGCATGGAGGAAAGCGCTGCGTAGGAGACCGGCAGGCTGACCTGCTGGCTGGTGGTCCTGCTTGCATCCGCAGCAATGCCAAAGGTGGGCGAGGCGGTCAGTGCGCCCACGCTAAACTGCCCGCCCTGCGTAAAACTGCCCGATAACTGGAGCGTCACATCCCCCACAATCGCGCCGATAACGGGGTCCGCCACGTGCTGTCGGCACTGGGCGGTCCGGATGGCGGCGGCAAAGCGCGCGGCCTGCCCTGGCAACCAGTTGGCAGGATGCGAGACGGACACAATGCCCGCCTGCCCCAGCGTGGTTTCAAGCCCGGCCATGGCGGCGGGGATGGTTGTCTGCACGGGCCTGCCCTGCGCACAGCCCCACAGGCACACTGCGAGAAGCAGTAAATACGAAAGTAATTTCATGATTTATTGCAGATTCCAGCAGTCATATTGAAGAAATGGGATTTTTTTGTGCCGCCTTTTTTCAAAAAGATGGCGTTATTCCGAAGCTTTTTTGAAAAAATCTTCACCAGAAACTTTTTTTCAGTTCACACCGCCTCCGGCCCGGCCAGATAGGCTTCATTGGCGCTGACCAGCGCATCCCAGTCCTGGTGGGTGGGGCTGAGGGCACCCGCAGGCAGCAGTTGCCGCCAGGCCAGGCCATGGGCTTCCATGAGGCGTGAGCGCACCCAGCGCCATGTTGCCTTCTGCCGCGTGCCCCATGTCAACAGCGTCACCACATCCGTGTCGGTCGTGCCGGTATAGTCCCATAACAGCAGGCAGTGGCCGCCCGCGCTGCCGGGGGTGGGATCGCCGCGCGCCGCAGGGGTCGGGGTGTCCCATAATGGCGGTGGGTTGCCGACAGCGTCGGTCCACATATCCGCCACGGCAAGCCGCACGCCCAGATAGGCCGCCGACAGCCCCGCCGTGACGTTACGGATGGCATTGAGGTCGGCAGGCTCCAGCGTGCCCCAGAGTGGAAACAGGGTCTGCCGCGCCAGCGCGTAGCCCTGTTGCAGGGCGGTGGTCAGCACATCCACTTCCACCCCGCCCCGATCGGTGGCCGGGTGGCCGGGCACATACCCGGTGGAAAGCGCATAGAACCGCACGGCATCAGGCGTATCCACCGCCACCTGATAGCCTGCCAAGGCCGCGGTGGCGCGGATATGGTTGCCTATGCCCGCTGCCGTGCAGTCGCCCAGCACATCATTGCCCAGCATGAGGGGAGCAGGGTCAATGCTGTCACGGATCAGGTGCTGCGGTGCGCGACGGGCCATGAACCCCCGCATGGTTGTGAGCATGGGCTGGCGCGCACGCCTTTGGGCGGGGCGGCAGCCAAGTTTGCGCAGCATCATTTTCGCCCTGCATTGATGAAAAATGATAAAATTTTCTGGCAGATGCCTTTTTTCAAAAAGGCTGTATTTTTCTGAAGCTTTTTGAAAAAAGCTTCAGCAGAAACGTCTTTACGGTTTCTTGTCCGCTGCATCACTTTTCCTGTCGGCAGGCCTGTTCCAGCCACGCAGTTGCGCCATGGCGGTCACAAGGGTCCATACGACCACCCATTTCGACCCGGCTGCAGGCGGCCGCCAGAAACGCGCGACGAGCGCACAGCCGGAAATGAGAAAGGAGAAGATGACAACCGCATCCGCGGCATACCGGGCGGGCAGGAGGGAGAGGATGGTCTGGGTCGTGAGCATGGTGTCCATGACGCATGGTTCCGGCAGGGAGGCCGCCTTGCATGGCGGCCTCCCCAATGGCTGGTGTCAGGTGGCGGGACGCGGGTCGGGCTGGTTGCTTGCGGCCCATTCGTCAAAGGCGAAGATCTGCCCGTAATCATGCACCTCGGTCAGGAAGGTGCGGTCATCCTCCAGTACAATGCGCACCGTGGGGGCGAGCGTGCCGCCAATACGGTAGGTTGCGGGGGCCTGCGGGTCGGTGCCGGGGGCAGGCAGCGTGTCGATGAAGGACTGCACGTAGCCCATCGGGTCGACAAAGTGGCTGTAGGTCTCGTATGGCGCGGAGGACGGGTTGCCCAGCACCAGCCCCGAACTGTTCAGCGGCGTATAGGGGCCAAAAATGCCGTGGCGCGACACGAACCCGTACACCCCGTCCGGCCCTTCCAGCCCGCCGGTATAGGTGGAATGGTGGCTGATGGTGAACAGGTAGGTCAGCCCGTTGTGGAACACGACATGCGGCCGTTCGGTCTGGTCGTTCACCCCCAGGGCGGTGACCAGGGCGGGCAGCATTTCCCAGCGCGAGAAATCACCCTGCGCGTAGGAGGAAACCAGCCGCGCAATGCCGATGGCGGCGGCGCCATAGCCTGCCCCTTCGCCTACGGTGTAGCCCGGCGGCAGGTGGCCTGCCTCGCGGTCGGTGATGACAAAGTCGCCACGCATGCCCGGCACGTTGCCTTCAAACAGGCAGTAGACCTGTCCGTCGGCGGGGTTGATGAAGGGGTGCGGGTCACGGAAGTCGAAATACGGGTCCTGGGAAGCATTGGCGTAATGCAGTCCGTCGGCCGAGAACATCTCGGTCGTGGCCGTGAAGCCTTCGAACCAGACGCCGCTGTCATCGGCATGGATCGTGCCGGTGGAAACGGACGGCACGCTCTGGTTCACATCCGTGTTGACGGAGGTATAGAACATGTCGACCACATTCTCGCTGCCCTGGCGCATGATCAGGCTGCCCGACCATTCATCGGGCCGCAGGTCGGCGCTGGTATTGAGCAGGCGGCCGCCAAAGGTCCAGTCAATGCCATTGCGGCTGTAGTAATAGCCAATAAAGGCGAAGGCGTTGCGGTTGTGCCAGCCGGCAGCGTCGTCACCTGTCTGCGCGCGTTCGGCAACGAGCGACCACATGACGTACCAGCCCTTGAAGGTGACCGTCTCGCCCGTGATGCGGCGCAGGGCGCCGGTGTCCCACTGCCACAGGGCATCATCAATAACGGGAAAATCCTGGGCGATGACGGGCATGGTGGTGGTGGGGTCATCGGCATGCACCTTGAGCGCATCGGCGATGGTCCAGGCGGACGGAAGGCGTGCATTGGAGGAAACCATGATCTGATCCTCTCAGCAGGGCAGGATGACTGGCCCTGATGTATTTATATGCAGGTATTTGTTCCGTATAATGCATTATTCATGCCATTATACTTTCATGTGCCAGGGTAATCGCGCTGTCTTGTCGCTCCTGACATAAGGAAATATAGGCCGCGGGCATGCAGGCAGCAAAAGAAAGCGTGCGGCCGCCCATGAAATTTCAGGGCATGCAGCACGACACATCATGGCGGATCATGCGGGCCGGTTTTTTCTCAGGCTTATCGTCGCGTACCGGCGCAGCAGGCGGCAACCCGCAGGCGATGGACCCCATGGATTTTGTGGAAACGTCTGTTAATGCCCGCTTTTTCAGCCTACCGCACTGATGCGGGTGATAATACGGGCCACAGTTTAAGTGAAATTGATTGACAGGAGATCATGTTATTTTTAAGGCAGGATTGTGGTGATGCTCCATAATTGGGGGCGTTTTTATCCCCTTCCATTCAGTTTCAAGGCCCTAAGCGCATGTCGTTTGATGGTATCGCTCTGACACAGACGGTTTCCCAACCCGCTGCCCAGCCCATCCCTGCCCCTGCCCGCCGCCGGTATTCGGCTGCAAGCGCCATCTTTTTCAGCCTGCTGATGGCCCTGCCCCTGTGGGCGCTGGTGGCTTACTTCCTGCGCTAGGCTGCCTGCGGCCTCAGGCCGGGATGGACAGGCGGCCCTAAAGCACGATAACGCTTGCCGCGACACGGCAGGCAGGCCCGTGAGCGCATCTTGGCAGGACAGACTTGAATTACAGACACAGCTATCATGCCGGCAACTTTGCCGATGTCATGAAACACGCCCTGCTTGTGGCCCTGATCAGGGCACTGTGCCGCAAGCCGTCTGCTTTTTCCGTACTCGATACGCATGCCGGTATCGGCCTGTATGACCTGTCCGGCCCGCAGGCCCAGGCCACGGGCGAGTGGCGCGAGGGCATCGGCCGCCTGCTCGAAGCCCCGCTGAGCATTGCACAACAGGCCGCCCTTGGCCCCTGGCTCGACATCGTGCGCGCGGTCATGCACGCGCATGAGGGGCGGCTGTTCTATCCCGGCTCGCCCGAAATCATCGCCCGCCTGCTGCGCCCCGATGATACGCTGACCTGTTGCGAACACCACCCGGAGGACCAGCATGACCTGCGGCGGCTGTTCCGCCACAATCCGCAGGTTTCGGTGCATGGCCGTGATGGCTATCAGGCCATCACCGCGCTACTGCCGCCCCGGCAGGCAAAGCGCGGGCTGGTGCTGATGGACCCGCCCTTTGAGGACCGGGATGAATTTGCCCGCCTGGCCCGGGCCATCATGACAGCACGCAGGCGCTTTGCGGCCGGGATCGTGGCGGCGTGGTATCCCATCAAGCACCGCGCGCCGGTGCGGGCCTTCATGAACGGGCTGAAGGATGCAGGCCAGCGCAAGCTGCTGGCGATTGAGCTGACCCTGCGCCCCCCGCTCGACCCGACCCGCCTCAATGGCAGCGGGCTGCTTATCGCCAACCCGCCCTTCCACTTCGAGGACGAGGCGCAGGCCATTCTCGCCGCCCTGTGCCCGTATCTTGGCGATGGGCAGGCAGAGGGCAGCGTGGAATGGATCGTGGGGGAATAACCCGCAAGGCGGCACGGTGTCATGCCCTGTGGCTGAGATCACGCCCGCGTGATAGTATGGGGTTCATGTTCCCTGCCTGCCGCACTGACATGACATGATCCGGCGCTTCTTACGCGAACGGTGGCACTGGCTGCCGTGGATTGTCATCGTCTTGTACTACGTGAGCGTGGCCATTGCGCACAGACTTGGCCCGTTTGTCATTGCCTACAAGGATATGGCGCATCAGAGCGGGCCGGGTATCGTGGCGGCGCATTCGTGTTTTGACGGGCAGCGCGTGCCAGAAAGCGAGCGCGTGGCGCTGGAGGCCACCGTGTACCTTTACGTGGCCCTGCCCAATGGCCAGAACGATATCAGCGGGTCGGGCATTATCCTGCGCGACAGCCGCACGCCCCAAGGGCATGACCGTATCCTGACAATACGGCACGTCACGCAGCATGCCTTGCGCGAGCATGGCAAAATTTATGTTTTTGACCAGTTTGGCCACAAACTTGGCGATGCAAAGCAGACCCCGGCCACCATCCTGTCAGAAAGCCGCCTGGCGCAGGAGCCTGACTCCGGCGTGCCCGGCGTGCAGGGTGATAACGCGGTCCTGCTCGACATACAGCCCAACACGCCCGCGTACGACAAGATCAGCGGGGTCGAAGTCGCACCACGGCTCTACAGGGGCATCATGTACGCGTGGTTTACCGATCCTGCCGCCCTGATGCCGGGCATCTCCGGGGCGGCGCTGCTCAATGAGCACAACCAGGTCATTGGCATTGCCGAAGGCGCGGGAGACAGCCATCCGCACCACTACACCTTCGCCACGGAGGTGACCGCCCATAACATCCTGAAGGTATTCGAGACGCAGGAGACCGGCGCGAACACCATACAGTCCAGAACCTTCCGTCATGGCTCCATCGCCGCTTTCATGCCGGTGGCAGGCCCCGGCGTGCAGGATATCCTGCACCTGCAGCCAACCTTTGCCCCGCCGGAAAACAGGTTCAATGTCCATGTGTTCGGATATCCTGAGGGCCTGTGCATCGCCTATCATGGACAGATCCAGATCAGCAATCCGACCAGGACAGAGAAAATGATATCCGCCATGCACGCCCTGACCGGCCTGTAACGCCAGGCCATGCGCATGAACGCTCCTTACACCATGCAATAAGATATATGTATAAATTGCATTCGTGGATGGAATATCATGTATGCGCATAAAATATATTTCTGTTTTACAGTCATTTTCCACACTGCAAAATGTCGTAATCTGGCATATTCCCCTTTTTTTCGCCGCATACTGCGCGTCGCGCCTGCATCATAACAGTGCGGTGCGCGCCGCCCGTTCAAGGACATGTCTCTTGCCCATAGCGTTGCTCGCCCTGGCGATCGGGGCCTTTGGCCTCGGCACGACGGAAACCATCGTCATGGGGCTTCTGCCGCAACTCTCGGGGGGGCTGCATGTCTCCATCGCGCAGGCGGGGCTGCTGGTCTCGGGCTATGCCATCGGGGTTACGATCGCCTCCCCCGTCGTCGCCATCCTGACCAACAGCCTCTCGCGGCGCAACACGCTGCTGCTGACCATGGGCATCTTCATCGCGGGCAATGCATGCAGCGCGCTCGCGCCGGGCTACTGGAGCCTGATGCTGGCGCGCGTGCTGACCTCGTTCTCGCATGGCACCTTTTATGGCGCGGCCTCCATCATGGCATGCCAGATCGTGCCGCCGCAAAAACGTGCCGAAGCGCTCTCGCTCGTTTATATCGGGCTGACGCTGGCCATGATCCTCGGCGTGCCGATGGGCACCGTGGTGGCGCAGCTGACCTCATGGCGCATGGCGTTCTGGCTGATCTGCGCGGTGGGCGTGGCGGCATGGAGTGCCATGTGGCTGTGCATCCCGCGCGACCGGGCTGTCGGCGCCACCATCCCGCTGGCCGCGCAGTTCCGGGCCATGCTGCACCCGCTGGTGGTGACCATGATGCTGGTTTCCATGTGTACATCGGCCAGCATGTTCACGCTGTTTACCTATATCTCGCCCTTTTTGCAGGTACGCACGGGACTGGGCACGCATGTGATCGATGCCGTGCTGCTCATGATCGGCGGCGGGCTGTGCCTGGGCAACCTGCTGGGTGGCCGGCTGGCTGACTGGAAGATGCTGCCCTCCTGCGCCGGGCTCATGGCGGCGGTGGCGGTAGTGCAGCTGCTGCTTGTGCCGGGCAGCCTCATGAGCTGGAGCTGCCTTGCACTGCTGTTCCTGTGGGGCGTGTTCATCTATGCGCCCATGGCGCCGCTCCAGACCTACGTTGTGGCATGCGCAGGCTCCGCCCCCAATATCGCGGCGGCCATGAACCAGAGTTCCTTCAACTTCGGCAACGCCATTGGCGCGTGGGCAGGCAGCCATATGGTGGTGACGCGCTGGTCGTATGCCGGGCTGCCGGTGCTCTCGGCGTGTTTTGCCCTGATCGGGCTGGGGCTGGTGGGCCTTGCCATCCATTTCCAGCACCGCATGGCCCACAAGGCCGTGCCTGCTGGCGTTGTAACCCACCCGGCCTCTGCCCGATCCTGACATGGCGGGATGCCCATGCCCTTTACGCGCCATCAGGGCCACAGCACAACGCATTTTTTCAGGGCCGTTTCACCTGCAATGTCCCTGTTATTTACAGCATCTGGCAGGGTCGATCATGATGTGATCAGCTCTGTGGTCAACCTCATGTTCCCTGGCGCGCAGGGTGGCCCGCCAGGCTGGGAAGGCTAGGAAGGCTGGCGGCTTGGCCCGCGCCTGACGGTTTAGGGCAGGCTGTCCTGCCTTTTTTCAAAAAACTTCAAAATCACCGTCAGAATTCTGCCATTGCATCACAAGGTACCAATAACCTTCAGCCCCACCACCTCGGCATTGGGGATGTGCGATGTCTCGCCGGGACGCATCATATACTGGAATTCCGGCTGCACCAGCAGGCCGGGATAGATCGGCACGCCATAATAGGCTTCCAGCACGGCGGCGTGGGTCTGCGGGCCGTTGACATGGGCGCCCAAAGGCAGCCCTGCCGCCATGCGCAGTTCCTGGCCGAGTTCGGTGCGCGGGCTCATGCGGTAATAGGAATACATCACGCCAAAACGGTCATGCGGGCGATGGGGAATGATGCCGAGCAGGGAGGAGCCGATATAGAATTCATCCGATATGACCGACACATCGGGCGTGTTGTGAATATAGCCGCCCAGCACGTAGCCGCCCGCCATCTGGTTATGGCCGCCCTTGCGGTACAGCATCTGGTCGGCTTCAAGGTAGAAGGTGTCGCGCGCCTCGCCCGCATGGCGGCGCACGGTGCTGCTCGCAGGAAGCGTGCCGATATTGTCGGCATAGCCGGTGGTGTCATGCGCGTAGCCGAGCACATAATGGCCGGGCAGCCTGCGCGCCCCGAAAAACGGCTGCCAGGCGAATTCGACCGGCAGCATGAGGCCGGTGCTTTTCTCGCCCGCCCAGGCCCAGCCACTTATGTCCTCATTGAGCGGGCTGACATTATAGGCGCCCACCTGCACGATCGTATCACGCGTGGGGCGCAACCGCACGCGGCCACCCCATGTGGCCTTGGGGTAGACGCTGAAGCCCGCGTCAAGCTTGAGCGCCACCGGGGCGGAGCATGTCATCATGAAACTGCACAGCAGCGGCGAGGTGGCAAATACATGGGTCAGCGCCATGCGCCCGAAGGCCAGGTCAACCGTATTGTGCAAAAAGGATTTCTGGGCGTACATGTCGGTCAGGTGCGCGACCGAGTGGCCAGACAGGCTGTACACCTCCATCAGGCTGATATTGTAGTCACCCACCCGGTCGTGCGAGACCTCGCGGCCCACGCGTTCCATCAGCAGGGTGTGGATCGTCCAGCCCTGCAGGCCGAGCAGGCGGCCAAGATCGAACTGCGTCTGCAATGTCAGTTCATGCACGTAATCGATGCCACGCGATATGCCGCCGCCTACATCAGCCATGGCCTCGCCCTTGTAGGTAAAGGCAAATGTCACCCCCCTGCGCTCAAGGCGGGAGCGGAAGGCACCGATCTGGGGCAGGAGGTGCCCCGGTGCCTCGGATGAGGCATAATACCCTGCCGAAAGGTCACGCACGCGCAGGGCGTCATTGCGGTTGGTGAGCAGGATGGACAGCCCCTCCGTGCGGAAAATGGTATTGAGCCGCGTCGCGACCGAAGCCTGCAGCCTGTGCGCGGCAGGAGGCCGCGTGGCCGCTACAGGCGCGGCCTGGGTCGGGTCATGATTGACCAGAGGCTGTTGTGCCAGCGATGAATGATGAAAAAAACAGGATAGAAAAAATACACAAAGCCATCCTGCCTTGTAAAATTCATATAATACACCGGAAAAGGCACGCCTTTTTATTTCATCAAGGCGGAACATGAAATGGTTTGTAAGATTGATTCCCCTCCGGCATCAACACACGAAATTGGTATTGACGCCTTCGTGACCTAAAGAAAATCAAAAAGAGAGCCATACGGATTATGTAAATGCCGCTTTATGAATACTTTAAATGTTGTAAATATTATTCCGCATTTACAGTCATCATGTCATGCCGCAACCTGTTGCTGGCATGAACTCACATGGCCGTTTTCGGGGCCGCCTCGTTTCAGGATACGCCAATAAAAAATGCCGCCTTTTTGCAAAAAGGCGGCACCCGAAAACTTTTATTATCTGCGCCTTATGCGGAGATTGCGCCTTCAAACCGGCTGACCTCAATGCCCGTGCCCACCGGCAGCAGAACGCTGGCCATGCCGGACAGGGCGCGGATGGCGCGCCCGTAGCGCCTTACGTCCTCCGTGCCCGGCCGGATCATGTTATCGGCCACGATGATCGCGCCGGGGTTGAGGCGGGGATAAAAGGCCTCAAGACACGGCACGTACAGGTCTTTCCATAAATCAACGAACACGAAATCGACCTTGTGGTCCAATGCAGCCGTCATCGCCACCGCATCGCCTACGCGAAAGTCGATGCAGGCGGCAAGCCCGGCCTGTTCGGCCATTTCGCGGGCATGGGCGGATTTATAGCCGTGACGTTCCATCGTAATCAGCCGACCACCCCGCGCCCGCGCGGCCTCGGCCAGCCACAGGGCGGAATAGCCGAACGACGTGCCGAGTTCGAGAATGGTCGGGCGCTCGAGGCTGCGGGCCAGGATGTTCAGGAACTGCCCCGTCTCCGGCCCGATGGCGCGCATGCGCTGGTCGTGGCCGCCATCGCGCCCGCCGGGTGCTTCCACCCGCGGCGCGCTGCGCTCGGCACGCATGCGCTCATGATAGAGGTCAAGAACCGGCTGAATCCTGTCATCCATGACTGTCCTCCTTCATGGCGCGAAAGGGCGCGCCTCAGGCCTCGCCCAGCGCGCGGGCGGTTTCATCAAGCAGGGACGCGATCTTCTCCTCGGCCTGCGGGTCAAGGCCCCCATTGCGCAGCCGCAGGCGCAGGGCGGTCTTGAGGTTTTCCATCGCCCGCATGACAGGCACCGGCACATTGCGGCCCCCGCCACGCCCCTGCGGCCCGGCTGTTGCCGCGCGGGCCAGGATCGCCTCCAGCCCCGCGTGGTTTGCGGCCACGAATGCCGCGCCTTCGGGGGTGATGTGGTAGTTCTTGCGGCTTTCTTCCGCGCCGGGGCGGATATAGCCCGCTTCATCGAGCCAGGTGAGGGTGGGGTAGATCACGCCGGGGCTGGGCGTGTAGCTGCCCCCGAATTTTTCCTCGATGGTCTTGATCAGTTCATAACCATAGGTCGGCTTTTCAGCGATCAGGCTAAGCACCAGCAGGCGCATCTCGCCATAATCGAACAACCGGTTGCGCGGGCCACCCCGATGGCCGCCACCGTGGCCGCCGCGACCATGATGGCCCCGACCTTCGCGGCCCTCACGGCCCTCACGGCCTTCGCCGCGCCCCGGATGACGGCCTGCGCCCTGCGCCAGCCCTTCGGGGGAGAAAACATGGCGGTGACGACCGCCTGCGTGTCTGTTTGCGTGTTTCATGAGTCCGATATAATTCCCGATATATCGCATGTCAAGATATATCGAGATATGTTTTTATTCTGCCGCGCCCACATCGCTGATGGCCCCGTCCGCCTGGCCCTTCACCCAGTAGCCCGCAGCCCTGATCCACGCGGCAGGCACCTTCTTTTCCGCAATCAGGCACTGCCGCACGGCACGCGCCACGCCTGCCTCGGCCCCGACCCAGACGAAACTCCGCCTGACAAGGGGGATCTGCCGCAATACCGCCAGCAGGCCGTGCGCCTGGTCCGCCGCAGCCAGCGGGCGGTGCACCCAATGGGCGGCATGGGCGGCGCATGACGTAAAGACCTGCTCATCTTCCGGGCCGGGCACGGCAATGATGGTGGTGACCAGCGCCTCGGCAGGCAGGGACTCCACGCGTCGGCCAATGGCGGGCAGCGCCGTTTCATCGCCAATCAGGAGCCAGTGGTCGATCTTGCCCCGGATGAGGCGCGAGCCGCGCGGGCCGCCAATCTCCAGCACATCACCGGGTTTTGCCGCCCGCGCCCACGCGGCGGCGGGGCCGCCTTCATGGTTGACGAAATCCAGCACCAGCGTGCCTGCCGCCGCATCATGATGCCGGGGCGTGTAGTCGCGTCGCGTCAGTTCCCCCGCGTGGCCGGGCAGGAAGATCTTGATATGGTCATCAGGCGCGGGAGTGGTGAACCCGGCCAGTTCCGGGCCAGCCAGCGTAACCCGGATCATATGCGGGCTCAGGCGCGCAACGGTTACAACCCGCAGGCGACGGTGGCGCAGTTCGTGCCGCACGCGCTCGATCACCGGCGCATCATCAGAATGGGCAAAGGAGGGGAGGGGCGTCATATGGATCTATCCTCAACATGCCAGCAGACCGGTGAGGGTGGATACACACACGCACAGCCCGCCAGCATGTCTGCTGTCAGTTTCTGTGCGTTGTTTCACGTTAACGCCTACGAGACACGACGCATGCGTCGGGCCTGAACCATGACAAGCCAGACGCCTTTTGCCTGCGTCTGTCAAGCATGCGCGAAGGGGATCAGGTCATGAAAAGTTCACGGCACCCTAAACCGCGACATCAGCCAGCAGCACCACGGCCGCTTCATCGGCCATGACCGTGATGTCGGTCTGCCCACTGATTGCCGCCGCATCGCCTGCATGCAGCGCCACCGTATCGATCCGCGCCGCACCCGACACCACAAGCAGGTAAAGCACCCGCCCCGGCGCCGTGCCGTAAGCCGCCCCCTCCCCTGCCGGAATGGCCGCATGCAGCAGGCGGGCGCGGGCACTGAGGGTAACGGGTGCGCCATCGCTGACGCGTTGTGCCTCCTCGGGGTCATCTTCGGGAAAGCCGGAGGCAAGGATACGAAAGCCCCCATCCTCCAATTCCGGCAGGGCCGGGCGCATCTCCTGCGCGGGCGTGGTGCCCTGCGTATCGGAAAGGAACCAGAACTGGATGAAACCGGCCCCCTGCCCGCCTGCCCGCCAGGCCAGTTGCGCGCAACCGCTGCCGGTGCTGGCCAGATGCAGCCCGCCTGCGCCGAGCGCATCGGGTGCGAAGCCCTCCATATCCGTGGCCAGCGCGCCCTTGACCACCCATGTCACGATATCCACCGCCGCTTCGGGGCCAATGCGGTAGGTTCCGCCCGCAGGCAGCGTGCCTGTATTGACCGCGCGCAGGCGGCCCTCATGGCCATGGGCCGGGTCGGCATAGTCGGCAAAGGCAAAGTGGCAGCGCAGGTCCTGCCCGCCATCATGGGCCGTGCCAAGGCTGGCTGCGTGCCGGATCGTGATCATGGGCGCCCCTTAAAAGACTGTTTGAAAAGGCAGGGCCAATAATACCCTGAAATGATAAAGTTTTTGGTGAAGCTTTTTTCAAAAAGCTTCGGAAGACGTCACCTTTTTGAAAAAAGGCGACACCCAAAAACTTTTCTTGTTCTTGATCAATTAGGCATGCTTGCGGGTCTTCTTCTGTTTTTCAGGGTAGAGGCTCTCCCACCCGCCGCCAACCGCGCGATAGAGATTGGTGACCGACAGCGCCACATGGGCGGTGGCATCCGCCTCAGCACTCTGGGAGGACAGGAGCGCGTTCTGCAATGTCAGTACGTTGAGAAAGTCGGACGACCCCTGCACGTATTGCGCCCTGGCGGTTTCCACCGCAATCTCGTTCTCATGCACGGCTTCAGTCAGTTCATCGCGGCGGCGCTGGGCGGCGGTGAAGTCGGCCATGGCATCATCAATCTCCTGCCATGCCTTGAGCACCGTGCGCTGGAACATGGTGGCCGCCTCCTTCTGCTGGGCGCGGCGCAGGTGGAGTTGCCCGGTCAGGCGCCCCCCCTCGAAGATGGGCAGCGTTGCCGTAGGGCCAAAGCCATACTGGCGCGAGGCCCATGACCCCAGCCCGCTGAACTGCAATGCCTGCACGTCCAGGCTGCCCGAAAGGGTGACGCGGGGGAAGAAATCGGCAATCGCCACCCCGATGCTGGCCGTTGCCGCATGCAGGCGGTCGGCAGCCATGCGGATGTCGGGCCTGCGCTCGGCAAGCTGGGAGGGCAGCCCCACGGGAATGGTGGGCGGCACGACGGGAATGATGCCTGGCGGCCCGAGTTCGGCATCAAGCGCGCCGGGTTCACGCGCTACGAGAAAGCTCAGCGCATTGAGCCGGTGCGTGACCTGCGCCTTGAGCGGCGCAAGGCGGGAGGTGAAGGTGTGAAGCTGGCCGGTGGCCTCCGCCACATCAAGCCGGGTCGCAGCACCTTGCTCAAAGCGCAGGGTGGTCAGCCGCACGCTGTTTTCAGCCACCGCGATGTTGTGCTCAAGAATGCCAAGCTGCACCTGTGTGGCGCGCAGGTCGATATAGTCCTGCGCGGTCTCGGCCATGAGCGAGACCAGCGTATCACGCCGCATTTCCTCGGTGGCGTGCATGGCGGCCGTCGCGGCTTCCACCTGCCGGCGCACATGCCCCCACAGATCCACCTCCCACGAGGCGTTCATGCCATATTGCGGCAGGTTGAAGGACGGGTTGCCCACGCTGCCGGGCAGCGCCGTGGGGCCAAAGCCCTGCGTGCCCGAGGCGACCGAGCCCGTGCCCTCGCGCTCCATCGTGCCCAGCAGCCCCAGCACGCCATTGGTGGAGGCCCGCTCGCGCCCGTAGGAGGCATTGGCCTCCGCATGCGGCAGTTGGGCGGCGCTGGCAATGCGCCGCTCGGCCACACTCTGCATCAGCCGCAGGCTGGCGGCCTTGAGGTCGAGATTGGCGCTGGCCACCTCGTTTTCCAGCCGGGTCAGGATGGGGTCGTTGAACAGGGTCCACCAGTGCGGGTCGGTCGTGGCCATGGTGATCTGACTTTCCGCCGGTGGCTGGGTCGTGCGCCACTGCGCGGGCGCCTTGACCTGCGGCTTGTGGTAGTTGGGGCCAACCGTGCAGCCTGCCACCGCCAGTGCCGAAAGCCCCACGAGCAAGAAGCGCTTCATGGCCTTACTGCCAGACATAACGGGCATCATTGGCATGCGGGCCTTCGGGGGCGGAAGACGTATCGATACTGGCTTCAACCGACATGCCAACGCGCACCCTGTCGGCCAATGGCTGGCCGGGATCAAAGGTCAGCTTGACCGGAATGCGCTGCACCACCTTGGTGAAGTTGCCGGTGGCGTTATCGGGCTGGATGGGCGCGAACGCAACACCGGTGGCAGGGGCCAGCGAGTCAACATGCGCCTTGAGCGGATGGCCGGGGAAGGTATCGACCCAGATGGTCGCGCGCTGGCCGGTCTGCACCTTCGTCAACTGCGTTTCCTGAAAATTGGCCAGCACGTAGGCCGCATGCACCGGCACCACGGCCAGGATACCCGTGCCCGGATGCACGTAGTTACCCACGCGCACGCCACGCTCGCCCACCACGCCATCCATGGGGGCCGGAATGGTGCAGTAGGACAGGTTGAGTTCGGCCTGCTTCTCATCGCCCTGCGTGCGCACCAGCACGCCGCGCGCGCGTTCAAGCTGGCCCTGCAGCACGGCCACCTGCCGCATGGCGGCATCCACCCCGGCCTGGTCGCGGGCGATGGCGGCCTCGGCTTCCTTTTCCTGCGCCTCGGAATGCTGCTTCTGCTCGATCGTGCCCGCCCCGCCAGATGACAGGTTGCGGTAGCGCGTGGCGTTCTGGCGGGCGAACATCAGATCCGCCTGATCGGCCAGCACGGCGGCGCGCGCCTGCGCAATGACCGAATCCTGACGCGCGATTTCCGCTTCAAGGTTGGCAACATCACCCTGTGCCGCCTGCCTGTTGCCGCGTGCCACCTCAAGGGCGGCGCGGTAGTCGTCATCCTCGATATGGGCGAGTTCCTCGCCCGCATGCACCTGCTCGTTATCCTGCGCGATCACCCGGTCGATACGGCCCGAAACCTTGGGCGCCACCGTGGGGAAGTCCGCCGTCACGTAGGCATCGTTGGTGTACTGGTTGATGCCATCGCCATTGACCAGGCGCGCGCTCCCCCATGCCACAAGGGCCAGCACGGCTGCGGCGCAGCCTGCGTAAAGCAGCGGTTTCTTGTAAATCATGATCAGTATTCCGGATTAACGGGCAGGAGTATCGGGTGAAGGGGCCTGCGGCGGATAGACGCGGCGCGGCAGGACGAGATTCATGACCGCGTAGCCCAGGCAGACCCAGATCAGGATGTAGTAGATATCGTTCAGCGCCAGCACGAGCGCCTGCTCATGCACATAGGTGTGGAAGACCTGAAGCGTGTTACGGGCCACATGCGCGCTGTCGGGCGAGGTGGCGGCAAGCTGGCCGCCAATGGGATCACCCATGCCCTGCAGGGCCAGCTGGTGCGTGCCGTGATGGTCGAGCAGCATGGTGGAGTGGTACTGCTCGCGCCGCCGGGTCAGCGCGCCGAACAGGGCGAAGGCCACGGCATTGGCCAGCCCCTTGAGCATGTTGACCATGCCCGAGATGAACGGGCCATCGGCCGGCCCCATGGCCATGGTGGCCAGCATGAGCGTAGGGATGACGGTCATGGGCTGACCAAAGACCTGCAGGATCTGGATCAGGTAGAAATTGTCGCGCACCCAGTCCACCGTGAGCCACGTGCCCAGCCACGCGGCACCGGCAAGGCACAGCATGCCGCCTGCCAGCACGAAGCGGCAGTCCACCCGGCGCCTGTTGCAGATGGCCGCGATCAGCGGCAGCATGATGAGTTGCGGCAGGGCCACCACCAGCGAGACCGGGGCCGCCTGGATGGGCCGGTAGCCGCGCACGGCCTCAAGATAGGTGGCGGGAATGTTGCCCATGATGGAGCAGATGGCCAGAATGCCCACCAGTGACAAAAGCGAGGCCTGGATGTTGCGCGAGCGCCAGTACTGAATCCTGAAATACGGGCTGGGGTGATAGGCCTCGTTGATGACGAACACGATGAATGCCGCCCCGCCCCAGAAAGCAAGGTCGGTAATGACAGGCGAGCGGAACCAGTCCAGCCGGTCGCCCTGATACAGCACGATGACCAGCGAGCAGATGGCGGGCAGCCCCACAAGGATACCAAGCCAGTTGAATTTCTCGAAGCGCTCGAAATGCATCGGGTCGCGCGGCAGGCCATAGGCCATCATGGCGATGGCCAGGGCGGCGGTGGGAATGATCTCCCAGTACAGCCAGTGCCAGCCGACATGCTCGAACCAGAACGCCTCGAGCGGCAGGCCGAGATTGGGGCCGAATGTGGCGCTCATGGCATATCCCCCGATGCCGAACACGCGGATCTGGGGGGGCAGGTATTTGAGCATGACGGTCATGAGCACTGGCGGCAGGCAGCCCCCCGCCAGCCCCTGGAAGGCCCGCAGGATGCACAGCGATGTGACATCGGGCATGAACGGCGCGGGGATGGAAAACAGGGCGAGTGCGGCCGTCATGAAAATGGAAAAGCGGTAGATCGAGAACGTCATGTAGAACCACGGCGTAAAGGCCATGGCGGCGATGTTGAAAGCCTCGTAGATGGCGATGACCCACGTGCCCTCATCGTGGCCGATATGCATCGCACCGCGGATATCGGACAGGCCGATCTCGGTCACATGCTCGTTGAACCCCGCCACATGCACGGCCAGCAGCATGCCCAGGCAGCCAATGACCGTGCGCAGGCCAAAAGGCGGAATATACGAAGGCCGTGGCGGCGCGGCATGGATAACCGGCCCACCCGCCGCCTGTGCGGGAGCGACAGTGTTCATGCGCCACATGATCCTCAGACCCACGTGGCGGGCAACCCCCATTTGCCGCAGGTAATGACTTCGATTTGCGGAAGGGACGGGGCAGGCGGTTTTCATGCCCGCCCCCTTGCCGTTGCGCCCGGCGGCAGGCACTTTAATCATGCGGATAAAAGTTTTCGGGTGCCGCTTTTCTTCAAGAAAGCGGCGTTCTTTCGAAGCTTTTGATGGTTTTTTCAGGCGGCCTTTCAAGGGAGAGCAGGGGACAGGATGAAGACCGGATTATGGATAGCAGGCGGCCTGTTCTGGGCCGCATTGCCTGCCCTTGCACATGGTGCGCCATCGCCTTCCGCCCTTCCTGCTACGGAAAATGCCACACCCGCCAGCCAGACGGATGCAGCCGTGGAGGCTGCCCGCTCTTTCCTCGGGTGCTTTGATCCACAGGCGCTCAAGGCGGTGCAGTTTCCTTTCGTGGCGCAGAAATCAGCCACGCTGGCCCGCTTCCGCCGCAGCGCGCCAGACCAGCCCGCCCTGCCCGTAACCGATGCCCAGGCCGCCACGCCAATGAAAAGCGGGCCGGGCATGGGGCCGCCGGGCGGCTTTGTGGGCGAGCGCTATGGTGGGTCGGTATGGTCCAACTTTCCCGTCAGCGACGTGCCGCGGCCCGGCGTGCAGATGGGCCACCTGACAACGGAACAGCGCACCGCCGCCCTGCACCTCCTCCAGACCCTGCTGAGTGCGAAAGGCTACCAGAAGGTGCGCGACATCATGGGTGCCGACCAGGCCCTTGCCGATAGTGATACGCCATTTGCCTCGGGTGAGGCGGTCTATACCATTGCAATTTTTGGCGCGCCCTCGGCCACGAAACCCTGGATGGTGCAATTTGGTGGTCATCATCTGGGTCTCAATCTCGTCATTGACGGCCCGCATGGCGTCATGACCCCCACCCTGACCGGCGCGCAACCAGCGCTGTACCAGCGCGATGGGCAGATGGTACGCGTGCTGGCAGGTGAAAGCGACAAGGCCTTCGCCCTGCTTGATCTGCTTGATGAAACGCAGCGCAAGCAGGCCATCCTGCCCTACAAGGTGGAGGATCTGGTGCAGGGGCCGGGCCATGACGGGGAAACCCTCGTGCCCGAAGGCATCAGGGGCGATGCGCTGACGGCCAGGCAAAAGCAGGCGTTGATGGACATCATCGCCGAATGGGCCGGGATCATCAACGAGACCTATGCCGCCCCGCGCCTGGCAGAAATCAGTGCCGGGCTGGACCAGACATGGTTTGCCTGGAGTGGCCCGACCACCCATGAACCCGACCGCAACGGGTCTTCCTATTACCGCATTCAGGGGCCGCGACTGCTGATCGAGTTCTCGCCACAGGGGGTGGGCGGTGATCCGACGCTGCATGTCCACACAGTCTACCGCGACCCGACCAATCGGTATGGCAGCCGGTTTACCCATCCATGAGCAGGGCCGGACAGGCACTTTTCACGGCCATCGCCCTGCTGGCCCTGCCCGCTGCAGCGCAGGCGCACCGGCTGGATGAATATCTGCAGGCCACCACATTCAGCCTCGCGCGCGACCAGATTGCCCTGCATCTGCGCCTTACGCCCGGCGTTGACGTTGCATCCGGCCTTATCCACCAGATTGACCGCAACGGCGATGGCAGCCTGTCGGCCAGCGAGCAGAAATCCTATGTGACGCACATCATGCAGACGCTGTCGCTTTCCCTTAATGGGCAGTCCGGTCACCTGCACGTGCAGGCCATGGCGTTTCCATCTCTGGCCGAAATGCAGATGGGCACCGGCGTTATTGATCTTGCACTGACGATGCGGGCGCATTTCCGGCAGGGCAACAACCATCTGGCCTACCATAACCAGGGTGATGGCCCTGACACGGTCTGGCTTGTGAACTGCCTGCTGCCGCAGGATCCTGCCATCCATGTCACCCAGCAACACCGCGCGGCAGATCAGTCATCATATGAACTGGATTTTTCTATCAGCATGCCCTGAGAGCTGTTTCAAACAGGCGGTATTTTAGGCACATCTCGCCTTTTATGCGCTGACAAACGCAAAAACCCCGCCTGAGTGAAGCGGGTTTTTGTATCATATTCAGTGTATTAGGCTTGGTTGCGGGGGCAGGATTTGAACCTGCGGCCTTCAGGTTATGAGCCTGACGAGCTACCGGGCTGCTCCACCCCGCGTTAGTGATGGGGAGACTGGAAGACCTGGCGGCGACCGACTTTCCCGTGC